>JAFVBJ010000003.1 GCA_017480035.1 Candidatus Saccharimonadota bacterium | reverse complement strand
GTTGCAGACTGCGCTTGTCATATCCTGCATATAAGTGATTGTGTAGAATGATGGCAAAACAGATTGCCACTGTGCCGTCAACGTAACCGAATTAGCATTGCTTGTGTTTATGTTTGTATTTCCGGTGTAATTTGAGGAAGGGTTTCATCTTCCGAAAGCTATTCTTATTCCGCAAGCGCTTCTAACTCTTGAAGTTATTGCAAAATAACATCTAAACACAAAAGCATAACCGCTAATATAATAAAAATTCAAAGCCAATAAGCTTGCATAAAAATAGCCCACAAAAAAACTCCGAGGTTAACTCTCGGAGTTTTTATGGCTAATTCAAAATTGCGATCCCGGCGTTTAGGTATGCTGCAAAAGTACACCAAAGTACATACGGAACAAGCAACCACATTGCGCGCCTATCGATTTTAGAAGCACGAGCAATCAAGAAGATGATCATTGCCCACATTACAATCAACCACCCAAGTGCGAACCAATACCACTTAAAGTTAAAAAATACTGGAGACCAGCAAAAATTAAAGAAGAGTTGTATAAAATAAACACTTATCCATGTCTTTTTCTGAGCAGATTTTGCACTTGAGTTGTAAATTAAATAACTTGCAAACCCCATTAGCAAATATAAAACAGACCATGCCACTGGGAAAAGCCATCCCGGAGGGGAAAGTGGTGGTTGCTTCATCTCACTAAAATCACTCATCGCACCATTAGTCAGCAATGCGGAAACTCCACCGATTGCTAATGGTATTAGCGTTAAACCGATTGCCTTAACGATTGATTTTTGATTCTTTTTTGGTATACTATGCTCCTCTTTAGCTACTTTTATTCTACCATAAGTATTATTCAAAAACAAAAGCTATTCTTCGGAAAGCCAATTTGCGATATCGACAATGTGAATGCCTTCGTAGTTTTGTTCTGGCTGCATAGTATTTGCAATTAAGATTTTTGGATATGCATCTTTTATCGCAAGCAAAGATGAAACTTCACGCTCGAATGTTTTCTCATCTCTGATGTTGTACGACACTTGGATATAGATTTTTTCATCGCGTTTTTGTGCAATAAAATCAACCTCTTTATTTCCTATTGTTCCAACATAAATTTCATAGCCTCTACGCATTAATTCAATCGCAACGATATTCTCATAAACGCGCCCATAATCGATATTACGAAGTCCTTGTTTTGCGTATTTAATCGCCGTATCACAAAGATAATATTTACCTTGCGAACGCAAATAATCTTTGCCTTTGATGTCGTAACGGTTGACTTTATAAAATGCGAATGCATTGCAAAGATAATTGATGTATTGCCCTACGGTTTTGTGATTTGTCGAAAGTGCTTCATTATTTAAAGTATTTGTAACGCTTCGTCCGGTTGTGCTATTCGATATATTGTTGATCAAAAAGTCACTTACCTTTTCAAGCACGAGCGTGTTTTGTATTTTATTTCTCTGTTGAACATCGCGCACAATTAGCGTGTCGTAAGTTTCTTTGATGTAATTATATTTTTCAGACAAATCATCAAAAATGTATGAACCGGAAAAACCACCTTCAAGTAGATATTTATCAAAAGCGTCATATTTTGAATATCGTCCGTTTTTAATCTCATGGTATTCAAGATATTCTTTGAATGAAAAAGGATATACTTCAATTGTAAAAGTACGTCCGGTGAATAGTGTTGCAAGATCACTTGATAGAAGGAAGGCGTTAGATCCAGTAAGATAGATGTCGTACTTCATTGAAGTATGAAGGCTGTTGATGGTTTTTTCGAAGCCATTACAGAGTTGAACCTCGTCGATAAAAACAAAATTTCTCGAACCTTCTTTGTAGCGGTTTTCGATATAGCTATTGAGGGCGTGATATTCATTTATAAATTCATAATCAATATTATTAAAATCTATGGAGATAATATTCGCGTTCTTTACTTCCTTAGCTACATATTCTTCAAAGAGTTTAAGAAGCATTGATTTTCCACTTCGACGTACACCGGTAATAACTTTAATGTCTGGAGTGCCCATAACTTTTTTAAGTGTTTCGAGTTGCTTTCGTTCAATTATTTTCATATTATTCCTTTTATGCTATTATAATTCTATTTCCCAAAAAGTCAATATTTTAATTTTTGGGAAATGATTTTGTTTTTTCTGTTTCCAATAAGAACTGGTGTGTTTTTGATTATAAGCGGCTTAAATTAGCATTTTTTAACAGTTTCTTGCTATTTTTGGCATATTATTTAATTATTTCGTTATTTTGCATCTTTTCTACCTCTGTTAACAGAAATAAGAACAGTTATTATAAGATATTTATTCGTCTCTGTTATTTTTGGTTGATTTAACCCTTCCTCAAATTACACCGGAAATACAAACATAAACACAAGCAATGCCAAGTCGGTTACGTTGACGGCGCAGTGGCAAAGTAATTGTAATGATGGATTAAGTTCTGTTGGATCATATAAGAACTTTGATTATACTGGTTCCGTACAGACATTTAATGCATGTGCTGGGAGAACATATAAGTTAGAGGTGTGGGGAGCGCAGGGAGGGAAAAACGGCTATAGTGCATCTGATAGTAATTATGATCGAGCCGCATATGGAGGATATGCATATGGCGAATATGTTGCAGGTAGCCAACTAACACTATATGTTTTTGTTGGTGGTCAAGGTACTGGCCCATACAGGACGAATAACACCTCGATTGGTGGATGGAATGGTGGTGAAGGTTGTGGAGATGGCACGTCCTATGGCTGCGGAACTGGCGGCGGATCAACTGACATCAGAACGATAAATGCTGCGGTAGTGTATCATAATAATAGAACCTATTCTACCACTGATAACAACTCGCTAAATTCAAGATTAATTGTTGCAGGAGGAGGGGGTGGAGGTAGCGGAGCTTGGGGGCAAGGTGGTGATGGCGGCGGCTTTAGGGGGTCGGGATGCCCAGATTATCCGAGCAACAATGTTATTGCAACACAAACATCGGGTGGAGCTTTTGGCTACGGACTACACAGTGCTACATCTGGATACTGGGGCGGAGCGGGAGGAGGATGGTACGGTGGCGGTGACTGTAACGGCGGTACAGGCGGTGGGTCTGGAGGCTCTGGCTATATCGGTAGCTCATTGTTAACAAATAAAGGTATGTATATGTATTCAACTGATTGTACTTCATCAACCGCTACCTCAACTAAAACCACCTGTACTACTTCTACCGGCACTCACGTTGCCAACGCAGCTAACACCGGAAATGGTTATGCGAAGATAACATATCTCGGAACATAAACATTTTCTCCGGTATAAGTAGAGGAAGGGTTTTGCTATCCGAGGAACCTCTCTATAATGCAAATGGTTATCAGCCTGAATTTGTTGTAAAAGCTACAAAAGCTCCATGCCGAGATATGCCTTGTCGATATCGTCCTGCGCGACCCCAAGATACCGTTTTGTCACCTCATAGCTCGGATGATTGTAAATATCCATAATCACCACCGGGGATACCGCTTGGCTCGTCCAAGCATGGTATCCCCATGTTTTTCTCATAGAGTGGCATCCGATCTTCCCGGTCAGACCGATGGTCTCCGCCGCGCCGTGGATGATACGCCACGCCTGAACCCGAGCGTTTTCTCGTCGTAGACGTCATCCCAGCGGAGCTTTAACAGGTCGCTGATACGGAGCGCAAATAATAGCCGTGACACGTTTTCTAAAAGTGGTGCGATTTCTAATTGGAGTAAGAAAAGGTGGAAAGCGATATGCTGCGTCCACGTGCAAACACAAAACCTTGATTTTTTACGAATTTATGCTATAATATATGTATATAGCATATTTTTATGCGCACAGCACATTAAACCTGTAGGTAGGTTAGAAAGGGGGTCAAAATGAAAATAGCTAACCTAAAAACTGAACTGGAACCAAAAACCACGCTTTTCAAGGAAGAAGTCGACGTGATTATCGCGGTCGTCACCAAGGTGCTTGAACACGACGAGCGGATTCCGAAGAGTGGAACTTTTCTGCTCTATGGAGTTAAGAATGACGAACACGAGCCGCAGAAGCTTATCTCATTCGACATCGGAAAGGGGCCGACCAAGCATTTTCTCGGACGGAATGAGAGTAGTCGGAAAATGGCGGAAGCCGTGCTTTCCCAAGATGCAAGAAACGAGCACATCGAAGGCGTGAGAAGTGCGATGTCGTATTTTTACGACTCTCCACTTTTCCTGTATCTCGTGACAACGCATGGACATTTTTCCTGCGCCTATTACGCTGAAAGTGGAGATTATTCTGACATGGAATACGTCTACTGTGCGGTTGCTCGGGCGCTGGCGAACATGGGTAAGGAAGACGAAGCTTTGCAGGACGAATGCGAACACCTTTTCTTCAGCGAAGTCGACGAGTATCCTGGACTTTATGCACTTAGAGAGTTTGTTGACGAACTATTTGAGAAATGCGAGCTGCCGGAGCTTAAGAAGTGGCATGAGTGGCACGAGCCGGCAAATTCAGCAGGCGAGCTCACATTATTCTTCCAGTAGCTACAAGAAAACCACCTCAAACGAGGTGGTTTTTTCTAATCCGAGAAATCTTTATCTTCAACGATTTGGACGCGATATTTTGGATATTTTTCTTCGAGATTTTTGGAGATACTAGAGATGATTTTTGAATTTTCTTTTTCATTAAAATCAAACACGAGGTCAAAATTGATTAGCATTTTATCAGAATCAACATAAAATCCGTGCATCTGGAGAATTGTCGGATAATTCTTAATTAAGTTTTTAATTTCCTGTTTGATTTCGGCATATTCGGTTTTTTCTGTGTTCGTAGCATAAATCCCAATTGTCAAAATTACGCCGTATTTTTTATAGATTTCTTCGGAAATTTTTCGCGTTAGTAAATGGATTTCGCGCGCAGTTAAATCGTCATTGACTTCGATATGGACCGAACCGATGACTTTTTCCGGGCCGTAGTGGTGAAGAGTCAAATCATAGACACCGAGAACGGTTTTATCTTTCGAGACCGCTTTTTTAATTTCGGCCGAAAAGTTCGAATCGGTGCGGGTGCCGACGATATTGTTAATGGCATCGCCAGCAATTTCAACAGCAGATTTTATCACGAGCGCAGAGACGGCAAGACCAATCCAACCGTCGATAGTGATGCCGGAAAAATAGGTGATAAGAGCGCCAATTAACGTCCCGGTCGAGATAATAACGTCAAAAAGTGCATCTTTGCCGGAGGCGACGAGTGAGTCGGATTTTAGTTTTTCGCCGCGGATTTTGAAATATTTTGCAAGGAAGATTTTTACGAGAATACCGGCGAAAATAATCGCAAGCATCGGCAAGTCGAAATTTGCAACTTCCGGGATGATGATTTTTCGGACGGATTCGACAAGCAACGAGGTGCCGGTACCGAAGATAATTACAGCGATAATGAGAGCCGAGACATATTCAAATTTGCCATGACCGTAGGGATGCTCTTTGTCTGGCTTTTTCCCGGCGAGAATAACACCAATAATCGTCACAAGTGAAGAAATTGAGTCGGAAAGGTTGTTTGCGGCATCAGAGAGAATTGAAATTGAGCCGGAAACGAGGCCGACAAAAGCTTTGAACCCAACTAAAACAAGATTTAGAATAATCCCGACGAGCGAAACTTTTATTACGTCTTTAATGCGTTGCATAATAACCACCATTAAGATATTTGATTGCGGCAGTAGCAGCGACAGCGCCGTCGGCAGTTGCGGTAACGATTTGGCGAGTTTGTTTTACACGATTATCCCCTGCTACAAAAACACCTGCGATATTCGTCTTACAATCTTCGGAGGCTGCAACGTAGCCAGAGTCATCAAGTTTCAAACCTTTTAGAAAATCGTTTTTTGGTTCGCGACCGATTGCCACAAAAAGCCCATCAACGTCGAGAGTTTTTACGTCTTTCTCGGATGTGATTTCAATTTTTTCAAGTTTTTTCTCACCAATGATTTTTGTAATATTCGCACCGAGGACAAATTCAACGTTCGCTTTTTTCTCAAGTTCGTGCACGAGTTTTTCTTCGCCACGAAATTCGCTGCGACGATGAATGAGATAGAGTTTTTTGACAATATCCGAAAGATACGACGCCTCATAGAGTGCGCTAGATCCTCCGCCTGCGACCGCCACAGTTTTACCTTTATAGAAGTTGCCGTCGCAAGTCGCACAATATGACACACCGCGACCAGTTAGTTTATCTTCGTTTTCAAGGCCGAGTTTTCGCGTTTCAGTGCCAGTTGCGATGATGACGGTTTTTGCTTCATATTCATCGTCTTCAGTTTTAACTAGTTTCGTCTCGCCGTTATCAACAATCTCAACTGCTTTTTCAAATTCAAAATCTGCGCCAAGGCTTCTTGCTTGTTCGTACATTTTTTTCGCAAGGTCGATACCGGAAATTTTCGATTCGGCAGGATAATTTTCAATGTCGAGCGTGTTGATGATTTGGCCGCCATAAGTCGTACTTTCGAGCACGAGAACTTTTTTATTCGCACGGCGAGCATAAATCGCGGCAGTGAGGCCGGCCGGACCGGCGCCGATAATCAGACAATCGTACATTATTTTTCTCCCATCATTTTTAAGATTTTCTTTTTCGACATCACACCGAGGTCGCGTTTCTTCTCTTCGCCATTCTTGAAAACGATTAGGCATGGAATCGAAACGACTTCATATTTTTCGGCGAGTTCTTCATTGTCGTCGATATTGACCGAGACGATTTTTAAATCTTCACGTTCTTCGGAAAGCTCCTCAAGAATCGGACGGAGCATTTGACATGGACCACACCAATCGGCATTAAAATCAACCAGGACCTTTTCTTCCTTTAAAACTTCAGTTTCAAAATCTTTTGCGGTGATTTCTTTAATCATATTGCTCCTTTTTCACGTTTTTGAGGACTTTATACATTAAATTATATAATGCTTTTGCTTCTTCGGGTGATAAATTGATGCATTTTCCCATTTTTTCTGGAACCTGAACGGCTTTTTCGCGAAGTTTTAAGCCTTTTTCGGTGACTTTCACGACAAGATTGCGCTCATCTTCGTCAGAACGAGTGCGCGAAATATAGCCTTTGTCTTCAAGTTTTTTTAAGAGCGGAGTGAGCGTGCTGGGGTCGAGTAAAAGAGTGTCGCCGATTTCTTTGACGTTGCTTTCCTGCTTTTCCCAGAAATACATCATCACGATATATTGAGTGTAAGTGAGGTTGAGCTCATCAAGCAGCGGAGTGTAGCGGCGCGTAATTTCTTTTGCGCAGAGATAGACCGGAAAACAGAGCTGGTTGCGAAGCAGCAGGCTTTCATATTTTTCGGAATCACCCATTATTTTTCCTCCAAGAGCGTCTTGATTTTTTCATCGAGATTTTTTGGATCAAAAGTTGGATCGAAGCGACCGATAACTTCGCCGTTTTTATCGACAAGGAATTTTGTGAAATTCCAAACAATGTCGCCCTTCTTTTTACAAGTGGTTGAAAGTTTTTTCACGGTTTTCATCGCGAGTTTATTTTTCATGCCTTCGGGAGTTTCGTCTGGTTTTGCTGCTTTTAAGACAGTGAAGACTGGGCTTTCGTTTTCGCCGTTGACGTCAATTTTCTTGAATTGGTCGAATTTTGTTTTATATTTGGCGGTGCAAAATTGCTTAATTTCATCGTCAGAGCCAGGTGCTTGGTGACCGAATTGGTTGCATGGGAAGTCGAGCACCTCGAAGCCTTTTTCGTGATATTTTTCGTAGAGGTTTTCGAGAGCTTCGTATTGCGGAGTGAAACCGCAGCCGGTCGCAGTGTTGACGATGAGAAGGACTTTCCCCCTTAATTTCGAGAGGTCGAAATCTTTATCGTCGCGAGTTTTAACTTTTAAATCATATAAATTCATAATGTATTCCTAAATTAGTTTGTATACAAATTATTATAGTGCAAAGTAAATTTAATGTCAAGAAAAAAATCCATTTTGGACTTGTGGTGCGGGTATGGAGAGTCGGACTCCAATCTCATCCTTGGGAAGGATACATAATAGCCGTTATACGATACCCGCGATTACTTATATTATATCATATACAGAAGTTAAAGATAAAAACAAAATGAAAAACTGAGGCGAGTAGGACATAAAAATGAAAAACTGAATGCATCCATTTTACTTTTGCGCCGACAGTATACCAGAGCGCGCCGAGAGAATAGGTCGCGCCGCCGAGAATCAGCATGAGTAGTCCGGAAGCCGGGACGAGCGAAGCTAGAACCGGGAGCATCAAAAGTGCACCCCAACCGAGTGCAAGATTACAGAAAACACCGATTTTTTGGAATTTGTCGACATCGATTGAAGTAAAAACAATAGCGAGGATGGTAATAGCCCAGACCAAGCCGAAAACTACCCAACCGAGCGCGACGTGGCCGTTTCCGACGAGCAGAGATAGAGCGACAGGCATATAAGTTCCAGCTTCCATCAGAAAAACATTATCATGGTCGATGACGCGCATGATTTTTTTGCCACGAACATTTGGGCTGAGAGCGTGATAAAGACAAGAAAAAATATAAAGAATAATCATCATCGCGTCATAAAGACACGAACTAATAACCCCAAGAGCGCTGTGGGAGCTGACGATACAAATCACAAGAGCGGCGATAGCGAGCGATGCGCCGACGCCATGAGAAATTGCGTTGATTAATTCTTCAGCGAGCGTATATTCCGGAATATCAATTTTCTTCTTGCGGGGCATTTTCTTCTTTCTTTTCTTCTAGGGTGATTCGCTCGACGATTTTGCCTTCTTTGCGAATTTTTTCGAGACGGTTTTTTAGCTCAGTGAAACGAATGTGGAGAGAAACGTAGTTGACGGTCGATTCTGTTTTGTCGATTAGAGTGACGTAATAGAAACCATCGCCGGAAGTCGAAACGAAGCGTTCGGAAGTCTCTCCTTTTTCGAGAGAGAGTGCGACAGTTGAGCGGCCACCGTCGATATTCATTTTGTCGATTAGGCCGCCAGTTTCCTCAAATTCAACTTTTTCGCCGAGGGATTTCGAGATGTCTGAGAGAGATTTACCGTTTTTAACTTCGGCGTCAACTTCAGCGCTAACGAGTTTTGAGAGTTCGTCAATTTGCTCGGAAACTTTTTGGGAAACGAGCGTGAGGTAAATCATGCGGCGATATTCGGAGAGCGAAAGACCGAAGTTATCCTGCAAGATGCGCGAGAAAGTTTCTTCGGAACGCTCAACACCACCAGCTTTGCGGTGATTTTCAACAGCTTTGTCGACATCTTCGTCGGAGACTTTAATGTTTAACTCTTTCGCGAGTTTCAGAGCATAAGTATAATCTTCGGCAGTCGTCAGAGCTTCACGTTTATAGTAATTTTGCATACTGTTTACATCTTCGCTGTTTTCGAGCATACCTTGTTTTTCGATTGGAGTGATGCTGGATTTATAGATTAGGAGATAGTCGGAATAACGGACTTTTTCGCCGTCAACCTCTGCGACAGAATATGGGAGAATTTGGGTGACGCGATAGAGCAGGTCATCGGTTGTCTGGACTTTATAGAGCATGACATAGACAAAAGTACCAGCGGCAGCGATGGCGAGGATTGAGATAACAATAGTCAGAGTAACGACTTTATGTTTGGCATATTGGAGAGGATATTTAAAACGACGACCACGCGCCAAAACCTCTTCGCGACGTTCTTCGACTTTTTCACGCTCGGTTTTTTTGTCTTTTTCATCGTCTTTTTTCCTGAATAATGCCATTAGTCGTCTCCTTTCATTATGTTTTGTAATTTGTCATAGATTTTCGCCGGGCGAGAAACTTGGGAGATGACGAGGTCGCCAACACCAGTTTCAATCAAAATCGTGCCATAGCCAAATACTCCAGCAATCAGGCCAGGAACACCATAAGAGATGCCCTGGATTTTGTCGAGACCGAGGTCGACTACGGTCTTTTTAAAAATGCCTTTCTGGGAAATCTGACGGATGCGCTGGTCGGTCACGATATAGAGCGAAAAATACCAGAGCATGTAAGAATAGAGCGCACCAAAAGCGCCGATGATTGTCATGCCAACGAAAAACCAGAACATGTTGATGTCGTCACGCCAGATTAACATCGGGATAACGCCGACGACGACCATAACGATAAGGAAAAGGATACCTTTTTTCGCGGTCAAAATGTGACGACGAAAGACAAATTTTACATTTTCTCCTTCACGCTGTCCATCAAAAACTAGTTTTGGCATAAGTATATTATAACATACTTATTAGATAAGGTCAGCTACTTCTTCGGACGAAACAGAGATATTGACGGAGCCGGCGAGAATGTCACCATAAATGACTGCGCCAGTGGTTTTGTCGACAGAAATGGTGCGATCATAGCTCTTGATGACGTATGGGACGACGCCAGCTTCGGCGGTTGCGAGAGCAGCTTGGTCGACTTCGACGGCGAGACTATGGAGAGTGTAAGTATATGCAAGGTCAGTCGAAGCAAAATCGGCATTGTAAGCGACATTTAGATTCGTAATATAGGCGAGAATCGGGAGATAGCGCTTCAAGGTATCTTCATCAAGTTTTGTAAAGACGGTGACTGGGACTGGAGTGGCCATAGCGTCGACAGTCGGGTCGCCAGTTGTTGGGACGAAATTATAGTGATTTAGGACTTTACTATCGAACGCGATGCCACGGCAAGCAGCAGTACATTCAGCTTCGGCATCGGCAGGTGTGACGATGACATAATCATCTTTTGTGGTGTATTCGAAGGAATCTTTGGTGGCTTTGCCGCCTTTGATGCTGGCGAGAAAATCAGTCGTCAGAGAAGATTCTTTGGCTTTTTCGGCATCTTCATAAGAAAGAAGTAAAGTAGTGCCGATTTCGCTTTCGAGAGCGAAGACATCTTGGTCGTCGTCGCCGATGAGGTTAGTCGGGAAATATTTAGTAGTTTTGCCGACGGCAGTGAGATAAGCGAGAGCAGCGTCTTTATCTAATTCGGTGATTTTTTTAGAGTTGTCTGGAGCTTCATCATAAGTCGAGACTGGGTTTGCGTCAGGGTTTTGAGTGGTAGTAGGTTGGTTTGAGATGATGAGCATCGCAACAATGCCGCCGATAAGTGCGACAGCGACAACGCCGATAATGGCGATAAGTTTCATGTTTGGTTTTTTCATGCCAGCAGGATTTTCAGGGGTTGGGTTTGGGGAAACGGTCTGGGTCGAGGTTGGTTGAGACTCGATCGGAGTAGTCGACTCGACTGGCGAAGGAACATCGGTAGTGACCGATTCAGCAGTCGGAGTAGTTTGCGGTTCTGCCGGAGCAGTAGCGACCGGTTCGCTCAAGATTTCGCCGAGAGTTGAAGCGATAGCTTCGGTAGCGCTCGACTCGGCTGCAGCTTCGACAGCAGCGGTCGGAACTCCATTATCTACAGGAGCAGCAGGCTGCGCTGCGTCGACAGGCTGAGCCGGGTTAGCTGTGATTGGCTGTGCGGTTGGTTGTGTTGAGCCAAATTCTGGCATAGTGGTTGCTGGCGGAACCACTGGAGCTGGAGCGGCCGGAGCGGCAGCAAATTCTGGCATGCTCGACGTCGATGGAGTCGGAGCGGCCGGTATGATTGGATTGTTGTTTTCCATTAAAATATTTCCCTTACCCTTTTTACTATTATCTATTTTAGCATAAGTTTTTCGATTTTGGAAGAAAAATCTAAAAAATAAGGCCGAATTAGCCTATGTTTACATTATAACATATTTTGACGTTTTTGTCAATGGTGCACCTGACTAGACTCGAACTAGCACAGCCTTACGGCCACTACCACCTCAAGGTAGCGTGTATACCAATTTCACCACAGGTGCATATGGTTATTCTAACCCAAAAACGCCGGAAAGTCAAGACAAAAAGAATCCCCGTAAGGGGATTCTTTTACGATAGCTTAGGGCTATTAGTTGTTAACAACAGTTGCGCCAGACATACCTTCTTCAGTAGCGACTGCAGAGTTGTTCTTTGCAATCGTGTAGGTAATGACGTCGCTGTAATTACCGACAGTTTGGTTCGGTTTGGTTGCTACATTGTAAACCATTGAGATTTGTGCATCTTTTGCAGCGCTGGTTTTCATGACAGTTTGTTCAGTTGCGCTGATAGCTGCTTGGTTGAGGGCACCACCAGTGAGGTTCCAACCAGAGACCCAGCTTGCTGAACCACCGAGAGTTCCAGCGACAGCTTCGATTTCGTCGTTGCTGACTGCAGTCGTCGTACCATCAAGGTTGAGGCTGGTGTCAGAATCTTTATCTTTCACAGAGAGAGTAAAACCATATTTAGCGTTGGTACCACCTGCGATCTTTTGAGTACAGCTTGCGGTTGATTTAACAGTGACCTTACCAGCGTCACATTCGTCACCTTCGGTTGCGATTGCGATAGATTCGCTAACAGTTAATTTAACAGTGACATCTTTGTCGGCTGAAGTTGCGGTTGTGTAATCGAATGGAATAAGATCCGTAGCGAAGATTGAACCTGCTGGGAGAGCTGCAATTCCAAGACCTGCTGCAACACCAAGAGCTGCAATAATTTTTGTTGACTTTGTCATTTTGTTTTTTCCTTTTTTATTATTTGTTATTTTGTTTTGCTTTGTATATGACCTAAGCTACTTTTGATTATAATTCCGGTTATGTTTTAAGTCAAGGACTTTTTTAAAGATTTTTTAAAATCCTGTGGAGTTTTCCACAGGATTAGGGGGTACGGTTCTTTGTCGTGGTTTCGATTCCCCAATGTTCGACATCATAAAGGCGATCCGTCGCAACAACGAGATGGTTGTCCTGAGAATAACTACGGACGTTTTTGTTGACGAAGTAAATCATGTTAATCTGATAAATACCGAGAGCCGGAACGTCGTCGACGAAGTATTTAAGGAAGTTTTCGTATTTTTTCGTGCGGAGATCTTGATTCATGGTCGAGCGGGCAGAAAGTACAAGGTCGGATACGACGGTGTTTTTATAGTTGCTGAGATTATGACCGTTTTGGTTGGCTTCGGTGGAATGGAAGTAGGCGAAAAGATCTGGGTCGGTGCCGAGGCCGATTTCGTAGACAAGAATGTCGTAGTTGCGTTGAGAAAGAGTGTTTAAGACGAAATCTTGGCCCGAATCAAAGACCGTGACGGAAGCTTCGACGCCAAGCGAGCGAATTTCTTCGGCGAGTTTTTCGGAAATTTCCGGAAGATAGCCGGAGCGGACAGTGACGATGTTTAGGCCGGTCTTTTTTAGCTCGGCATCAGAATCGAGGATAGTTTTAATCGTTTTCTTCGCAGTGTTAGTGTCGAGCTTCGGGAGTTCTGGATAGTTTTTTATCTCGACTTGGCTTTCTAAAATCGGAAAATCAAGAGATTGCTCGTCTTCTAAAATACTGCGGACATTTTCCATGTTAATTCCCTGACGCAAGGCTTTTCTAAAATCTTTGTTTGCGATTTTTTCGATATTAAGGAAGGCGAAAACGCCGTAATTTAGAGAACTTTGACGCTCGGAGATGTTCGCGGATTTTACTTTTTTAGCGTCTTCGGCAGTGAGTTCGCCACTAGCGGTGACAGTACCGTTGTTTAGGGCGGTAATAATGTCATCGGTTTTTAAGAAAGCGTGGACAACAAAGCTGTCGACGAGAGGGCGACCTTTATAATATTTTTCGTTTGCAGCGAGATAAACTGTTTTTTCGCCGAGATTACCGATTGACTGGGTGTGGTTGTAAGTATAAGGGCCACTGCCGATTGGTTTACTCGAAAAGCTATGTTCGAGCATCAGTTCCGGAGAAACGTTTTCGAGAATATGCTTCGGGAGAATCGGAAAATCGAGCGCAGATTCGAAATAAGCGTTCGCAGCAGAAAGCGAGAATACGAGAGCTTTGTCTTCGGTTTCTTTGACGGTCACGCCAGAGAGATTGCTGGAATAGTTGGAGTTTAAGAGTGGATTTTTAATGAGATTTGCAGTGAAAATGATGTCGTCGTTTGTCAGAGGTTCGCCGTCAGACCATTTTAGGTTGTCGCGAAGTTTCACTGTCCAGTTTTTGCCAGAATCGTCGACGCGAATTGATTTTGCAAGTCCGAGACCGGAATGGCCGGAATAATCGGTCGTCGAGAGGCTCGAAAAGAGGAGTTTGCTGATAGTTTTTTCGGAATTTGTGTTCGCAAAAAGCGGATTCAGAGATTTTACTTCGCCGATAGTAGCCTCAGTGTAAGTGCCGCCGGCTTGATAGGTTTCGGTAGCATAAGAGTCGGAATACCAATAAGCTTGTGTGATGGCGAGAAAAAGAATTGCGATGACAAGTAAAGACCACTCAAGAATTAAAAGTCGGACACGGCGGATATGAGAAAATCGGTCGATGATATTTTCTTCGACATGTTCCAGCGCTTCCTCACCTTTCCTCCTAGAGAAGCGAGAAAGTCTTCGCGCGATTTTTTGCCCACTACTTAATTTCGTTTTCATTTTTACTCCGGAATCAAGAGGAGACCTAAAATCGACAGGACAAATACTACGACAAAGACGATAGTTGCATTAAAGAGAGATTTGTCGAGACCGCGACGAGTCGTGTAGAGTTCGCCGTTCGCACCAAAGCCAGCACCAAGCGAAGCGCCGCGTTGTTGTAAGAGAATCAACAGAATACTCAAAATAGCAGAAATAATCGTGGTTGTTTCTAAAATACTTCCCAAATTCATATATATTATTATAGCGAAAATTATTCGGCTTGTCTAGTCGGAACTAGGAAATTTACGAGGGAGTTTATCACAGACATGACGAGCGTGCCGAAGAAGGAACCCCAGAAATCAATATGGACGCCGGGGAGGAGCCAGATGGTGAGTGCCATCATACCGATATTGATGAGAATTGTGAAAATGCCCATGCTGACGATGATGAAAGGGAGCGAAAGGATGGTCGCGAGCGGGCGAACGATGCTGTTGACAAGCGAAAAAACGAGGCCAGCGACAACGTAGAGCCAAAAATCGCCATGGACGTTGCTATCGATTGAGCCAAACCAGTTAATGACAAACCACATGCCGGTCGCCGAAATAAGCCAGCGAAACAGGAAGACGAGAATTTGTTTTTTTATCATAACCTATTTATTTTAGCATACTTTTTCGTTTTAATAAACGATGATAAGTAATAGCGAAGCGATGTGATTCTTCGTCGATGCGAGCGATTAGTTTTGCAACATGGGATTCGGGGCTGATTTCGAGTTCTTCGTAACCCTCGCATTCGGCAGGAAGGACGAGGACGACTTTGGCGTTTCTAGAGTGGTCGCCAGATTTGTTGCGGCCGACAACAGCGACGTTATATTTATTGCAGAGGTCAAGGACGGCATTGACTTGGTTGATACCGCCATCAAGCAAAATCAAGTCCGGAAAATCCCATTCTTCATGTTTCAATCTGCGTTCGAGAACTTCGCGAAGATTGCCGGTGTCGTCGTTTTTCTGGTTTCTGAGTTTGAATTTGCGATATTCAGCGCGGTCGGAGGCACCGTTCACGAACATAACCATCGAACCAACGACATTTTCGCCAGATTGATGAGAAATATCATAGCCTTCGATGCGTTTTGGAATTTTTTCGAGATTTAAGAGTTCTTTGAGCTGCTTCAAAGCTTCGTCACGAGAAATATCCATAAATTCTTTATCAGAAAAGACGATTTTCTTTTTCAAATCTCTCAAACCGAAAAGCTGATTGCGAAGAACTGCAGCTTCCTCGAAATTCCCTTCTGCTGCGGCATATTTCATCTGTTTCTCGAGGTCTTTTAGAAGATCTTTACGCTCGCCATTTAAGTAGCGAATGAGTTTTCGGAGATTCTTTTTATATTCTTTCGGGGTGGTTTTTCCGATTTCGATACCCGGAGTCAAACCGAGGTCAGTGTCGAGCGTTTTTTTGCCGTCGTATGGTTTAATGTAATACGGGAAAACTTTGCGGAGGATGCGGAGAGCGTCTTCAACGGTGCGTTTAGCGTAAAATGGGCCGATATATTCGGCGTTATCACCCTCGGGGTTGCGCGTCAATTTGACGTGTGGAACTTCAGATTTCATGTCGATGCGAACATAGCTCACGGTTTTGTCGTCGCGGAGCAAGATGTTCCATTTCGGCATGTAGCGTTTTATCATCTCAGATTCGAGAAAAAGTGCATCCATTTCAGTATCAACCGTTAGCCAATCAGTCATCGCGATTTCTTTAACCAAAGCTTCGGTTTTTGGGTCTTTTTCGGATTTTTGAAAATATTGGCGGACACGATTTTTCAAAACGGCGGCTTTGCCGACATAGATGATTTCGCCGGCTGCGTTTTTATGAAAATAAACGCCCGGGGCGGACGGCAGAGTCTTCAACTTCGCTTTCAAAGCTTCGTTCATATATATATTATATAATATTTTCTCGAAAAACAAAAAAGCCCCTCGCGGGGCTCTTTTTTACTAGATGTAGTAGTAGTTTGTGCTGCTACTCGAGCTAGCGCCGTTTAGATAGCTTTGGTACTCTGGGCGAAGTTTGTTAGTCTCCGGGTCGCAGTAGATATTATAATAGTTCGGGTATTGAGCTTTCATCGTCTTACACTGCGCCGTTTCGTACCATTCATTGTAAGCATTCGTGACAGTTTCGACGAGCTCAGAAGCGTCTTTAGTGTTGCTTGGCGCAGAAATCGTGCCTTTCAAATCTTCGAGCTTCAAATCGACGATGACAGAGGCGTTATTTTTAGCGTATTCGAAATAAGCGCCAGAGAGTTTGTGGCTGAAGAAGCCATTGTTAACTGCGATGATAAGGCCGTCGCTAATTTCTTCAAAAGCATCAGTGAAGGATTCGGCTTTGACTGTTGTCTTTGAATAAGAAGTGCTGACGCCATTAACGCCGTCGAGTTTCTTCAAACAATCTTCGATGCCGTAAGAATCGACTTGGTCGGCCATCGCATTAGCGAAGCTAGCGAATTTTTCAGCGTCGAGCGTGACGGAATAGAGAGTGCCGCTTGCGCTCGGTTTTTTGCCGCCTTCATATTTTTTAGCGGTGATAAATTGGTTGCTTTTATAGATATCAGCGTATTTTGAGCCGTCTTTTGCGGCTTTATTCGCGACATCAACGACGCAAGAATAAGTCTCTTTAATGGCAGTTTTGCTACTCGAGTCGATTTGGTCGGTCGAATCAACGAGGTCTGGGACGGAAATCTTCCACCAAGTGCCTTCAACTTCGCCGGCAACTTTGTCGATTAAATCTTCGTAAAGTTCAACGTAGTCGCCATAGACATATTCGTTTGAAGCTGCACTCATGACGTCTTTGACGGCTTGTTTGAGGTTGCTGAGTGAGACGTAGACAGTGTAATCTTTCACGACAACAGAGTCGACGGTGATTTTAATGTCTTTCTCGTTGTATGTGACAGTGAAAGTTGCGGTAGTTTTCGTTTCTTTGTCAGCGTCGACGCTGTTTTCGAGGTCGAGGCGGACACGAGTGACTGGGCTTGAATAAGAGACGCAGTTGGTCGAATAAACATCAGAACCAGTGCAGTCGTCTGACTTGTCGCTAGTGTTAGAGATTTCGACATAGCCACTAAGAGTCATACTTTCGCGAGTAAACAAGTCGGAAACAGCGGAAAGAATGGCATTTTCTGGGGTGTTGTTGACCATGTAAGCAGCAGCAACACCTCCACCACCGAGCAAGACTACGGCACCGGCAACACAACCGATAATTAAACCTTTTTTGCCACCTTTTTTCTTTCCTGGGGCAGCAGTTGGAGCGACAGGCTCGACGGCTGGCGCAGCTACAACTGGAGTTGGCTCAATAGCTGGAGTTGCGACCGGTTCCGGAGCCGAAGTTGGCTCGGTTGGAGTTGGCTCGGCGACAGATTCTGAGGTTGACTCGGCGATTGGCGCTGGGGCCGGAGTTTCAACCGGAGCCTCCGCAGGAGCTTCTGCTGGAGTTTCAACTGGCGGCTCTGATGGCATTTCGCCGGCTGGTTCTTCAACTTTTGCAGCTTCGTTTAATGCGTTCGCGGCATTTTCGAGCTCTTTATTTGGTTCGGGATTTGGATTGTTGTCCATTTTCTCACCTTTCTTATTTCTTAAATGGATTTTTTAAGCCTAAATTCGAGTTTCCTTCGGCGATACGCATTAATTCGTTATATTTTGCGATACGTTCCGAACGAGAAAGTGAGCCGGTTTTGATTTGACCGGTGCCAAGACCGACTGCAAGATGAGCAATTGAGTTGTCTTCGGATTCGCCAGAACGATGAGACATGACAGTATTAAATCCGGCTTTTTTCGCCATCAAGACAGCTTCAATTGTTTCTGAAAGAGTTCCGATTTGGTTTGGTTTAATGAGAATAGCGTTTCCTGCTTTTTCCTCTATGCCTTTTTCGAGAAGTTTGGTGTTTGTGACAAACAAATCATCACCAACGAGCTGGAGTCGGCGGCCGAGACGCTCGGTCAGAACTTTCCAGCCTTCCCAGTCATCTTCTGAGAGACCATCTTCAATCGAAACGACCGGGTAGTTTTCGAGAATCCAGCTATACCAGTTGATGAGGTCTTCACTCGATTTCCAATCTCCGTTAGTTTTCAAAACGTAGTGGTCGCCGTCGTGGAATTCGGAGCTAGCGACATCCATCGCCATCGAAATATCATCGCCCGGGCGATAGCCAGCCTCGAGAATGGCTTGGCGGATGCACTCGAGCGGTTCGTTGTTCCCTTCTTTGACGTTCGGGGCGTAGCCACCTTCGTCACCGACAGTAGTTGGATAGCCACGATCTTTCAAGACTTTTTTCAGAGCGTGAAAGACTTCCGAGCCCATGCGAATCGCGTCATTGATATTTTCGGCGCCGTTTGGGATAATCATGTATTCCTGAAAATCAGTCGACCAGTCGGCGTGTTCGCCACCGTTCATGACGTTCATCATCGGCATTGGCAGGCACATTTCGTTTTCGGTGCCAGCTAATTTCGCGATGTATTCGTAAAAATGTAAATTATTTGCCTTCGCCATCGCTTTCGCGGTCGCCATCGAAACAGCGAGAATCGCGTTTGCGCCGAGGTTTGATTTGTTCTCGGTGCCGTCGAGGTCGCACATCAATTTATCGACATTTTTCTGGTCGGCAGAATTTCCGACGAGTACGTCTCTTATTTTACTATTTACATTCCAGACAGCTTTCGTTACACCCTTGCCACCGAAGTATTTAGGGTCGCCGTCTCGAAGTTCGAGGGCTTCGCCAGCGCCGGTCGATGCGCCGCTTGGAACGATTGCCCGCCCAACGTGTCCGCTCGACAAAAAAACGTCGGCTTCCACGGTCGGATTACCGCGACTATCAAGAATTTGACGCGCTTTAATCCCGTTAATCGTTAACTCTTTTTCCATATCTTTTTTATTATATCAAAAAGGTTATGTTTAAGCAATCAATTTCAAAAAATCTTCTTCGGAGATAGTAGGAATGCCGAGTTTTTCGGCTTTTGTGGTTTTCCCTTTGCCTGGTTTTGCGCCAGCAATTAAAGCTGTTGTATTTTTTACAACACTACTTGTGATGGTCGCACCTTTGGCACGCAATTTATCTTCGGCTTCTTCGCGGCCCATCGATTCGAGGGTGCCAGTGATGATGTAAGATTTACCGTTTAATGGGAGCTTGTTTGGGTCTTCAAAAGTTGGGTTCATGCCGAGAGATTTTAGCTCGTCAAGCTGTTTCAAATTGTCTTCGTCCGAGAAATAGGCGAGGATACTTTCGGCGACGATTTTGCCGATGTCGTTAATCTCGAGTAGGTCGTCTTCGGTCGCTTCGGCGAGTTTTTCGATTGAACCAAAATGATTTGCAAGACTAACTGCAGTCTGGGCGCCGACGTGACGGATACCGAGGGCGGTGATGAATTTTGCGAGCGGAGCGGTCTTTGAAGCGTTGATAGCGTCGATAAGGTTTTTAGCGGAAAGTTCCGCAAAACGCTCGAGGTTTTTGACCTTTTCGGGAGTCAGGCGGTACAAATCCGGGAGAGATTTTATTAATCCAGAGTCGACCAATGCGACAACATTTTTCTCACCGAGACCTTCGATATTTAAGGCGGGCTTACTAGCGTAATATTCTATGCTGCGCTTTAAAATTAAGTCGGATGTCAGACCTTTGACGCGATAGACAACCTCACCGTCTTTTCGCTCAAATTCGAGGTCTGGATATTGTTCTTTCAAGGCTTTTTCGTAGTCGAACGGCTCAGAATTTTCTTCACGGAGGGTCGTCAAGACTTCTTTGACTTGAGGGATGATGTCGCCGGCTTTATAGATGATGACGGTGTCGCCGATACGAAGGTCGAGACGAGCGATTTCGTCGGCGTTATGGAGCGTAGCGTGGCGGACGGTCGAACCGGCAACTTCGACCGGGTCAAAAATCGCAACTGGCGTCGCGGCGCCAGTGCGGCCGATTTGAATAACAATGTCTTTTACTTTTGTCGTGGATTCTTCGGCAGGATATTTAAAAGCGACAGCCGCACGCGGAGTTTTGCCGATGATGCCGAGTTTGTCGTAAATTTCGCGGTCGTTGATTTTTATAACCATGCCATCAGTACCAAACGGAAGATTTCCACGCGTTTCGCCGAGACGTTTAATTTCCTTGAAAACATCTTCGATTTTTTCAAAAACTTTATCTTGTTTTGAGGTCTGGAAGCCAAATTCGCGCAAAAGTTCGTAGGATTCTTTGTGGGTTTTAGCGTTTGGAGAGACGAGGTCATAGGCCATAAATCTGAGCGGGCGTGAAGCGGCGATTTTTGGGTCGAGTTGACGAATCGAGCCGGCGGCGAGGTTGCGCGGGTTTGCAAACGGTTTTTCGCCATGTTTTTTCTGGATTTCATTTAGTTTTTCAAAATCAGATTTGAAAATCACGACTTCACCACGTGCTTCGACAATTTCTGGGACGTTTTCGCCGCGAAGTTTCAGAGGGATATTTTCGATTGTACGGACGTTCATCGTCACATCTTCGCCGACGAGACCGTCGCCACGCGTGACAGCGCGTTCTAAAATTCCGTTTCGATAATGGAGCGACATCGCGAGCCCGTCCATTTTAATGTCGGTGAAATATGCGAATTTAGTTTTTTCTGGGACGAGTTTATAATTTCGCACGACCCATTCACGTACTTCGTCTTCAGAAAAAACGTCAGCGAGCGAAATCATGCGGCGCTCATGTGCGACTTTTTCAAATTTGTCGAGCGGACGACCGGCGACACGTTGAGTTGGGGAGTCAGGCGTGATAAGTTCAGGAAATTCTTCCTCGAGTTTCGCGAGTTCGTGTTTCAGAGAGTCGGCAGCAGCTTCGCTCATGGTCGATTCATCGAGAACATGGTAGTGGTAACGATAATCGTTGATGAGTTCGCGGAGTTTTTCGATGCGTTTTTCGGCTGTTTCTTTGTCCATTTTAGTCCATATCCAGAAGTTTGCGG
This sequence comes from Candidatus Saccharimonadota bacterium, assembly GCA_017480035.1. Lineage (GTDB taxonomy): Bacteria > Patescibacteriota > Saccharimonadia > Saccharimonadales > Saccharimonadaceae > Nanosyncoccus. The sequence continues at coordinate 363,787 of JAFVBJ010000003.1, read as the reverse complement.
TAGAAAAGATAGAAGTAGATTGACATATAGACGACCGAGAAAAGCGTCATAAAGAGGAGGAAGAATGAGACGATAGGGATGCCGTTTAGCCATTCAATGTTTGCTTTCAGGGCGGTATCAAGCAAGATGATTGGAAGCATGACAACAATCCAGCAGAGGGCGAGGATGAAGAAGACGAAAAGTAAGCGGATAATGAAACGGATACGACGACCAGCGATAATGTCGCTCGCAGTGTTGAGCGCGGTCATCGGATAAAGGCCCGGAGCAGTCACGGCAATCAAGGCAAGCAAACTGCTTGAGAGAAGATAAGCACTCAAAAGAATCATGAGACTGGCGAAAATGAAATAAACTAGAGCGTAAAATGGAGTGGCGAGAAATTCAGTCGCGATGGCGGCGGAATAAGTGATAATGACAGCGAAAATCGGAATGAGCTCAAGAAAAATCACACCGACGACACAGATGGTCGAGACCAACGGAGTAAGAGCATTATATAGTCCGTCGCGGAGTTTGATTTTGTGGCCAGCGAGAATGTGGCGAGTGAGATAAATTGTTGTGAGCCAGATAATAACGCCGAGCAAAACCATGAAAACTTGCTGAACTTCGGTCATACCGCGTGAGAGACCACCGGTTGTCACGGTTCCGATGAGGAGCAATCCGGCTTTGCCGATGCTGCCGAGCTGTCCTTGAGCGAGGTTTTCGTTTGTTTCTTCGAGAGCGTCTTTAAAGGTATTGTAAGAATCTTCGCTCATCAGACCAACAAGGATGATATTAAAAATGAGGACGAGTAAAATCAGAGACAGGAAAAGTTTCCAGTTGCTGAAAATGACTTTGAAAGTCGCGTTGGCGTGGCTCAAGAGCCCCGGAAGCGGAGTTTCTCTGAGATAATCTTCGCGATAGGAGCGTTTAAAACTTTTATGGAGTTTTACTTTCGTCTGGTTCCTGAAAGAACGCTTGTCTTTTTGTTTAGCGATTTTTAGTTTTAGATTCGCCCAAAAACCAAGTTTTTCAGGTTTTTTCGCAGGTTTTTGCGTTTTTTTCGCGGATTTTTTCGATTTAGAAGGAAGTTTTGGCATTTTCGAGCCTTTCAATGCGATCTTCAATCGGCGGGTGAGTACTGAAAAGTTTTGTCAAGAAACCTTTTTTCATCGGATTGTTGATATACATTGCGGCGGTAGCGGAATTTTGTCGCTTCATTGGGCGGCCTTGTTCGTCGAGTTTTTTCAAGGCGGAAATCATCCCTTCAGGATAGCGGGTCAACTTCACGGCGGAAATGTCAGCAAGATATTCGCGCTCACGCGAAACGGCGAGTTGCGCGAGGCTAGCGGCAATTGGAGCGAGGATACTCGTGATGAGGATGATGATAAAACCGACCGGGGAGCGATCATTGTTGTCGTCGCGGTCGTTATACCAGAGCATGCGAAGTCCGAGGTCGGAAATGAAGCCGACGAGACAAACTAGACCAAAGACAATCATCGAGACGCGAATGTCGTAGTTTAGAATATGAGACATTTCGTGCGCCATCACGCCGGTTAATTCTTTATCGTCCATAATATCGAGCAAACCAGTCGTCGCACAAACAATAGCGTGCTCCGGGTCACGTCCAGTCGCAAAAGCGTTTGGGGCAGGGTCTTCAATAATATATATTTCTGGGGTTTTTACGCCGGCGGTAATCGCGAGATTTTCAACGATAGTAAAGAGGCGTTTATTATCCTTTTTGTCGATTTTTTTCGCGCCAGTCATCGCAACAGCGAGTTTCGTCGAGGCGAAATATTGTATTAAAGCATAAATGCTGCTAACGACTAGCACATAAACTGTGATATACCAGTCGTTAAAAGCATAAGCAAAAGCGCAGCCAATAGCAGAGATTAGCATCACGAATCCAATCATGATGATAACAGTGTTGCGTTTGTTGGCTGCGATTTGCTTGTACATGCGATTTATTTCTCTTTCTTGTCGTCAAAGCTGACAGTTGGAGCTTTGTCGATGCGTTTTGCTTCTTCTTCGTCAACCTCGTAATATTCGCGTTGTTTGAAGTGAAGGAACATGTTGTTGATGAGGACTGTTGGGAAGACTTTCGTCTTTGTGTTGAATTCCTTAACACCAGCGTTGTAGAAACGACGAGCGGCTTGGACTTTGTCCTCGGTGTCGGTCAACTCTTCGGTGAGTTGGCGGAAGTTTGCATCGGCTTTGAGCTCTGGGTATGATTCAGAGACGGCCATGATACGCGAAAGTGCGCCCATGAAGCTTTTATCAGCTTCAGCAGTTTGTGAAACCGAGCGAGCGCCCATCATTTTTGCGCGAGCTTCGGAAACCATTTTAATAGCTTCGTTTTCGTGTTTAGTGTAGCCCTTGACGGTTTCGACGAGGTTTGGGATGAGGTCGGCACGGCGCTTTAATTGGACCGTGATGTCAGACCAAGCTTCCTCGACGCGTTCGTTAAGTTTTACTAATCCGTTATATGAGCCCATCACGATCAAGAGCAGAAGTACAACGACTGCGATGACTACGATGAGAATGATTGTCCCAGTTGACATTTTATCTCCTTTTAATTATGTATCTATTATATCAAACTTATGCAAAAAAATCGATAGTTTTTTAGGCCTAAAACCACTAAGTGCCGGCTGAGGGGGGTCAACCGGCACTTAGTGGTGCGAATGAAGAGACTCTAACTCTCGACCTCTTCCTTGGCAAGGAAGCGCTCTAAACAACTGAGCTACATTCGCATGAATGTATGTTTATTATAACAAATTTTGATGATATTTCAAGCTATTTTTCTTTTAATGTTTTCACCGCGATGGTGCGGGTCGTACCAGTGGTGCCCCGGATGGGACTTGAACCCATATGGATTTCTCCATTCGATTTTAAGTCGAACGCGTATACCAATTCCGCCACCAGGGCTAATAAATTTGGAGGCGCCGTTTTACCGTTAGGCAATCAAGGTGCCGAACACGACGAAGAAAGCTTGCTTTCATTCGTCGTGGAGGCGCCGACCGGAATTGAACCGGTGTACAAGGTTTTGCAGACCTCTGCGTAACCACTCCGCCACAGCGCCAAATGAGCAAAGGGTGACAAAGTTTGCTTTGGCATCTTTTGCGAATGCCGGCGATGAAGGCTTCTGCCTACAGCACCGTAGACTTATTTTATCATATTTTCAGCGAAACTGCTATAAAAATACGCCTTGATTGGCGTATTTCTTTTTCAAGTTAATTTCTAGGTGGTTGCTAGTTCATAGCAATTAGCCAAATTAACTTCACACTCCACCCGGATTTTTCGATTCGAGCTTCTCTCAACAACGCTCAAATCTTACTTTAATTTTAGCACGAGCAAAATGATTGTCAATATTGATTTTTAGTTTTTTTATGTTATCGCATGAGCGTTTTTCGTTCGGTTTCGAAAATTTTTGTTCGGTTTTGCTGGGGTAATTCAATTTTTCGACGATTTTATATTCCTAGCGTTTTTTCATGATATACTTATATATATGGCTGGAGGTAAGAAAATTTATTCAAAGCTCTCGAGGTGGCTTGATGAATTCAAGCTTGCGTTTTATGGAGTTTTGCTTGCGACTCGCAAAAAACGCTTCGTGATCACCTTTTTGATTGCTTTCGTGTTCTTCGGGACGTTGCTGAATTTACTTGCTTCTGGCGGCGCAAGCTTCGGAATTTTGATGAGAGTAGGATTTTTCGATAAAATTTCCCTGCTTTTCAACGCTTTTCTCGGCACTTTTGGAGTGAATCGAGAGTTTTCTGACTTTCTATTTATCTTTCTCGTGACAATTTTACAATCGACGCTGATTGGGCTGGTGGTTTATGTTTATAAATATCGAAAAGATACCGCGAATCTCCAGAATGCTGGGATTATCACAGGTCTGATTGTGCTTGGCTCGGGTTGCCCGACTTGCGGAACGACGATTCTAGCACCAATCATCATCTCGATTGCCGGAAGCTCTGGGATGGCGATTGCGGGAACGGTGAGTTGGGTACTAACAATCCTTTCGATTTTAATAGCGCTATTTGCACTGAAAAAAGTTGGTTTTGAGACGTATGCAATAATAAAATCTGAGGAATTTAGAAAGAAAGGAAGCAAAAAATGAACGATTCAGATTACGAAAAAATTGGCGGCGGAAACGGCGCGGTAGGAGTTGTGATTCGCGTGATTGTGCTAGTTTTGATTGCGATTGCGATTATTTCGCTAATTGTGATTGGAACACCAAAGAGCGACGATTTGAACGCGATTTGGGACGAAAGAACAATTCTCGGGAATAAAGACGCGAAGAACCATTATGTCATGACGACAGATATTATGTGTCCGTATTGTGATTATTTCTCGCGCGCAATTATGTCGCATCAAGACGAATTTGAACAGTGGCTCAAAGATAATGACGTGGTCTATGAGATGAGAATCACGGATTTCTTGAATGAATACGGTGAGGCGGGCGCAAAATCCGAACAGGCGGCAGAAGCAACGCTCTGTGCGACGGAAGAAGGAAAATTCTGGGAATATTATCACAATACAATGACATCACTCAACGAAGATTACCATTCAAAAGGCATCGGAAACTCAAAAACAGCGCCGAAAATCGAAGGAATGACCGCAGATTACTGGCTTGAGATTGGATACGAAGTCGGGCTAGGCGACTCGTTTAAGGACTGTTATAAGAATCATTCACAGCTCGAGCATGTACGAGAAAACACGAAAAAAGCTGCAAAAATTATGGAAAAATCGGGGACGTCCGGGATGCCATACTTCAAATTCGGCGGGCTTGAGACGACCGGCTTCGACACGAGCTGGGGCTGGGACCAAGTCAAGACTTATTATCTTGAGGCTGGGTTGAAATAAGCTTCGCTTCAAAAAGCACCGTATCAACAGCTGGAGGAGGAGTGAAATCCGTTTTTCGAAGAGGAAAGCGGATTTTCGTAGTGTATTTTTCCTGGAGAAGATACCCTAGCTGGGAAGTATAATGGCGATCCGTTTGAATAAGTTTCAGAGCAAGATTTTTCTGAAGAATGAGGTAGATTGATTTTGGCAGAGTGTTGTCAAAATTACAACATTCTCCCTGTTTTTTGACGATTTTACCGCCCTGATTTTCGAGATTTAAGAGTTTGTAGAAAATTTCAGAAGAATAGCGAAAGGGAGGGTTCGCAAAGATTTTGTATGGTTCGGACGGAAATTTCACATCACGAAAATCTTTTTCGACAATCTCGACGTTTTTACTGCCGAATTTCCGGAGATTTTCGCGAAGTTTTTCAGCAGTTTCGTGGTCCGGTTCGATTGCGATGACTTTTTTGCAGCGCTTGCTGAGTGCGGTTGTGATGACGCCAGAGCCAGCACCAATTTCGACGACAGTATCGTTTTTTCGAATATTACTATGACCAATCAACATCAAAGCAAGTTTCGGAGATTTTAAGAAATGCTGGTCGAGCTCAAATTTGCGAGTTGACATTATTTTTCCTTCCTAGCTTTCATGAAAGAGATGGCGAGTTTTTTCCAGATTTCCATGATGACTTTGCGCTGTTCTTTCGGGAGGCTACGATAAGCTTTCAATAAAGTCGGGGTGAATTTTAAGAAATTAGCTTTTAGTTCGAGCGGAGTATTGACGTTTGCGGAAGCAAAAACTTTGAAAATCGAGTTGATGAAGATTTTTTGGTCTTCTTTCGAGGCAGATTCGAGCCAATTCGTGATGGTTTTGTCGGCAAGGTCGGAAGCTTTTGTGGTTGAGGACGGAACGATGTTTTTGCCACTAATCTGCCAAGTGTAGAGGTCGTGCTGATAGAGATTATTCCCGACAGATTTCACGACGCGGACTTTTTCTTTGTGTTCGAAAAGGCGGCCGATAACCGAACCTTGCGGAATGAAGCTGCGGATTTTGCGGAGAACTTTTTCGGAGCCAGTGTCGAGTGCGGCAGTTCCCTTGCGGAGTCCCGGGCCGTCAAAATTATAGATTTTCAACATGCGACGTTGCCATGAATCTTTCGCGGTGATTGCGGAATACATCGCGATATTTCCACCTTTTGAATGACCGCCGAGACGAAGTAATTTTGTGGGATATTTTCGGTGTACTGCGGCGAGATATTCTGCGCCAGCTTTTTGGGCCGGAATGACATCGAGAAAAGCAAGATTAAAATCTTCTTTCCAGCCGACAAGCGTATCATCTGTACCGAAAAAACTAAGGTACATTTCGTAGTAGGTAGTGTGGATAGTGACGGCAGAAAATTGGCGTTCGATTTTCTCTGAGTTTTTGCGGACATAATCGGTCACGCGCATATTTTTGAAACGTTTTGAGACGAACATTTTCTGGACATATTCATAATCATCCGGCCAAGCAAAATCCTCGACTTTGAGTTTTTCTGTCATTTTTTGGCAAATTGAGCCGATAGTTTCCCTCTCCCCTAACTTAATTTTATGAAATGGGAGATAGGAAAAGCGGGCGAGAATCATCGCGTCGACGTCGTTTATTGGGTTAAAAATAGAGACTCGCTTTTTCTGACAAGCGATGTATGAATTGATATTTTCCATTATCTAATATAGTCTTCGAGTTTAAGTTTTTCGCCAGTTTCGAGGTTTTTTACTTCAATATTGCCGGTTTCAACTTCATTTCCACCAATCACGGACGCGAATTTCGCGATTTTTGCAGCGTAGGTGAATTTATCGCCAACTTTTTTGTCGGAAAGATTGATGTCGACTTTTTTGCCGGAGCTTCGAAGTTTTTCGGCGAGATTGAAAGTATATTCGTATTCATTTTCGGAGAATGGAATCAAGACGAGGTCGATTGGATTTTCGGAGACTTCGTCAAGTAGATTATTCTCATTCAAAACGTAGAAAAGACGAGTTAAGCCAATCGAGATGCCGACGCCCGGGAATTTATTTTCGGTGTAGTTCGAAGCGAGATTCTCGTAGCGGCCGCCGGAACAAATCGAGCCAATTTCACGATATTCCGGGAGGAATGTTTCAAAGACTGAGCCGGTATAATAATCGAGACCACGAATAATCAACATGTCGCCAACCGCAGTGTCTTTCAAACCTTGTTTTTCGAGAAGAGCGAGAACTTCGTCAAGTTCTTCGACGCCGAGCGCGAAGATTTCGTTTTTGATGTCGAGATTTTTCAACTTTTCGATGACAGTTTCACGAGTGCCATTAATTCCCATGAAGCTCGAGAGTTTTTCGATTTCGGAATTACTAAGACCGATTTCTTCGAAAGCGGAAAGCGTCTTTTCTTTCGGGACTTTTTCGGCGTGGTCGATAATACTGAAAATGTCTTCAGATTTTGTTTCGAGACCGAGTTCTTGGAGAAGACCGGAGAGAATTTTGCGGTTGCTGATTCGAATTTTCATCTCCGGTTTAATGAAAGTTTTAAGCGCGTCATAAGCTGTTTTCACAACTTCAGCATCATAAGCGAGCGCAAGTTTTTCGCGGCCGATTACGTCGACGTCGAGTTGATAAAATTCGCGGAAACGGCCTTTTTGGGCGCGTTCACCACGGAAGTTGCGGCCAATTTGAGTGACTTTAAATGGGAAAGTGATGTCGTTTTCGTGTTCGACGACGTAGCGTGCGAGCGGGACGGTATGATCGAAGCGGAGTGCTTGGTCCGCATCACCCTCAGTCTCGGCAGTCTTCACGACTTTATAGATTTGTTTCTCGGTATCACCGCCAGCTTTCGCAAGTAGGATTTCGGTACGATCAATGATTGGCGTTTCAATCGAGAGAAAACCGTGAGAATGATACACCCCAGCAATCTCGTTTTTAAGCTTGTCAAAGATGGCCTGCTTAGCTGGAGTCAGCTCTTGCATGCCAGAAATTGGGGATGTATTAAATTTTTTCATATATATATTATATCACTTCCTGGTTGATTCTATCTTATTTTGTGCTATAATAATATGAGACGAACGTCAATTTGTGCGGTCATGTAGCTCAGTTGGTAGAGCAGCGGCCTGAAGAGCCGCGTGTCGCTGGTTCAAGTCCAGCCGTGACCACCAATCCAGAACTTGCCGAAGGCAAGTTTTTTGTCGCAAGACAAAAAACGAGCGAAGCGAGCTGGATTGGTGGAAGACATGCGCAGCATGGCTACCACCAGTTCGCACAGTATTCAAACAAATCCCTGAAATAAGGGATTTTTTGTGATTATTTTTTATTAAGCTCTAAAAATAGTATAATAGTGGCATGGATTTTATTTCTGATATTGATGACATCATGAAAGACATCGAATATGGTTGGGTTGATGAGGCTGGCAGACGCTATACTGAATTTGACGAATTTAGCCAAAAATACAGGCTCCAATCGCCAGACCAACTTCGAAAAAGTAAGCTTGGTGTGTGTTGGGACCAAGTTGAACTAGAACGTGAGCTTTTTAATAAAAAGAATCTATCGTTTGAAACCTATTTCATTGTTTATTATGACGACGACAAATGCCCGACGCACACTTTTTTGATTTTTCACAAAGATGATAAAGCTTATTGGTATGAGCATTCGTGGATGTTAATGCGCGGACTATATCAGTACGATAATTCCGAGGCGGCCCTAAAAGATATTAGAGTAAAGTTTATTGATAACGAGCTTGATAGTCAGTATAACCCCAAAAATTTATGCATTTACGAATACGTGGCTCCAAATAAAAATTTTTCTTGCTCAGAATTTTACAAACACTGCGAGAGCGGAAAACGAATTTTTATTTAAGTATTATTAAGTCTCCGTGGATGGTTGTCGGTATTTTGGTCGCATTTTACAATTCTTCAAAATCTTCGTGGGAGTTTTTTGTAGATTTTTTTGAGGATTTTTTCACTGGTATATCAGCGAGTTTTTTGATAGTTTTTTCGTCATATTTTTTCAAGGTGGCGAAAAAAGCTGGAATTGACGCAACCATAATATAAGCTAATGCAGTAAAAACTGATTCATAAAAAGGAATCTTTTCACAAGCGCTAAGACAATGTTTCATCGGGTAGCCTCTCATTAAGCCCGCAAGACCAATACTTAGGCCTGCTAGCACCAGAACCATCACAAGCAACCATTTAATATTCGCGCTAATAGATTTCCCGTGGACCTGATTATAGATTGCGATATTTCGACCTATTATATATGAACCGAAAACTCCAGCAATTACAGCTACAATCGCTACTGGAAAAAAGAGAAAACCCATGAAAAGTAGCGAAAAGCCACCGTCCATGAGGTCGATCGTTGTTATAGCAACCACAGGAAGCGAAAATATGATAATCGGGCTTAAAACAACTGACAGACTAACTTTATATTTTTTTGTTTTCTTGCGTTTTTTCATACCCCCATTATACCACAAGCTAGAGTTCTTCGATTTTCACGCGAGTTTGCTCGGTCATATCGCGGTCGCGAACCGTGACGGTTCCATCTTCCAGAGTATCGAAATCGACAACAACACATTTCGGCGTTCCGATTTCGTCTTGTTTCATATAGCGTTTGCCGATATTTCCGGAATCGTCCCAAGTCACGTTGCCATATTTTGCGCGAAGCGCATCATAAACTTCTTTGGCTTTTTCAACGAGTTCTGGCTTGTTTTTGAGAAGTGGCGAAACACAGAATCTGAACGGAGCGAGAGTTTCCGGGAGCTTTAAAAGCACGCGAGTTTTTCCGTCTTTTTCTTCTTCGGTGTAGCTCGAAGCGAGCACAGCCATGAGAAGACGTTCAACACCAAATGACGGTTCGATAACGTGTGGCACAAACGTTTCGCCAGTCATCTTGTCGCGATATTCCATTGATTTTCCAGATTCACGCTGGATGTTTCCAAGGTCAAAATCAGTACGATAAGCAATTCCCATCAACTCTTCGCGGCCGATTGGATAGTCAAATTCGACGTCAATTGTGCGCTTCGAATAATGTGCGCGGTCTTCCGGCGCAACTTCAAGTTCGTGAATTTTTTCGGCCGGAATTTCCATTTTTTCTTCAAGGAATTCGTGAACTGATTTCAAAAGTTTTTCAAAATTCTCTTCCCAGGTATCTGGGTGAACAAAATATTCAATCTCCATTTGTTCGAATTCGCGTGAACGAAAAACAAAATCGCGTGGCGAAATCTCATTTCGGAAAGCTTTTCCCTGTTGCGCGAGGCCAAATGGAATCGAAGGATAAATCGAGTCAACAACGTTTTTATAGTTCGTGAAAATGCCTTGCGCGGTTTCTGGGCGAAGATAGGCGACGGAAGTGTCGTCGACGATTGGGCCAACGTGAGTCTGGAACATCATATTGAATTTTCTGATTGGGCCCCAATTTTCTTTGCCGCAAGTCGGACATTTTGCGTGGAGGTTATGGAATTCTTCGGTCGTGACGGATTCATTAATTCCGTCGGCAAGTTTGTCAGCGCGGAAACGCCCCTTACATTCGAGACATTCAACGAGAGGATCAGCAAAAGTTGCAGCATGACCGGAAGCAACCCAGGTTTTTGGATTCATGATGATTGCGGCGTCGACGCCAAACATATCGTCGCGGTCTTCAACCCAGAACTTCCACCATTCGTTCATGATTTTTTTCTTCAAAGCAACACCAAGCGGGCCATAGTCCCATGTACCAGCGAAACCGCCATAAACATCAGAGCCCGGAAAAATAAATCCGCGGCGTTTACATAAACTAACAATGTCCTCTAATTTTGTTGCCATAAAAAATCTCCTATCTCTATAATTTTAACATATCTAGGCGGATTTGGCGACTGATTTTGCGATAAATAGGACTTCCGGGAGAAGTTTTTCTTTGCTTTTGACCTGCATAACGGTTTTTAGTGGAGAGGTTAAAATCAGGCGCATTAGTTTAATGTGGTCGGCAGTGATATTGCCGTTTGATTCGGGGCGGAGAGCGTTCTCAAAAGTTTCCCATGCATAAATCGTGTTTTCATCAAGTTTTTCGCCATTGGTGTCGCGATGGAGGTTGACTTCTTCACCAGAAATCCGCATCAAATTAAAGAGAAAAAAGCTCTCGACTAGCTCGCGATTTAGGTTTTTGTCAAGCGCCCAAAAACATTGATTAACGAGCGAAAAAAGTTCCGGAGAATCGACATTTTCGGAAATTTTATTAGCGAATTTGATAATTTTTGAGCCAAGTTCGAAGCGTTCTAAATCGGAAATAATATTCATGTAGCTTTTAATCATTTTGGCGGAAGTTAAAATTCCCATGTCACTTTTTTCGGATTCGTGAATCACGATATCCGAGACGGTAAACATTTCAATTCCACCAGCGAGTTTCGATTTTTCTTTGCGAACGCCTTTTGCGACACAAGATTTGCGACCTTCGGGAGTCAAAAGATTCAAAATCCGGTCAGTTTCTCCATATTTTGTGCGATGAAGAATAATTGCTTTTGTGCGAAGGTCGTTACGACGGCGATTGCTACTAGGCATTTTTTGGCTCCAAAAATTCGCACGCGAGATTTTTGATGTCGTCTGGGACTAGTTCATCTTTTTTTAGAATCTTCACGACGTTATAGTTTTTTAGGTTGTCAGTCTTAAGGTCGAGACTTGTGACGATGACGACTGGGATTTTCGCAGTATCTTCGTAACTAACGACTTCATTTAAAAAAGTAAAACCATCCGGACCAGTCAGAAGAATATCAAGAAAAATTAGGGACGGTTTATCGTCAGAGATTTCGGAAATCGCAGAAATTGCATCTTGAAAAACTTTTACTTTGCAGAGCCCGCGAAGATATTTCTTGAAAAGCTCACCCATGATTTCGTCGTCTTCGAGCACATAAACTAGAGCCATCTTATTCTCCAAATAAGCTAGTTTGAGTCGAAACAGGAAGAATGAGCGTGAAACTCGTGCCATCTCTGTGGCGGACAGCCGAAACTTCGCCGTGCATATAGCGGCTGAATTTCGAGGCGATGTAGAGTCCGAGACCACTCGAACCGGGACGCATCGCAACCGAAGTCGGTTCGCGTAACCAGCCATGATTCAAATCTTTCCAGATTTTTGTCGGAAGAGCTGGGCCGTAATCTCTAACTTGGATTTCGACTTTGCCTTTCCTGTCGCGGACAAAGATACGAGCGCGAGTACCAGCATCGGAATAGTGCATAGCGTTAGAACAGAAATTATAAATCACAGAGTAAAGTAATTCGCGATTAGCAATGACGAGTTTTGAGTGGTTGGTGTATTTTTCAAAAATATCGCGATGATTAGCGCGATAAAGATAGCGAAGTTCATTCGTCACTTCATTACAAACTGCGCGAATCGAAACTGGCTCGAGTTCAAACAAGCCATCTTCGAGGCGAGAAACTTTTGTTAAGTCGTTTACTTGGCGGAGGGCGCGTTCAGAAACTTCGACCATGCGAGATTGAGTGCGTTTGAGTGAGATTTGGTCGTCAATTTCCATCGAGAGCGCGAGTTGACGCAAAAGAGAAAGCGGGCTTTTCAGCTCGTGAGCTGCGACAAAAATATTATCTACCTCCTGCATACTTATAGTATAGCATAAAATACGTGGACTAAGCGTTGAACGTGATAGAATTGAGGATTTTATAAAAGTCGTCTTTGAAAATCATGGCGTCGGTCTGGATGATGGCGGTTTTGTCGCGAATCTTAAAGATACAGACGATACCTTGGAGGCTTGATGGTAATTGGCCAGTGTAGACGTCGACATCAACACCATTTACGACGGTGGTCGAAATCTCCATCTTACCATTCTTAATATAAGAGGCGTATTGCTGTTTGACTGTGTCGGTCAATTTATTGACGATGCTGACACGAAGAGCCATCACAGTTTTTGCATTCACGACGTTAACTTGGCCTGGGTTCATGTAAGCGTTGAAATCTTGGGCTGTGGAGCCATCATCAGGAACGTAGACACTCCAAGTTTTTGGATATTCGAAAGTCAAGGCGCCGAAATCAGTCGGACCAGAGAATTTTGAAAGTGGGTATTTTTCTTTTTCTGCGAATTGCGATTCGAGTTCCGTTCGGAGTTCATTGTTTGCTTCGGCGACAGCAACATCGATTTTACCTTTGACGTTCGTGTTCGCTTCGTTCCAGTTTATATACATCACAATAAAGAGGACAATAAACGTCGCGGCGACAAGCGAAGTAAAAATCAAAAGAATAGTCTTTATCAGACCGGAACGGTCTTTTTTCTCCGGTTCAGGGTTACCAGGGACATTTGGTTGACCCGGACGAATTGGCTGGCTTGGGCGCGGCGGGATATAACCAGGCATAGCATTTGGCGCCACTTGCGGCGTTCCCTGAAAATTATTGATGTTTTGACCGTATGGTTGCCCACTATTATTCATATGATTCTATTTTACTTATGTTTAACATTTTTTGCAAGCGGAAAATTCGTTTTTTCGCTATTCTTTCGTAAAATCTTCTTCGATGATTTTGATTTCATTCTTGAGATTTTTTAAATCGGATTCAATCTCTTTTGCGAGGCTGACTGCTTCTTTATATTTTGCGCTAGCTTCATCGAGCTTAAATTCGTCGCCATAAAACCATTCGACTTTTTTGTCTAATTCGGCAATTTTCTCGTTAAGTTTTTTAGTCATTTTTTCTCCTTTACTTTTGTTATATTGGCATTGATGTAGGATTTTGCGGTTTCGATTTTAATTTCGCTACCGACGGCAACTTTTCCGGTCAAAATCGCGTAGCCATTTTTCAAAATATTGTCGGGATTTAGACCTTCAAGTACTTTTTTGAGATTAATAGTTTGGGCGATTTTCGATTCAATATCGGAATAAATTTTTGAGGCGATACTTAGAGTTTTCATTTTCGTGTCGCTTCTTATCAAATCGAGACGCGAGGAAATTTGGGTAGAAATACGCGAAATATTTTCGTGGAGATTTTCGATTTCGGCTTTTTTGTCGCGCGTGAGCATTTGGGCAGCGTTGCTTGGAGTTGATGCGACAACGTCGGCAGCGAGATCAGAAAGACTTTCGTCGACTTCGTGACCGATGCCAGTGATAACTGGAATTTTTGAAGCGGCAATAGCACGGACAAGCTTCTCATCATTAAAGCAAGCGAGGTCGTCAGCAGAACCGCCGCCGCGAATGATTGCAATCACTTCAACTTCGGCGCGTTCATTCAGATAATTTAACGCGCGAATAATTTGGTCTGGCGCGACAAGGCCTTGGACTTGAGTGTGACAAACTGAAATTTCCAGGCCGCCCCAACGTTCATTGATGATTTTAATAAAATCAGCATAGCCAGCGGCTTGCGTACTTGAGATGACGCCGATTTTCGAGATATCTCTTGAAATTGAGCGTTTTTTCGCTTCGTCGAAAAGTCCTTCTTTTTCGAGTTTCTTTTTCAAAAGTTCAAAACTTTTCTTAATGTTTCCCTGCCCGACTGGTTGAATCGCTTGAACTGTAAAACTAAATTTTCCCCAACTCGTCAGCTTTGGTGTTCCACGCACAATAATTTTCATACCATCTTCGATTGGTACACGAAGTTGCCAAATTGGAATAAAACAATCGATTGAGCCGTCGTCGTCTTTTAAGCTAAAGAAGACCCATTTGCCTTGACTCGTTTTCATTTCAGAAACTTCACCTTCAACCGTGCAGCCAGTATATGCGTATTCTAAAGTTTGATTACAGTAGGCGATAAATTCAGAAACCGAGAATTTTTCCATGATATAATATATTATAACATGAAATATTTAGCGGTTCTTGGACGACTTTCCGACATTTCTTTGGCGGAACTAACGGCGCAATTTGGCGAAAGTGTCAAAAAAATTGCACCAAATCTTGCGGTTTTTGAATCGAATAAAACCATTAACATCAATCGATTCGGCGGAACGCTGAAATTTGGAAAATTGATTTCGGAAAATCCAGTTGATTATCTTCTGAATTTAAATACTAGCGACGGGGCTTTTTCTGGAAAATTCGTGATTGGAGTTTCGGATTATTCGAAAGGGGCGAGAAAATTTAAATCACAAGGCGAAGCGCTGAAAATCAAGAAAATTTTAGCACGGCAGGGACGCTCGGCGCGAGTTCTACAAAATAACGACGCAGCGCTTTCTACGGCGACATCACATCACAATCAAATGGGCGAAAAAGACGGACATGTGGAGTTTTTGAAGGTTGGCAAAGAATGGTATGTTTTAATTGGGGTGCAAAATATTACGGCTTATAAAAATCGCGACCAAGCACGACCGGCAAGAGATGCGAAAGTTGGAATGCTCCCGCCGAAATTGGCGCAGATTTTAATTAATCTTTGCGGACCACTGCCTGAAGGTTCGCGAATTTTAGATCCGTTTTGTGGAACTGGCGTGGTTTTACAGGAAGCTTTGCTTGACGGCTACACGGCGTACGGAACAGATTTAAGCGACCGCATGATTGAGTATTCGGAGAAAAATTTGGAATGGCTAACGGAAAAAGAAAACAGTTCCTTCGCGGTAGCCCAAGGTCCTGCTACCGCAAAGAACTTGTTTTTGCTTTCGGTTGGCGATGCGACTAATTTCTCTTGGGATAAAAAAATCGATGCGGTCGCTTGTGAAACGTATCTCGGGGCGCCGATGAGTCAACCGCCAGTCGAAATTAAATTGAAAGAGCAAAAACAAGAGTGTAAAAGCATAATTCTAGGGTTTTTGAAGAATATTTCGGGGCAGATTGACTCAAGAACACCACTCGCGCTCGCCGTGCCGGCTTGGCTCAGACCAAATGGACACTACGAAAGGTTGAATATCCTTGACGAAATTAAAGATATGGGGTATAATGTTCTAAAGTTAAACCACTTGAGTCAAGAGGATATGCTCTACTTCAGAGAAGGGCAAATTGTGGCTCGAGAAATAATAGTATTAAGGAAAAGATAAGATATGTCACACGTTAAAGCTGGCGGTACCGCCAAGAACGTCCATAACAATGCGGGTCAACGCCTCGGTGTCAAACGCTTTGGTGGACAAAAAGTTAGAAACGGTGAAGTGCTTGTCCGCCAAACTGGCTCAACAAAAATCGCTGGTCCTGGCACATATATGTCAAAGAACTTCACAATCCACGCCGCAAAAGATGGTGTCGTCACATTCGTGAAGACGAAAAAGACTCACTTCTCCGGCAAAAGCCTTCCGCGCGTCCGCGTAGAAGTTCGATAAAGTTAAACCCGCTAAACGCGGGTTTTTCTTTATTACACTTCTTCCGCGGGGCGTCGTCTCGCAGATGAGAGCAAGCTCTCGCCTACTCGAACTCCTACCGCGGTTGAAGTTCACAAATGACTTATTTGGTTGCAAATTCTTAAAACGAGGTACAAAAATAAACACGCTTGTGGTAAAATATATATAATATGCGTATTTTGATTGTTGGGAACATCATAAAAGATGTTTATCTAGGTCTCGATGAGAGACAAAATAAGTTTGAAACAGATGAAAACGGCACGCCATGGATGGATATCGCTTTTGACGGCGGACACCATGCGTTTTTTTCGCGCACATCGGTTTTTGGCGGCGCAAGAGTGACGAAAGAAGTTTTTGATAAACTCGGGCTTGAGTCGTCGATTTCCGGCGAAGAAGAAAAGAAAATTGCCGATTCGTATCGTTATGTGCTTTCAAGTGGCGAAAATATTTCATATTTCGTGCCGAGTGAACGCGTTTTGTCGGTTTTTAATTCCCCAAACAACCCAGTTGACTGGATTTTTATCGACCGTTCCGCAGAAGTTTCCGACGAATTAGCTGAAAAAGTGAAAAATTATCTCGGTTTAACTCACGCAAAACTTGCGATTTTTGCGAACGTAAATAATTTCACGACCGGAGTAAAGGAGTTGACGCGAGTTGCGAACGTCGTTTTCACGGACGGAGAACTCTCGGAAGCGTCGCCAAAAGGCGTAGTTTGTACGATTTTACACCGAGAAATCAAATGCGGAAGCATTGTGCGTCGATACAAAGTCTCGAAAAATGATTTGATGACACATCTGACGAGTTATTCGATTATCGCGGCGACGATTTTCGGAGCGATGATGAATGGAACTTCAACAAAAGATGCGCTCGAAATGGCAGCTTTAAACGTCGAAAACTCAACTATCACAGAGAGTTTGTCATTGAAAAAATTGACTGAAATGATTGAAAAACGTCGCGAAACGGACGGAAATTTGCGTTTGATTGCAAAAACAATGGTAAGCCCGGGTCGCGGAATCCTCGCGGCCGATGAAAGTGGCGGTTCGATTCATAAAAAATTCGAGGAGGCTGGAATTCCGGACGACGAAGAACATCGTCGCGACTACCGCAATATTTTCTTCACGACACATAACCTTGAAAAATATGTTAATGGTGTGATTTTGTTCGATGAAACGGCGCGCCAAAAAGCGGATGACGGGAGCGATTTTGTCTCTTTCTTAACTGCAAAAGGAATTGTTCCAGGAATTAAAGTCGACCAAGGGCTCGAACCATTTTCTGAGCCAGAATATGCGACAGAAAAATGGACGAAGGGGCTAGACGATTTGCCGGAGAGACTCGCAGAATACTTCGAAATGGGAGCACGATTTGCAAAATGGCGTGCAGCATTCGAAGTGACGCTCGACGGAGTAGGTGGAGATAATGTTTCTGTAAAGACGCCGTCAAAATTCGCAATTGAAAAGAACTGTGAAATCCTCGCGCAATATGCAAAAGACTGCCAAAATGCTGGGATTGTGCCAATTGTTGAGCCAGAAGTAGTGCATGATGGATATTATTCGGTTGAAACTTGTGCGAAAATCACTGGCGAAATTCTCGACTGTTTATTCAAACAACTTGCGAGATTTAGCGTGAATCTTGAAGGATGCATCCTGAAAACGAACATGGTGCTTGCCGGAAAGAAGTATGAAAATCAAAGTTCTCCAGAAGAAGTTGGCGAATGGACCGCAAAAGTTCTGCGAGAACATTGTCCAAAAGAACTCGCGGGAGTCGTTTTCCTCTCTGGTGGACAAGGCGTCGAGCAAGCGACGGAAAATTTACAAGCCGTGACAAACAACGGGCCGTTTCCTTGGGCTGTGACATTCTCTTATGCACGTGCATTGCAGGGGCCGGCACTCGATGCATGGAAAGGCGACAATAATAACGCGGACAACGCGCGCGAAGCTTTTGCAAAACGACTCGTAGAGAACTGTAAAGCACTGACGAAAAACAACTTATCTTAATAACGATATAAAAAATACTCCTTTTATCCGGAGTATTTTTTATTGTCTATTTCTATAGTTTTGAGCATAAGCATTTTACAGTAAAAAGAAAGTGTTGTAATAATTACAACACTTTCTCTGTTATTTGCTGAATTATTCAGCTTTTGCTTCGCCTTCAGCAGCTTCTTCAGGTTTTGCGCCGTTGTCGCTCGGGACGTCAGCAGCATCAACAGTTTCAGCTTCTTTTGCGGCAGCTTCTTCAGCTTCACGTGCAGCGGCTTCAGCAGCAGGGTCAGAAAGAATTGCGATAGCAGCGTTCATATCAATGTCTTTTTCAGCAAATTCGACGCCAGCCGGCAAGACGATGTCAGCAATCGTGATTTTATCGTCGAGGTTAGCGAGTTTCGAAGCATCGATAGTGAGCTCTTTCGGAAGATCCGAAGGTTTTGCTTTAACGTCGATTTCTTCCATAACTTGAAGAATCGTGTAGTGAGCTTTCGAAGCGTCGGAAGTTTCGAAGCCGGTGAGTTCGATTGGAGTGGTTGCTTCAATCGCACGGTCAGCCGAGACGGCTTGGAATTCGACGTTGACAATTTTTCTTGAAACTGGGTCGAGATTCACATCTTTCACGATGACCATTTTCTTTTTGCCGTCGATATCGACATCGACAGTTGAGTGGTATCCGGCAGCGAGAAGGACTTTCTCGGTTTCGTTGTACGCACTCTGGGTGAGGACCGGTTCGCCTTCGCCATAGATGACGGAAGGAATAAGTCCATCAGCACGGAGACCGGCAAGTTTCTTGCCAGTCAAAGTTCGAGCATTCAAACTTAACTTAATATCAGACATATTTTTCCTTTATTTTTACAATTAGTATCAATTATACACTATTTTATGAAATTTTTCAAGAACTGACCGGTTGGCGTATCTGTTCTTTTTGCGAGGTCTTCCGGAGTGCCTTCCGCGACAACCATTCCGCCTTTCTGGCCACCTTCTGGGCCCATATCGATAATCCAATCCGCGCTCTTAATGACGTGGAGGTTATGCTCGATAATAATCATCGAATTTCCACCATCGACTAAGCGATTCAAGATAGCAAGGAGACGTTTGACGTCGTCGGTATGAAGCCCGGTGGTTGGCTCATCGAGAATATAGAGAGTTTTTCCGGTCGAGCGACGAGAAAGCTCGGTTGCAAGTTTAATGCGTTGGGCTTCGCCGCCAGAGAAAGTCGTGGCTGGCTGGCCGAGACGGATATAACCGAGACCAACTTCTTGGATAGTTTTTAATTTTGGCGCAATACTCGGGATATTTTTGAAGAATTCGACTGCTTCGTCGATTGTCATATCGAGAACTTGTGAAATATCTTTGCCTTTATATTTTATTTCGAGCGCTTCACGATTATATCTCTTGCCATGACAGGCCGGACAAGTGACATAAACATCCGGAAGGAAGTGCATCTCGATTTTATTTACGCCGTCGCCCTGACAGTGTTCGCAACGACCGCCTTTGATATTAAAACTGAAACGGCCGGCTTTATAGCCACGAATCTCAGCTTCTGGTTGTTTGGCGAAAAGCTCGCGGATTTGGTTGAAAACACCGGTGTAGGTCGCAGGATTAGAGCGTGGAGTGCGGCCGATTGGAGACTGGTCAATCACGATACATTTATCAAGATTTTCAGTGCCTTCAACTGCGTCGTGCGCGCCTGGAACGGTTTGGGCGCGATGATATTTTGCGAGAAGTTCATTCGCGAGAATTTCGTTAACGAGCGTGGATTTGCCAGAGCCAGAAACACCAGAAACGACGGTCATCACGCCAAGTGGAAAATGTACGTCGATATTTTTCAGATTATTTTCACGAGCACCTTTTACAACTAGCTCTTTGCCAACTTTAGCTTTACGGCGTTTTTTCGGAACTTCAATCGTCATTTTCCCGGCAAGATATTTTCCGGTGATGGAATTTTCATTTTTCATGACTTCTTCTGGGGTGCCAACCGCAACAACTTCACCGCCGAGATTGCCGGCTTTCGGGCCGATATCGATAAGATAATCGGAGCTTAGCATGGTATCTTCGTCGTGCTCAACGACGAGAACAGTGTTTTTCAAGTCGCGAAGATGCTTCAAAGTGGCAATCAATTTGTCGTTGTCGCGTTGATGAAGGCCGATGGACGGTTCGTCAAGAACGTAAAGCACACCTTGGAGGCCGGAACCAATTTGAGTCGCAAGGCGAATACGTTGAGCTTCGCCACCAGAAAGTGTGTTGGCGGCGCGGCCGAGTTCGATGTAACCGAGACCGACGTCTTGCATGAATTTAATGCGCTCTCTAATTTCCTTCAAAATTGGTTTCGCAATCATTTGCTCCGATTCGGAAAATTCGAGGTCTTGAGACAAAACTTCGAGTGTCGAATCGACGTCGAGATTACACATGTCGACGATATTTAGATCATGGATTGTGACAGCGAGCACGGCTGGCTTTAAACGAGCGCCATGACAGGTTTGACATTCGCGAACGCGCATGAAACGTTCGATGTCTTTACGGATAAATTCAGAGTCGGTTTCTTTATGACGACGCTCGAGAGTTGGGATGACACCTTCGTAAGTTGATTCGTAGACAGCGCCTTCTTGCCATTTACCAGAGCCGTTAATGCGGACTTGGTATTTTTCATCACCGGTGCCGTAGAGAATGAGTTGTTTTTGTTCTTCGGTCAAATCTTTGATTGGAATATGGATAGAAAAATTATGGCGATTCGCGACGGCATCCAAACGTTTCATCCACCAAGAATCATCACGGATACGATTAAACGGACGAATTCCACCTTCGGCGATTGTTAAGTTTTTATTGAAAACGAGATTCGGGTCGATTTCGAGACGGCTACCGAGACCGGTACAGGTCGGACAAGCGCCTTGCGGAGCATTGAACGAGAATAAACGCGGTTCGAGTTCCGGAATGAGTTCGTCCGGGTGATATTCGCAGGCGTAGCGCTGGGAATAGGTCAAGACTTCAGTATCTTCGAGATTTTTTTGCTCGATGGAACTGGAATTGTCGTTAATTCTCAAAAGTTTAATGATTCCCTGACCAAGATCGAGAGCTTGCTCGATTGAACCGGAAATACGCGAGAGTAAATCTGGCGACAAAATGAAGCGATCAACGACGATTTCGATGTCGTGTTTAATATTCTTTTCAAGTTCCGGAAATTCGTCGAGAGCGTAAACGATTCCGTCGACACGGACGCGCGAGAAACCTTTTTGGATGAATTGTTCGGAGATGTGTTGGAATTCGCCTTTTTTCTGTTGGACGATTGGGGCGAGGAGCATAAGTTTGCTGCCGAGAGGAAGTTTCATCACTTCATTCACAATATCTTCGACGCTACGCCTAGAAACTTCGCGATGACAAATCGGACAATGTGGCACGCCGACGCGTGCAAAGAGAAGACGGAGATAATCATAGACTTCGGTCACGGTCGCGACGGTCGAACGCGGGTTCCTCGAAGTCGATTTTTGGTCGATGGAGATGGCCGGAGAAAGACCAGTGATAGTGTCGACATCAGGCTTGTCCATCACACCGAGAAACATTCTGGCGTAGCTTGAAAGCGATTCGACATAGCGACGCTGGCCTTCAGCGTAGATTGTGTCGAAAGCTAGGCTTGATTTTCCAGAGCCAGAAAGCCCGGTAATCACGACGAGTTTTTCGCGCGGGATGTCAATATCAATATCTTTCAGATTGTGCTGCCTTGCGCCGCGAATTTTGATGCAATTTTCGTCTCCGTTTTGCATTTTGATTCCGGCTGGGCTTAAAAGTCCATTTGCCATCATTTATCTCCGTTTTTAACGCGTATATTTTACCACAAAAAGTTATTTTTGTACAGAGTCCAAGGCGCCAATTTTCTTATTAGCCGGGTAAGTTGCGGGGTTTTCACTATCATAATCAGCGTATTCCGGAAGGAAGCGCACGACATAGTTTTTTAGGGTTGAATGGGTGACGTCAAACCTCGCGCCCATTTTTGTCCAAGAGACGCCATTATTCATCATTCTTACAATCTTTTTATCGCCACCATAGCATTTATATGAAGTCTGAGGAAGATGGCTGCCAACTGGACGGCCAAGACGTTTCCCTTCTGATTTTAAACGAGCCATCGCTTCTTTTGTTCTTTGGGAGAGTAAAGTTCTTTCAATTTCGGCAGAAAGTCCGAACGCAAAAGCAAGAACTTTTGCTTGGATGTCATCACCGAGACGATAGCCGTCCTTGATTGTCCAAACTTGGCATTCTTTCGTCATACAGATATTAAGAATTTCCATAATCATAAAAAGATTACGGCCGAGGCGGGAGAGCTCAACGCAGATTATAAGATCGCCTTTTTTAATTCTCTTAAGTAAGCGGCCGAGTTCGCGTTTATCATATTCTTTTGTTCCGGAAATCGTTTCTTCAATCCAACCGTCGATTTTGAGTTTTTTCTGCTTACAAAAATTGTTGATTTCAAAACGTTGATTTTCGACAGTCTGCTTGTCAGTCGAGACACGAATATAACCGTAAATCATCAGAAAATAAACTCCCTTCTTTTCAAAAAATATTAGCATATAACAGATAGAAAGTCAAGTTTTAGGACATTTTTACTCGTAATCGCCAGAGGCTAAACTTTGGTACCAAAGCAACAAATCTTCGAGGAGATTTGGATCCATTTCGTCTTTCATTTTTTCGAGTTCGGCAACAAAAATCTTTTCTTGTTTTTGGAGACGAGCAAGGCGATATTTTTCCCATTGTTTTTGCTCGGTTTCGTCGAAAGAATTTGGGAAATTACGGCCCTTATAATGCAAAAGTAGGTCAGAAAGACGCGGGTCTTCAAACATTGGATGATAATCTGCGAGTTCATTAGCGTTTCGGCCACGCACATCTTTCATTTTGACGCGGTCGCCATCCGGAATGAAGCCGTCATAGAGCTGCGCGTCAGCATCTTCGGACTTCACGTATGAATCCTTCTTATCCGCAAAAAGTTTTTGCATATGTTCGGCAAATTCTGGGTGAGATTTTAGGATTTCGAGATTTTTCTCGACTTGAGACTTTTCGAGACTGATGCGTTCCCAGCCAGTTTTGCCTGGTTCCGATTCGGCATCTAATACGCCAATCGGAGCAATCGCCGGGCATTTATTATATGCAAGTTCTTTAACAATCGGAAACCAAGAGAATTTTGTGATATATTTTCGGCCAAAACGGTCAGTCTTTTCTTCAGGTTTGAAATTTTTCTCGGCTTCGAGTAACTCATCGAGATTATAGCGAAGGTCAAAAACAAGTGCACGACCATCTTTAAAATTACAAAGCGGAAAAACGACACTCGTATGCCAAAACTTCGACGAATAGCGACCAGTAGTGTAGACGAGCGGGGATTTACTATCAAGCTGGCATGCAACGAACTTTTTGTTTCGCATTTTAAAAAGATAGTCAAAGAGTTTCGGCTGTTTTTCTTTAATGAGTTTTGTGACGGAAATTAAAGCTTCGACATCAGAAAGCGCGTCATGAGCGTGTTCGTGTTTTAGGCCGTTTTCTTTCGTCAAGTTTTCGAGACGATTGTTTGGTTTTTCAAAAGTTTCTTCGGTACCATCATCTTTTTTACGCGTGGCAGTCGAGAATGGCCACTTGATTCCCTGCGGGCGAAGAGCGCGCACCATGCGAACAACATCGAGCAAATCCCAACGTGAACGACCATCTTTCCATTGCCATTCGTACGGGTCATAGAAATTGCGATAAAAACAAAAGCGCATGTGTTCATCATCAAAACGGACGGAATTATAGCCAATTTCGACAGTGCCGGGCGTGAAAATTTCTTCTTGGACATATTTACAAAATTCTGGTTCGGAAATACCGTCGAGCTGGGTCTGTTGAGGAGTAATATGAGTGACGTTGATGGCGCCGGGGCTTGGAAGTGTGTCGTCGGCAAGTTTTACGAGGATATTAACCGGGTCGCCGATAGGATTGAAATCGAGGTCAGTACGGATACCAGCAAATTGCATGATGCGGTCTTCTCTCGGGTCGAGGCCGCTAGTTTCGAGGTCATAAAAGAAAAAAGTCGATTCAAAATCTTCCATATCTTTATTTTACCATATTTCAGCATGAAAAAGCCCCGCTAGGCGGGGCATTTTCGGAGTTCATGCTACATTGTTTTTACAGATATCTTCGAATTCTTCATCGAAATAGCGATTTAAGGCTTCTTCGACCTCAACGGTATTGTCATATTTTAAATAGACAACGAAGAATTCTTGGCTCTCGCCAGTTTCCTTGTTCTTCAGGACAAAATAGTTTTTGACCCGAGCGGGCGGAAGCAATTCTTTCTTTAAGCGCTCGTCATCACCAGCAAGCTCAATTGCCTCATCGTATTCCGGATTTCCAACATCTTCTCTCGAAGTGATAATGAAATAGGTACCAGGGACTTCACCATCAGAGGTGGAGACTCTATAGCCAATCTCATTTCTCGTTACTCCGATGACGCGTTCGCGCAGAATTTCATAACATTCGATTCCGCGAAAAGCGTAAATGATGCCTTTAGCACCGACGACTTTGCAGTTCGTAAATGAAAGCTGTGCAACGATGTCGAGATACCAGATGAGGTAAGCCACGAGGGCTGATACTGAGAAAAGCAGCAGTAGAAACGCCCAAGATTGTGCCGGGGTCATAGGAAAAAGATTACTGAAAGTTTGCATGTTTTATTCCTCCTTTAAAAGTGCGATTTGTGGATTTTTAGGCCCACCATAAGCCTATACCTATATTATAGCACATTTTGCGGAAAAATGCAAGAGGTGCTTATGGTTATTTCAGCCAGTATTGCTTGCCGCCGAGGATGTCGTAAGTGAAGAGTTCGTAGTTTTTCAGGACTTCAGATTGAGTTGGGGCGGAGGAAGCGAAATAAGTTTGGGCGAGGATTGGAGACTTATCGCAGACGGAATTTAAGAGGTTCATGTAGTCCGGTTTTTCGACGTCTAACAGAGAGAAAAGAGTGTTTGTGAGGCAGTTTGGAGTGGTTGTTGGGAGAGTGGTTTTTGATACGTTGAAGCGCTCGATATTTTCGTATTTGACGTCTTCGAGGTCGAAATTCGCCCAGATAAGATAAGGAGTGATGCGAGAGAGGTCGGAAGCGGATTTGTCTTTTGACTCGTCAACGCGACCAAAAACGCCGGGAGCATGGTCGCCATAGAACAAAATGACAGTTTTTTCGTCGAATTTTTCGAGTTTTTTGAGGAATTCGTCGAGATAATAGTCGGAATTATGGAGAGTTTCGAGGTAGATTTCGACTTCGTTCCGCTCGTCATCAGAAAATGGGTTTGAGGAGTCGTTTTTAGGGGCGGAAGCGAGATGATAGCTGCGAGATGAGTAGTTGTCGGAGCCGTAACCGGCGTGATTTTGCATGGTGATAAGAGAGACGAGGAGTTTTTCGTCTGTTTCGATGAGGTATTTCAGAGTTTCGTTGTAAGCGGAGCGGTCGTTGATATATTCGCGGTGGTCGTCTTTCTCTGTTTCGGTCATGCGTGATTCGTCGATAAAATCATCAAAACCTTCTTTTTTCAGAGCAATATTTCGTTTGTACATGCCGGCGTTGAATGGGTGGATAGCGAGAGTTTTGTAGCCGTTTTGCTTCGCGATTTGGGCGATACTAGGAACTTTTTCGAGGTGCGGGAAAAGGTCGACGTAAGGGACGGTGTTTGCCCAATAATTCGTCATGCCGGTATCGACTTCAAACTCGATGTTAGCGGTGCCACCACCGTAATCGGTCGAATACATTTGGCCGATGGCGTAGTTTTTGGAAGTTTGATCGTTTTTGATGAGGTTTTGGATGGTGGGTGCAACAGATGAAGTGATTGGGACGTTCATGGAGTTTTTGCCGCCGAGATTGTTGGCGGAGACAGGATAAAATTCGGAGATGATTTCGGGGTCGTAAAACGATTCGTTCAAGATGACGACGATGTTATAATCGGCGGAACTGAGAGAGGTTTTTGGTTCGGGACTTTCATAGGATGATTTGATTTCGGCGATTTTTGACTCGGAATAGTCGCTCGGTTCGACCATTTTGAATTTTGAGAGGTTGTAGAGAAAGCCGATGATGAAACCGTTGTCTTCGTAGTTCACCATTTGGTTCCAGGCGACAAATTTAGTGCCGAGAAACGGAACGTCTTGGTCGCGTTCGCCGCTGTGGTGGCGGATGAAATTAGTTGAGCCGAGAAAACCAACTACGGCAACAATAGCGAGAATGATGCGGAAAAGACGGAGATTTTGTTTCTTTTCGATGGCGAAAAAGGATTTTGTGAGATGGTTTAAAAGCAAAGTGAGGGCGATGACGAGAGCGACGGCGAGAAGCATGCGGATGAGCGACCAGATGTCGATGAATTTTGAGATAGTGCCGGCTTGGTCGGTGAGCATAAAATCATCCGGGAGCAGAGGTTGACCGCGGAAAGCTTGTTTTTGGACGGAAATGTACGAGATGATGATGGTGAGAGCGAAACTGATGCCGAGACCAGTCCAAGGGGTTTTCCAGATGGCAGTGATGAGCGATTCGAGGAATGCAAAAAGGAGAGCGTTATAGAAGAAAACTTGCGGTTTTGTCGTCACGAAATTCAGGACGCGGTCAAAATCGTTGTCGAGGAAGCGCCATTCGAGAAAAAAGGTGAAAAGGATTGCTGTGACAGCGATAATAAAAAGTCGGACGAGGACGATTCGGGTGTTTTTCGTGAAAAATCGGTTCATGTTTCTATTTTAACATAATTAAAACGGTTATGTTGTGGTACAATAGAGATATGAAGATTGAGCGAAAAAGGAGTGGGGTCGTCTCGAAAGTAATAATTCTCTTGATTTTTGTGGCGGTTCTGGCCGTCGTGGGACTGATTGTTTATATTAAACTATACGAAAATACATTTTTTGCGGAGAGAAAATTCGAGGAGCTCTCGAGGAAGTATTACGAAGACAGCTTGTATGAAAATTTTATCGTCGAGCATGATGGGGAGGAGCTTGCAGAGGCGTTTTCAGGATATAAAAATGGGTTCACAATTAAGCTGCGTCAGATTTTGAACCATGAATTTTTGCAAAATAATGTGAATTATCGCTCGTATTTCGAGACAGATTCGTATTCTTGCGACACAAACAAATCGACGGCGATTTTCAAGGCGCATGAGCCTTACGGGAAGAAAGATTACGACGTCGAATTTAATTTGGTGTGTGATAAGAATTAAAAAATAAGGTCAAATGCGACCCTATATTTACATTATAGCATATTTTGATATTTTTGTCAATGGTGCCCGGGACTGGACTCGAACCAGCACGCGCATGGCATATGCTCCTAAGGCATACGTGTCTACCAATTCCACCACCCGGGCATAGTAGAATTATATCATAAAAATCGAGTTTTAATTACTTTTAATGATATTACAATCGTAGTTGATGTGATTTTGGAGGCGATTGTAGTAGTTCAGGTTGCGGACAACTTCACCGGTTTCGGTCGTTTCGACATCTTCTTCGGTCTCGCCGTCAAGTAGCGGAGCGGCAGCACCATCTTCGGTCGCGCCGTAGGTTTTGTCGCTGTAGTTATCGGAAGCAAGCCAAGCTTCGATGTCGGCTGATTCAATCGACATGCCGTGAGTGACGGTGTAATTTTCGAGCCAGACGTAGTGGTGGAGCATTTCGGCAGCGGTTTTAGTAGAGCTAGAATCTTCGCTTTCGCTATCTTCGTTAGTGTCTGGTTCTTCGGTTTCGCCAGAGGCAGAACCGTGTTCAGGCATCTTCCCTGCTGTTGTTACGCCGTAGCTGCTCATGAAAGTATCGAGGGCAATTTCGGCAAGTGCGCGGTTTGCATAAGTGTATGCGAAATTCGTAACGAGGCCGTCAAGCGCGTCGTCTTTGAAGTAAAAAATGTTTTCTTGGATACCGGAAACAGCGCCATAAGAACCGTATTCTTCGGCGGCGAGGTTGCGTTTACAGGAAAGAGTTGAATAGGAGCTAGTGTCACCACCGTCATCGTCGTCGGAGTACGAAGTAGTCGAGGTTGGGCTTGGAGTTGAAGAACCACCGAAAATGACGAGAGCGCCAACGATAATGCCAATCACTGCGACAACAGCGATGACGATAATTAAGATAGTGTTTTTACTTAATTTAATTTTCTGATTTTGTTTCGCGGCGACTTTTGCGGCTTTTTCAGCTTCGGCGCGCTGGATGTCAGTATAAGATTTTGCGGAACCGATTGAGCCTGGGACTGGGGCGGCAGCGACGATTGGTTCTTGTTCTTCTTCGTCATCTTTGCCTTTGTTTGCGGCAGCTTCAGCTTCAGCAGCGGCGTTTGGATCGTTAAAATCAGCTGATTCTTGGCCGGTGGTTTGCTGCTCGGCACCTCCGTCGGAATTAGCAAGTTGGTCAACATTCGGGTCGTCCATCGGATTCGACGGCTGTTCTTCGAGCGGCGCGCCAACCATTACTTCATCAGCAGCGGCAGCAAGATTGCCATCTGCGCCGTTTTGGACAGCGGAAACAGTCGAAACTTCGCCCATTTGGAAATCGGCGGATGGAGCGAGAACAGGAGCTTGGAGAGTTGGCTCAGGGGCAACGTCAGCAGCATTCGGATCAGTAGTCGTAACAACAGGAGTTGCGCCAGCAAGAGCGGCGTTGGCAACGTCAACAGCCGGATTCGGAGCAAGAGGTTCCGGGGCTGCTAGCGGTTCTGGAGCGACAGGAGTCGGCTCAGGAGACGACCCGAGCGGAGCCGGAGCAGCGTCAGGAGCTAAGTTTGTATTTGGATCCATGATGAATATATTATAATGCTTATGGCATTTTTTTGCAAGAAAAAGATACCCCGCAAGTGCGGGATATCTTTCAATTTCCAGGTGAATTATTCTTCGCCGGCAAGTTTCTTTGATGCGTCTGCAACAGCGAAACCAACGGCAGCACCAAGCATCGGGACAATGATATAAACGAGAGCAGATTGTGCGACTGCACCAATCAATTCACCAAAGCCATCAGCTGTGGTTGGGAAGATTTGTTCCATGATTGCGATTGCTGGGTTCAAAGCGAAGTTGTTTGAAAGGCTGACATAGTTGCTTGAAATAACAACGCTAAAGAGCACAGCGAGTGTCAAACCGCCTGCAACGAGAGCAGCGTAGGTGAAAGCACCTTTTGCGGTTTTGTAGCTCTGAGCACGGCAGAAGAAGAAGCCGAGAATTGCAGAGCCGAGGAACTCGATGAAGATGTTTGTCCAAAGAGTTTCGTTCTCGAGAGCGGTCATAGTTGTCAATTCGACTGCATCACCACCAGCTGAGCGGAAGCCAGAGAGGATGATGAGACCGAGCCAAGCACCGACAACTTGCGCGACGATGTAGAGAACGCCACGGATTGCGGAAACACGGCGAGAAGCCATCATGCCAACTGTGAGAGCTGGGTTGAGATGTGCACCAGAGAAGGCATAGACAGCCATCGTGATGCCGATTACGCCGATCATAAGATAGAGTGGTTGATAGACACCGAGAGTGAACATCAACATCGTGAGGAGCATCGTACCGATGAGCTCACCGGCGATAGCGCCCCAGATTCTCGGGCTCTTGAAAATCGTCAAGATGTTTTCATCTTTATCACATTTTTTAGCAAAGAATCCCTTGAACGGGTTTCCGCCCTTTGCAATTGCGGATGCCGAAGTTGTTACGGCAGCTGTTTCTGCTTTTACGGTCTTTTCTGACTTGGTCGCAACAGCTTTGGCTTTTGAAGTCGACTTTTTAGTCGTCTTCTTTGACTTTGTGTTAGCCATTTTACCTCCTTAAAGTAATATTATCTTCATTATATCACAATTTTGTGTTAAAATAGAAATAATTGTTTGAAGGAGGTAATATGGGCGTTATTGTTCACAAAGAAACAGAAAGAAAAACTGAGTTAAACGACCGAATCGCAGCTGATTTGCGTTCGCGCGCAAAAGCAACAAAAGTCGATGACCCAGATTTTGTCGAAGATTCGGATTATACAAAAGATTTGAAAAAGACCGGGAAGTTTTCGTGGTTTTGGTTCATTTTGGTTGGACTGGCGGCAGCTTCTATGGTTCTAATCATCGTCGGATAAGACAAAAAGAGCGCCTCAAAACCGAGACGCTCTTTTTTAAAGCGAGTTTTTAATTTGTTTTTCGTCCTTTTTAGTGACGATTTTGTTTTTCTTTGCGATTCTTCTTGGCGATAATGAGAACACCGAAGAAAGCACAGACAAAGAGAAGTGCGAGACCGGTCGAGATAAGATCTTGGCGCGAAAGACCGAGATTCTCGAGAATTGAACCGGTATCTGGAACCTCTGGAGCTGGAGCTGGCGTGTAATGGACGGAGTGCTCTTTGCTTGCATCGATAATATTACCATCTTCGTCATATGGCACAGCAACGATGCGATATTGTCCTTCAGGTACACCGTATTTTGCTAGCGGAAGAGTAACGTCAGTTTCCGCACCTTCGTTCAAGATAACTTCGATTGGTTCTTCAAAAATCGCGTTATCGTCTTCGTCAAATACCTGGATTAAGCTTTTATAGACGACCGGAGCCTCAACGATAGTGATGATTGGGTTGTTAGTCGATTCTTCGATTCCCTTGACTGTGAAGTCGAAAGAAATAAGTTTAAACATGACCGAATCAGTGGTTGAGCCGGCACCGTTTGCGGTAGCTTCTAAGATGTAAGTGCCGTATTTACCACCATAGTCGGAAGCATCGAGGTCGAACGCATCGCTACCATCCGAGACGCCAGTATCGACAACGATTTTTGATGGCAAATCGTAAGTAGTGCGAGTACCGTCTTCCGCAACATAAATCAGACGATAGTCGAGCTGGTTGGCATGTTCGTAGTTGATGTCGACCGAGAATTCCTTGCCGATGATGACGGCGCCATCAAGCGGAGAGTCGATATCGATAATCGGAGTTTCACCGACAACCTTTAACTTTACTTCGACGTCAGCCGATGTATTATTGTTGTTTTTGTAATCTAGCGGAACTAGATCTTGGGCCATCACAGGACTTGTGACAGCAAAAATACCCATTGAAACTGCGGCAGCAGCCCCAATCGAGCCTAAAATTTTCGCATGTTTTTTCATTTCACACTCGCTTTTTTATGTTTTTATTTTGGATGCCAAAGCTCCGATTCAAAGTTCGCAGTTTCTGAATCGGAGCGTTTGCTTTTCTGTCTGTCTATATCATGTTTCGCGATTACACAATAAGACGCGACTTCTGAGCACGGCGCTTCCTAATAAGGATTATAAGCCATGCAATAATAATTGTCAATAGCACAAGCATGATAATTATGATGTAAATCGGCAAAACAAGGACGATTTTTTCATCTTCAAGAGTTTGATCGAGGGCTTGGACGGTAGTTTTGACTTTGAAGATGCCGAAAGCTGGAGTTTCTTCCCATTCGAGTACAGCGTGACGAGTCGGCGAATCTGGGATGACAGGGTAGTTACTTTTTACTTCGGCGACAGTCCCACCGATGATTTTGTCGATATTCATACTGACTGTGGCAGAGTAATCGGTGTTGCCTTCGTTGCTGAGGTCGACTTCGGCGGAAATTTTACCACCAGTCAAGAACGGTTTGACATTCAAATTCGAGATGGTGGCTTTTTCGACAGTTTCACCACTCGTGCTACCATAGAGAATCATGCCAACACGAGAAACAGTGCGGACACCGGTCGACGTCGCTTCGCTTTCAGGGATAGACTCGGCGAAGATAGTAGCATATTGACCGCCGGATGGGATATCATCAGGAACTTCGATTTTATATTCGACAGTTTCGCGTTCGTTTGGCTCGAGCTCAAAAGTTGCTTCTTTTACCCATTTCTTTTCGGAGTCTTTCTTTGCTTCGTTGTTTTGGTTGAAAGTAATCCAACGAGTGACTTGCGTGCGGTTTGTTTCGGCAGTGAAGTCGACTTCATAAGCTTCGTTTGCGATA
The DNA here is from genome assembly GCA_017480035.1 of Candidatus Saccharimonadota bacterium. GTDB lineage: Bacteria > Patescibacteriota > Saccharimonadia > Saccharimonadales > Saccharimonadaceae > Nanosyncoccus. Next base: position 331,876 of record JAFVBJ010000003.1, on the reverse strand, counting down.
GTGTATGGTGAAGCATAGACACGGAATTTGAATTTCGAGGTGCCAATGTTGTCAACGTAGAGTTTATATGTAAGTTCGTCGCCAGGGTTAAGCGTGACACGCGATGCGACTGGAGAAATCTGGAGCCAGACTGCCGGAGTGTCTCCGTCCGCAAAAACTGGAGTGAGCGGAGCAAAGACAGTCGCGACAAAAGTGATGACTGCGATTAAAGTTCTTAGTAAATGTTTCTTCATAAACCTCCTATTCTTCGGTAGCGGCTTTTTTAGCAGCTTTACGATTGCGGTTTCTCGAGACGAGCCAGAAGATGAGCGCGCCAATAAAGACTAAGACTAAGACGATGACCCAGAGCGGACAAACGAGGACGATTTTTGTGACTTCTTCGGTCTGGTCGTTATAGGTGATAGTTAAGTGAACTTTGTAGATGCCGATTGCTGGGGTGTTTTCCCACTCAATACTTGTGAAACGGCGAGTTTCAGGGAGAGTTGCAAGGACGAGCGGTTCATCTTCGTTAGAATAAATTGGTTCATTTGAGAATAGCGGCGTCACTTCCATGACATAACGAACGTTCAAATCGATGTTACCACAGTTTTCGACGCGACCAGAGGCGGAGATTGGTGGATTCAAAAGCAAGCTCGGGACAGTTTTGTCGACGATTTTACCACAAGCGTTGACTTCGCCGTTGATTTGGGAGAAGACAATCATCGCAACGCGAGAAGAAGCGAGGACGATGTTTGAATCTTTCGCGCTGGTATCGCTCTGGACCATGATAGCTGCGTTTTGGGCTCCACCGGCGGCACTTTCAGGGACTTTGACAGTGTATTGGATTTTTTCCTCCTGTTGCGGAGAAAGAGTGCCCTCATCTTTACTAAAAGTGAACCATTCAGAGATGAAAGTGTAGTTGTTCGTTTTTTCGAAGTTTGAGTTGTATTCTTCATCTTCAACAGAGTACGGAGCGGCGTAGACTGTGTAATCGAAAGTATCGGTACCGATATTTTTCACGAGGAATTCGCCACTATAGCTCTTCCCTGGTTCAAGTTTGCCGAGAGTTTGGCTCGCAGGCGAAACTAGAAGATAAACTGGAAAATCTTGAGACTCTGCAGCGAAAGCAGGAGACACACCGAAGATACCAGAAATACTTAACATTAATGAAGCAGCAACGGCTGCAAATACTGACTTTAAATGACTTTTCGTCACTTGACCTCCTTTTTATCTTTATTCAATTATACACGAGCGATATCGTTTTTTCAAGGAGAAATATTAGTCTTTTTTGTCTGTGACGTTACGGAATAAAGCTTTGCTGAGCCACTTAAAAATCGGAGCGACTTCCTCAAGATCCATCAGATAGCTCGCAGCGAGATAAACCGCGCCAGAGACGAGCGAAATGACGAGGAATTTCGGGAAAGTGACAAAGAAAGAGTTATCGGTCGCCATGAGAGGAAGGAGTTTTGTCATAATATATGCGGTAACACCAGTGACAAGAGTGGCGAGCAACATGCGAACGAAGGCAGACCAGAAAGTTTTGTCGAAAAGCTTGTTTTTTGAACGTTTATTGAGAATACCAAGAAGTAGGAACATTTCTATAACAGCGCCGAGGCTTTGCGCCCAACCGAGACCATCTGGACCGAAACCCCATTTTGTGAAGAGAACAGAGAAAATCATCGAGAGTCCGATAGCGATGACACTGATAATGAACGGAGTTTTTGTGTCTTGGCGAGCATAGAAACCACGCGAGGCAATATGAAAGACAGATTGAGCGAAAATCGCAAGAACGAGAGCGCCGAGAACGCTCGCGATAACTGGGTCGCCACCGTTTTTAATGAAGTTGACGACGTAGCCACGTCCGAAGTAAGCAATAGCAGAAACCGGGAGAGAAATCCAGACAATCATACGGAGAGCTTTTCTAAAAGTATCGTTGAATTCTTCGATGTTGCCTTCGCCGGTTTCTTCGGTCATTTTCGGGAAAAAGGCAGTCGAAATCGCGACACCAATTAAGTTTACTGGCATAGTGTGGAGTGTGTTGGCTTGTTGGTAGCTTCGGAGAGCGCCGGCACCCATGCGCGAGGAAAGATTCGTATTCACGATTCCAGAAACGTAATCAATCCCCTGGTCAAGTGAACGAGCCGGAAGGAGTTTTAAGACGGAGCGGAAACCATGATTTTTCCAATAAATTTTGAATTCATAATCGAAACCGAGACCAAAGAGACCGATTAGGCTGACGATAACTTGCAAAACAGCGCCAAAAACGACACCGAGTGCAACACCCATGATGCCGCCTTCAAAGAATTGGATACCGAAAAGGTTAATGCCGCCAGTGAAGAAAGTAATGCCAATCAAGATGCCGACATTATAGAGTGCCGGAGCGAGAGAGTAGAATACGAAACGCCCGACGGCTTGTTGCATTGAGGAAAGGACGGTCGCAATACTAAACAAAAACGGATTGATAGCGATGACGCGCATCATGTTAATCGCGAGAATTGTGCCGGACTCATCGAGACCTGGGCCGACAACGTAGCGAATCAGCGGATCGGCAAAAATCATGATAAGAATCGAGGCGACGAGAGTCACGAATGCGAATAAATTTAAGACCGAAGTCGAGAGTTCCCAAGCGGATTTTTTATTGCCGGAGGCAAGACGTTGGTTAAAAACCGGAATGAATGAAACGGCAAGTGCACCGGAAGTCAAAATGAAGAACATAAAATCCGGGACCGTGAAAGCGGCAGTGTAAGCGTCGATGCCGGTCGGGTAAGTGTCGAGATAGAGTGAGTTTAAGAGACGGTCACGAAAGATCCCTAAAAGCGCCGAGATGAGCGTCGACGCACTCAGCAAAACTGCAGCGAATTTAATGCTGAGTTTGCTGTTTGCGAGCGCTACAACTGAGCGAAATTGGAATTTCTTCATTAGTGAAGTTTAGCTCCTTCTGGGAGAGTGGTTCCCTTCAAAAGTGCCGGAAGTTCATCTTCGTCGAGAGTTTCTTTTTCAAGCAGGGCTTCAGCGAGACGATCAAGAGCTTCGCGGTTCGCGGAGAGTACGAGCTCGGCGCGTTTTGCAGCTTCATCGGAAAGCGTCTTAATTTCCTTATCGATGATTTCGGCAGTCTTTTCAGAATACGGTTTCCCGGTCGAGATAGTATAGTAGCCAGTCGCTTCTTCTGGGAAGACGAGGTTTCTAGTTTCGGAGCCCATGCCTTCCTCGACAATCATTTCTTTCGCGAGGCTAGCGACGTTTCTCAAATCAGAGCTAGCGCCAGTCGTGATGTCGTCCTTGCCAAAAATGAGTTTTTCAGCGATACGACCGCCCATCGCGCGAGCGAGAACGTCTTTTAGTTCATAGATGTTTTTATAGCTGCGGTCTTCTGGGGGGAGGAACCAAGTGACGCCGCCGGTGTGGCCACGAGGAATAATCGTGACTTTGTGAACCGGGTCGGAATCTGGAAGAACGTGTCCAACGATTGCATGACCGGCTTCGTGATAAGCGGTGAGCTTCTTTTCGTGTTCGTTCATAACTTTGCTTTGACGCTTCGGACCGATTGCAACGCGTTCAAAGGCTTCGGTGATATCATCAGAAGTGATTGTTTTATGACCTTCACGAGCGGCAGTGATTGCTGCTTCGTTAGCAATATTTGCAAGATCAGCACCAGACGAACCAGCGGTTTTTGCAGCAAGCGAATCAAGATTGATTCCCTCTTCAAGCGGCTTATTTTTGAAGTGGACCTTAAGAATTGCAAGACGATCTTTTCGTTCCGGCAAAGCAACGTCAACATGGCGATCAAAACGACCTGGACGAAGGAGAGCTTTATCAAGCATGTCAACACGGTTGGTGGCAGCCATCACGATTACGCCAGATTCGTTATCAAATCCGTCCATTTCAACGAGAATTTGATTCAAGGTCTGTTCATCTTCACGACCGGCACCGCCACGCGCGTCACGTTTATGCGCGACGGCGTCAATTTCATCGATAAAGATGATACTTGGAGCGTTTTTCTTCGCTTTGCTAAATAAGTCGCGAACGCGGCTTGCACCGACACCAACGAACATTTCAGCAAATTCCGAGCCAGAAATACTGAAGAACGGAACATTTGCTTCGCCAGCTACAGCGCGAGCCATCAAGGTTTTACCGGTTCCTGGGTCGCCAGCCAGAAGCACACCGCGCGGAATTTTTGCGCCGAGCGTTTCATATTTTTTCGGATTTTTCAAAAAGTCGACAATTTCTTCGAGATCTTGTTTTGCGGATTCATTTCCAGCCACATCTTTAAAAGTAACTTTCTTCTTGTCTGGGCCATAAAGTTTCGCCTTAGCTTTGCCGAAGCCCATGTTTTCTTTATTCATGGACTGAGCTTGGCGCATCATGTAAGTAAAGAAGATAATGATGGCGAGAATCGGGAGACCAAGAGTCAAGACATTGAAGATGATGTCGCCATAATTCACAGGTTCTTCATATTCGACAACTGGGTAAGTTTTTTGGCATTCAGTGAGTTCGTCGCCAGTCTTGTCGGCGCAGCTGTTTTTCAAACCTTGTTCATAAAGAGTACCAGAAGAATCTTTGCGAGAATGCTGAGTCGGTTGATCTTTATCCTTCAAGGTGATATAGAGGTCGCTGCCGGAGACGGTGATTTTCTTGATGTTGCCATTCGCGTCGTTCGCGCGAGCGATGACATCAGAGAGGGCAACTTCTTCGGTCTTCGCGCCAGCAGAGAAACTGTTTACGAAAGCGTATGCAAACAAGAAGACGATAATAACAAAGAATATACTGCGAATACCATTCGAAGATTTTTTTTGATTTTTTTGATGATTTATTTTCTTTTCAACCATATAACTCCTAAATCAGTACAATATCTATTCTAGCATAAAAAGTACCCCTTTTTCAAGGGGTACTTTAGCAGTTTTCGTCAAATATTTTAGGCAACTAGATTAGTTGTTGAGACAGAAGGTACCACCACCTTCCTTCTTGTAGAGAATTGCAACTTTACGGGCACCAGTTGAATATGTAGCTGTTTCACCGTTACAGGTTGCGTGAATGACGATTGAGATGGAATGGCCAATCTCACCAGATGTGTTCTTTGAGTCGCTACTTGCAGCTGAGTTTTCATTAGTTAATGCACCGAGAGATTGATCGTCAAAGGTAACTGTTGCACGTTGGACTGTAGTAGCGCAAGCTGTACCGGCAGTTTTAGTAGCTGGATTACATTGTTGAACCCAAAGAGAGTAGAAACCACCATCTGGGTCAGCGAAGACGTCCTGGGAACCACCAGAGTTAACAATCAAATATTGGTCATAGAAATAGCCCCATGTACCTGTAGCATAAGCGGCCGTACTAGTAAGTTGGGTTTCATGACCTTTAACATACATTTGGCTCTTGTTGTCACCGCCAGGAATTGCGCCACGGTTGTTAGCTTGGTATTGGTTGAGGGCGGTTTGGACACGAGCGATATCGTTAGAACGCTGTGTATCACGTTGTGAGCGCTGGAGCGCTGGAAGTGCGATGAAAACCATCATGAAGATAAGACCGGCGATAGCAAGGACGAGCACGACCTCGATAATCGTAAAGCCTTTCTTGTTTGTATTTAGTTTTTTCATTTTATCCTTTCTTATATTTTTCCCTGTGCGCTCAGGACACACAGATAGAGATTATCCTTATGCTTTATTTTATACAGTTTTTAAAATATTGTCAAGCAATTCCTGCCAATCTTGATGATTTAGGTCACTCGGGCGGACATTCGGGTCGAGCATCAATTTATGAAAAATCGCTTCGAGCTTTTCTTTATCATACGGAAGGTTCTTGATAAGTTTTTTGCGTGGGTTTGAGAAACCTTGTTTTGCGAAGCGTAGAACTTCATCGCCAACGAGCGGTTTTTTGCGCGGAATCAAGATTATCGTTGCGGAATCAACTTTCGGTGGCGGGGTGAAATAATTTTTCGGGACAACAATTCCCGGCTCGACTTCGGCATAGTTCTGGACGGCGAGAGAAAGATAAGTGTGGCGACCAGGCCCTTCAAGAATACGCTCGGCAACTTCTTTCTGGATGAGAAGTGCAATTTTTTCAGGTTTATTTTTCGCTTCAAGCAGCCTAAAGATAATCGGACTAGTAATATAATATGGGATGTTTCCAGCGACGGCGTATTTTTCGGATATATCGTCGAGATTGAATTTCAAAAAATCTTCATTTTTTACTTCAAGATTTTTTCCCGGGAAAGATTTCGGGAGATTGCCGGCGAGTTTTGCGTCAAATTCGACAGCAAGAACTTTTTTGAAACGTTTTAGAAGACTGCTAGTCAGAGTACCGAGACCTGGGCCGATTTCGATACATAAGTCGACGTCGCAGAGCGCTTCATCGGCGATTTCGTCGAGGATAGCGCGGTCTTTTAGCCAATGTTGTCCGAGAGATTTATTATTCTGTAAACCCATATTTTCCTCTAATACCAGTGATGTGCATCCCACCAGGCTTTTGCGCCGTTCCAGCCGCCATAGCGACCGTTAACGTAGCTAATCATCCATTTAATTTGGGTGATTGGGTTCGTTTCCCAATCTGCGCCGGCACTCGCCATTTTGCGTCCCGGGAGTGCTTGTGGGATACCGTAAGCGCCGGAAGATTTGTTCGTGGCATTATAGCGGCATTTTGATTCTTTGAAAATAATCCAGTAGGCGACATCCATATCGCTTTCGGAGACGCCGGCGGCACGCATCCAAGCTTCACAGGTTGCGCGGTCTGGGTTGGTGACGAATTCCGGGACCTTTTCGAGAGTTTTTGGCTCTTCTTTGATTTCTGCGATATCTAAAATTTCTTTACGCTCCAAAGATTTCATTTCGGCTTTAGAATCAGTTTCAGTGTCGCCGCTGCGGACGATTTCATAAGTTTCGGTAAGGCCAGCTTCGAGAACGTTCTTAGAAAGCTTGGTTTTTATCTGGTCGCCTTTATAGATAGTGAAGCCGGCTTGGGAGGCAAGCGATTTTTTATCATAAGTTGCAGTCATGAGGTATTTTTTTACAGTGCCGTCAATGATAATGACTGGGCGAGCGCGGTAAATGTAAACGTCAAAATTTTTGCCGTCTTCAGAAACGATTTCTTCGAGGCGTTCAGGCTCAGTGCGGTCGTTTTTATCGAGTTCGATTTTTGCACGGGAGAGAGCTTCTTCGACGGTTTTGGCGTTGGTTTTTATCGTCAAAGATTCTTTGTTTTCGTGGAATGTGACAAAGTGAGTCTCGGCGGAATCTGCAGATTCTTTTGCAAAAGCATCAGCGAATTTCGTGCGAGAGAAATTAGCAACGAGAAGAAAAGCGAAAATCAGTCCGAAAACGGCAAAAAGTAAAAGTCTTGAAAATATTAGAGTATGAGGTCGCAGTTTCATACATAACCATTATAACACAGAACAGCAAAAAACGTATTTTTCATGATATAATATTCATTATGTTTACGGAGGGATTAAACAAAGAGCAGAAGCGAGCGGTCGAGACTTTGTCTGGTCCGGTTTTGATTTTGGCGGGCGCAGGCTCAGGTAAAACTAAAACTTTGACGCATCGCATCGCAAATTTGATTTCACACGGCATCACTGAACACGAAATTCTCGCGGTAACTTTCACAAATAAGGCTGCAAAAGAAATGCGACTAAGACTTTGGAATTTAGTGCAGCCAGAAAGGTTTGACGAAGTTCCGCGCGAATTTATGCCGTACATGGGAACTTTTCATTCGGTTTGCGTGAGAATTTTGCGGATTGAAAATGAGCACGCAGGGCTCGACAAAAATTTCGTGATTTATGACATGGATGACCAAATTGCATTGATTAAACGTGCGATAAAAGAACTAAAAATCGATGATAAATATCTGAAGCCAAAATCTGTACAATCGATTATTTCGAGCTGCAAAAATTCTGGCGAAACAATCGAGAGCTATGAAGCTTCGGCAGTTTACCCAAACCAGAAAAAAACTGCACAGATTTTTCGTGTTTATGAACGAATGAAAAATGAGGCGAATGCACTCGATTTTGATGATATTTTACTAAGAGTAGTAGAGCTTTTTGAGAAAAATCCGGCAATTCGCGAAAAATGGCAGAGAAAGTTCAAACATATTTTGATTGATGAGTATCAGGACACGAACCACATTCAATATCGGCTAGTGAAAGCGCTGGTAAACAGCGAACGAAACATTTGTGTAGTGGGCGACGATTGGCAGTCAATTTATTCATGGCGCGGGGCAGATTTTACAAATATTTTGAATTTTGAACGCGATTTTCCGGGCGCAATAGTAATAAAACTTGAGCAAAATTATCGTTCGACAGGAAATATTTTAAAAGCGTCACAAAAAGTTATAAATAAGAACAAGACTCGCACAGACAAAACACTTTTTACAGAGTCGGGCGACGGTGAGCCAGTGGATATCGAAAATCTCCGAGACGAAAATGCGGAAGCGAAATTTGTTGCATTTAAGGTCAAAATTCTCGCCCAAAAACGCGATTTTTCTGATTTTGCAGTGCTCTATCGCACGAACGCGCAATCATATAACTTTGAAAAAGCATTTCTTGATTTACATATTCCATATAAAATTATCGGCGGCGTGAGATTTTATGACCGTAAAGAAATAAAAGATGTGCTAGCGATTTTGAAGATTTTATTTAACCCGCGAGACAGAATTTCGTTTGAGCGAGTTTGTAAAAACGTTTTTTCCGGAGTCGGTGCAGCAAGCATCGCAAAAATGTTTGCGGCGATGAATGAGATGGAAGGCGATCCGTTTCGAGATTATGATATTTCGACGGTGCTTTCCGGAAAAGCCAAAACAGCAGTTTCGAGATTTGTGGATTTTGTGCGCGAAGTTGATTTGGAAGCGGCGCCGAATGATATTGTTCTGAACGTAATTCAGAAATTTGGGTTGATTGAACGCGTTCATGACGGCACGCCGGCTGGCGATGAACGAGCGCTAAACTTAAACGCTATGGTTTCGAATGCGACGGAATTTGAGACGCTCGAAGATTTTTTGGCGGAGGCAGTTTTAATGTCTTTGGCAGACGAGGAGACGGATAAAAATTCCGTGACGCTCATGACTTTGCATGCGGCGAAGGGGCTTGAATTTCCGGTAGTTTTTATCGTTGGAATGGAAGAAGGGCTTTTCCCGAGTCTGCGCGACGATTCGGAAGAAGAGATTGAAGAAGAAAGACGGCTGGCATATGTCGGGATGACTCGTGCGAAGGAAAAATTGTTTTTAACATTCGCGAGTTCGCGATTTTCGATGGGGCAAAGAAGCTATAATTTGCCGTCGAGATTTCTAACCGAACTTGGATACGATCCGTATGCTGGACATGACGGAGGACAATACGATGGCGAGAAGTTTGATGAAGTAGATGAAGATTTTGACCCGTATGCACCAAATCCGCGAAAACGTAAAAAAGCGTTTGACCCGTGGAAAGATGATATCGAATACGATGATTTTGATCCCTTCCCGGAATACTAGCGAAAAACGCTAAATTCCTGCGAGTGGCTGAATGTCGGCGCCGAGATGATTTAATCTACGGGCGAAATCTTGGTAACCACGAGAAATCGAATAAATATTACGAAGGATTGACGTGCCAGGTGCGGCGAGCATCGCAATCAAAATCACGACGGCTGGGCGAAGCGCCGGCGGCGCGACAAGTTCGGCTGGGCGCCAATTTGTCGGGCCCTCGACATACACGCGGTGCGCGTCGAGAAGCTCAACTTTTGCGTTCAAATTTGAGAGATAGCTAGTATAAATCGCACGATTTTCAAAAACCCAGTCGTGAATCAAAGTTCTTCCTTCTGCGACAGCAGCAATCACGCCGAAAAATGGAAGATTATCGATGTTGAGGCCTGGGAACGGCATCGGATGAATTTTGTCCATTGGAGCTTTCAAATTCGATTTCTTGACAATCAAATCAACGAGGCGAGTTTTTTCATTTTTTGATTTGTATTCTTCGGAAATTTCGATTTTTGCGTGCATAGACTTCAAAACTTCAAGCTCGATTTCGAGAAATTCGATTGGCGCGCGAGTGATTTTAATTTCAGATTTTGTGACGAGTGCGGCGGCGATAAAACTCATACATTCGATTGGGTCTTCGCTTGGCCAATATTCAATATCGCGATCGATTTTTTCGACGCCAGTGACTTCGAGCGTGGTAGAGCCGATACCTTTAATTTTGACGCCAAGTTTTTCAAGGAAGAAACAAACGTCTTGGACCATATAGTTTGGTGAAGCGCCGATGATTTTTGTCTTGCCGGGATAGAGTGCAGCAGCCATTAAAACATTTTCTGTCACAGTGTCGCCACGTTCAATCAAAACGATTTTCTTCGGAGTTTTTGAATTGAGAGTTTTCTGGTCGATAGTAGTTTCGTAAAATCCAGGTTTTTTCTCAGCGTCAACTTCGAGACCAAAAGTCGAAAGTGCGCGCATGTGCGGGTCGACTGTGCGCGTGCCGAGCGAACAACCGCCAGCGTATGGCAATTCGAATTTCTTGAATTTATGAAGTAATGGACCCATAAACATAATAATTGAGCGCGTGCGGCGAGCAGCAGCAGAATCGAGGTTTTCGAGTTTCAATTCACGTGGTGGTATAATTTCAAGATCTTTATGACGATTTACCCAGCGACATTTCACGCCAATACTTTCAAGAACTTCGATGATGCGATAAACTTCTTCGATGCGCGCAACATGATGAAGAATAGTTTTGCCGGAATTTAGAAGCGAAGAACAAAGCAACCCGACAGCAGCATTTTTTGAAGTATTGATCGTGATTTCGCCACTCAAAGTTTTGCCGCCATTAATACGATAGCTCTGTGATGAGGAGTCGTTTATAGAGAGAATTTGGCCGCCAAGCTCGGTCGAAACTTTTTTCACCATTTCGAGCGAAATGTTTTGCTCACCTTTTTCGATACGATGAATCGCGGACTGTGAAGTGCCAATTTGTCGCGCAAGCTCAGATTGAGTCATGCCTTTTTCTTTACGCATCGACTCGATAACGCGACCAATTTCTTGTTGATATGATACTTCTTTTTTCATAATAATTCCTTGAAAAATTATATCATAGTATGAATAAATTTTACAGACGTTTTATGAGACTTTCGCGCCAACTCTCTGGAAATTCGGAATTATCAAAACCGAGCAGATTCGCGAGAGTCGAAGCAATGTTCGAAAGTCCGGCATCAGAAATGCGGTTCAAATCATAAAGTTTAGCATTTTCGGTATTATCATAGAAAATACACGGAACGAGATTGGTTGAGTGCGAAGTTTTTGGCTCCCCATTTTCGTCGAGTAATTCTTCGGCGTTGCCGTGATCGGCAGTAATAATCATCATTCCACCGATTTCATCAAGTTTTTTTGCAAGGCGTGAAAGTTGGATATCAATCGCTTCCATCGCCGTAATCGTTGCTTCCATGTCGCCAAAATGTCCAACCATATCGCCGCCAGCATAATTAATGCGGATAAATTTATAATTCTCAATTTCATCAAGTAAAGCGTCGGTCGTTTCAGCAGCTTTCATCCACGGACGTTCGTTATATGGACGAGTGTCGGACTCAATTTCGATTTGTTTTTCGTTGTTGTATTTTTCGTAAGAATTACCGTTAAAATAGTAAGTAATGTGGCCAAATTTTGCAGTTTCAGCAACGGAAAGTTGCGAAATTTCATGACGACCAAGAAATTCATGGAGAGAATCTTTGATTTCGACCGGCTCAATTAAGCGATACTGTGGGACGTGAGTGTCGGAATTATATTCGGTCATGCCAGCGAAGAAAACGTCGAGCTTACGATTTCCTTCAGTGCCACGGTCGAATCCGTCAAAATTATCGTAAGTGAAAGCTTCGGCGATTTCGATGGCGCGGTCGGCACGAAAATCATAATAAATAAAACTATCGCCGTCGCTGACTTTTCCAACCGGTTCGCCGTTTTCGACAAGCACGAACGGCGGGAGATATTGATCTAAAATATCAGAATTTTTGCGGCGTAATTCGGAGATTGCCTCCGAGGCAGAGCCATAATAGTTTTCGGCTTTGCCGTAAACGATAGCATCCCAGCCACGTTTGACGACTTCCCAATCAGTTTCATAGCGGTCGGCAACATAGACCATGCGGCCGCCACCACCGGCGATTTTGTAGTCACGTTTATTACCATATTCGTCCTTTAAAGTGTCGAGGAATTTTTCGAGACGGTCGACATATTTTTCGGCGCTACGAGGCGGAACGTCACGTCCATCCAAAACGAGATGAATGCGAACGCGTTTGATTTTTTCTTCACTCGCCCTTTTTAACATTTTTTCGAGATGATTGATGTCGGAATGAACACCGCCATCACTAAAAATTCCAGAAAAATGGAGGGTTGAATCGTGAGCTTTGACGTTTGCGATTGCGCCAGTCCAGGCAGTTGATTCCCAGATTTTACCAGTCTCGAGTTCGTCTTCGATTTTGGCAATTCCCTGTTTAATAATTTGACCGGCACCGAGAGCATTGTGTCCAACTTCAGAATTTCCCATTTGTCCAGCCAAAATTCCCACGGCTTCGCCGGAGGCTTTCAAGCCCATAGTCTTTTGAGTTTGGACAGCCTTATCCAAAAATTCAGTGTGTGCCTGGAGAACGGCATTACCTTTTAGGTCTCTAGATAGACCGACGCCATCCATGACGACAAGAACAACCGGCCCACCATAATTCAGTTTATCCATATATTTTATTATATCACGGGAAAATAGAATTGCCTAAAAAATCAAAATGTGATATAATGAATTTACTCGGGCGGTTAGCTCAGTTGGCTAGAGCGCGTCTTTGACGTAGACGAGGTCAGAGGTTCGACTCCTCTATCGCCCACCACCGTGATTTATTTGAACTCAAAACTTTGAGTTCTTTTTTAGTCTTTCAGTTTTACGCGGAATGGTCTTTAGGTCAGTTTTAGCGATTTCCTTGCGCACTTCATGGCGTTTAGCACGATATTCGAGCTTTGCAGCTTGGCGCATGATGCGTTTTTGGGCGCCCCTCAGCTGTTTGATGGCAGTTTTTTGGGCCTTTTTCATCTGTTTCAGAAGTTTTTTCGCGAGACGGCGGGTTTTTCTCGTCTGTTCGCGATAATAGTTAATCGCATAGCGTTTAATTTCGTCAGTCAGGTCGATTTTACCGCCTTTTAAGGCGTGCTTGACCGAAGCGGCGGCGGCATTTGACATGTAGTTATCAAGCATAAAGAGGATAATCAGTGAGACTGAGAGCGCCATTTTTGCGCCAAAACTAAAACTTCCGACGAAATCGACGATACTCGGATGGATATAGTTCAAAACAATCAGTCCACCAAGCCCAAAACCAATCGAGGTCCAAAACGAAACGCGACCGTTGATTGTGAAATTATACCAAGAGTTTCTATAGCTCCACCAACGAACGTGATAGAGTTTTTCCATCACAAAGCTTGCGACATATTCGATAACAGTACAGACTCCAGCGATGATGAGGAATTTTGCGACCGGGTCGATATATGTGAACGGTTGCATCAGAAACGCGACTGCGACCAACCCGGAACCATAAATCGGGCAAAGTGGACCAAAGAGAAAACCGCGGTTGATAAAATGAGGCGGTTTTGCTTTCAGAGAACAGTAGGTCGATTCAAAAACCCACCCGATAATCGAATAGATGAAAAAATAAAGAATCCAAGTCGTCAGTTCGTTTAGAAAGTTAACCATTGAGAAATCTTACCTCTGTTGGAAAAATTTTGGTGCCCACTAAGAGACTTGAACTCTTACGATCTTACGATCACTAGCACCTGAAGCTAGCGCGTCTACCAATTCCGCCAAGCGGGCCCGTTCCTTAAATTATATCACATTATGATATAATAGAGGAAAAGAGAGGTAAAAATGATAAATTTGAAATTTCACTGTGATATTGACGCTTCAATGCTCGCGGTTCAAGCTAGTTCAGCTCAAAATTTGATGGACGAAGTCCGTGAGGACAAGATGGCGGGGTGGGTTTCTCTGCCGGAAAATTATGACAAAGACGAATTTTCGCGTATCAAAGCTGCCGCGCAGCGCATCCAAAGCGACTCAGATTATCTCGTTTGCATCGGAATTGGCGGTTCTTATCTCGGGCACAAAGCTATCATCGACGCACTCGAATCGCAAATTAAATCCAACACAAAAGTTCTCTATGCCGGAAACTCAATTTCTACCATCTCGACTCAAAAAGTTCTCGATGAAATTGGCGATAAAGATTTTTCAATAAACGTCATCTCAAAATCTGGAACGACGACCGAACCGGCGATTGCATTTCGCATTTTCAAAGAAAAATTAATCGAAAAATACGGTGAAAATGAAGCTTACGCGCGAATCTATGCGACGACTGATGCGGAATCTGGCGCTTTACACGACGAAGCACTCTACAATCACTATGAACGATTCGTTGTGCCAAACGATATTGGCGGACGTTATTCGGTTTTAACGGCGGTGGGACTTTTGCCGCTCGCGGTCGCTGGAGTGAATATTGATGATTTGATGTCGGGTGCGCGTGAAGAAGAAGCGGCGCTGATGACACAACTCACTTCCGGAACCGAAACTTCAAACGAAGAAATTGCCGGCTCGATTACGGATGCAATTTTCAAATACGCTGCGGCACGCCACATTCTCCGCACACGAAATTATGATGTTGAAGTGCTTTCCTGCTTTGAACCATGCATGGAATATCTTGAAAAATGGTGGCAACAACTTTTTGGCGAATCGGAAGGTAAAGAAGACAAAGGAATTTTCCCGGCGACCGCAATTTATACAACCGATTTACACTCGCTCGGGCAATACATGCAACAGGGCCGACCGAATATTTTTGAAACAATTATTTCGTTTGAAAATCTGCCGGCACCAAAATACACAAACCGGATCAACCCGCAAATCACTGTCCCGAAAATGGATGAAAATCTCGACGGACTGCAATATCTCGAAGAAAAAGAGCTCGGTTTTATTAACGAAAAAGCAAAAGATGCAACCATCACGGCGCACTCGCAACATATTCCGGTGCTCGAGGTCATCATGCCAGATTTGTCCGAAAGGAGTCTCGGGTCGCTGATTTATTTCTTTGAACTCGCATGTGCGATTTCGGCAAAATTTGAGCAGGTCAATCCGTTTGACCAGCCGGGAGTTGAAGCATATAAAAATGAAATGTTTAGATTGCTCGGCAAACCGGATTTCGAAGGCTAAAAAAGCATAAGCATTGACAAAAACGTAAAAATATGCTATAATGAAAGGTAGGTATGAAGAAAATCACTAAAGCAATCATCCCTGTTGCAGGCTGGGGAACGCGCAGGCTTCCAATCACAAAAATTATTGAAAAATCGATGCTTCCAGTCGGAAATAGACCGCTAGTCGACTACTCGGTACAAGAGCTGATTGAGGCGGGCGTAAAAGATATTTATATGGTGATTTCAAATGTCGAGCCTTGCCAAGTCCAAGAGTTTTATAAAGATAATCTCGCGCTGAATAATTATCTGATTGAGCGCGGAAAAAAGGACAGGCTCGAGCTCGCAAAAACTTTGCCGGAAGATGTGACAATTCACTATACGATTCAAGACCCATCGGGGCGCTATGGTACTGCGGTGCCGGTTGCGATGGTGGTTGAAGAATACAACATCAACGAACCGGTTTATTGTTTCATGGGTGACGATTTTATTTGGAATCCGGATGGCGAATCTTCGGCGACTTCGCTCACTAAGGCGATACAAGGCGAAGATGAATCGGTCATTCTCGGAATTGACCATCCGTATGAAGCGCTCTTAAATGGCGGCGCACTCACGATTGAGAACGAACGTCTAACAAAAATCACAGAGAAACCAGCACCGGAACAAGTGACTGGGCTGGCATCGGTTTCGAAATACATTCTTTCGCCGTCACTTCTTCGCGAAATTGTAGACTATGTCAACTCACACGATTTTGGCCCGAACGACCAAGAATACATGATTACCGACCCGTTCGCATCGTTCATCGAAAAAGGCGGAACAATCCGCGTTGCGAGAACCGCTGGCGAATATCTCGATGGTGGAACAGTCGAAGGCTGGCTCCATGCTAACAACGTCGTACTTGGCGGTGAAAAGAAATAATTAGTATTTCTTCGCGAGTTTTAAGAGATAGAAGCGTTCGAGGTTGCCGTTTTTGCCGGCAAAATCATTGTCGCGTTTTTTCACGATGATGAAACCTTGAGTTTTGAGCCATTTTTCAAAATCTTTGATGAGGTCGCGACGGATTTTTTCGTTTTTGACAATTCCCCGTTTCAGTTCAAACGGTTTTGCTTCGAATTGAGGTTTTAGCATGACAAGAAAATCAGTGTCGACCGAGGCGATATGATATTTTGCGTGGAGCAAGACTTTTTTGAGTGAGACAAAAGAAACGTCCGCTAAAATGGCGTCGATATGGGTTTTTGGAGCTGACGAAGATTTTGAACGGGAGAGTGTTTCGAGCGTTTCAAAATATTCGCAAGAGCCAAGAACTTCGCGGTCTACGTCAAAAATATCAGTTTTTTCGCGCAAGTCGATACGCGGGTCAAGACGAAGTGGCGATTTCATCTGATTGGTGCCTTTTTCGATAGCAATGACGTGTTTTGCGCCGGATTTTAGAGCGAATTCTGTGAAGCCACCGGTGCTTGAGCCGATGTCAAGCACGGTTTTATCACGAAAATCATAAGAAAACTCGCGAGCGGCGCCCGCAAGTTTTCCTTCGGCACGCGAAACTGGCGCCGGACTCTTTGACACAAGAGAGTTAATTATTTTCTCCTCTCACGATAATCGTAAGTATCAGTGTCGACCGAGACGATGTCGCCAACTTTGATGAATGCTGGAACTTTGATCACGACTCCAGTTTCGAGTGTGGCATCTTTCATGACTGAGGTTGAAGTATCGCCTTTGACTGCAGTTTCAGTGTAGGTGACTTCGAGCCACAAGTTCTTTGGAAGAACGAGATTAATTGCAGTTCCGTTATAGAATTGGATATCCATCTCGTCACCATCTTTCATGAAATCTTTCATGTCGCCAACCATGTCGGCAGCGAGTTCGTATTGTTCGAACGATTCTGGATCCATGAAATAGAATTTTTCATCGTCTTTATAGAGGTATTGGACGTGTTTGTTCGTCACTTCAGCTGGCTCGATTTTTTCCTGACCTTTGAAAGTCTTTGGAAGAAGAGCACCAGTGATGAGGTTTTTCACCTTGACGTTCACGATTGAACCGCCACGGCCCATTACCTTTTGGGAGTACTCAACCACCTTGTACGGTTGCCCGTCAAGTGTGATCAGCACATTTTTCTTCAAATCTGTTGGTCCGTACATATTTTTCCTCTCTGGCCCGCAAAAAGCAAACCTAATTTATTATTCAGCGACAAATGGCAAAAGTGCAAGATGTCGTGCGCGCTTAATCGCAACAGCGAGTTGGCGTTGTTGCTTTGCAGAGAGACCAGTCTTTGAGATTGGCTCAATGCGGCCATAAGCGTCGATGTAGCGTTGCAAAGTCTTTACATCGCGATAATCGAAGTAAAGATTTGGATCGTTTTTAACCCTTCTCATTTTTTCTCCTTTAAATTATTCACCTTAGAACGGGACGTCACTAAGGTCGATTGGTTCATCAGGCACATCATCTGGTGCGATGTCGTCAGAAACTGCAGCTCCAGCGCTTTCATTTGCGCCGCCGGCACTGTCGCGACCACCGAGGAAGTTGAAATCTTCAACGATAATTTCGGTAGCTGAACGTTTTGAACCGTCTTTAGCTTCATAGCTTCTCTGTTCGAGACGGCCGGAAACCATGATGCCGGTGCCTTTTTTCGCATATTGAGCGATAATTTCAGCAGCTTTTCCCCAGGCGGAACAGTTGATAAATGAAACTGCTTCCTTGTTTTCACCGTCGCTGCCTTTGAAAGTGCGATTGACGGCAACACTGAAAGAACAGACTTGTGCTCCACTAGGGATTGCACGAAGTTCAGGGTCTCTCGTGATATTGCCCATGATGATTGCTTTACTAAATCCCCGCGCCATAAATAAACTCCTTCTTTAATTTCTAGTTTTCTTCAGAATTTTCATCGTTTTCTTCTTCGCTTTCGGTCGATTTTTTCAAAGCTTCATATTTAGCTTTGCGTGGGTCGACAGCGCAGAGAAGATAACGAAGTGATTCGTCAGTGATGTTCAAAGCAGACGAAATTTTCTGCGGTGCTTGAGCTGGAAGCTCGAGTTCGTAGTAGTAATAGCACGCATATTCATTACCCTTGATTGAGTAAGCTAGGCGTTTCTTACCTTCGTTCGTCTCTTTGACGATTTTGCCTTCTGCTGATTCGATGATTTTGTTCACCTTCTCAACAGCAGGGGTCAAGTTCATCTCTAAATCAGGATGAAACATGACAGTAAGTTCATACTGTTTCACTTTGTACTCCTTTGGTTAAAGCAAACGCACTTATAAAATAGTCGTTTGCTGAGCTAATATTAGATATATTTTAGCACAAGTTGTGGAAAAAGTCTAGTGATTTGCGAGCTCGTCGAATTCTTCGAGAGAGCTGATAAGGACATCACGCGGTTTGTTGCCATTTGCTTCGCCGATTACGCCAATTTCGCCAAACCAAAGCGCGAGCCCAGAGACAAAACCATGTCCTTTTCCGAGATAAGTCTGGAGCATTGAGGTACTGAATTTACCATTACTAATCATAATCTCAACAGCTTTTCGGACTAGCGGGTCGTTCGGGTCATATTTACGGCCAAAATCACCGATTGAGCCTCCATCGCCAGGACCAACCGAAACGGCTTGGGAGATAACTTCGTCATTATATTCTGGAGCGCGTTGCTCGCGGAGGAAATTCGTCAATTTTTCGATTTCGGCATCAGAAGCGAAAGCGCCCTGAATACGACGAGGTTTACCCATCATTTCGGTCGTAAGCATCAACATATCGCCAGAACCGAGCAATTTTTCGGCGCCACCCATGTCGAGCATGATGCGGGAATCTTGGTTATTATTGACGGCGAAAGCGATACGACCCGGGACGTTTGACTTAATGAGGCCGGTAATAACTTTCACGACTGGACGCTGAGTTGCAAGTACAAGGTGCATACCAGCAGCACGACCTTTCTGGGCAATGCGGACAATCGGCTGTTCGAGGTCTTTGCCGGCTTGCATCATGAGGTCTGCCATCTCATCGATAATCACGACGATATAAGGCATTTTAGCGCCTTCTTGTTGTTGGTCGTTGCCATCTTCATCTTTAACGGTGGCGGATCTACTAGCGATTTTAGCGTTGTAATCTTCGATATTCTTAACATGTTCGCTCGCCATTTGCGTATAGCGGCGCTCCATCTCGTTTACGGCCCATTTCATAGCCGAGAGAGCTTTGTCGGTCGAGTTGATGATTGGGGTGAGAAGATGTGGGATGCCGTCATATTGGACCATTTCAACTTGTTTCGGGTCGACGATGATAAGTTTTAGATCACTCGGAGCGTTACGATAAAGCAAACTCGAAATCAAGATATTGGTCATGACGGATTTACCAGAACCAGTTGTACCGGCGATAAGAAGATGTGGCATTTTGGCGAGGTTTGCCATGATTGGTTGGCCGGAAATATCTTTACCGACGACAAAAGTTAGAGGTTTATCGGCCTTTTTCCAAGCTGGAGATTCAAGAAGGCTACGGAGAGTAACGCCTTCGGAGCGCGCGTTCGGAAGTTCAACGCCGACGAGGTTTGTACCAGGAATTGGAGCTTCGATACGGATTTTGTCGACTGCGAGATTCATCGCGAGCTCTTTGTCGCGAGCGGTAATTTTTCCGAGGTTGATGCCGGCAGGCGGCTTCAAAGTATATTGCGTGACGCGCGGGCCGACGTTAGCGCCGTCGATTTCAACATTAATGCCGAATTGCTCGTAAGTTTGGCGAATAATCGCAGCGTTTTGTTGGATGTTGCCACCATCAGGCGGATTCGTCTTCTTCGAGAGAAGATCGGTGCTAGGCATTTTCCAATTCGGATCAGAGACAGCGACGAGTGCGCGCTCTGGGACTTTTTCTTCGACTGGTTTTTTCTCGGCGGCTGGACGATGGATATTAAGCTTTTTATTCTCTTCATCGGCTTTTGCGACAGCTTCAGAAATACCGCCACGAACACGAATTGGAGCGGAACTTGCTTCGGCATTTGCACGACGCGCAATTTTTGCATTTTCTTGGTCCTCGCTTTTTCTGGTGCTACGAAAAAGTCCGCCAATGAAGCGAAAAACGGAAGCTGGAGAAATCGCGAGAATGAAGATGCCAGTGATAAAAATCAGAACGACATAGATAAAGACAACGACACCTTTATCGAGAATTTGAGTCATGAGAGTGTTTAGGCCTTCGCCGACGACGCCACCGGTCGGGTTTTCTTGACCGAAAGTAGGGATTCCGAAGATACCAGAAAGCCAAGCGACCATGAGAAAGCTCGCAACCCAAGTTACGATTGGGAGGCGATTACCTTCAGCGCGAAAAATCGAAACAGCGAGATAGACTAGCAAAATTGGAATGAAATAAGCTGCATAGCCAATCGCATAAGTTGCGCCAGCATGAATGTTGTTTAAGATAGTGCCACCAGAGCCGAACCACGTCATAACGAGGACGACTGCGAGAGCAAGAAGAACAACTGCGCCAACTTGACGCCAGAAACCACCCGGAAGCTCATGTTCAGGAGCTACTTCTCTTGAAGATTTACGTTTCTTTCGTTTTGCCATAAGCTTATTATACCACAGAAGTAGCACTCTGGGGAAAAATGTGGTAAAATATTTTTATGCCCGTGTAGCTCAGTGGATTAGAGCACTTGTCTTCGGAACAAGGTGTCGGGGGTTCGAGTCCCTCCACGGGTACCACTCGGGCTCAGGCCCGCTTTTTTATGAGCTTTAAGAATCACTTTAAAATTCCACTAACGCCCTTGTTATTTTTTGCCTTTTAAAAATTGGTTCAATCGTTCATCTTCGGTTTTTTCCAAAGAAGAAAACTGAATTTTTGTCGATATTTCTTGAGCGGGTCGCGCGATTCGTTGCAATGTCATAAAACTCGTTAAACTCATCACTTTCAAAAAACTCTACATCTTTTTCGAAAATTTCTATATTATTCTTTGGAATCAAAATCGCAACCGAGCCATTACAAACAACATTTTTGGATTTTTTCGCAATGCGGATTTTTTCGGCCATGTTTGGGACAAGAAAAACATCATCACGATTCAAAAATTTTACCGCTTTTGTGCCTTTTAAATTTTCTTTTGAAGTATATCTATCGTATTTTTCAAAATGTTTCAATCCGTTTTTTGCGATATTTCTTGAACGCAAAACCCAAATATTGTTTTCAGGAGATTTCTCGGATGATAAAAATTCATTTTTCAAATCGCGGTCGCGCGCAACATCAAAAATTCCGAGTTCGAGTTTTTTGAAAAATTTATCAAATTTTTCGTTTCGATAAAGCAGCCAATACGGAAATGATTTGTCCGTGATGTATTTTTGATGCTCGCTTGGTTTTCCGTTTGCATTCAAAAAAAGACATATCGTTTCGATTTTTACATCAGAAAATCCGCGTTCGCCAAAATCTAAAATGTTTTCGATTTCAATATTTTCGATAAAATCCCGCGTGCGACGAAATTTCTCGGAGCTCAAAAAAGTTTTTGGCATAATCATTGCGATTTTATTGCCGAGCGTCAAACATTTTTCGAGAAATTCTTGCGCAAAAGTGAACGGCGGATTCGCAACAATAAAATCATAATTTGCGTGAAAATTATGTGACAAAAAATCTTCACAAAAATAATTTATTTTGAAATTTTTCGGAATCTCGCGTAAAGATTT
This sequence comes from Candidatus Saccharimonadota bacterium, assembly GCA_017480035.1. Classification (GTDB taxonomy): domain Bacteria; phylum Patescibacteriota; class Saccharimonadia; order Saccharimonadales; family Saccharimonadaceae; genus Nanosyncoccus. The sequence continues at coordinate 310,117 of JAFVBJ010000003.1, read as the reverse complement.
TTTGAGGTTTTTCAAAACTTTTTCATCAACATCAAAAACATCAATCACAACTTTTTTATTTTGATATTTTTTGAAAATTTCGGGCAGTAAATTGCCAGTTCCGACAGATGGTTCGAGAATGCGGATTTCTTCTTTTTTGAAATCTGGAAAATACAAACCCATAGTCTCAGCCAAAACAGTGGAAGTATAGAACGCATCCATTTCTGATATTATAGCACGGGATAGTTTCTTTGCCTTAACTATGATATAATTGTAGCAGGTGAGCAACAACGCTCACTTTGTTCTTTTATAACTATTTTTTTAGAAAGAGGTGGTTTTCTATGTCATTCTATCCTGAAGCAAATTTGGAGCACGTACATCCGCCGAATGGATTGATTGCCCAGGAAGCAGCACGTTATTTGTCGGAAAATGACGAAAAACGATTAGCAGCTCTGCTTCATGCAGTTTTGCAGTCTAATGAGGACACAAGATTTTCTTGGCCGGAGATTTCGCGTGGAAATTTCGAGATGAAATTCTTCGACAACGGGAACTCTGAGTCAAAGACAGCTCTCGCTTTTTCCTTTGCGGGTAAAAATCCGGGCGAGGTAATCCTTAAGAAAAAGTGGTTCAATCTTGTTTTGGACGACGACGAAGTGTTTGATATTCAAATCCGAATTTTCGGACCGGAAGTTTCTTCGCCAAAAGAGCCGGGTTGGCATGCGCTTTGCCTTGCGAGGAATCTCGATCTTGATTTAGCTTTCTCGACGTTAAAATTTTTCGAGATTCTGCGACCACACAACAAAAAACTACAAGCTTGTATCGAAGCCGAGAAGAGAATAATTCTAAATTCGGACGAATACGAATATAGCACAAGTAAAGTGTGGTGTTCGCATCTAGAGGAACTTGAACGCTCAGTCAAAGACGCTTTGAGTGGCGGAATTTATGCACCAATGAAAGCCAATTTTGGACTCGGCAGAATCCCGCAATTATATCGCGATTACTGTGTGTGGTTCAAGGAACCGGAGAAATAGTTATACTTCAGCGACGATTGCCGTGCGATCGTCGCTTTTTCTGGCTTGATGAACGAGAGCTTGAGCTGCATAAGCCGTGTCAACACCAGAAACGATAGCGCCAACTTCTTGTTCGCTCATCAAATCAGTACCTTTGTCGCCAGTGATGCCGTCGGAACAAAGCATGATTTTGTCGCCAGGCACAAGTTCACGATAGCCGGCTTGACGACAAGTAGTGTCTTGGTCGTAACCGAGAGCGTTTGTAATTTTATTTTCAAAACCTTCGTCTTTCGTGACGAGCTCAGCTTGGCCATTTTTATGGATAATATAGAGTCTGGAATCGCCAACTTGGGCGTATATCACAGCCTTTTTGCCGTTTTGACTGTTGATGACTTTTGCGAGAGTGGCGGTGGCGTAACCGGCACTAGGGTCATTTGAGACACGACGCGAAGCTTCGTCGAGCCAATCTGAAAGGTCAGCTGGAGTTTTTGGTTCTCCAAATTGACGCATCATGTCCGCCATCGTTGCGGCGCCGATACTCGAAGCGCGACGTCCACCAACGTGTCCGCCAGCACCATCAAAAACGCCGAAGAAACCTTTGTCTGGGTCGACAAAACTTGAATCTTCACAATCTTGGTCGTATTCGAGCGTGCGGCCAAATTCAGCACGAATGCCATTTTTAGCTTGGGCACGTGAAATTTGGTAGTAGCTGCCACCTTTAATTAAGCGTTCGCTCGATTTTTCGGTTTCAACTACTGGGATACCTTCCGGAACTAATGGGGATTTTTCTGGTGCGCCAAAAATTCGAGCCGATTTGGCGGTCAGTTCCTGCATGCGTTTGAAGTATTCATATTTCTTTCCGAAAAGATTTTTTGATAAGTCGTCAAAAGCTTCTTCGTATTCTTTGACTTTTTCAGGAGAGTTATGCTCTGCGAGATAGGTCATGAACGGTTCCATTTTCGCTTCAAATTGCATTGGGTTTTTAAATGTGTCAGCTGCGAGCGAAACAGCATCAGGTTCAGCTTTGTTATAGTCGTCAGGATTTTGGCCGATTGCAAATTGTAACATTTTTAGTTGATGTTTGTCGTCTGAGATGCGCGAAAATGCGCCAAAGATGGCTTTTTCGCTTTGTTCGCCGTAACGATCAGTGAGCGGGCCTTTAATGTTGTTTAAAACCATTTCAAAATCTTTGCTCGTAGTCTGGCCATAGGCGATTTTCGCGAGAACAATATCTTCGTCGTTTGGACCGGCAGGCTCCGGCTCGCCCATAACTTTCGAGACGTCTGGAGTTTGAGGCTTCAAAACTTGGATGAGTTTATCGTATTGGCGTTTTTTCTGAACTTCGGACTGGCGCTCATTTTCGACAGACTGCTCCTGGCGCACGTCCATATTTTCCCAACCAGTTTTCGCTGGAGATCTTTCTTCTTTTAGTTCATTTCTAATTCTATCAAATAGACCCATATAAATTTATTTTAGCATAAGCGCGGTCAAAATGACAGCACGACGTTGAAGAAAAATGCAATATAGAGCGATTCAAAAATGATGTCGATACTCCAGAAGAAATCTGGGAAGAAAAGATATGAAACGATGCAGATGGCGGCATACATAACAAAAACCAAATTCATCACGCGAACGTTACGACTATAACCGAGTGATTCGCTCATGAAGAAAGTTGCGAGTGCAAAACCTGCCATCGCGACAAACATTGTACGCGACGTCAAAACATGGAAAAAAGAAATTGGCGTGCGGCCGAAGATGATTGGCTCGGGAATAATATTATCAAATAGACCGATTGGAAAAATTGAGAGGCTAATCAAAGTGAAAACGATAATAAAAAGAAAAAATTTTTGGAGATCGTTTTTCAAAATTAGTTTGAGATAATGCCAAATTGCAAAAGAAATTATTACGTTCACGATACAGAAAAGAATGGCGGATGGAAACGAGAGTCCGACGTATTTTGAGATGGAAAAATTGATGTGGATTCCGGCGGTGCCGGTCAAATTATGTACGAGGACAATAAGGAAAAAATTAATCCAAAAAGCAGCAGTGGAGATGAGGACGATTTTGCGTTTTTTAAGTTTTTCAAGATTTTTCATTTTTATTCGTTCCCTAGTTCTTGTTTGATTTGGTCGGCAGTAATTTTCAAGACGTCGCCACTTTTAATTTCGCTGCGCAGCGAAGCTTTTGCGACGATGTTTTCGACAGTTTTGCTGACGACGCGTTTCATCGGACGAGCGCCGAGCATCGGGTCGTAGCCAGCGTCAATCAATAGCATTTTCGCGTCATCTTCGAGTGCAACTTCGATTTTTTGCGGTGCAAGAGTTTTGTTGACACCTTTTATGAGAAGGTCGGTAATTCTCATTAAGTCATCTTTGCTGAGCGGCTTAAACAAACAAATTTCATCAAAACGGTTCAAAAATTCCGGTTTAAATTCGCGTGATTCAATCAAGAAATTCGTGATTTCATTTTTTAGACTTTCGTAATTCCCGCTGTCAATGCGCTCACGGATTTTATCAGCACCTGCGTTCGAAGTACAAATTACAATCGCGTCGCGGAAAGAAACTTCATGGTTTTTCGTGTCGCGTAGAATTCCTTCGTCGAGCATTTGGAGGAGCGTCGTTAGAACTTGCGGGCTAGCTTTTTCAATTTCATCAAGCAAAACGACAGAAAATGGATGTTTTTGGACTTGTGCAGTAAGAGACATTGCATCGGTCGCACCTTCAGCAATCAAACGATTGACGTCGCTTGACTCGACATATTCGTTCATGTCAATACGAATAATCTCAGATTCGCCATTAAAATAAACTTGCGAAAGGGCTTTGGCAAGCTCAGTTTTACCGACGCCGGTTGGACCAAGGAAGAGATAAGTGCCGATTGGTTTGTTTTCGTTGCGAACGCCAGCAGCAGCGCGACGCAATGCGTCAGAAACGGCGTGCACGGCCGGTTCTTGGTCAATCATGCGCTCATGGATGAGTTGTTCGAGATTCAAAAGTCGGTCGCGAGATTCTTCGGTGCTAGTTGCGGCTTGAAGTTTGATGCCTTGTGTTTTTTCAATCGCTTCTTGGACGGATTCGCCAAAAACTAAACCGTCTTTTGCGTAGCGTGCAGCATCTTCAAGAACGCGAATAGCGCGACCTGGCATTTCAACGTCTTTAATATAACGGTCGCCGAGGCGATACGCTTCTTTCAAAGCCCAATAAGTATATGTGACATGATATTTCCATTCAAGGCCCGGAATTTGGTCTTCCATTACTTTCATAGTTTCGGATTCGTTTGACGGATTAATCATGATTTTGTTGAGCGCATTGGTCAAATTCGGTTTGCGCGAAGAAATTTCAAGAAATCTTTGCTCGTCGAGCGACAAAATCATGCGCAAATTTCCAGCTTCGAGTACTGGAGTCAGCATATTAGAAATATCAACCGAACCAACGCTAGTTTCAAAGAAAAGATGTGCGTTATTTAGATATAAAATAATGTTTTTTGCGGAGTAAGCTTCGTTTAGGAGGCTCGAAACGAGACGTTCGATATCGCCTTGGCCACTAGTTCCACCAATCAGTGCGGCAGCATCAAGTTTGATGATTTGACGATATTTTAAGTTGTTTGGGATTTTCGAATTTGCATCGAGCAATTGTTCAGCAAAAGCGTTCACGACGGTCGAGCGACCACAACCGTCCGGTCCGATAAGCGCAACATTTTGACGACCAGCGTTGCTGAAAATTTCGGTCATTTGGGCGATAGCTTCTTTGTGCTCGGAACGGAAAAGTTGAGTTTTCATCGTCAAGCTACGATTCGCGGAAAGATTTAAGCCGTAGCGTGAAAGAAGCGGGGTAAATCCAAAAGTGAAATCACGGGCAATTCCGCCGTCACGACGTTTTTTCTTTGAATCTTTGACGAGACCATGGAGATAATTGTACCAAATAATTCCCTCTTTCAAATCCGAAACGGAAAGTCGCATGCGTGCGAGAATTTCTTCATGATTTGGATGCGTGATGATGATAGCGACAGCGAGAATACCACCGGAAATTTGTGGAGCGTTAATTTCTTTAGCAATTTTGCGAGCGTTTTCAAAAACCGGCGTCATGTCGTCCGGCAAATCACTCGCGACACCTGCGAGCAAGCGCGGAACTAATCCAAAACGCAGAGCGAGAAAACGGCCTGAACGTGTTTCCATCAATTTTGGGGCAAATTCTTTTGGAGTTGGGTCCTTATTCATGATTGAGATGACATTACTCGAAAGAATGTCGGTGATGTCGTCAGTTTTTCCGAGCGGAACGCGCAAGAAAAGCAATTTAATAATGACGAGTGTCATCAATGCAAAAACTGTTACGATGAAAAAGAGCCAGCCGAGTGAATTTTTCTGAATTAAAAGCAAAATTCCAAAAATCGGCGGGACGAGGATTAAAAGCCAAAGTAAAGCAAAAATTACCGGAGAGTTTAACAAATGTCCGAGACGGGCGTATTTTGCGCGAGTGGAATTATATTTGAATTCGTTCATAGCGTCACTCCCATCACTGCAAGAACGATAAATAGGATTGGCGAGAACGGAATGAGCGGCCAAATAACGAGAGAAAGGATTGAGCCGAGAAATTGAATAAGAATGACAACGATACCGGCGAGAATAATGCCGATTCTCGCAACACTACCAACGAGACGCGAAACTAGACGGTCGACAAACGCGAGAAGTTTGTCGTCGATGCTAGTGCCGGTTTCGTTTGCGGCAATTTGACGATAAGGCGCGAAAAGAGTTTTAATAAGTGAACCAATCGAAAAAAGATCAATAGTGTCGCCAAGTTTCGTCCAAAGTTTATTCACAAAAAGTTTGTAGCCGTCGACATACCACCAAGAAATTAGACCTTGTGCTAACATACTTATGATTATACCCTAGACAGATGGAAAAGTCGAGGTTTTTATGGTAAAATAGTTTCATGAAAATTCGGGAAAATGTGCCAATTTCAAAACTTGTAACGATGCGAATCGGTGGAGTTGCAAAGTATGTTTTTGAGCTTAATAAAGAACTTGAAATTATCAAGGCGCGTTCGGAATTTAAAGCTCGCGGACTGAAAAAATATTATTTTCTCGGCGGTGGAGCAAACACTTTTGCAACAGACGAAGATTTTAACGGTGTAATCATCATAAATAAATATAGCGATATTACGATTGAAGAACTTCCAGGAAAAGAAGTAAAATTCACAGTCGGAGGTGGGTGTAAATGGGACGATTTTGTCGATAAGACGACCGAGATGGGTTGCACGGGAGTCGAATGTCTCGCGGGAATTCCGGGAACGGTCGGCGCAGCGCCGGTCCAAAACATCGGCGCCTACGGACAGGACGTTTCAAAGATGATTTCGCGGATTTTTGTGGCAGATTTCTTGACCGGAGATTTGAAATGGATTGAAGCGGATGATTGCCATTTCTCATATCGCAAGTCGATTTTTAACGGCAAAGAACGCGGAAAATATTTTATCATCAAAGTTGAATTTATTTTATCTCGTGGCGAAATTTCTGGTGAACTTTATGGCTCACTCCAAAGCTATTTGGATGAAAAAAATATTACGTCGCGTGAACCGGCGGTACTAGCCGAAGCAGTACGAAATATTCGCGACTCAAAACTTCCTGACCCAGAAAAAATCGCAAGTTCTGGCAGTTTTTTCAAAAATATCTATGTCATGCCGGAAGAAATTGAAGATTTAGACAAACGCGGAATTCCACACCACGGAACAAAAGTAAATACTGGATGGCTGATTGAAAAATCTGGTTTGAAAGGTCGCGATTTTCACGGATTCAAGATTTCAGACAAAGCTGCGCTGGTTTTGATTAACGATTCGGCAAAAAAATATGCAGATTTAGAACGTGCAGTGGAAGAAATTTCGGAAATTGTTTTTGATAAATTTGGTTTTCGCCTCGAACAAGAACCAAATGTAATCGGAAAGGAAGATAGAAAATAATGACAAAAAAGATTCTGGATGGGCGCGAACTTTCCGGTTTTATCAAAGAACGTCAAGCGCACCGCGTAAAAGCTTTGCGTTCACAAAAAAAATTTCCAAAACTCGTGATTTTACGCGACTCAAACAATCCAGTCATCACAAAATATGTTGAACTAAAAAAACAATATGGAAACGACATTGGAGTAGAAGTAGTTGACGCGTTTTATCCGGCAGAAGAAAATGGCGCTATCGCGCTCGAAAATGCAATCGAAAATTTCAATGCAGACGAAACAGTTTCTGGGATGATTGTGCAACTGCCGCTCGTTGATAAAGATGCAACGGAAAAAATCGTAGATAAAATCGCAGCAAAAAAAGATGTTGATGGCCTCGCGAATTATGATGGGCGCGAAAACGAGCGTGTGTTTAACTCAGCGACAGCGACAGCAATAAATTGGTTGCTCGCGGGACACGACATCGAACTTGCTGATAAAAAAATCGCGATTGTAGGGCGTGGAAAATTAGTCGGCGCGCCACTAATTCGGATGTGGACAAATTCAGGATTTTCGCTCGAAGTTTTTCATCGCGGTTCAGATTTTTCGAAACTAAAAGATTTTGACGTCATCGTCACAGCGACTGGGAATCCACACTTAATTTCAAACGAAATGATTAAGCCGGGAACGATTATTGTTGATGCGGGAACGGCAAGTGAAGGCGGGCATCTCGTTGGAGATATTTCGGATGAGATTCGCGCGCGCGAAGACCTAGCAGCAATCACACCAAAAATCGGCGGCGTTGGACCACTAACAGTTTCGGTGCTGTTTGAAGATGTTTTAAAGGCTTGTGATGACGCCTAGGCCATTCATCACAACATATGAATAGTAGATAACGAAAATAACGAGCAAGATTCCGCCTTCGAGGCGCGAGATTTTGCGGTCGTCGCGAGCAAAAAGATAAAGAAAAACGGCGGAGAAAATCATCACGGCGAGATCGACGATATTAAACGAAATTTGAGAAATTCCGCCGAAAATTGCGGTCGGGATGCCGGCGACGATACCGATGTTGAAGATGTTTGAACCGACGACATTGCCGAGAGCGAGATCGACTTCGCCTTTTTTCGTGGCAATAATCGAAGTGACCAGCTCCGGGAGCGAAGTGCCAAGAGCAACGATAGTTAAGGCAATCATACTTTCGGATACACCGAAAATTCCAGCGATTTTTGAGGCGGAATCGACGACGAGGTTAGAGCCGACAACGATAGCGGCGATGCCGAGAACCGTAAAAATGAGAGCTTTTAGAAGTCGCATTTGCGGTTTTTCGTCGGTTTTTTCCTCCTCGACGAGTTTACGTGCGCGGTTCATGCTGATGAGGTAATAAACGAAGATACTAAATGCGAGAACAATGACAATGCCGTCTTGGCGCGAGAAATTCGCGATAGCGCCAGGGTCGAAAATATTATCGAGCAAGAGTACTGCAAAAATTAGTGTCATGAGAAGGACGATTGGGAGCTCCTTTTTTACAGTGTTACTCTGGACGATTAGCGGTTTAATCATGGCGGAGAGGCCGATGATAAGGAGAATGTTGAGGACGTTTGAGCCGATAACATTACCGAGTAGCATGTCGGTATTGCCGGAGAGGATTGATTTGACTGAGACAGCAAATTCTGGGGCGGAAGTACCAAAAGCGACAATAGTGAGACCAATCATCATTTTTGGAACTTTGAAATTTTCGGCGGTGGCGGAAGCGCCGTCGACAAAGACGTCAGCGCCTTTAATCAGAACTACAAACCCGACGATGAGGATGAGGAATTGTAATATAACTTCCATTATTTATCCTTAGCTTGGAAGCCAGATTCCTGAATCAGTTTGACTGCCGCCGCCGTTTTCGGCGTTTTTCAAAGCTTGGTCGACTCTTGTGCGGTCGGCAGAGTTAATTCTCTGACCGGCGTTGTCAGCGGCACGGTTAATGCGTTGAGCGTTGCGGGCAGCTTCGGCAGTTGCTGTTGCGCTTTGGGTGGCAGCATTGGCGCCAGCGCCACGAGCAGCTTGGGTCTGGGATGGCGGAGTGGATGGAGTTGGCGCAGGACTATGCGCTACTTTTATGCTATTACCATTAAATACGTCATCCCAATCTACATCAGGCGCAAAGGTTTTCAACGCTTCGCCGTAATCGTCCTTGCGAATCTTGCTATGTACGTTCGTGTTATTTGCGATAGAATGTGCAATCTCCGAGAGCCTTTGCTTTTCGTCTGCACTGATAGCCGGAGCACCCTGATCGCCTCTGAACGAAGCAAGATACCTCTGCATTTGAGTAGAATCAGTGTTAAGGAAGCTATCTGCGGTGAGAGATTCAATGCCTTTCGAACCGTACGAATCGATGCTTGCATTATTACCATCAGAGGCAGTATCTTTTGCATATTCGTAAAGCGAGCGATGCGAACCCTTGTAGTCGCCTTGATTATTCATAATGTTGCCAGAGAATGTCTTAACGGAATCTTTCGAGATACTGCCATTACCACCAGCTGCAGCTTTTTGAGCACCGGCCATAGCACTGAAGATTTCGTTGCGCCCTTTATCACCTTTGCGATTGAGGGTATTTTGGAGGGCACGAATTTTACTCTGGTCAGCAGCGTCTCCTTTGAGCAATTCCGCCTTGAGTGCTGCGCCAATCTCAGAGTTATTTTGGAAGTTAACTTTCTGCGCTGCACCATTTTCATCAATATATGAATATTTGTCGCCCGAAATAAGTTTTTCGTAGTCAACAACAGCTTTACTTAGAGCTTCATCAGCAATACTCGCTTCTCTAGCAGCAAAACCACCAGTTTCCATCCTCTGGCGCTCATTAGCAGCTGCGCGAGACGAGTTCATTACACTCTCGCGGGAGTTGCTGACGCGAAGTTCATTATTACGTTGTGCGGCACGCAAACGCCCGTTGCTTGCAATAGTTCTGCGTGCGATTGCTGCTCGAATTCCTTTTTTACCTTTATTTTTCTCTGCAGACTCAAGAGTCTTATTGTCAAGCCAGCGGCTGAACTTACCGTTTGCACGGTTATATCTTGAGTTTGCTTGCCTGTTAGCAATTTGATTAGCCTTGAAGTCTTTAACACGAGGTGCATCATTGACGACTCCTTTAGCTTTACCGCTGAAGCCTTTGCCAACGCCGCTAATCTTCGACCCAAGGCTTCCGACGGCGTCAATCGACTTCTTAGTTAACGATGGAATCAAGAAATACGGCCCAACCATGAGAATACCAGCAGTAAGCACCATGAAGAATCCTTGGTCTGTACTCATGAGGATGCTTGCAGTGAGGTATCCTGCGCCGATAATTGCGCCGATGATTGGATAGACCATAAGAATACCCTTTGCGGCGCTCCACCATTTCTTAAAGACTCCTTCGGTGTTCGGCAAAGTGTTACAAGCGAATGCTAATGGAGAGAGGACGATTAACATGACGATGAGGGCTTGACGCATACTGAGAACGACAAGTGCGAAGAAGATTGCGATGACGACAGTGAGAAGGAAGAGAAGAATTGGAATGATGATTGCCCATCCTTCAAGAGCGAAACCAACAGCGAGAATTGCAGCACCAGTACCAATGGCCGCAATAGTTCCGACAACTTTCTGAGTAATTATGTTAAATGCACTGACAGAGTTGCCACCAAGTCCGGCATCCGGACCAATACTTTCAAGGAAACTCTTGATGCTTGAACCTACGATATTTGAAGCATCAACAGCAATTGCACAAATAATAAATGACAAGTTAACAATAATTGCAGTGAGAATGAGTTTCGGGAGCATACGTTTGATACCGTAATTGTCGATGCCATAGCCAGTGAGTTGCGAGAAGATAACAAATAAGAACAGGATTACAAAGACAATGTTTGCTATATTTCTGAATATAGCCCAGGATTTATAGAGCCCGCTGTTCGTGTCTCCAAATTGGTTCACGATAGAGACGTTGGTCTGGAGATACGGCTCGATTGCGCTATAAATATTCTCAGTCATGTCACGAAGACCGTAGATAACCGGACAAATTACCCAACCAAGAGATTTGGCATTCTGGTAGCATTTTTCCTCTTCAGATTCGGAATCTGTCTCGCCGCCACCAGAAGTCGTGCTCGATGTTGGCGTTGGCGTTGTAATCGTAATATCCTTAAATTCTGCGCATTCGAGACCGCCCTTATCAGTAGCTTGAGTATAATCGCCTGAATCGCGTGCCTTCTTGAGTTTATCTAGTTCCTTTTGCTCGTCGGCGGTAAGACTATCAGCTTCTTCGTATTTCTTAATATACTCTTCGACTTTCTTTTTTACGTCATCAGACGCACACTCTATTTTGATTGCCTCAAGAATTTTCTCCTGGTAATTTGTGGCGTATGAGTTCATCTTATCGATCAGTCCATCACAAGTTTCTGGACCACCAGAAACGAAGGATTTTCCAGATGATGAACCATCTCTCATGCCTGATTTTGGTGTAACATAATATTCTTCAATCTCGCCTTTATCATTCACAGTTTTAACTTTTTTGCTAAAAACTGTCGTGTTAGTTGAATCGGTTTCATATGAAGCAGCACAAGCAGTGTCAAAGTCCTGCTTATACAGAATATAACCAACTACCGGATCATAATAACTAACGTCCTCAGACCATTTCTTCGCGTATGGATTATCCTTAACGGCTTCATCATAAAGTTGTCCGATATAAGCTCTTGCATCGTCTTTTTGGACCTTGTAATAAGCTACGTTATCCATTGCTTCACAGTTAGTGTCATTATAGGTTTTGAAAATACCACCGGATAAGTGTCCATTTCCAGAGTCAGAGAATTTGTTGCAAGCAACCTCAGTAATTGAATAACCGAATGTATTCAAGAACATCGGCAAAATATTTTCTTCACACCAGATTTTACCATCGCTAAAGTTACCCTGAGTTTGACTTTCAAGCCATGGACCGACGGCGTATGCAGTCTTACCTAACAATGCATCATTAAACCATTTACCCTTGGCAATTTCGTCTGCGCCATTGTAAGTACGGTTATAATCTTCACCACCTTTACGATCACCCATACAGTCAGAGAATTTGTTTGCGACGAGTTGTTTTTTAGCTGCATCATCAATCAAAGCTTTAGCATTTGCAACTGTTATCTGGTCAGCAGCGTAAGCGGCCGAGCCGGCAACCGCTCCAAAAAGAATGGTAATAATCATCGCCCAGAGTCCAGCGCGTTTTACATTTTCTTTGATGCTTTTTTTCTTAATTATCTTCATCTTATATTTCCAGATACCCTTTTAATAAAATAATTCTCGAACTCATGGAATCATCTTTTGTAATAATAATATCATTAACTGCTTCATTAAAGATGGCTCTAAAATATTCGCCATTTCGAAGTACCTTTTCGTAAGTCATATCAGAATTAATTATCGTATTACAGTTCTGGATTTGCTGTGCATTAAGCTTATTTTGCTCCATACAATTTTGAGTCTCAATTAGCTCTTTATTCTCTTGAATTGCATCATAATTATCGATATATTCAATATAAGCTTCAGTGGCTTCTTTGACACTACCACCTTTTGACAAATATTTTTCTATAAAAGTTTTATCATGGCTCGTGAAAGCTTTATAATAATCGTCGTAAATCTCAATAAAAGCATTGTACCCGGGTTCAACTTGGTTCATTTTATCCAACAAGCTATTTACTTCTGGTACAGAATTGTCATCATCAGCAAATGCCTTGACTGCGTTCTTAAACGAATTAAATGCAGAATAGTCGTCATCTAGAATCTTCTTAACATCTTCAGTAAATGTATTCTCGGCAGTGGTTCTTCCTTCTTTGATTGACCTTACCATAGATTCAAGTTCAATAACTCTATCGAAATGGTTTTTTGTTGCCTCAGCAAGTTTGCTCTTTGATCCATTGTTATCATTCCCACCCCCAATCACTCCGCCTTTCGTTACAATCAGACTTGCGACAATCGCTATCACAGTAACCACAACAAGTACAACAAGTACAACAAGTACAATAATTTTCTTGTTTTTCTTCGGTTTTGCGCTATTTAGAACGACGTCTCCTGTTCCGGACGGTGCGATGACATTCGAGTTCGAATCAGCGGAGATACGATTCAGCTCGTCTTGCGCTGAAAAAGTACGGCTTTTGTGCATGCCAATACGGTTATTTCCAAGCTGCGCACGCGGATTTGGCGCAACATTTTCTGGTTTTTCTAGAGGATTCCCACTAGCATTAAAATCATTTGTATTTTCGTCATGACCCATCGTAGCTTAATTATAGCATAAGCATCTTGCTAAAAGCAAGACCCTTTCCGGCGGGCGTCGCCTCTAAAAAAGATTATTTTTTGTCCGGCTTCTATGCCGGTAAGCATTTTCTTTTTTGCAAACTTTTTTAACAAAAAAGCACCTCTCAGTTTTCCCGAGAAGTGCTTTTTGCCAATTCGGCTCAGAACTCTTACGAGCGAGCGGTCAGTCTCAAAGACTCAAATTAGCGAAGTTGTTTGCGGCTAGCAATAAGGTATCCACCTGCAGTGACAACGCCACCAAGTCCGAGTGCACCGGTCATGATTTCGGTTGCACCAGTCTCTGGAAGGTCTTGTTTTTCACATTCAGCTTTGTAGGTGTTGTAGTTAACTACATTACCTTTGATACCATAATAAGTACCTTTAACGACTTCACATTTGTGAGTTTCGTCTTCTTCTGGTTTTTCACATTCAGCTTTGTAAGTTGCTTCGTCAACAACGTTGCCGTTCTTGCCGTAGAATTTACCATCGACTTTTTCACATTTGTAAGTCTTTTGTTCTTCACATTCTTTTGTGACATAAACATCTGCGCTGTCTTGGACTGCAAATGCTTTCACGTTAGTCGAAACGCCAACAAGTGCGTCTGCTTTACCCCAGTTGATAAGGCGGTTTTTGCCACAGCTGAGGTCTTTGTCGACAACTTTAGCTTGGAAGCGGATATATGCGCTACCGTTGACTTTGTAGTTGCCGATGTTAATACCGTCAGTGATGATAGTATCGTTGTTAACAGTTGCACCCTTTGGATAGTTCGTGTTGTAAAGTTTAGTTGAACCTTTCACGAGCTCCATGTTGGTTGGGAGGCTATCTTTAATGATAACGTCTTTAACTTCAGAAGCGTTGAGGTTCTTGTAGTGAATTTGATATTCAACAGTTTCGCCAACTTTAGCAGTGACTTCTTCGCTGAATTTTTCATCAGTGAGTTTACGAACAGTCTTCTCGATAGAAGTGTTTTCGAAAACTGGTTTAACTTCGATAGTGATGTAGTTCGCATATTGGTAACAACCAGGAACTTCACCATTTAATGAAGTGTAACCGATTTTGGTGCCGTTCGTGACAACATTGTCAGAAAGTTTAACACCTGGGTTTTTGCCAACACCGTTATTTTCGAGCAGTGCTGAACCTTCGACGTAGTCAAGGTAGAATTTACGACCATCTTTTGATTTGAAGACGACATCGTCCCAATATTTCGATGGAGTTGCGTTTGATGAGTTAATATAACCATCAACACGTTGTTCCGTAGAAACGACAGTTCCGAGGCTGAAGTTTACAGCGGTGTCTTTTGCTACAGCTTTAGTACCCTTCGGGTTGTTGTTGTGGACATAAAGACGGACAATGTAAGTTTTACCTTCTTCAACTGTGATTTCGTTGTTTTGCCAGACGTTTTTAGCACCGTTATTACCGGTCGAAGCGTCACGAGCAGCGACGAAGTTGCGTTCGTCTTTGATATTGCCATCAGGAAGAGTGTCATCCTTGATGGAGTTGAAGACGATTTTGTCTCCGAGGTCGCCGTTATTGATTTGGGCGAGAGTATAGGTCTTGCGACCACCAGTGTTATCGCCCCAAGCAGAGACGATAGCAGTAGAAACTGCACCTGCAGCAACGAGAGCTGTAGAGATAGCAGCAATCTTAATAGCTTTTTTCATTGAAAAGCTCCTTTCTTAATAGTTAAAACAAAAATTAGATTGATATTGTTTGGTTTTGCTAGCCGAATTGTTAATTTTCGTCTTAACCACGCAAAACCGAATCATCTCAAATACAAATTCATGGGATACTGAGAGGAGCAGATGAGCTCCCCCCAGTATAAAGAACAAAGTTGATTAGCAAATTATTAGACACCAGGCTCGGAAAAATCGCCACCAGATGATTCTTCGTCGGGAGTTGAAGTGTTGCCACTGTCATCCGTGACGGTGTCATGCTGGGAATGATCTTCCTCACCATAATCCTGTTTATTCTGATCCGTGTCACTTACGTCCGAATTGCCCGGGCTAGGATCAGGTTCTGACGGTTGAACCGTCTCAGGATCGGAATGACCCTGATTCTGATCTTCGCCGCCACCGGCGTCCTGCATATCTTCCTTGGAAGGATCAGGAACCGGTTTGTCAGGCGTCTTACCTTCGCCTTCGCCTCCGCCTTTATCAGCGTTCCCGTTATGCACGGGGTCGTCCTGTGGATCTTTCTCCGGAGTTGGATCGGGAGTCGGATCAGGATCAGGAGTTGGCGTAGGATCGGGTGTGGGATTCGGATCCGGATCAGGCACTGGTGTAGGTGTCGGATTCGGTGTAGGTGTAGGATTCGGGGTCGGCGTAGGTGTAGGAGTAGGCTGAGACTTTTCAGGCTCAGGATCCGGACTAACCGGTTTTGCCGTTCTCTCAAACACTTCAAACCTCATGTCATATATATTGAAGCCAAATAGAAGTTGCTTAGTGCTGTCCTTCAGTTTGGCGCTGAAAATCAGTGCAGGCTGCTTATCGACGTAATCTTTGTCTTCGTTTCGATAAGTACGCACCTTGTTTGCATTACTGGTGCTGTTGAGCGGCCAGTGGATAGATGTGGCGTATGTTTCAACACCTTCAATATTACATCTATCTAGCCAAGCAAGAATACGCTTAGCGGAGCGTGCGTAATATTCGGTTACATAAAGCTTGTAAACCTGAGTAGGTGTTGCCACCTTACCGACACGTCCGTAGCTGCCTGCGATTGTCGTTGTGGGTTCCAGAACTTCAGAATCAAGAGGTATTAACTCAAGTTCCTCAGTTGTCGGATCGGGAGCGCCCGGATGTTTTGCTCTCCACGCATCAACGTCTTCGCCGTCGTGCGGAAGTTCGAATCCGTACTTCTCCCAGTAGCGTGTGTGATAAGTCACGAACGCGCCACACCCGTTTTCATCATAAATCTTAAGGAAATCCTGTACCCAGTCGTCATTCAGGTCGGCCATGGTCGTGCCGTCAGTTAATGCAAGATATTGCATTCCCTGAATAACCATGTCACCCATGACGGGATTTCTCATGATTTCCTCCTGGAGTTCCAGGTACATTGCGTCAATATCGGAGTCAGAATATTCCTTCTTGTCTTTCTGTACTTCCGAGAAAGGAAAACTGACTGCGTCGTACATCTTGTTGCCTTCCTTGCCCCAGCCAACTTTACTTGCTGCTGAGGTTCGCTCGTCGTTCCTGTTGGGCATGCTGCTATCGAGAAAGTCTCGGATGAAATCCGCGTACATTCCTTCAAGCGTCTGCCTGTCCAGATCGACAATGAGTGACAACTTAATGTCTTTGAGCGGGTCGCTATCTGCGATTCCGTAATCCTTTTCAGGAACTACTTCTGTCGCAGAGGCTGCTTCCTCGTTCGTGACAATCGGAGACTCTTCGGATGCTGCATTCGCTTTGTTCTGGCTGTACTTATGCACACCAAAAGCGATTCCTGCTACTGCGAAGACTCCGACAATGATTATAATTATTGCAATATAAAGCTTCTTCATGGTGAAGCCCCCCTTTCTTTAAATATTGTATGGCGGGAAGAAGTCGAAACTTGTTTCCAGCCAATAACCAAGTGCAATTGCTCCTAAGAGCAAAATGACAATCCCGGCAATCTTGATGATATTCATCAAGAGTTTCTCGTTGAACGGATCTTCTCCGTGCCAGGGATCGTCGTCTGTGTCGTCTTCGTTAGTAGCGTCGGTCTCAGATTCATCATCGTCGGTTTCAGAGTCGTCCTCATCGGAGTCATCGTCATTGTCAGATAATGCTTCTTCGACCTGTTCCTCAAGTTCGTCGGCATCATGTCTTTCTTTGCGTAATTCGCGACGTTTGGCGTTGATATTGCCAATTATCGTAACTAAGCAGAGTAAGATAAACAACACCGTCATGATGATGTTGTAAATCATTCCCCACGTGTCGCCGATCATGAGATTTGCATCCTTCTGAGAAGCTATCATCAAGCCGCCCCACAAGAAGAAGAGTGCTGGAAAGACGTGAATTCCGTTCCCTTTCAAGTAGACGTTTGCTGCGACCAGCCCTAACCCGATAATGATTGCCAGAATCTGGCTCAAGAGGGTAAACCTCGAGAGTAGACCCAAGACAAACATTAGGGCAAAAAAGACCAATGCGATGACAAGACGTCCAACTCTACCGAGTTCGAGACTTCTTCGCGTTCCGTTGTTCCTCCTTGCGTGAGTAGCAGATACTACCTCCAGCTGAGATGCGAACTGCAATGCTGCAAGAACAGCAAATGCAGCCATGATGATAATAAATACGATGTTTTTCAGCATAATTTGATACCTCCTTCATAGAATTCGCCATTTCGGCGTGTGCTGAAACGTGGGCGTGTAGCCCGTTGTGCGAGTTGCTAATCGAAAGAGGTTCACCACGCCCCTCTCGATTACCTTTTGGTGCCCGAGTGGGCGTGTTGCTAACCAACATATATTTTATAACAGGTACTGTTTTGTACCTGAGATGATTCGGTTTTTTAATGGTCGTCATGGTTAGGCATGAGCTTTTTCCCATAGACTAATTACATTATAGCATACATAAGCGAAAAAGTCAAGAGTTATATCATAAAAATGCTTATGGTAAAGCATGGAAAAAGGCCGTGTATAAACACGACCCTTTTTCCTGGTAAAAACTGGAAATCTAGGCTGCAGGCTGCGTGAGCTTTGCGATGACCTCGGCGTAATCCGCATCTGTTCCATCTTCCTTGGAACCGTCCATCTCCTTGATGCGCTCAACATGTAATTTAATGTTGAACTTCTCAAGCTCCTCGAACGGAATCCCGCCTTCGAGCAGCTTTTCAGCCGCATCGTTGCAATCCTCATCGGAATCGCCGCGGGTGAAATGGAAGTCTACGTGATACGCATTAGGATCGACCGGCGGACGAACGTCGCCCTGTGCTGCGACTATCTCTCTTACTGCTTTCTTGTCGAAAAGGACCTGAAGTAATTTTCTCAAATCCCCCGACATGGAGCCAGTTTTCAGAGCTTCACGCACGTCTTTACTCAATGCTTCCTTGTCGGCGGCGTAATCGTATGCCCCGAAGACTGCATCACGAGTCGCGACGGGTGTGCGTTCAGGCTTTTCAGCCTTCTTCGCAGGTTTGGTCTCCTCCTTAGATTCTTCCGTTGTAGCTTCAGCCTTCGGAGTTTCCTCCTCGGCCTTTTTTGTGACCTTCTTGGGAGCCTTCTTCTTCGGTGTCCCCTCGGAAAGATCGCGTCCTGTGATCACATCAAATGCATCCTTAAATTTACTCATGGTTTTTTCCTCCTTAAAATGAGATTTCCCCCTATGGGGATGCTGTTATGCTACTACTGTTAATGTGCGAGTGGGCTTTTCAGCCCGAATTACCAGGATAATTACATTATATCACATATGCTTATTTTTGTCAATAATAACACCAGAAAAAAGATTAAACGCAATTCTTCGCTCCCCGCTCCGGGCCGCTAAGCCTACGGCTTTCCGTTCGGCGTCGCCTCCGAATAAGAATCTATCGATTCTTATTCGTCCGGCTCCTAGCACGGTAACCCAAGTCTTTAGGTCGCGAAGATTTACGTTTAATCTTTTTTTAAGGTATAATAGATATAATAAGCTTATGATTCAAACAATTTTTAAACGTGTAGAAACAAAGTATGTCATCTCTGAGAAACAGGTAGAGGAATTGCTCTCAATTATTGAGCCATATCTCCAGAAAGACCAGTATTTTAAGGGGACGAACATGTCGATTTATTTTGATTCGGACGAGAAATGGCTCGGGATTCATTCGCTCGAAAAACCGATGTACAAAGAGAAGATTCGGGTGCGAAGCTATGGCGTGCCAAAAAGTCTTGATGAGACGGTTTTTATCGAAATTAAGAAAAAATTTGACGGAGTTGGATATAAGAGAAGAATTCCGATGAAACTGGCGGATTTTTACCGATTTTTAGAGGAGCGAGAGGCGGAATATGCAGGCGACGACGGGGATTTGAAAAATGTCGTGGATGACAAAAATGTGCGCGTATATTCGGACAACCCACAAATTGAGGAAGAAGTGCGATATTGTTTCAGGCTTTATCATCTCCACCCGGCGCTGTTTTTGGCATATGACAGGACATCTTATATTGAGCGCCGTGACCCGACTTTCCGGCTGACGTTCGATAGAAATGTGCGGAGTCGAGAGAAAGATTTGCGGCTCGAACAGGGGGATTACGGGGATTTGTACTTTGAGAAGGGTGAAGTGGTGATGGAAGTAAAAAGTGCAGAATGTTACCCGAAATGGTTTGTGGATGCGATTTCGAGACTGAAAATTTATCCAGCGAGCTTTTCGAAATACGGGAGAGTGTTGCAGAAGTTGGAATAATTTAAGAATTTTAAGGTTTTAAGTTTTGGTTAAGTTAAAAATTTTATAATAGAGAAAAGAAAGGAAAAATTATGTTTAATTCGATTATTACAGATACGGTCACACCACAAAGCTTCTTTATTTGTATCGGGGTAGCGTTTGTGCTTGGGATGATTGTCGCTTTGACACATCAGTGGACCGCAAAAAGAAGTTATGGGCGCTCGGCGAGCGCGGGGATGGTGACGACGCTAGCGACACTGCCGATGCTCGTCTCGGTCGCGATTATGCTCGTTAACGGAAACCTCGGTGCTGGGGTGGCGGTGATGGGGATTTTCTCCCTGATTCGCTTCCGTTCAATTCCGGGAAACTCACGTTCGATTCTCTCGGTGTTCTTCGCGATGGCGATTGGGCTTGCGGTCGGCACCGGATATATCGCGTTTGCGGCGATTTTCACGGTGATTGTCGCAATTATGTTGCTCATTCTCTCTGGACTGGCGTTCGGGGAATCGACTGTGCGCGAAAAGAAATTGACTGTTTTAGTACCGGAAGATATTGATTATACGGACGTTTTTGACGAAATTTTCGCAGTTTATACAAATAATCACTTCCTCGAAAAAGCGAAAACGACGAATATGGGTTCGCTGTTCGAGTTAGTTTACCGTATCGAGCTTAAAGAAGGCGTGAATGAGAAAGAGTTTATCGACAAACTCCGTATCAAGAACGGAAATCTCAAGGTTGCTCTTTCGCACATGCTGATGGAGGAGGAATTATAATGTTGGATAAGTTTAAGACGCTGAAAACTTGGCAAAAAGCAGGGGTGATTGTCGGGACGATGGCGCTGGTTGGGGGTGGAGTCGGGGCGGTAGTTTATACTATCGTCGCGGGAAATCCGACGACTTCGACTAGTTCAAGCGATGGGGCGGGAGTGACAGCTACAACACTCTCTGGGGATGCCGAGACAATTACGCTCTCCTCGGGAGAAAACTTGATTTCGAAAGCTGGGATTTACCGTGTAACAGGGACAATTAATGGATATATTCGCGTTAATGCAGGCGACAAAGATGAAGTGAAAATTATTCTCGACAATGCGTCGATTACGAATACTTCGGGGCCAGCGATTTATGTTGAGAGTAACGGGAATACATACATTGAGCTCGTTGGAACGAACACGATTACGGCGACGACGTCAGAGACGCTCAAAGGCGCAATTCACTCGAAAGCTGACCTCTCGATTTCGGGAGACGGCACACTTAATGTCAAGGGTTCGATTCATGGAATTGTCTGTAAAGATGACCTCGAAATTAGTTCCGGAACATATAATATCGAAGCGGGCGAAGATGGCATCAACACGAATGATTCGGCGACATTTAAGGGAGGAACGTTCAAAATTACGGCTTCGGGCGACGGAATTCACACTGATGGATACCTCGAGATTAATGACGGAACGTTTAATATCACAGCAAGAGAGGGGCTTGAGGGGACTTATGTGAAGATTAACGGCGGAACAGTCACAATTTCGGCATCGGATGACGGAATTAACGCCGCAAATAAATCAACAGAATATACGGTCCAAGTCGAAATTAACGGTGGTACAATCACAATTTCGATGGGCCAAGGCGACACTGACGCAATCGATTCGAACGGAAACATCTACATCAACGGCGGAACGATTACGATTACTGCGCAATCGCCATTTGATTATGACGGCGAAGCGAAGTTGACCGGCGGAAAATTGATTGTGAATGGAACTGAGACGACTCAGATTACAAATCAATTTGCTGGCGGCGGAGCTGGCGGAGGACAGACGATGCCGGGCGGACAGCAACAGCAGCAATCTGGCGGTGGTGGGCGCATGATGCGCTAATAAGTCAAAAAATAACCCCGAAGGCTCGGGGTTATTTTAATGATTTTTCGATTATTGGATTGCGACGGCTTTGAATTCGACGTTACCACCGGAAACTTTGACATTGCCTTTTAGTTCGTCGCCAGTCGGGTAATGATCGACGGTTTTAATGAGCGTCCAATCTTCGCCGTTTGAGGAAGCGTAAAGCTCGTAGCCTTTAATGCTATTGGTACTGACAGTGGCAGTATAGATGACGGCACCGTCTCTTTCTTCAGATTCAACTTTTTCGATTGAGGCGACACCAGCAACAATGACTGAAACATTGACAGTGTTTGCGAGGGCAGCTCCGGCCGGAACCAAAGCGAGACCAAAAAGCGCAAGACCGAGAATAATTTTATTTTTTACCATAATAACTCCTTTTTTATTTTTACTTTTTTGTGTGATTTTTGCAAGCATAAGGATTTCGCAGTTTTATGCTTACTCGCAGTTTAGCTTTTCCGTTCTTCCCTCCTTGTGTTTAAAAGATAAAATCCAAGGCCAGTAAGGGCGAGAAAAGCGATTTCAAAGAGCGATTCGTAGGTTTCGGCAGTGTGGGAAACCCCGATTTCGCCCGTGAGCGGAACCTCGAGCGAATCGGAATCGCTAGCGGAGGCGGCGTGGTTTGGCAAGAGAAAAGTCTCGAGAGCCGCAAAAACTAGAAAAGTAGCAAAACACAATGCTAGAAATGACGGAAGGCGAGATTTTTTCATTTTTGTCCTATTTTTATTTTTGTTGCCTTACAGTTTTATGATAACATAAGCAGATTTGGTTTGTCAAATGATATGTCTAGTTGATTTTATGCGATTTTTATGGTATAATTATAGATGGTGGTAATTGTTATGTTTTAGACAAGGAGGGTATGAAAAATGGCAATTGCGAAGGACCTTTATAAACTGCTTAATGAGGCGAAAAAGGCGCGAAACCGAGCGGAATATATGTTCGGGATTTATCGGATGCAGATTGAGAAAATGCACAGGGAGGATTATCTGGTTCCAGACGAAGCATATATGCCCGGCGAAACGGCGTCGTATTTCAAACAATTCGAGAAAGTCGAGGAATCGGAGCCGGTTGGACTCAAGGAACGCAACGAATTTCGGAACATGCTGACATTTTTCGACGGCAAGTTCCGCGAGGTCGAGAAGCAATGTGATGACAAAATCGCGCTAATCAAAGACACCTGGGAGCAACAATATCTCGAAAGAGAAAACTCAAGACTAGCTGCTCAGGCAGAAACTAACGAATATCGCTTCAAATAAGCTGTTGCCCGCTTGAAATTTAGCGGGCTTTTTGTTATAATATGAGAAGACTTGGTGGGATTAGCTCAGATGGTTAGAGCGTCTGATTGTGGTCCAGAAGGTCGTCGGTTCGATCCCGATATCCCACCCCAGATTGAACCATTTGCGAGTGTAGTACAGCGGTTAGTATGCAAGTTTTCCAAACTTGAGATGAGGTTTCGACTACCTCCACTCGCACCATTTGACAAATTACGCAGAATATTGCGTATTTTTTTGTTATAATAAGTGTATGGCAATTATTTCATTGGTATTAATATGTTTAGTTCTAATCGTTGTGGCAATTTTTCTTATCACGAGCCTCACGGGCGCACCGTATGTGCCGACGCTCGGGAAAGATTTTGATCGAGAAATTGATAAATTATACAAATTTTCGAGAAAAGATTTGGTTTTAGACCTCGGGGCGGGTGATGGAATTGTGCTTGATATCGTATCAAAAAGAGGTGCGAAAGCGGTTGGGATTGAACTTAATCCGATTCTTGCGACGATTATTCGGTTTCGATTCCGAAACAATCCGCGCGTGACGGCGGTTTGCAAGAATTTTTATCGTTATCAATTCCCTGATGAGACGACCGTAATTTATGCTTTTGCGGTCGGAAACCATATTGAGCCGATTTATCGAAAAATTAAAGCCGAAGCGACGAGGCTCGGAAAACCACTTTATTTCATCTCGAACGCGTTTAATATCAAGGAACTGAAGCCCGAGAAAAAAGTTTGGACTTGGTATTTATATAAGATTAAACCAGAGAAAAATTAACGAAATTTTGGTTTAATGTTAGCAGAAAAACCAGCGGCGGGACTTGGTTTTGATGGAGCGGGGCTAGAGCTAGTGCCGAATGGAGTATAGGAATTTCCGGATTTTTCGCCAGGCTTACCACCAATTTCACCGGCAGAACGGCCGTAGCTCTGGCGAACATTACCATCAGCGTCACCAGAGGTGTTCGTGCGGTTTGCAGTACGTTCAATAGTTTGGTCGTAGAGCGCATTTTCGCCACCCTCGGTGCGAGGAACGAATTTTTTGGCGTGGCGGATACCAAAAGTACTGGAAAAAATCTTGGAGTTATTATATTTTTGAACGAATTTGCGTTTTGCTTCGATAGCTTTACGCTCTTCCATCGTCAGACCAGTTGAAGCAGTGCCGATATTTCCGGCATTTTGGGCTGTGCCATAGCTAGACGAATGAAAAAATTCGTCTTTTTTGTCATTTTTGGTGGCAAACTCGCGAACAAGTTTGTTGTCGCTAGGGGCAAGACTTCGCATTTTAGCTCCTATTGAAAGAGGGCGAGATAAGCGATTGCGCCGACAGTTGCGCCGAGAATGATAGTTAAAAGAATAGCGATAATAAGCGAAGCTTTTGAGCCTTTCGGAGCGTCATCAACAACCATGGTTGGGACATCTTTATTGCTTTTCTCTTTCGCGAGAGAGCGAGCATAGATGTTTTTATGCGGAATTGGTTCGTCATATGGGACGTAGCGACCGCGAGTTTTTGTTCTAGCTTTCGGCTTTGGCTCGAGGACGCGCGCAGCAGCGGCGGCAGAAGTTGATTCGAAAGTTTTGGTGCCACCGGAAAGTGGGCGTTTTTCGACTTCGGTGTTGATGAATGGAGAGCGACCACCGAGAACGTAACGAGCGTTGTTACTCGAAGTGTCTTCTTCGGCTTCTTTAACTTTGCGCTCCATGTCATCGATGTCGTCGAGGAAATCGTCAGTTTTCTTGTCTTCGACAAAATCATTGATGTCTTCTTCAGTAGTTTCGAGTTTTTCAGCTTCTTCTTCGAGATTATCAAGCTCAGCTTCAAAATCTTCAACTGAACCGAGACGTTTTTCAACTTTGTTGCGGCGGAAAAGTCCACGACGACGCGGTTCTTCGCGCTCTTCAATTTCTTTTTCTGGTTCTTCAATCTCCTCTGGTTCTTCTGGTTCTGGCTTTGGAGCTGTGACGCGAATCGGACGTTTTAAGGCAGGCTGAAGTGGGTCACGTGAGCCACGAGGGTTCGAAATTTGGCGAACCGGAGCAGCACGAAGCTGGTTTTCGACTTCGCGACGAGCTTCAAGTTCTTCACGGGCACGTTTCGCGCGGCGTTCAGCGAGAATTCTTTGACGTTCACGGAGTGCGCGAGCTTCAATCATGGCGCGTTTTCTGGCTTTTTCTTCCCTCTCCTTTTGGAGCTCAAACTCACGCTCACGAGCGGCGAGGACTTCAGCGTTCTCCTTTTCTTCAGCTTCAAGGCGACGCTGGAGGTCACGACGAGCAGCGATGGCGCGACGTTTTGCGATAATATCTTCTTGGTTTTGTTGTTCGATTTGGCGATGAATTGCTTCGCGACGCTCGATTTCGCGTTTTGCGAGCTCGCGACGACGTTGCTCGCCATCAACGAGAGCCTTTGGCTCATTTGAAACTTTCACGCTGCCGCTGCGTGGAGCAAAATCCATCATTCGTCCGCGTGAACGAACGGTCGGCCTTGCGTTTTTTTCTTCATTGTCATTCATTTTCTTTGGTACCTAAATAATTTATTTGTGTTTTATATGACCTATTTCTTTTTATTGTAAAGGTTTTTCTCGAAAAATGCAAATGTTTTAGCTTTTTACGCGTTTTGCAAGCTCTATAATGTCGATAAAGTGGTCGGAGATGAGGCTGCTACCACCGATAAGGAGCCCGTTTACACCAGGGACGGTCAGATAGGCACCGGCGTTATTTGGATTAACGGAACCGCCATAAAGAATCGGAGTTTCTTCAGCAGTTTCTTTGCCGTAAATTTCTTTTAGCTCGCTTCTGATGAGGCGAACAGATTCGGCGACGTCGTCTGGAGAAGCGAGACGGGCATTTTTGTTGCTTGAGATGGCCCAAACTGGTTCGTAGGCAATAATGACTTTTTTGACATCATCAGCGTCGATTTCCGAAAGGGCGCCGTGAAGTTGGTCGCGAATTACAGAGACGGTTTCGCCGAAGCTACGCTCATTTTCAGTTTCGCCGATACAGAGAATCGGGGTGACATTATTACGCAAAGCGGCGGCAACTTTTTGACAGAGATCCTTATTAGTTTCGCCGAAGATATAACGACGTTCGGAATGCCCAATAATAGCATAATCGACAAGACCACGAAGTTGCATAATACTGACTTCGCCAGTGTAGGCGCCATAATCTTTTTGGTAGAAATTTTGAGCGGAAAGTTTTACTTTTGATTTTAATCTATCGAGCTGAATTCTCAAAGGTTGGATGGCAATTGCACTAGGTGCAACAGCGATTTCGAGACCTTTGGCTGGTTTGATGCGTTTTAGTAGCTTTTGAAGATAGATTGAAGATTCACCGACGGTCAGGTTCATCTTCCAGTTGCCCACAATATAAGTTTTCATAGTTTTATTTTACCATAAAAACTATAAAACTGCGAGAATGCCACGGAGTGCGTAAGCGGTGTCTTCGTGAGAGCGGACGGTGATGGTGTCGAAGCCCATTTGGACGACCGGATAATCGTTGCCGCCAGGTTGTGTCATGTCACCAAAATAAAGCACATCTTTTTTCTCGAGCTTTAAGTACTCGAGGAGTTTTGTCATGCCAAATTCTTTGTTCATGCCAGGAGTGATGGCGTTGATTGAAGTTGTGCCACCGATTTCATATTCAAATTCTGGAGCTTTTTCTTTGCAGAGTTTGACGATTTGTTCGCGTTTTTTGCAATCCGGGTCCCAAGCATATTTTTCTTCGGTGCCGGCTTTTTGACCGAGCGCAGAAAAAGTGACTTGTGAGAGGCGATTTTCGATAATTTCGTCGCCAGGAGCGAGCTTATCTTCTTCCCAGAAGCCAAGTTCACGAGCGGATTCTTCGATAGTTTTAGTGATTTTTGCGACTTGTTCGTCGGTCAATGGGAAATTATAAACTTGCTCCCAATTTTCTTTAGCGTAGCCATTACCGGACGGAACGTATCTGTAATATTGAGTACCTTGAGCGACAAAAAGGTGTAAGTGGGAGAGTTGCTCTTCGGTTGCATGGCCAGTTTTGACGAGGCGATCGACAATTTGGATAAGGAATTGGTCAAATTTTTGACCGGAAATTGGGCAAATTTCAAAATTATCCAAACATTTCGTCAGAAGTTCGGCGATTTCATCTGGGATTGGGGTTTTAGCGACGTTTAAAGTTTGATCGATGTCAAATGAGAGAGCTTTTCTCATATTGCCTCCTTTTATTCTTTTACTATGTGGTTATTTTACTAATGCGAATTTATTTTTGCCACGCTTCAAAATCGAGAGCGACATGATAATGAAGTTTTCGTCGGTGATTTTTTCACCATTAACGGAAACAGCGTTGCTTTTTATCATGTTGCGAGCTTCGGTCTTACTGCTAACGAGCTCAGATTCGACGAGCGCGTCAACGAGATTAATTTGCGGACGGTCTTCGGAAAGTTTGATGGTCGGAAGAAGAAGTGCGATATTTTCGATTTCAGTCTCAGAGAGTACGCCGAGTTTCTTTCCGCCGAAGAGAATTTCAGTCAGAGTAATTGCGGCATTTGCGCTGGTTTTACCGTGGACGACTTCGGTCACTCCTTTTGCGAGTGCCTTTTGGGCGAGACGTTTTTCAGGAGCAGTTTTATGTTCGGCAAGGATTTTTTCGATTTCGTCTTTATCGTAAACAGTGTAGATTTTCAAGAGATACTCGACTGATTCGTCAGGCTGGTTGAGCCAGAATTGATAGAAATCAAAGACGGAAGTAAAATTGCCTTGCCCGTTATCTTTACTGCTTAGCCAGATGGCATTTCCTTCAGATTTGCCGAATTTGCGGCCGGTGACTGGGTCGATGATGAGCGGAGTTGACCAAACGTCTGCTTCGGCGTTTTCGAATTTGTTGATGAGATGAATACCGGTCGAAGCGTTGCCGTATTGATCGGCGCCACAAAGT
Source organism: Candidatus Saccharimonadota bacterium (assembly GCA_017480035.1). Classification (GTDB taxonomy): domain Bacteria; phylum Patescibacteriota; class Saccharimonadia; order Saccharimonadales; family Saccharimonadaceae; genus Nanosyncoccus. The sequence goes on along the minus strand of JAFVBJ010000003.1, from coordinate 282,547 downwards.
TGGAGGTCGATGCCATATTTTTTATAGAGGTGCCAAAAATCGTAGCCTTGAATCAGAGTGTAGCTGAACTCGGCGTATGAGATACCAGAACCACCTTCACCAATACGGCTTTGGATGAATTTACGGTCAAGAAGTTGAGTCATGGAGAAAGCTTTGCCGACAGTGCGGAGGAATTCAAGGTAGTTCATATCTTTGAACCAATCGTAGTTGTCGACCATTGTAACTTCCCAATCGTCATTTTCAGCATCGCCGTCGTCTTTGGTATTGGCGGCGCTATCAGGAGAGATAATTCCCTCCATTTGCTTTTTAATGCAAGCTTTGTTATGTTCAACTTCTTCGATTGACTTCAAGTCGCGTTCACCAGTTTCTTTCGGGTCGCCGATTTGGCCGGTCGCACCACCGACGAGAAGATATGGTTTATATCCGTGGCGCACAAAACAAGCGCACATCATCAAAGCCGCGAGATTTCCGATGGTTAGAGAATCGGCAGATGGATCGGCTCCGAGATAGAATTTCTTTGACTTTCTTTCGTCAAGGTTTGATGGATCTTTTATTGTAGTTTCGGCTTGGAAACCACGCCAAATTAATTCTTCGGATAACTTCATAATAAGTATATTATATCAAAAAACAGGGAGTTTTCATACCCCCTGTTTTTCTAGTTATTGAACGGTGTGTTCGGACGAATCAGATTCGCCATTTACGTCGGTCACTTGGACGCGGATTTTATCACCAGAGTTTGCTTCGACAGTGACGACATAGCTACCGTCGTTTTGAAGCGCGCTTGAGAGGTCGCCGGACGTGACTTGATTGCCGTTAACATAGATAATGTATTTATTTAAGTTCGCAGTGCCTTTGATGGCGCCAAACGTGAGCTGTTTACTTGCGCTCGTGTAGCCTGTGATGGCGGCGGTTGGAGATTGGTACGTACAAGTATCTTCTGATTTTTCATCATAACCATCCGGGAGGCCACTGTAAATCTTTGAGCCGGTGATTGGATCTTTCATGACGTTGACTTCAATCGACTCTTTCAAGGATTCTGGAGTACAATCTTTAGCAAGCTTCTTGTTGACTTTGTTAAAGACGAGAGTCTCTTTCGAGTAACCAGAAGTCTTTGAGTTGTACCAGCTCGGCCAGATGTCAGTTTGGCCGTTGACTTTTTCAGTCTTAATGCCGGCAGGCTTCGACCAGGTATCTCCAGATTTCCATTTGCCGAGTTTTGCGTAATAGTCTTTATGGATTGGTTCCATGAAGGCGGAAACGACTTGGCGGACAACGTAGTTTGAAGATGAACTGAGACCAGAACCATCATGGTTGCCGTTCCAGACGGTCATTGCAACTACTGGTGAGTAGCTTGCCATCCATGAATCCTTTGTGACGTTTGCGTTAGTCGTAGTGGTTGTACCAGTTTTTGAAGCGGTGATGACACCGTTCACTTTGAAGCCGAAGCTGGTTGCTTGAGAACCGAAGGTGATTGTACGAGCGGAAGCGTCAGAGAGAATGCTTGAGAGCATGTAGGCAACTTGTTCGTCATAGACGCGTTCACCTTCTTTATCTTCCCATTGTTCGACGACATCGCCGCTTGAGTTCTTCATTTCGAGAACATAGGAGAGTTCTTTATAGACGCCACCACGAGAGACTGAAGCGAAAGCAGCAGCGTGTTCAACACCTCTCACAGCACAACCGGAGCCAATGCCGATAGCGAGACCATAAGACGATGAATCGCGGTCAGCACAATAACTAACATCGCCAAGACGATGTGCGATATCAAGGGAGTTTTCGATACCGTTGATATAGAGAGCTTTGACGGCCGGGATGTTAAGGGAGTTGCCGAGAGATTTGCGAATCGTGATGTTGCCGTTGAATTTGTTTGATGCGTTACGGAGCATACAACCACTACCAGAGTAGCCACCACAATAAAGCTTATCGATGTTTTCGTCTTTTAAGATACTACCTGGGCCGTAGTTAGTGCCATCACGTTGCATGAAGAGTGGACCGTAATCAAGGATAGGCTTGATAGTCGAACCTGGTTCGAGAAGTGAAGTTGTTGCGTTGAGCTCGCCATACCCTTCCTTTTCCCAATCGATTGAGCCAACCATGGCAATCACTTGGCCAGTTTCGACGTCGACTGCGGACATCGCGATATTGTCGGATTTGTTTTGAGAGATATATTTTGCGCCGGTCGCGACTGCGTTTTCAGCGATTTTTTGAGCGCTATAGTCGAGAGTGGTTTTAATAGTGAAGCCACCAGCACGCATAGTCTTCATGCCATATTTCTCTTCGAGGATTTTCTTTACTTCAAGTACAAAATGCGGAGCCTTAATATTTTCGTATTGACCAGTCTCTGGACGGATGGTTGCGAGAATATCGACTGCTTTAGCTTCATCACGTTGTTCTTCGGTGATATAGCCCATTTCGCACATCACGTCGAGAGTTTTCTTCTGACGTGCGAGGAGTGCTTCGTTGCCGAGAGTGTTATACGGGTTCAAAACGGCTGGGTTATTCGGGATAGATGCGAGCAAGGCAGCTTCGGCGAGAGTCAAGTCTTTTGCACTCTTACCAAAGTAAGCTTGGGCGGCAGATTCGACGCCGTTACGACGACCACCATAAGGTGATTCGTTCAAATAGAACGTGATAATTTGTTCTTTGGAATACATTTTCTCAAGCTCAATCGCGAGAATCATTTCTTTGATTTTACGAGCGAGACCACCACGGTTTTCAGAAGCAGCTTCATCGGAGAAATAGATTTGCTTGATAAGTTGTTGGGTGAGAGTCGAGCCACCCTGAACGCCTTGGTGAGTCAAAATTGACCAGGCAGCACGAGTAATGCCGGTGAAGTCGATACCTTTGTGGTTGTAGAAGTTGCGGTCCTCGATTGCGACGGTCGCTTGACGCATGATTTCAGGGATGTTTTCAGCATCGACGACTAGACGATAATCGCCATCACCGCGATCCTCCCAGAGTACTTCGCCGTTACGATCGAGATAAACGTTGACCGATTCAGAAACTTTCATTTCGTCGAGGCGGATGCTTTCGAGGTCTTTCTTGTAGTAAAGGAAAAGACCGCCGATAGCGATAATTGAGAGAAGAATGAAAGCAGCAAAAGCTTTCAGGAAGAAGAAAAGTCCACGTTTACTAAAAATAAACTTAGCAACGCGTTTTGGATGGAGATGAGCAAAAAAGCGTAGAACTGGATTTTTTGGCATGTCAGCCAAATCTTCAGCAGCTTTACGAGCTTTAGCTTCTTTTTTTGCTTTGCGACGATAGCCGAGGCTTGAATAGATGTTCATGCCTTTGTCTTTTTTCGCAAAAAGTGATTTTTTCGGAGCTTTAGTTTTCTCGGTGCTCGTAGTTTTTGCGGAACTTGATGATTTTGTCGATTTCAAACTCTTCGAAACCTTTGATTTTGTCGGCATTTTTGCCTTCAAGTTTGAGCCGGTCGATTTTATTTTATCGAACACGGCTGATTTTTTCTTCTTCTCCATTGCCACCTCTACTTAAATAATAAAATGACTTATTATATTTTATCACAAAAAATTAGTTATGTGAAAGCTTTATAGACTTTTTCCTACCTTGAAAATAGAGGAATTTATGGTATAATTTTTATATATGGCATTATTATATATATTCGCCGTTTTAATATTAATCGAAACGACATTTTTGGTTTTTAAAGCGACCCGCAAAAACGAATCTCGCAGTGGTAAACGTAAAATTTATGTTGATACTTCCGCATTGATGGACGGGAGAATTTTGAGTATCGCAAAAACTGGTTTTATCGGCGATGATTTGTTTATTCCCCGCTCGGCAATTCGCGAATTACAACTTTTGGCAGACGGCAAAGATTCTGAAAAACGCGTGCGCGCGAGATTTGGAATGGAAACTGCAAACGAACTTGAACGAATTGTGTTTTGTAATACGGAAATTTTTGAAGATGCGCTCGACAGGACGCCGGTTGATGAGCGTTTAATCCAACTCGCAAAAGCAAATAAAGGTCTGATTTTTACGTGCGATTTTAATTTGCAAAAAGTTGCAGAGACGGAAAAAATTGAAGTTTTAAATCCGAATGAACTTGCAAGTGAACTACGTTCTGAATTTATGCCGGGCGATAAATTTAAGTTGAAAATTTCGGCAGAAGGACAGAATCCAAAGCAGGGCATAGGTTATCTTCCGGAGGGGACAATGGTGGTAGTTGATAATGCTGCATCAAATGTCGGTACGGAAATTGAAGTGGAATTTCAAAAATATATTCAAACAAATTCTGGGCGCATGATGTTTGCGAAAAAAGTGGCACACAGACAAACAACTACACACAGTCCACGCGTTTCGCGTCAATCTAAAGTTCAAAAGAATCAACGCCAAACTGGGTCGCGTGGGCGTGGTTCTCGGAAATAATTTTTTCGTATTTTTCAACTAAGTCAGTGCGATTTATTCTTTTTGCAACATCAATGGCAAGATCAAAACGACTAGCGTGATTCATCGTCAACATTTCGAGTGGAGTGGTGGTTGCACCTTGCTCTTCAAAACCATGTGCAAAAATTTCTGCGTTCGTATAGTTTCTCAAAATGTTTTTTAGCGTGTCTTTATAGCCATGAAAATTCGAGATGATTGGTGTGTTTTTTGTGAACATTTTGTCGAACATTTCTTGACTGAGTTGGCGGTCGGTTGTGCCAATTTTTTCGTGAGTCAAAGAAAGAATGTTGATGAAACGGAATTTTAATTCAGGAAGGTCTTCACGCAAAAGTTCAATCGCAGCGAGAGATTCACGAGTCGAAATATCACCGGCGGCGGTAAAAATAATATCGAATTTATTTGATTCGGATTCGAGATAAAAAGTGTCGCCGTCGCTTGCAAAGCCAAAAATACTAGCGCCGTTTTCGAGTTGATATTCGGCGTGACTTGTATCGAGGTATTGCGGTTCTTCGGTCTTATTAAATGTTGTAAGATTTACAACATTTCGTGACTCCATCATATATTTATATACTACGAGCGCAGACTCACTATCGACCGGGAAGAAACAGTTTACTTTATTTCCGGGATAATTTAAGAGCGTGGAAATGAGCGCTGGGGATTGGTGCGAGAAACCATTGTGGTCTTGGCGCCAACAAGTTGAGGTACTGAGTAAATTGACAGCGGGATATTTTTCTCGCCACGAGACACTCTCGCTTTGGGAAAGGAATTTGAGGTGTTGGATGATTTGCGAAGTGATGATACTGAAGAACGATTCATAGCTCGTCATCATCGCTGGCTCGTTTGCTAAAATATGACCGAGCATGACGGCGAAAAGCACATTTTCGGAAAGAAGCTCGACGATTTGACCGCCATCCGATTCTTTCATGTCCCATGATTTTTTCGGGAGAGATGACCATGCGCGACTCGTGACGTCATAAATCGCGTCTAATTTGTTCGAGGTAGTTTCGTCTGGACTAAAAAGATAGAAGTTTGGATTTTTCGCGGCTTCATTTTTTATAAGTTCACCAAAAGTTTTGGCAGTGGATTTTTTCGTCATAATAAAAATCCTTTCTCGGCATTAAAGAGTTCATTCATGCGGTATGATTTCAGCCAATTTTCAAGAATTTTTAGCTCTTTTTCATCAGTTTTAGCGTTCAATAGCGGGATTTGGTGAGACTTAAAATTGCCGCGGATTTTCGTGCCATTTAATTCCTCGGGTCCGGTCAAACCTTTGTCGGTTTTCATGATAATAAATGGAGGATTTACTGTTTCGCCTTTCTTGATTTTTGTAAAAATTTCGTAGGAAGTTTTCAGAGCATTTTCAAAATCATCGATAGCGTATTCGAGAGCAAGTTCAGCGTCTTCGTTCGTTGCTTTGACAAAAATTGGCGAAAAGCCAAAGCCGCGAAGAAGCTCGGAAAGTTCGCGTTCAGATTTTCGTCCGGCAATAGTCGGAGCGGAAATTTTGTAGCCGTTCAAATGTAAAATCGGCAGTACGTTGCCATTTTTTTGGCCGGAAAAAAGTTTATTTAAATTCATTGAAGCAAGTGCGGTGGCAGTTTCGAATTCGCCGTCGCCAATCAAAACTGCGACGGTTTTTTCAGGATGACCGAGCATAAAACCATAACTGGTTGCGAGCGCATAGCCGAGCTCGCCGCCTTCGCAAATTACGCCCGGAGTAATTGGAGAAGCGTGAGATGGAAAACCGCCTGGCCACGAAAATTTTTTACAAAGATAGGCAATGCCGTTTTTGTCACGGGTGGCGTTTTCGTCGACTTTTTCAAGCTCGCCATCCAAAAAAAGATTCGCTTGGAGTGCCGGAAAGCCATGTCCTGGGCCGACGACAAATTCAATGTCTTCGTCATAAGATTTCAGGCAATTATAAGCAAGAGTAATGCCAGGACAAGTTCCCCAGTGACCAAGAAGTCGCGGTTTTATATCGTCAAATTCGAGTGGTTTCTCAAGCAAAAAATTATCTTTCAAAAAGAGTTGCGCGACAGTCAGATAATTCGCGGCGCGGATTTTTCGAAGGATTTTTTCTTTTTGGTAGCCCGACCCTTTCATGATATATATTATAGCATAGATAGGGCGTTCATGACATTATCAAAAACTTCATCGCGAGTGCCGGAAGCGTCAACTTCAAGCAAGAGATTTAATTTGTTGTAATGTTTCAAAACTGGCTCGGTTTTTTCGTGAAATTCTTCGATACGAGTTTCAAAAACGGCTGGGTCAGCATCATCTCCGCGAAGACCACGATCGCCAAGTTCTTTGGCGGCAGCCCAACGATTTCTGACATCTTCTTCTTTTAGTTTCAAATAAATCACGGCTTTGATTTCATGACCAGAATCTTTGGTGTATTTCATCACTTCATCTTCTTCGCCTTCCCAACGACCGATTGAAGACAAAACGAGCGGTTTATCGACTAATGCTTCAGTGTAAAAGTGCGGCAAGACAATATCATAAAATTTGTTGGTTGGAATCAACTCGCCGTTCTCGGTCATGTGGTCGTTTTGACGCAATTCATAGTCGCGGATAATGTCGCCGGAAGACAAAAATTCACCACCAAGAAGCGTCGCGAGGCGTTTGCCAACAGTATCTTTGCCACTCATCGGTAAACCAAAAATATTGATACTGCCAGAACCTAGCCACTGTTTAATTTTTTCAACTTTTTCGTCCATGATTCTCCTTTTTTCTATTCTAGCACAAAAATGCCCCCAGTGTTAGGGTACTGGGGGCGGGAGGTTGTATTGTTAGTCTTTATTTAGTCTGCGCCAGTGCGGCGAGAGCGCGCTTTTCCCGAGCTTCATATTTTTCAATAAAAGCTTCGCGAAGCTGGTTCAGCTTCTCTTCGGTGTAAACGCCATCGCGCAGTTTCTGCCAAGTGTTCTCGGCTTCATGGACAATGTTATCCGGCAAAGTATGTTTTCCAGCAGAAAACCTGCCGTAACCACGATATTTGTCCGTAAACTGTGCAATTTCTCTGCCATATTGGCAGACCCAGACTTTCATGGTTGGTTCGCCCGGATGGACGTTGCAGCGAGACTTGAGGTAGATGGAATATTCTCCGTCACTGTACACCTCAAAACAATACGATTGTTTCCATTTTTCTTCCATACATGGAACCTCCTTAAATAAAATGTGCATCTTGGGGTGAATTGCCCCGTGATATTTTTATCATAACACAAAAAATATACTTTTGCAAGGGTGGGAACAGGTCTTGCTTTTAGATGCGTTTGACGCGAACCATAGCAGCACGGAGAACTTCGTTGTTATAGAGATAACCCGGACGGAGTTCCTCGGCGACAACTTCTTTCTCGCCGTCGCTTTCATCCATCGAAATTGCGTCGTGGAGGTCAGGATTGAATTCAGTTCCCTCTTTTGTTTCGATTTTTGAAAGACCGAGAGTTTCCATCGTCTTTTCGAGAGTTTTCTCGATTGGGGCGAGAGTTTCCGGATTAGCGGAAATGGCGCGAGACATATCGTCAATCAGAGGAAGAAGTTTTAAGACGGTTGAATCAGTGGCGATTTTTTTCGCTTGTTCTTTTTGGATTTCGACTTGTTTTCTGAAATTCTCAAAATCAGCGCGCGTGCGTTTAAGGTCGTCCGTGAGTTCGGCGATTTGTGCTTCAAGTTTTACGATTTCGGCAGATTCTTTGACTGATTTTTTCGGTTTTAATTCCATTTTTCCTCCTTATAATGTGTTTTCAAGAATATCTCCAGCATGACGAACAAGACTCATGGTTTCGGCATAATTTTGGCGAGTTGGACCGAGAACGCCGATATAGCTACTGTCTGAGTATGGGCTTCTGAATTTACTGATGATGAGTGAAACGCCAGAAGTTTTCCCAATCGGATTTTCGTGACCGATGAAAATATTTAGAGGTTCGCCCGGGCGAGCTTCGCGGAGCCACGGTTCGAGATTGTCGAGCAACTCGGCGACGCCTTGAATTTTTGAGTTGTCGAGAAATTCTGGCTGGGCAAAAAGTTTCGAAATGCCGGAAAGATAAAGTTGTTCGCCAATCGTACCGATACCGAGGTTTCCAGTCAGTTCGGCAAGCATATCAACGGCGGAGCGAATCGCATAGTCCGTACGTTCTTGTGAATTCACGCGGACTTCAAGAGCGTGGATGTTACGGTTCGGAGTATTTGTGCCGGAACCGAGCATTTTGGTCGGATTAAAAGTGGCATTTTCGTTCTGTTCAGTCAAAGAATTCACATAAAAACGATAGCCGGCGTCGGTCGGGATGCGTCCAGCGGAAGTATGTGGATGAGTGATAAGGCCGGCTTCTTCGAGACGAGCCATTTCGGCGCGAATCGTTGCGCTCGAAACGTCAAAAAGTTTCGCGAGAGTGACGGAGCCGACAGGTGCGGCCATCTCGGCGTATTCTTCGATGATTGCGAAAAGAATTTGTTTCTGACGCTCAGTAATTTCCATGCTTTAATTATAGCACTTTGGCACTCGAAATGCAAGAGTGCTAATCATACGTCTTCCTTGCTCGCTTGCTCGCAAGTTTACCGTTCGGCTAGAGCTAATGGCTCTAGCCGTCATCACGTTTTAGCATGACAGTAAAGGCTTCGGACGGGATGTCGATTTTTCCGAAACGTTTCATGCGAGCTTTGCCGCGCTTCTGTTTTTCGAGCAGTTTCGCCTTTCGGTCGCGGTCGCCGGTGTGAATTTTTACAGTCACGTCTTTCCGGTAAGCGCCAATTGTTTCGCGAGCGATGATGCGCGCGCCAATCGCAGCTTGGAGTGCAACTTCATAGTTCTGGCGCGGAATAACTTGTTTTAATTTTTTCGTAATGTCGCGGCCGATTGCATCCGCTTCGGATTTATGGCACATAATTGCAAGCGCGTCGATTTTGTTTCCGCCAACAAGAAAATCAACACGACAAAGGTCTTCAGTTTTATAATCCGAAATTTCATAATTAAACGAAGCATAGCCAGAAGTTAAAGATTTTAGTTGGTCATAAAAATCGGTCAGGAGATTTGCCATTGGCGCTTCAAAATCAATCACGGCACGGTCTTCCATGTAAGAAATATTATTATGGAGTCCACGTTTTTCAACGATTAAATTTAGGACATTTCCAATCATCGAAACTGGCAAAATAATTTCGCCTTTTACCCACGGTTCACGAATTTCAAGAACCTCGGACATGTCCGGAAGGTCGGAAGCGGATTTAATTTCAATTTCTTCGCCATTATTCAAAACGACTTCATAGTTTGTCGATGGATTCGTCACGACAAGGTCGAGGTCGAATTCGCGCTCGAGGCGTTCTTTAATAATATCCATATGAAGAAGTCCGAGAAAACCGATACGAAGACCGAAGCCGAGCACCGGTGAGTTTTCCGGCTCATAGCGGAGAGCAGAATCGGAAAGTGCGAGTTTTTCAACGGCTTCTTTCAAATCTTTATATTGGTCATTACTAACCGGGAAAAATCCAGCATAAACAAATGGGAGAACATTTTTATAACCCGGAAGTGGCGTTTTTGCGGGATTTTTCTGGAGCGTGACAGTATCACCAACTTTCGCTTCGCGAGTGGTTTTTAAGTTCGTGACAATATAGCCAACTTCGCCTTCATTCAAAGCATTTTTTGGAGACATTTTCGGCTTCAAAACTCCGACTTCAAGAGCGATGCCGTTTGTGTTGTTTTCCATCATATGGATGTTGGCGTTTTTGTCGATTTTGCCATTCACGACACGGACGTAAAGGACCACGCCACGATAATCATCGAAATAGCTATCAAAAATCAAAGCGCGAGTAAAATCTTCCGCTTGGGACACGCGTCCATCCGGCCCGTCGTTACGGGCGGATGGCGCTAATCCTCGGTCGTAACCTCCGGAATGTCCCAAGTCGGGAGATTTCGTATCGCGCTTTGGCTTTGGACCTTTTTCGATGATTGCGTCGAGGACTTTTTCGACGTTGAGTCCGGTTTTGGCGGAGACTGGAATGATTTCGGACGGGTCGCAACCAAGCAAATTCACAATTTCATTCGTGACTTTTTCGACGTTCGCTGCCGGAAGATCAACTTTATTGATGACTGGAATAATCGTTAAATCTTGCTCGATTGCGAGATAAACGTTCGCGAGAGTTTGAGCCTGGATACCCTGCGTTGCGTCAACAACAAGAATCGCCGATTCGACGGCTTGGAGACTGCGCGAAACTTCATAAGAAAAGTCGACGTGACCCGGAGTGTCGATGAGATTTAACTCATAGCCTTTGTAGTTCATCTGGACTGGAGCGAGTTTAATCGTGATTCCCTTTTCGCGTTCAAGTTCCATCGAGTCAAGTAGCTGAGACTTCATTTCACGTTTTTCGACGGTGCCGGTAATTTCCATCATACGATCGGCAAGGGTGGACTTGCCGTGGTCGATATGCGCGATGATACAAAAATTGCGGATTTTATCTGTGTTCATTATCTGTTATTATATAATAATTATTCGTCTTCTTCAAGAGAAGCTTCGTTGGTAGCGAATTTGCCTTCGCGGAATGGATTGACGAAATTCGGAACAAAATCTTGTTCGTTGACAGATTTTTTGATTTTATCTTCTTCGTCTTTGACGATTAGTTCATAATCATTGATTTCGCTAACTCTAGAGCGTCCGATAGTGAGCTCTGGGTCGAGAAATGATTTCATGAATGGGCGTTTGATGATGAATTGCATAATCATCATCGATTCTGGCTCGAAAGTATAATCTTCGATTTTACCGAGTTTAGTGCCTTTTTTAGTTTTAACATTCAGGCCAATCACCGAGAAATTTAGATCCATCACTTCGTCGATTTTAATCACGTCGCCAGGAGAGACGAGGTCGTCGATACTATCAACAATGAGGCCGATGTTTGAATATTCGCGAATGCTGCGGACGTCAAGTATATAACCATATTCGCCATTTCCAGTCTGGGGACCGTCGACTTCAAGCGCAATAATTTTCAAATCGTTTGGGTCGACGATTTCGCGGACGACATTACCGATAGGACCGCCGAGATGAAGGCTTAAAACTGGGGTGCCGATTAGTCGAGCAGATTTTAATATCATGTTAAAATAAGTATAACACATGAAATACATTTTGGCAGTTTCCGGCGGGGTGGATTCGATGGTGCTTTTTGAGGTTTTTTTGAAGAAATGTGGGGCTTCAAGTATTGTCGTGGCACATTTTAATCATAAATTAAGACCTTCGGCAGATGAAGATGAAAAGTTCGTGGCGGAGTGTTGTAAAAAATACAACGTTAGATTTGAGGTAGGGCATCTCAATATCGCTTTGGGCGAAAAAGTCTCGGAAGAAAAGGCAAGAAAAGCGAGATATGATTTTTTGTTTAAGACGAGGAAAAAAATTGAAGAGGAGTTTGGATGTGCGGCGCTGATTTTTACGGCGCATCATCTTGATGATTTGGTCGAGACGGTCACGATTAATTTGACACGCGGAACGGGATGGCGAGGACTCGCACCGTTTTCAAATTCCGCGGTTCGACCGTTTATTATGGACGATGATGTTTTGTTGCCAGAGAGCAAAGCTGATATTTTAACTTATGCAAGTCGAAATAAGATTCATTTTCGACAAGACCCGACGAACTTTGAGCCGGATTTTTTGCGCAACCGAATTCGCGAGAAATTTTCTACAATGGAACCGCAAGAACATTACGAGCTAAACCAAAAAATCAAGAAATTGTATCGACGACAAGATGAAATTCGAGCAGAAATTGACTGTATTTTGACGAAATTTCTTGAAGAAGAAAAGTATTTCGAGGAGAAAGTTGTAAAAAGAGAATGGTTTTTCGATTTGGATGATACGGTCGCAACGGAGCTACTTCGGAGAATTCTTGAAATCGAAAAAATTTCGCTAACGCGGCCGCAGCTGGCTGATTTTCTTTTGGCGATTAGAACTTATCAACCGGAGAAAAAGTTTAATTTACCGGGAGATAAGTTAGTGACGATGCATAAAAACTATTTTAAGCTTTAAAAAATAGCCCTCACGGGCTATTTTTTATTCAATTTTCGTGATTTCGCCATTTTTGAGATGAAGGAGGCGCTGGTTTTTGCTGCCTCGGAATTTTAGAGTTAAATCGCGCTGTTCGAGGACGAACGGGCCATCGATAAGAGCATCAAGTTCTTTCAAAAATTCCCATTGCATTCCACCTTTTTCTTTAATCATCTCGTAAGTGAAGCCGGAAAAAGACCAGACATTCCAACCAAGTTCCTTTTTTACGAATCTGGCGATTTCGAGGCAGGCTTCTGGTTGGATGAACGGCTCCCCGCCACAGAAAGTTAAACCAGTTTGACCTTTTAAGCTTCGGAGTTCTTCTTTTAAATCGTCAACTTTGACGAGAACTCCGGCTTCTGGGTCCCAAGTCTCAGGATTTTGACAACCTTTGCAGTGGGTGAAACAACCCTGAGTCCAGACGACGGCGCGAAGTCCATAGCCGTTCACAATATTGTCGGACTCAGTTGGTCCGGAAAGGCGGATGTGTGCCTTGTCCGAACCTTTGACTGGGCTTTTAAAATCGGTCATCTAAGCCTTTCCTAATGCTTTTTTCGCGGTTTTCTTGGCGACTTCGCGGGCAGATTTTTGAGATTTTGAATAGACGCCATTCTTATCGTTCAAGCAAACATCATGTTTTACGCGAGCAGCTTCTTCAGCTTTCTTGCCGTCGTTCCAACGCTCAAGCGAGCCAACGAGATAGCCGGTAATGCGACGGAGGCGCTCAAAGAGAACGTCACCTTCGATGCGTCCACAGGATGGGCAGCGATCGCCTTTGATGATACCAGCAAAACCACAAACTGGGTCGCGGTCGACTGGATGGTTGACAGAACCATAGCCGATACCTTTGTCGTGCATGTGACGAATCACAGCTTCGAAAGCTTCAATGTTGTCGGATGGATCACCATCAAGTTCGATGTAGGAAATATGGCCAGCATTACAAAGTGCGTGATATGGAGCTTCGATGTCGATTTTCTCGAAGGCAGAAATTGGATAGTAGACAGGGACGTGGAAAGAATTAGTGTAGAAATCACGATCTGTGACACCTTTAATTTTACCGTATTCTTTGCGATCAATCTTTGTGAAGCGTCCGGCGAGACCTTCGGCAGGAGTTGCGAGAAGACTGAAGTTGAGCTTCCATTTTTTAGCGAATTCATCACATTTCTCACGCATGTGAGTGATGATGTCGAGGCCGAGCTCACGAGATTCTTCGTCTTCGCCGTGGTGTTTGCCGGTCATTGCGACGAGAGTTTCAGCGAGACCGATGAATCCGGTCGAGAGCGAGCCGTGTTTAATGACATCGCGGAGAGTATCGTTCCAACCGAGTTTTTCAGAACCAAACCAGTTGCCTTGCCCCATTAAGAATGGGAAGTTTCTGACATGTTGATTGGCTTGGAATTCGAAACGTTCAAGAAGTTGATCGCGAACGAGCTCCATTTTTTCGTCAAGTTCTTTATAGAAACCAGACCAGTCGGCTTCTTTGCGCTCACCAAGACAGATACCATGCTTGATGCCGATACGAACTAGGTTGATAGTGGTAAAGCTAAGGTTGCCACGGCCGGTGACGATACCGTCGGATTCCGGGAAGACTGAAGAGAAAACGCGAGTACGGCAGCCCATGGTAGCAATTTCAGTACGATAGTCGCCTTTTTTGTAGTATTGGAGGTTGAATGGAGCGTCGACGAAGCAGAAGTTCGGGAAAAGACGTTTTGCGGAAACTTCCATACTGCGTTTGAAGAGATCGTAGTTCGGGTCTTTCGGGTTATAGTTGACACCTTCCTTGACTTTGAAAATGCTGATTGGGAAGATTGGGGTTTCGCCTTTACCGAGACCGTTCATGGTTGCTTCGAGAAGATATTTACTGACGAGGCGACCAGAAGGAGAAGTGTCGGTACCGAAGTTAATCGATGTGAATGGAACTTGAGCACCAGCGCGAGAGTGCATTGTATTCAAGTTATGGATGAAGCCTTCCATCGCTTGGAAAGTTTGTTTTTCAGTATCTTCAGATGAAGTTTTAATGACTGATTCTGGGACTTTTAGCTTTTCGAGTTTTTTGTCGTCACCATATTTAATAGTATCTTTGATTTCGATTTTTAGATTCTTGCCGGTGAATTCGTTGTATTTTTCGAGGTTGCGTTTCAAGGATTTTCGGAAAGTTTTGTCGACGCCAGGAGCCATCGCGTAATCAAAGTTCGGGATAGATTGGCCACCGTGTTGTTCGTTTTGGTTAGCTTGGAGGATAATTGCGGCAAGAGCGGCATATGAACCGATGGAATTCGGGGTGCGAAGATGACCATGGCCGGTGTTAAATCCGCCGTTTGCGAAGAGGTTGAGCGGGTCAGTTTGACAGCAAGTCAAAGTCCCGGTTGCATAGAAATCGAGGTCGTGGATGTGGATTTCGCCATTGTCGTGAGCGGCAGCAAAACGAGGGTCCATGAGGACGGTTTTAGCAAATTCTTTTGAACCTTCAGCGCCGAATTGGAGCATTTTACCCATGGCGGAGTTACCATCGACGTTAGCGTTGCTGCGTTTGATGTCAGAATCTTCAGATGCATCAGCGAGAGCAATCTTTTTATAGCCTTCCATGAGGTTTGACTTTGCTTCACGAGTACGGTTACGCTCTTGACGATAAGTGATATACGCTTTTGCCGTACGTTTGAAACTTGATTCCATCAAGATTTGCTCGACGATGTCTTGGATTTGCTCGACTTTTGGCGTGCGATTTGTGATAGTTTCTTCGGCACGCTTGACAGCCTTTTCGGCAAGTTGTTTTGCGCGATCATATTTAAATTCTTCGGTCGCACTGCCAGCCGCAGCAATAGCCTCGATGATTTTTTCTGGGTTAAAGTTGACGATTTTACCGTCACGTTTTTGGATTTTTTTGAACATAAAAATTCTACCTCCTAGCTTGTGTCCAAAATTCATTGTTTAATTATTTTTGATTTTTCTGAAGTTTCTGACGCTATATTTAGTGTCTGATATCATTTTATGACACTAGATGTGGGGTGTCAATATGATTTTGCTTAAATCTGTTGTAATATTTACTACAAAAAATTTCGGTATATTTCTGGGGTGGAATACAATGATTTTCAATAAAATCAACCCCCATATCTAGTGTTTTTTACAATTTTATAACCACTATTTATAATATATTTGGATAAAAAGTCTAGGGGCGTTGGCAGAGAAAAAAGCGAGGTGACTAGCGTGTTTTGAGAGAGTGTCGATTGAGAAATCTTCCGATTTCCAGATTGAAACCTCAGCCATGAACTGAAATTCAACTAGACGATAGATGGCGTCGTCGGCTTTTTCGCCGTAGCTATTCCAACTACGCGTAATGAGCGGACGAAGCTTTGCCATCGCTTTTAGGGGGAGGCTGAGATTTTCCGAGCCGATGACGATATCAAGAACATCTTGGTGCTTGCGGAGGACAAACAAGATATTCCTGAGAATTGTCTCGGTACTGCTACCGACTTTTTGTTCCCTATCGATGACGTGATCGATAGCATCAAGAATTTTTGCTTCATTTTTATCGATAAGGTCCGAAAGAGATTTGTAATGAATGTAGAAAGAGGAATTTGCTAGCCCGGCTTCACGGGAGATTTCACGAGTTTTGACGCCGAGGGCATGCTTTTCTTTTAGGACTTTAGCTGCAGCATGGAGAAGTCGTTGTTCCGTACCAAAGTAGGTCGAATTACTCTTGCTACGTCTCATGGACTTTATTATAACATTATTTTATTGTATAATGTATCACTAATGAAACACTTAAATCTGAATAATCTAGGGTCGTTTGAGCCGAAAAAATGCTGGGTTGGCGAGACGCAGAAGATTTGCTATAGCACGCGCGAAGAAGCAGAAGTGGCGGCAAAAGTAGCGCAATACGACCATGGTGCACCAGATTTATCGGTGTACAAATGTGAGTATGGCGACCATTGGCATTTGTCTTCAAAGAGCTAATTTGCAATTCCGGTATCTGGAGTTTTCATAGTTTCCGCTGGAAAGTTAAAGACTTTCTGGCCGATTTTATTTCCGTCTGAGTCATAAGCGACAAACCGTATATTATTATCAACGTTTTCGTTAAGCCCAGTAATAGTAATGGTTTTATTGTCGGAAAAGCCGTAGAGGCGGTCGTTGACGATGACGAGTGTGCGAAAGGAATCTTGGTTGATTTGGAAAGTTTTTGAAACAAAACGAGATTTTTGACTAGATTTTACTTTGCTGAGTGAAACTTTTTTATAATCTCTTGCGACAATCATACCGCCGGTGCTAACGACGAGGTCATGATAATCTTGGAGATAACGGACGGCGTTGTTTGAGAGGAGTGAGACGTAAACATGGTTCTTTTTTGCAATTTTGATGGCGTCGTTTAAATTCGTGCCGTCGAAACTAACGTTTGAATCGTGATAGGCATTGCTTAAGAGAAAGACGTGCCGAGCGCTGCCAGTCGACCACTTATTAGATTCGGATAACTTTTTCACGGCATAATAATTATTATCGAAACTTCCGCTAAAAACCCAGCCGCTTGCGAGTGCATTCTCACGGTTAAGCTGGTCGATTTTTTCGGCAAGATGGTCGTTCGTGAAAGAGATTTTTTCTTCAAGATATTTGAGAGGAGAGGTGAGACCGTATGAATTATAAATGGCGATACGAGTTCCATGCGCGGCAAGGTTAACAAGTAGTTCTTTTAAGTCGTCTTCGATAGTTTTATAACTAGCGCGGACGGCCGCGTCTGCAAACATATAGTGGTCGAAAAGAACAACAATTTCACGTTTTTCCGAATCGGAATAACGCGCCTCGGTTTCTGAAGAAGTTTTGCCGTTAATTTTAGAGAAAACTATTTCAGCAAATTTTTCATAGCCATTTTCGCTGTCGTACGCCGTATGACTACCGAATATATTTAATAGGTTGAGCGACGAGCCGCACATAAAATCGGTTTTATTACACCAAACACCGAGTTTACCGGCGTAACCAGCAGGTTGATATGGTTTAAGACCGCCGAGAACACCTTCTTCGACATTGCAATCTGGGACGTAGACGCGATAGCTAGAAAGGCTGATGTTTTCACAAGCACGATTTCCTTCTGGGAGATATAATTTCGGGTCGCCAAAATTGCCAACATAGACGATTTTCGACGAGTTGATATTAGATAGTGATTTGTCAACAACTAGAGCGCCCTGGGAATACCCAGCGAGAATGAAACGTTTGTTTTTGCAACGTTTGGTTTCGGAGTTGATATGCGAAAGCAGTTCTTTTACTCCGCTTTCGACCGATGCACCAAATTCATACGAATTGCCAGCGGAAATATAAGCGCCGAGTGCGATTTTTACGTCGATTGAGACCGCTTTGTAACCGCCATTTTCGCCGAGTTCATAAAAATCGAGTTCGTCTTCGGAAATTTTCGACTTTAAGGCGGCTTTAACCGCACGAAAATCTTTGTCATTTAAATCTTGGCCGGAACCGCGTGCAAAAATAAGCTCATAATCTTTGCACGACGAATCGTCGAGAGAATTTACGGTGTTTGAGCTGATGATACCGGCAAGAATCGGTACGAAAAATAAGAGAAGCGCTTTCTTCAGAGACTTCATAAAAATCCTTTCTATTATTTTTTAGCAGCCTCTTTTGAAACGAGTAGCCTTATCGTAGCAAAAATTTTTTGGACATGCAAGCATAAGCATTTTTATTATTTTTTTAAGCGTGATAAAATAGGGGAAATAAGTGAGGTTTCAAATGGCAGCAAAGAAAATGTCTTGGGATGAATATTTTATGGAGATTGCAGAAACGGTCGCCAAAAAATCAAAAGACCCGAGTTCGCAAAATGGATGCGTGATTGTAGATGAGAGAAAAAGGCCGGTTTCATTCGGATATAACGGCACTATCCAGGGGGCAGACGAATCGAAAATGACGCTTTCGGAACGTCCAATGAAATATTATTTTGCAATTCATTCAGAGATGAACGCTTTGATTTTCGCGGGACGTGACCTCAATGGCTGTACACTCTACAATATGATTGCGACTTGCGAGAACTGTCTGAAACATTGTTTGCAAGCTGGAATTAAAAGATTTGTTTACAAAGAACTGCGGGTTCATTCGCATTCTTCAGATTCAAAGAAGTCAATGACAAATATCGACACGGACGAAGCGATTGTCCGTTTGCTCGCGGCTTGCCCAGATGTTGAGACTTTGAATATTACGAATGGAAAAACTTATATCCAAGATATTTTGGACTCATACGAAAAAAATTCCGAAGAATACAAACGTCTAGCGAAGTGGATTTAGAGATTTTTCTCAATTTCTTCGGCTAAAATCACCGGGCACTCGTAGTTAATGAGATGTCCGGAATTTTTCAGAAATGTCGGAGTGGATTTGAATTTTTTAGCGACGGTTTTAATTTGTTTCTTGGAATTTAATCTATCTTTTTCGCCGGCGATAAAGACAGATTTTTTGTCAAAATTAAAATCAGAAATAGCGTAGCTGATGCTGAATTTTGCGGCGCGACCAGAATCTTTTTTTGAGGTGAATTTTTCAGCGCATTTTTCGGTAATTTTCAGAACCTCACGGAAAGTTTGTTTGTCTTTTGGTACGAGAAGATATTTGGTCGTTATATAACTAATCATTTTGGTCGGGAGAATGGAAGTGAGCGGGGCGAGATGACAGATAAATTTCGGCGGAGTGACGCAAATTGGGGAGAGGAAGAAAATTTTTTCGTTTATGAGCTCCGGATATTTTTCGGCGGCGGCGGCACAGATGATTGAGCCCATTGAGTGACCAATCAAAATTGGGCGGTCGAGTTTTTGCTCCAAGATATAATCGGCGAGCCATTTAGCGTAGCCGTCAGCGGTATATTCGGAGAGTTCCGGCAGTTTTTCTCTTTTTGTGTTGAAAGCTGGCGGAATATCCGGAGAATAGCAATCATAACCTTTAGTCTTAAGATAGGAGATTGTGTCTTGGAGGCCAAGATGATTGCCACGAAAACCATGAACGAAAAGAAGTATGGGTTTTTTCATGTTTACCCTGCAATCTTTTTCAAAGCTTTTTTAATTGCGGGACGATCGAAACCAACAATTTCAGCAACAGAGCCATCACTAAGGTCGATACGCGTGACGGGAACTGAACGAATTGAAGGGTCTTCGGAGGCGTGATGATATTCGTATTTAATACCTTCCTCGTCAAACCAATTCATTAAAGCATCACAGTAAACACAGGAATCAGATGAATAAACTTTTATCATGAGGTAATTATACCATATAATACCGCTTATGCTTGCATGATGAAAATTTATTTGCTATTTTAGGAACAAGGTAATCTGCCTAAAGTTTAACGCCAACGCATTCGCCTCAAACGAATTGCAACCGAATCAGATGTCCTGCTCTTCATTTTTGAGGTGAAGAATGATACAATATTTATAAATACAGGAGGTAAAAATGGCAAAGTCCGATAAGACTGCAAAGGCAGAAAAAACAGAGAAAAATGACGGAAAAAGTGAAGCTTTAAAGCTCGCTGTCGCACAAATTACGAAACAATTCGGCGAAGGTTCAATTATGAAGCTCGGCGAAACGAAAAAAATTGACGTTGAGCTGATTCATTCCGGTTCCCTTTCGCTTGATTTGGCGCTCGGTGGTGGCTATCCGAAAGGCCGTATCATTGAGATTTATGGCCCAGAATCTTCCGGTAAAACTACTTTGGCACTGCACGCGATTTCAGAAATTCAAAAAACCGGTGGACAGGCAGCATTTATTGATGCAGAACATGCGCTTGACCCAGCATATGCTCGCAGAATTGGGGTCGATACAGATAATCTTTTGATTTCACAGCCTGATAACGGTGAATCAGCGCTTGAAATTACAGAAACGCTCGTGCGTTCTGGAGCGGTAGATTTGATTGTAGTGGACTCAGTCGCGGCACTCGTTCCGCAAGCTGAAATTGACGGCGATATGGGTGATGCACAGATGGGGCTTCAAGCACGTTTGATGTCTCAAGCGATGCGTAAGCTTACTGGAATCATCGCAAAATCGAAAGCCACTGTCATCTTCATTAACCAAATTCGCATGAAGATTGGCGTGATGTTCGGAAATCCAGAGACGACGACTGGTGGTAATGCTCTGAAATTCTATGCTTCGGTTCGCATTGATATTCGTCGTATTGGACAAATTAAAGACGGCGACAATGTTTCTGGCAACAGGACGAAGATTAAGGTTGTTAAGAACAAAATTGCTGCACCGTTTAGAACTGCAGAATTTGATATCATGTATAACGAAGGAATTTCGAAGACTGGTGATATTCTCGACCTCGCAGTGCAATACGGCGTAATTGATAAAGCTGGTGCATTCCTTAAGTATAACGGAGAGACAATCGGCCAAGGTCGCGAAGCAGTTAAGAAACTCTTTAAAGAAAAACCAGAATTAATGGCGGAAATCGAAGAAAAAGTTCGCGAAAAAGCCAGCGCGGAGGAATAAATTGGCGCTTGAGATTGTCAGCAACACCATCGAAGAAAATTCGATGGTGAATGGGAAGACCGTCACAGACCTTCGAGTTGGAATGCGAGATGAAAATCGAGTGAACGTTTTTCTTGACGGAAAATTTGCTTTTTCGCTAACGATTCAACAAGTTGCAGATTTTAAGCTAAAACGTGGAACGATTCTCTCGGAAGTGGAAATCGCAAAAATTCAGAAAGCTTCGAATTTTGGAAAACTATTCCAACGGGCGCTCGAATATGCGTTGTCGCGACCGCATTCCGAGCGCGAGATTCGAGATTATCTGAAACGAAAAAAAATGAAACGCGAGATCGAGCAAAAACGTTATGACGGGTTTTTAGAACGACTAAAAAACGACTCAGATTATGCGGAGCGAGTCAAAGAGATTCGGGCGAATGTGCGTGAGAAAAATAAGAAGATTTCTGAACGTGATTTTACGGAAGATAATCGTTTTGAATATGTCGGACGGGCAAAAACTGGGCTACCGACGAAGCCGGGAGCGGGGATTTCTGAAGAAGATATTGAAGCGGTAATCGCGAAGCTCTGTGATTTGAAAATTATTGACGATGAGAATTTTGCAAGGTATTTCGTCGAGAATCGAAATCAAATTAAAGGAACGTCGGAGAAAAAACTGCGGACAGAGCTAAAAAACAAAGGCATTTCGGAAGCGATTATTGCTTCGGTCTTGTCCGAAGATGAATTTGGCGAGAAAATTCGTGACGACAAGGTCGAGATTCAAAAAATGATTGAAAAAAAGCGTCGCCGTGGATACGACGACGCAAAACTCACACAATATTTAGCGCGACAAGGTTTTTCTTATGACTTAATCAAAGAAAGCTTACGCAGCGTTAGTGAAGACGTTGACGACGTCATCTAGGTCGTCGACAGCTTCGAGAAGTTTTGAGACTTTTTCTTCATCTTCCCCTTCGACTGGGACAGTGGACGTTGGGACGTATTTAAGTTCAGCACTGGTGACAGTCATGCCAGCATCAATCAAAGCTTGGCGGACTTTCATGAGATCGGTCGGAGCAGTGATGATTTCGATACCGTCGTCTTCTTCGCTCGCATCCTCGGCGCCAGCTTCAAGTGCTGACATAAGAGCTTCTTCACCTTTATCGGAAATGAAAATCACACCTTTTCGTTCAAATTGGAACATAACGGAACCTGGGTCTGCCATGCGGCCACCGTTTTTATCGAGTGTGTGACGAACTTCTGGCATGGTACGGTTCTTATTATCAGTTGCAACTTCGATAATGATACCGACACCGGCCGGACCATAAGCTTCGTAAGTTTCTTCGATGAGCGCAGCAGAGTTTTTGTCGGCAGCGCGAGCGATAGCACGTTCGATGTTTGCCTTTGGCATGTTAGCATGACGAGCTTTTTCAAGCACCATCGCAAGCGATGGGTTCATCGCTGGATCTTGGCCAGCACGAGCAGCGATAGCGATTTGATTTCCAATTTTAGTAAATAATGCGCCACGTTTTGCATCAACAACAGCTTTTTGACGTTTAGTAGTTTCCCATTTACTGTGTCCTGACATATTTATTCCTTAACTTTTTAGATTCTTTACTATATTATAACATAAAAACTACTTTCTTACGAGTAGTAGATACTTCTATCTCTTTTTTAGTGCTTCACGGATACGTTCTTCAACGGAGAGACTTTTGTCGACTTTTTCGAGGGCTTCGGTGGCTTCCTTTAGTGAGAAGCCGAGAGCGATGAGAGCATCAAGTGCGTCGTCTTTTTCTAGTTTTTTAGTGCTGGATGGAACGAAAATTTCGGTCGCGCCGACGTGCGATGGAAGCCCGACTTTATCGCGGAGGTCAACAATGACGCGTTCAGCGGATTTTTTGCCGACACCGGCAGCTTTGGCGATAAAAGCGACATCAGCGTTGGCGATAGCGTTACGGACATCTTCTGGGGCAGCAAGGCTTAAAATCGCCATGCCGGCTTTTGGACCGATTCCATTGACGGAAATGAGAAGTTCAAATAATTTCTTTGCAGCGAGACTCGAAAAACCATAGAGGTCTTCCCCGTTTTCGCGAACGGAGTGATGGGTATAGAGTTTGACGATTTCGCCGACTTTCAGAGCATCGTAATCGAGCGCAGAAATCGAAACTTCATAGCCGACACCGTTCACATCAACGATGACTGAGCTAGCGAATTTCTCAGCAATTTCGCCTTTTACGTGAGCAATCATTAGCTATTCTCGCGATTTTTCTTAATATATTCGTCCTCTTTTTCGAGAGTTGCGCGGAGAGTGTATTCTTTGCATTTGCCATTGTCGCAGTTCGCAGGTTCGTAAGAATAAGTGCTGCCTTCAGTTCCGAGATTGAGGCCGTATGGGTCGGTAAAGAGCTCTGGGTCCATCACCTTCAAGTTTTCTTCGGAGATTTCTTCCGGGTAATAGCCGTTCGAAGCATAAAAACCTTCTTCGAGAGCGTAATACATGGCGTTGATTGCTTCTTTGCGCTGTTCGTCGCGATGCATCGCGTCGGTGTTGATTTTTTGGATAAAGAAAATGACGACCAGAAGGGCCGAAAAAATCAGTACGATTGATAATTCTATGATGGTGAAACCAGATTTCTTTTTCATACTCTTATTATATCACACCGAAAAGGGTTGTGCTTGATAAAGCGCCGACTTTACAACAGATGAAGTTTTTGTTATAATAGTTCTTGGAAGGGTGGCCGAGTGGTTGATGGCACTGGTCTTGAAAACCAGCAGGTTAACGCCTCGCAGGTTCGAATCCTGTCCCTTCCGCCACGCTATTATATTCCGACGCAGGGACGTACCGAACGGATAAATACCTAAGGCGAACCTGTTTTTATAAGAAAAATCCCCCGACATGTATCGGAGGATTTTTGTAGCTATCATTTTCGCGTCTCCAAGTATTCCTCGAGCGTAATGCCGCTGTCCATAATCTTTTTTGCGACTTTTTTCATAAGGTACGCCTCCTTCTTCAGAAACAAAATTTTGAGGACAATATATATCTTTATTATAGCATAAAAACGTCGTTTTGTCAATAGCATAAGCGTAATCGGACAGTAGCAAAATCAAAACCTCACAAAAGAAAAAGCGAGGCTTTTCCTTTTGCCTCGGCTTCTACGCTGGTAGCATCGACTGGGATCGAACCAGTGACCTTGGGCTTATGAGTCCCACGCTCTAACCAACTGAGCTACGATGCCACTGAAAAATATTATATCATATCTTTTTAGATAATGCCATACCCTAGCAAAAACGGCCCTTTCGGGCCAATTTTTACCAATTAATCACGCGTTTTTCGAAGAAGCTTTGCGGATGGTCGCAGACCGGACAGACTTCCGGAGCGGTATCGCCGACTGTGACATAACCACAGTTGCGGCACTTCCAAACCGTGACTTTGTCGCCTTGGAAAACGACGTCATCGTCGATGTTTTTCAAGAGAGCTTTATAACGGTCTTCGTGTTCTTTTTCGATGTTGCCGACTTGCTCAAACTTCGTCGCGATTTCTTCAAAACCTTCTTCACGGGCGATTTTGGCGAATTCCTTATACATTTCAGTATATTCGTAATCTTCGCCTTCGATTGCGAGCTTCAAATTCTCTTTCGTGTCGCCGACGCCATCATTCAAAAGTTTGTACCAGATTTTGGCGTGTTCTTTTTCATTGTCAGAAGTTTCATTGAAAATCTCGGCGATTTGTTCGTAACCATCTTTTTTCGCACGGGAAGCATAGAACTGATATTTTACGCGAGCCTGGGACTCACCAGCGAAAGCAGTTTTCAAATTTTCGTAAGTTTTACTATTCTTAAAATCTGTCATCTTTTCTCCCTGTTATATGTTATAATTATTATATCAAATATTCGGAGGTTTTCAGTGGGAATTGAACGTGATTTCGACAGAGTGATTGACAACACTGCACACGAAGATGATTCAGAAGAACAGATTATCGAGCAGAGTTTGAGGCCGACGAATTTTTCTGAGTATATCGGGCAAGAACGGCTGAAAAAAAATCTGAAGCTCGCGATTGATGCAGTGAAAAAACGCAACGATGGAACGACGCTCGACCATGTACTTCTTTATGGACCGCCGGGACTTGGTAAAACGACGATGGCGAATGTGATTGCACATGAAATTGGAGCGAATATTAAAGTGACGACTGGGCCGGCGATTGAGCGTGCGGGCGACCTCGCTTCGATTTTGACGAATTTGCAAGAAGGCGACGTGCTTTTTATTGACGAAATTCACCGTTTGCGCACGGCGGTTGAAGAAATTTTGTATTCCGCGATGGAAGATTATAAACTCGACATTGTGGTCGGAAAAGGGCCGGCGGCGAATTCGATTCGGCTGGATTTGCCACATTTTACGGTAATTGGAGCGACGACGCGAACAGGTTCGATTGCGAAACCCTTGCGCGATAGATTCGGGATTTCACAGAGATTGGAATATTATAAAATTCCGGAAATTGAGAAAATTATTAAACGCACAGCGGGGCTGCTCGACACGCCAATTAATGACGATGCGGCGGAGATGTTGGCGGGCAGGTCGCGGCTAACGCCGAGAATTGCGAATCGCATCACAAAACGCGTGCGAGACTATGCGGATGTGAATGGAGACGGAATTATCGACAAAAAAATCGCGACAGATGCGCTGAAGTTGATGGAAATTGATTCGTTAGGACTCGACCCGGCGGATAGAAATATGTTAGAGCTGATACTTGAAAATTACGGCGACAGACCGGTTGGGCTGACAACAATTGCGGCGCTGACTGGCGACGAAGTTTCGACGATTGAAGATTATTACGAGCCATATTTAATCCAGCTCGGACTGATCGAGAAAACTCCGCGCGGACGAAAAGTGACGCCAAAAGCGCGTGAACACCTGAAAAATCTTGATTAGAAAATAATTTATAAAATTTGCAAATTGTTCTAACTTGTGCTATAATTTATAAAAGTTAGGGAGTCACGAAAATGGCAAGTGATTTAGCAAAACTACGTCATGCGCGCTCGAAGAAAGATTTTCCGGATATCTCTCTCGAGGAAAATGAGTATGTCGTTTTAAAGATTAAGCGCTCTGGAATCATTCCAATTCTGGTTTGGTCGGGCGTTATTTTAGCGGCAATTTTCTTTATTGCGCTGAATATTATGGTTTCAAGTACCTCGTCGACCGGAATGTTCTCGATGGATTCGGCTTCGCGAGGATTTTTTAGCATTATTATTGATATTGTTTTCGGCGTAGTCCTGATTTCGGCGCTGATTTCGATGCATGTTTATTCAAACAACCGACTTTTCGTCACAAATAAGCGTATCATCCAACAGTCCCAAGCTTCCCTGTTCTCGAGTTCGACGAATGTGATTGATTTGATTTCAATTGAAGATGTTTCGTTTAAGCAAGCCGGGATTGTTGAGCATATGATAAAAGTTGGAACACTCCGAATGTCAACGATTGGTGAGGAAACAACTTATACTTTTAAATACGTTGACACTCCGATTGATGAACTAGAAACGATTACACACCTCGTCCACGTCGAAAAACAAGAGAAAGACGAGCGAATCAACCGCCACTAATTATTCCGTGATGGTGGTTTTGACGGACTGCTTTGAGGTTGGGTTGTCGGTTTTTGGTGAGAGCATACGGGACGAAGCACGGTAGTGACCGGTGACTTTACCCCACGCGTTTGTTTCGAGGATATCTTGGAAATAGCCAGCTTGGTGTTCCCAGAAAAGATGAATAATGAAGCGGACACCGTTGTCGTTGACGCGGTCTGCGACGACAGCGCAGTGATTTTTTTCGAAGAATACGACGTCACCGGTCTGCCAATCGTTTAGATTGTAATAATCATTATCGTGTTTATCGGCGTAGCGCGAGAAATATACTTCGAGGTTTTTTACGTCACGGAAAGCGGCGTTTTCGGATTGTGGGCGGCTACTGTCGTAGGCTTCCGGATTTTTCTGAATGTCGTCGTTAATAAGTTTTTGGAGGTCGTATCCGGCATATCTGAAAGCGTAAGCGACTGGGTCGCCGTTTGAACCAACGTTTTTGTTTGGGAAGCCGGATGAATATTCCGTGAAGATTTCATGCTTTGGATTTTTTGCGACAAATTCTTTTGCGCCTTCGACGATGTCGACTGAGTCATCGATACGGTTTTTGTTGGCGTCATAGCCAACGCGGAGATTTGGGATGTTGAATTCGTCAGGATAATGTTGCGTATGTTGGATGTAGTTCCATTTATATAGAGTGCTGATAAAAAATCCCAAAACAAAGAGTGGGACAAAAATCAAAAGGATAATTCTTAAGCTTTTCATAAGCTTATTGTATCATATTTAGGCTTCGGGCGTAAAACGCGAATAGAGAGAATGAGTGATGGCGGCAGCGAGAGCGTCGGCGGCGTCGTCTGGTTTTGGGATAGTGCTAAGATTCAGGCGCATTTTGACCATCTCCTGAACTTGTTTCTTTTTGGCGTTGCCATAGCCGGTGATAGTCATTTTAATTTCGTTTGGTGTGTATTCAAAAATCGGGAGCTTATGTTGTTTGCAAACGAGAATTACGACACCGCGAGCCTCGGCAACAGATATACCTGTGGTGATATTTTTTGTGAAGAAAAGCTTCTCAATCGAGACTACATCGGGTTTATTTTCGGAAATTATCTCATGGAGTGAATTATAAATATCTTCAAGCCGTTCTGGGAGAGGCGTGTGCGCAGGAGTAGTGATGACGCCGCAATCGAGCATTTGGATTTTTCCGGTCGGGTTTTTCGGAGTTTTATTTAACTCGATAACGCCGAATCCGCAAATACCAGTGCCTGGATCAATACCTAAAATTCTCATTTTTCGTTTACATATTTAATTAAAGTTTCACGCAGGTCTTTGGATGGGATAACGAATTTGTCTTTTATCGTGGCGGGAGCAATAGCATGCTTGAAACCGAGTTTCTTTGCTTCAGCAATACGCTGGTCGGCGCGGAAAGCGGAGCGGATTTCGCCACCGAGCCCGACTTCGCCAAAAACAACATAATCTTCACCGAGTTTTCGTTCGGCAGCGGCGCTCGCGATGGCCATACAAACTGCAAGGTCCGCAGCAGAATCATTCAATTTCATTCCGCCAACAACATTAATGAAAATATCTTTGTCGTCTAGTTTCAGTTTCGTACGACGTTCAATCACGGCAATAAGAAGTTTCAGACGATTGATATCAAATCCAGAAGCAGTGCGATTTGGGTAACCAAAATTACTCGGAGAAACGAGAGCTTGGATCTCAACTAGAATCGGACGAGTGCCTTCGAGGGTCGCAAGAATAATCGAGCCATCAGTATTCTGACGTTCAGCGAGAAGTGCGGCGGAAGGATTTTTTACTTCTTGAAGTCCTTTTTCATTCATTTCAAAAATTGCAACTTCGTTGGTCGAGCCGAAGCGATTTTTCACGGCACGGATGGTTTTAAAACCACCGTAGCGATCTCCTTCAAAATTTATCACGACATCAACGAGATGTTCGAGAACTTTAGGACCAGCAAGTGTTCCCTCTTTTGTGACGTGGCCAACGATAATTACGGCCGTGTCGGTCGACTTCGCGGCGCGAATGATTAAATTACCACAGTTTGTGACCTGAGAAACGGTGCCTGGAGCGGAAGAAATTTCGTCCATGGCGAGAGTTTGGATGCTGTCGATAATTACGAGGTCAAATTCGCCAGTTTCGATAGTTTTTGCGATGTCATTCGCGGATGTGCTGCTCGCAAAATTTAGCTTATCAGATTCGGCGCCGAGACGTTTTGCGCGCATTTTAACTTGGCCGGCTGATTCCTCACCGGAAACATAAAGAACATTTTTTGTCTTTGAAACTGTCGCACATATCTGCATTAAAATTGTCGATTTTCCGATTCCTGGCTGACCAGCAAGAAGATTCACGGAACCCATTAAAATTCCACCTCCGAGCACTGTGTTCAAGTCGTCAAATTCGGTTTTTAGACGTTCTTTAACGTCACTTGGTTCGATTGACTTAATGTTTTTATAGTCAAGTTTTTTGCCGGATTTTTCAGCTTTTTTTATCGCAGATTTAGCTTCTTTTTCATCCTCAGCAATTTGCTCGACGAGCGTGTTCCATTCGTCACAATTCGTACATTTGCCAGTCCATTTCATGAAGCTAGCGCCGCAATTTTGACAGACGAATTTTGTTTTATTCGACGATTTCATCGACGATACCATATTCCTTTGCTTCTTCGGCAGACATCCAGTTGTCACGGTCCATATCTTTTTCGACCGTTTTCAAATCTTTTCCAGTATTTTTTGCAAAGATTTCGGCGAGACGCTTTTTCAAGAAGATTCCTTCTTTCAAGGCGATTTCTTGGTCGGTAATTTTACCTTGCGTGCCAGAAGATGGCTGATGAATCATGATGCGAGAATTTGGCAAACAATAACGTTTACCTTTCTTGCCACAAGAAAGCAACATCGCACCCATCGAAGCTTGGAGACCGATGCCAATAGTTTGGACGTCCGGTTCAATGAAATTCATCGTGTCGATGATAGCGAGACCATCATAAACTGAACCACCAGGAGAATTGATATAGAGTTTAATGTCTTTTTTCGGGTCTTCATGCGCGAGGAAAAGCAGTTGCGCGACGACCAGATTAGCAGTATGTTCGTTTACTTCTTCGCCGAGAAAAATAATGCGATCTTTCAGGAGGCGTGAGTAAATATCGTAGGCGCGTTCGCCTTTATTGGTTTCTTCGATAACGTTTGGGACGAGATAATTTTTAGTTTCTTTCATATTTTCCTTTCTAATTATTTAATTCTTCGATTGTTCCACTATTACTGTTGATTGCGTCGAATATCTGATTTGAATGGACGACGTTATTATTATATTCGGTGATGAGGGCGTTATATTCATTAATTTTCTGGCTCAAAGCGTTATAATCGGCATCAAGAGCATCTTTTTCTTTTTGGAGCGCTTGACCTTCGGCGCGAATTGTATTGATTGAAGTGTAATTATTGTTTTTAACGCGATTGTTATAATCTTCGATTTTCGAGTTTAATTCGGACGAGTGCTTCAGAAGCTGTTCTTGTTCAGTGTCAATTTCTTTTTGGAGTGTGCTGATTTTATTTTCGAGGGTTTTTAGTTCATTTTCGTATTTTTTGAAAGTACCAGAATATTTTTCAAAGAAACTGACAATTTCGTCTTGGTCTTCAAAAATGGCAGCGTAGTGATTTTCAAGGTCGGTCGGGAGGTCTTTAATTTCAGTACCGAGACGAGAATGAAGTTCATCATAAAAATCGTCGCTGGAATAAAGATCCATCGAAGTTTTAATGTCGCTTTCGCTGTCAAGTGTGTCGTAAACGGATTTCATCTGGGCGTTGAGGCTGGATTTTTCCCAGAATGGTAGGCGATTATAAACGGCGTGAAGCAACTCATGAGCGGCGGTGGATTCGACGACTCCCTCTAGTTCTTCATCTTGAATGTTGTATAGATGAATCGTGTCTTCACCAGTCAAGTAGCATCCGAGAACGTAGACTTCGGAATTGTGCGATTCGCATTTTTCGTTGAAAGTTTCACGCGAATCGAGGCTCGGACTGACTGCGCGCATAATTCTATTGCCACGGCCAGTAAGTTTCAATTTTTCCATGAGAGAACTGATTTCAGCGGATGGTTGATAAAAGTTGGCTTTGATATAATCATACCCACCGAGCAAATCGAAAGCTTCAAAAATGACGAGAGCAACCAAGACTCCATAAATAACTGCGCGAATTTTTGAAGCTTTATTCACTATTTCTCCTTCTTCTCAACTCTTACTTTTATTTTATCATTTTTGTCGAGATACGCTTCAAGAACTTCGCCTTTTTTGACTTCTTCGAGAATAATTACTTCGGAAAGTACAGATTCGAGATTGTCTTCGATGGCACGACGAAGTGGACGAGCGCCGTTTTTCGGGTCATAGCCTTTTTCAATTAAGAAATTTTTGACTTTTTCATCAAGTTTGAGTCCGATTGATTTTTCGGCAAGACGTTTCTTCAAATCTTCAATTAAGTTATCAAAAATGCGTTCAACTTGTTTGCGAGTTAGGGCGTGGAATACTTCGATACCGTCAAGACGGTTGATGAGCTCTGGGCGCATCGTTTTCTTTAGTTCACGCATCGCAGCGTTTTTGCTATCTTCATATTCTTCAGCGAGTTTCTTTTCGTCAGCTTTCGTTCTCACAGTAAAACCGAGTTCTTGGTCGTCATACATTTCAGAAGCGCCGAGGTTTGAAGTCAAAATCACAACGGTATTGTTGAATTTGACTTTATTTCCCTGGCCGTCGGTCAAAACACCATCTTCGAGAATTTGGAGAAGCATGTTGAAGACATCTGGATGAGCTTTTTCGATTTCATCGAAAAGTACAACCGAATAAGCGTGACGACGGACGGCTTCGGTTAATTTTCCGCCATCATCATAGCCGACATAACCGGCCGGAGCGCCAACGAGACGACTGACGTTGTGTTTTTCACCAAATTCAGACATATCAATTTTGATGAGTGCGTTATCACCACCAAAAACTTCACGCGCGAGCACACGAGCAAGTTCGGTTTTGCCAACGCCGGTTGGACCCATAAAAAGGAACGAACCAATCGGGCGATGTGGGTCGGATATACCGGAACGACCACGGCGAATTGCTTTTGCGACGTCTTTTACAGCGTCTTCTTGACCAATAACAGCCTTATTTAAGCGGTCTTCGAGATTGATGAGTAAATCTTTCTCGGAACCATGGACTTTTGAGACTGGGATGCCGGTTTTAAGACTGATGGCATTTGCTAAATCTTCTTCTTTCAGGGTTGGATTCTCAAGATTCTTGGCACCAGCTTTTTCAAGAGCTTTGACTTCTTTTTCGAGTTGTTTGATGCGAGTCTTGCACATCGCGGCGCGTTCAAAATCTTCAGCATCAGCAGCGGCTTCTTGTTTTTCTTCGAGAGTTTTCATCTCAATTTTTAGTTTCTTATATTTTCCTCCACCTTTTTTGTCAGCAGAAACTTTTGCGAGAGCACTCGCTTCGTCAATAACATCGATGACCTTATCCGGCATAAAGCGGTCATTGATGTAACGTGTAGCCATCACAATTGCAGTCTCAAGAATTTCGTCTGGGATGATTACGCCGTGATGTTTTTCGTAGTGTTGTTTAACTCCTTTCAAAATGCGGAGTGTGACAGCCGGAGATGGCTCGTCAACTTGGACAATTTGGAAGCGGCGTGCGAGGGCTTTGTCTTTTTCGATTGACTTTCGATATTCGTCCATCGTGGTTGCACCAATCAGACGAATTTGACCGCGAGCGAGTGCTGGTTTCAAAATATTAGCAGCATCCATCGAGCCTTCACCAGAACCTGCGCCCATCAAAAGATGAATTTCGTCGATAAAGAGAATGAGGTTTTTGTCTTCCATCGCTTCGTCGATGATGCCTTTAATGCGTTCCTCAAATTCACCACGGAATTTAGTGCCAGCGACAACGCTCGAAAGGTCGACTTGGTAGATACGTTTGCCAACCAAAAAGCCCGGAACATCATCTTTTGCGATGCGAGTCGCCAGACCTTCAACGATGGCAGTTTTACCAACGCCAGCTTCGCCGATGATAACTGGATTAGACTTTGTGCGGCGGCAAAGAACGGTGATTGCACGCTCGATTTCATTGTTGCGGCCGATGACGGTGTCGAGTTTGCCGTCACGAGCCATCTCGGTCAAATCTTGGCCGTAGCGTTTGAGCCATTTTACTGGCATTTTGCGCTTGTATTCGGCTTTTTTCTCTTCAACTTTTGTGTCTTCGGATTGTTTTTCAATCAAACGTTCGATTGTGTCAGCGAGTTGGTCGAGATCAACTTCGAGACTTTCAAGCATCAGAGCGGCTTTTGAGTTCGCTTGGTTAATTAGAGCATATAATATATGTTCAGTACCGATGACTTTTATTCCCTGTTCGTGAACAATTTTAGCAGACATACGAAGAGTCAAGACTACAGCTTCGGTAAGCGACATCATCGACATTTCTTTTTCACGGATTTCTACCGGTTCGGATTTGATAGTTTTTTCGGCATCTTCGAGTCGGACGTTTTCATCGGCTAGGAGACGTGCGCCGGTTGAAGTATCTTGTGCGAGAATACCGAGGAGTAGATGTTCAGTTTGGACTGCACCTTGGTTGTAGCGTTTAGCGTAAAAATCAGCTTTCTGAAGCGCAAAACGAGCGTTTTCAGAGAGACTATTAGTTATTCCTTGTAAATCGTCTTGCATATTACCTCTATTATACACAAAAAATTAGCACTCGTCAATGATGAGTGCTAATTTTCTATGATTTTTTAGTTTTCTTTAATCTTCTTCTCTGATAACGGCGATATGAGTATCCTCAAGTTGATAATCGTCGACAGGAGTAGGTGAGCCCATCATCAAATCGATACCAGAGCCATTCTTCGGGAAGGCGACGATGTCGCGGATGTTTTTCGCGTCTTCGAGCACCATGAAGATGCGTTCGATACCAAAGGCACAACCAGCGTGCGGTGGAGCACCGAATTTGAAGGCGTTTAGCATACCGCCAAAGCGCTCTTCGACGTATTTTTTGTCGTAACCAAGAATGCCGAAGACTTTATACATGATTTCTGGGTTATGGTTTCTGACGGCGCCAGAACAGATTTCAAAACCGTTCATTACCATGTCGTATTGGTCGGCGACGATAGCAAGTTTTTCTTCATCAGTTTTAGCGTTTTCGAGAGCAGAAAGACCGCCTTTTGGCATCGAGAATGGGTTGTGGCCAAAATCGATTTTCTTTTCGCCATCGTTAAATTCGTAGAATGGAAAATCAATAATCCAACAAAGTGCAACTTCGGCGTCATTTTTTAGCTCGAAGTGGTCGGCAAATTCGATACGGAGTTGTCCGAGAACTTTGTTGACTTTTTCGCGTGTGTCGGAGCCAAAGAAAACTGCGTCGCCATCGGTTGCGCCGGTGAGTTCCTTGATTTTTTTGAGTTCTTCTTCTTTCAAGAATTTGGCGATTGGGGATTTTTCGGTGCCATTTTCATAAATGATGTAAGCAAGACCGCCAGCGCCAAGTTTGCGAGCTTTTTCGGTGAAATTGTCGATTTGAGAACGAGTCAAGCTTGCGCCATTCTTCACGCAGAGAGCTTTCACGCAAGGTGATTTGAAGACTTTAAATTCGGTGTCTTTAAGAGCTTCTGTGAGATCGATAAGTTCCATGCCATAGCGAAGGTCTGGCTTGTCGACACCATAGTTATCCATCGCGACGTCGTATGGGATGCGCGGAATCATATCGTCAGCATCGGTCAAATATCTTTTCGCAACTTCGGATTTTAGGACGAGTTTTTTATTGACGAATTTGGTCGCGAGATTTTTGATGAGTGGTTCCATAGTTTTGCGGATTTCTTCGCCATTGTCGACAAAGGCCATCTCAAGATCAAGTTGATAAAAGTCGCCGTAGAGACGATCGGCGCGCGGGTCTTCGTCGCGGAAACACGGGGCGAGTTGGAAATAACGCGGGACACCGCCAACCATCAAAAGTTGCTTGAATTGTTGCGGAGCTTGCGGGAGAGCATAAAATTCACCCGGATGAAGACGAGATGGGACGAGAAAATCACGAGCGCCTTCCGGAGAGCTGTTTGCGAGAATTGGAGTCGTCACTTCAATAAAATCTTTTTCGTACATGTAATCACGAAGGAATTTATAAAATTCAGAGCGACGACGAAGCAATCTCTGCATGTACGGGCGGCGAAGGTCGAGATAGCGATATTTAAGACGTAAATCTTCGCCAGATTCTGGGCCGTCGTCATGAGTGTTGACCGGAGGAGTGTCGGAGCGGTTTAAAAGTTCGAGAGATTCAACAACTAGTTCGATTTCACCAGTTTCGATGTTTGGGTTTTTTAGCTCAGGTGCGCGTTCACGGATTTTTCCGGTCGCGGACAAGACAAATTCGTCACGGACGGATTCGGCGAGACTGAAAGAATCTTTTGTATCAGGAGTGACGACGAGCTGGATAATGCCTTTTTCGTCGCGGAGGTCAATAAAAATCAAGCCACCGTGGTCACGACGGGAATTAACCCAACCTTTTACTTCAACTTTTTCGCCAATTTTTCCTTTTAAATCTAGTGATAATTCTCTCATATTGTCTCTCAAATTTATAACCTATTTATTATACCACAAAAATCCCCTCTAGTACAGAGGGGATTTAGGCTCAAATACTTCGATAGATCTAGTATTCGATGAACTCTTGCCATGGGGCAGGAGGAAGTTTCGACTTCTTGCGTGATGTATCACGTTTAAGTCTACGCATGTTAAAATTCAACTCCTTAATGATAGTTGTTCCCATGTCCCATTAGAACCAATCGACCTAGGACAAATACGACTTCTGAAAGAAACAACAGGTTCTATTTTATCAAAGAATTGAAAAATATTCAAGCATAAGCTTTATTCAGCGTCTTTTAGAGCGGCGTTGATGCGGTTTTTGAAAGATTGTTTAAATTCTGATTCCTTAGCGGATTCGACGTCAAATTTCTCTTTGTTGATGAAGATAAGCGGGGTAGCTGTGAGATTAGCGCGGTTAGCAAATTCGCGGTCAACAGCAAGTTTATCCTTAATGGACTGGGACTTTAAGTCAGATTTATATTTTTCGAGGTCGCCTTTTCCATCGGTCGCGGCCGTGAAGTAATCTTCAAATTGTTTATCGCGAGTTTCACCTTCAGAATAGAACCAATCGTTTTGGCCGGCGAACATTAGCGTTGCATATTCAGAGAAATACCCCTGGTTGTACGCAGCGATAACGGCAGTAGCAGCAGCGGTAGCGTTTTGGTGATAATTAATAGCGTAGTTACGATAGATATAAGCGATTTGGTCGCCATATTCTTCAACGACGTCATGAATGTATGGGAAAGTAGTCGCACAAGCGGAACATTGAAAATCGGCATATTCGATGATGCGGACTTTTGCATCTTTGTTACCGATGACGATGTCACCAATATTGCCATTATATTCGTTTCCCTCTTGAATTTCCCATTCATCAAATTTGCCGACAGCATCAGTCCAAGCTTTTT
This sequence comes from Candidatus Saccharimonadota bacterium, assembly GCA_017480035.1. Lineage (GTDB taxonomy): Bacteria > Patescibacteriota > Saccharimonadia > Saccharimonadales > Saccharimonadaceae > Nanosyncoccus. Next base: position 246,638 of record JAFVBJ010000003.1, on the reverse strand, counting down.
TCTGGAAGTAGGCATTTCCAGCGACAGCGATAATGATAGCGACGAGAATTCCAAGAATAATTGCTGTAGTTTTTCTCATTTTTACTCCTATTTTGATATAATATATATTATACATCATTTGTTGTCCGGTGGGAGAAAATCGGAGGTCTATGGAAGAAAAAAAGAAACAAAACAAATTTATGATTTGGCTCGCAAAGAAGTTGGGGCCAAAGTTGGATAAATATCGCCATGTTGAGCCGGAAATTCCGGAAATTTATCTGCCAGAAACAGAAGAAGATTTGGTTTGGGTGCTGAAAAAAGTGCCGAAAAATGTTCTGTCGGAAGCTGATCGTGAAAAAATTATGATGGCGATGACTTTTTCGGATAAAAAAGTGCGCGATATTATGCTTCCACGCGGAGAAATTACATTCGTCCATATCAATGATTTTATGGGACCGTTGACGCTTGATAAGCTCTATAAATCTGGATTTTCACACTTCCCGGTGCTCGATACGAAAGGTGGAATTGCGGGGATTATCCACACAAAGCTTTTAAATTCACTTGAAGTGAAAGACACGGACCGTGCGGCATCGTTTCTGGATGAGAAAGTTTATTATATGCGCGAAAATTACACACTTTCGGAGGCGCTCTCGGCTTTTCTTCGTACTAGCTCATATTTCTTCATGGTGGTAAATTCAGACGGACAAGTGGTTGGACTTTTGACTTTGAAAATGTTGATTAAGAGAATGTTGGGCGAGTTGCCGGAAGATGATTTTGACAACGACGATGATGCAATGGCAGTCGCAAAAAGATAGGAGAACTTGGTGGGTAAATATCAAAAACGTAGAGTGATTTGGGGGCTGGGAGCGACAGTAGCTTTTGTTGCACTGGTTTTATTGAATCCGGACGCATGGCAAAAAATCCAGTTCACAGAAGATGCGAACGGCAGTTCGAATGTGTCCGACCCCGATGCGCCGCTCGCAAAAGATGTACTCGAAAAAATTGAGGTGAAAGGACGCGCACCGAAAACCGGCTATGCACGCGAAGAGTTTTATGATACATGGCCGAGCGAAAACGGTTGTAATTTAAGACAGAGGATTTTGAAACGTGATTTTGGCGAAACGGCGAAACTTGATACGGATAATTGCACCGTGATTGCTGGAAAATATTATGAGCCGTATAATGGCGAAGAAGTCGAATTTACAGAGAAAAAACAAATCTCGAAGCAGGTACAAATTGATCATATCGTGGCTCTGTCGGATGCGTGGCAAAAAGGCGCACAGTACAAAACGAAAGACGAACGATATAAAATTGCAACTGACCCGCTAAATTTGGTGGCGGCAGATGCAAGCGCGAATATGCAAAAATCGGATGGCGATGCGGCGACGTGGCTGCCAAAAAATAAAAGTTTTCGTTGCCAATACATCGCGAGACAAATTTCAGTGAAATATAAATACGGACTTTGGGTGACGAACGCTGAAAAAGATGCGATGGTGAGAATCCTCAATACTTGCCCAAAAGAGCGCGCAGTTGAAGTAAAAATTTAGTGATATAATTGGATATACATGAGCATTAAACTTAGGTCAGTGACGAAGGTTTGTAAGGGAAAAGAACTTGTCTCGAAAGTAAATTTTGATGCTAAAAATGGCGAATTTATCGTCGTAAAAGGCAACGTAGAAGAAGCTGGGATGTTGTTTGATATTTTACATGGAGTAGAGAAAGCTTCGAGTGGTTCAATCGTGATTTCGGGATACGATATTACGGCAATAAAAAGACGTGAGTGTGAAAATTTATATCGCACAGTTTTTGGAATTGTTTCACAGGATTTTCAAAATGATTTATCGGTTGCGGATAATATTTCCCTGCCGGGATTTTTTGCGAATATTTCAAAAATCGAACAAAAAAGGCGCACTGAAACGATGGCAAAAAATCTCGGGATTTTTGAGATTCTAAAAAGAAAACCAAAGGGGTTAAAAAAGGATATTTTTGTCAAAGTAATGATTGCACGGGCATGTTATATGAATCCGAAAATTATTTTGGCGAGCGAACCAACAAAAGGATTGAAAGATGATGATGCAAAAGTTCTATTATCGCTTCTAAAAAATTTTGCGAAGAAGAATCAGGCGATAGTAATCATTGCAAGCAATGACAATGCGGTCGAAAAATTTGCGACGAGGATTTTGACATTTGCAGAAGGGAGGCTCGCATGAAAAATTTTCGGCTATTCAAGCTCGGGCACAAAAATATCTCAGCACATAAATTTTGTACGAGTTGTAGTGTAGTTGTCATCGGGGTGGTTTTTGGGATTTTCGCAGCAACGACTATCCATGAAATTTCAAAAAATCAAAAGGAACTTTCTGATGAATCAAAAGTGACGGATGGGAAAGTTTTGATGGCAGTGAAGATGTGCGACGGCGATTATTTGTCGGGAAATTGTGAAATTCCTGGAAGTTATGACGAAAAAGTTTCAAAAATGGCAAAAAAATATGGTGGAGAAACTTTAGGTGCGAGAATCATATACCTAAACCAACAAAATGAAAAGGTCTACGTGATTTTGGAGCGTGCGGGAAAAATTCTAAATCACGAAAAAACATTTTATATTTCCGGAGAAAAAATCCCAGTCGTGAAGAAAAATAAGGCGGAAATTGATGAAAATTTTTATCAATCTTATGCTGAATACACGGGCGACGAGACGCCGTTTTATATTATGATGGACAACACGACAGCAGTGATAGATTTTCTCGCTCAAAGAGGATTTCTGATGCAAGAATATGAACCATTGGTTATTTTTGGCGATGAAGACTCTGCATATAGATTTTATAAAAATGAAAATGTCTCGGCTAGCCAGCTGTTTAATAAAACTATTTCTACTAAAGAAAAACTCGACAAAACAATCAATGCTGCGATAATTACATTTCTGGTTATTCTCGCTGCGACGATTATTTTACTCGGAATTTTCGGAATTGTTCTTTCGAGAATCGACAAGAAAAATATCCGACTTTATCGCACATTTGGCGCAACAAAGAAGGATATTTTCAAGATATATTTGATGTTTAGTTTTGAGATTTTTACCTTTTCGCTAATTGTCTCACTAATCGTTTATCTGATTACAACGGCGATAATTTCGGGATAAATTATTCGTTTTTTGGCTCGACTGGAGCTTCGGCGGCCGGAGTAGCAGCTTTTTCAGCCATTTCTTTTTCGAGCTTAGCGCGAACTTCTTTTTCAATCATCTCACGGCGAACTTTTTCTTCGATTTCGGCACGAAGTTCTATGTCGGTTTTTGGAGCTGATGGTGCAGCTGGAGCAACTTGCATGGCGGCAATATTTGCGGCGGCCTGTTCCAAAATCTTCTGTTGAGCGTCATCTTTTTCTTTCTTTGCTTTCATCTCGACGCTCGCTTGTTCATTTCTACCAAGGAAATATGCCACCAGAGCTGTGACAAACCAGACGAAGCCAGCAAAAGCTGCCAGAACATTAAAACGTTCAATTAATATAGATGTAGTTGATGATGACGAGCCGTCACTCGAAAATTGGGTGAAAAGATTGATAATAGCATGAAATTCAACGTAAACAAGACAAGAAATCGCTGTAATTTTCAAAGGACGGATGGTCGATTTTTTCTCTCCTTCGTAAATGCCAAGTGTGAGTGCGCCGAAAAATCCGAGTGAAGAAAGATATGTTGAAATCATAGTGAGCAAACCGAGCGGAGAATAACCGACGATACTTGAATAGTATCTTGACGTAGAAGTGCCATACGACCAAATATCGAAAAGCCCCCAAAGCGCGAGAATCCAGAGCAGCATCCAAAGGATGTTTGCAACAACACCGATGGTTGCAAAAACTTGGACCGAAGAAATTTTACTCTCGATTTTGTTAAAGTCGATGAGACTGACAAGAGCAGCACCAGCGAGAATGAAGAGGGTGCCCATAAATTTACCTAGAACTTCACCTCCGCCAGTACCTACTAGGACGATGAGGAGAGCGCCACAAATTGCACCGCCAACTAAAGCCCAAATGATCACTTTTTGGATAAGCCCTTTAATGTTTTTGATTTTTTCAAGTGTTTGTTTGCGATAAATTCCAGTTACGGCTTCGCCAATGATATTATTATTAATAGTATTATCTTCCATAAGCATATTATAGCACTTTACAAGAGAAATCTCCGATTACTCGGAGATTTTTTAGCCGTTATGTTTGCGTTTTGCGCTATGCTTGTGGTTGTTGTTGCGTCCAAGCTTTGCGACGACAATCTTAGCTTTCAAATTCTTTGATTTTGACATATTTTTCCTTTAACTTTTCTTTATTATACCACAATTCCCTGTTATTTGGAAGAGTTGTGAACCTCGAGCTGCGGGTATGGAATCTTAATTTTATTGGCTTTGAAGGCTTTATAGACTTCGCGACGGATGGCACGTTGGACAGCAAAATGCTTATATGATTTGCAAGCGCATTGGATAGTATAGCTAATGCTTGATTCGTTCAAGCCAGTAACCGGAAAAATCTTGATTTCGCCAGTCATTTGTTCCATTGAACCATCGAGTTCAGCTTTGACTTTATTTAGGACATCTTCGACTTTGTCAGGATCGTTTTCGTAGCTTGCCGAGACAATGACCTCAGCGAGTGTATCGTGGCGAGACCAGTTGATAAGTTCAGAAATATTGCGGTTGCTAATGATTTTGACTTTGCCGCGATAGTTTCGAATTCGAGTAGTCTTCAAGCCGACCGCAGTGACGCGTCCTTTGAAACCTCCAACTTCAATCAGATCGCCTACTTCATATTGGTTCTCGGTGATAATTGAAAAACCAGCGATAATATCTTTCACGAAATCTTGGAAGGCAAGACCAAGAATTGCACCAGCGATGCCAAGTCCGGCAAGAAGGCTGGTTACGTCAATACCATAGTTTGCCATGATTGCAAGGATGACGGCAAAAACAATAATATATTTTATAATGCTCATCGTCATTGCTTTCAAGGTGATAATACGGTTCATCTGCTTTTCGATTAGCTTATCTTTATTTCGTTCAAAGAAAAGCCCGATGATTTTACTTAAAATCATATAAAATATCACAGCCACTGCAATATAAACTAATGGGCGTATAACTTGCTCAAGGCTGATGCTATCGATAAATGCTTGAAAATCTATTTCCATGATACCCTTTTATTATTTTGAGACGTTGAATTTAAACTCAACAACGTCGCCTTCTTCCATTATATACGTTTTTCCGACAGTTGCCAATTTTCCAGCAGCTTTGACGTTCTGCTCAGAGCCTAATTCAACTAAATCATCGTATTTTATTACTTCAGCTGCGATAAATCCGCGTTCAAAATCAGTATGAATTGTGCCGGCGGCTTCTGGGGCAGTTGCACCTTTTTTGATAGTCCAAGCACGGCACTCTTTTTTTCCGGCGGTTAAGAAACTTTGGAGACCGAGTGTGTTATATGCAGCCTTAATGAGTTCGCCGAGCGCATCTTCTTCAACGCCATAGCTAGACAAAAATTCTTTGCGTTCGCTGCGCGTCATGTCGGACATTTCTTCTTCGAGTTTAGCGTTCACAAAAATCGCCTCATTTGGCGCAACTATTTCACGAAGTTTTGCTTTAAGATTTTCGTCAGTCAGGCCGTTTTCATCGACATTGAACATATAAATCACAGGTTTTTCGGTCAAGTATGGAATATTTTCATCCGCCGGATCTTTTTTGCGCTTCGCTGCGATTTTTTCTTTTGTCTCATCATCGGCAAGTTGGAGTTCAAGATTGATGATGTCTATATCGTCCTTAGCTTGCGCTAAAATATCAGTTTCAACTTTTTGGTCGGCACGAACGATGTCATCATTCACAAACGCACGGACGACATGACAAATTGCTTGACACTCGCGAATATGGGCGAGGAATTTATTGCCAAGACCTTCACCTTTACTTGCGCCAGCGACGAGACCAGCGATGTCGACAAATTCGACGGTCGCGGGAACAACTTTTTCAGTTTCATACATTTTTGCGAGAACGTCAAGACGCTCATCCGGAACAGGAACTATGCCGACATTTGGCTCGATAGTGGCAAAAGGATAATTTGCGGCAAGTGCGCCGGCATTAGTGAGTGCATTAAACAACGTTGATTTTCCAACATTTGGAAGTCCAACGATTCCAATTTTCAAATTCATATCTGTTATTATAGCACAGATTAGCTCAGTTTACCACGACGGAGGGTCAAGACTTGATCGGCTTTCTTTGCGACTTGACGTGAGTGAGTGACGATGATGACAATTTTATCGTCTTTATGGGCAAGGTCGCGGAAGATTTCGATGATTTTTTCTTCAGTATCTTCGTCGAGGTTTCCAGTCGGCTCGTCAGCCATGATGATTGGAGAATTCGACGCAAGTGCACGAGCAATCGCAACACGTTGTTGTTGGCCGCCGGAAAGTTTTCCGATGAGCCTTCTTCCCTCTTCGGCGGTAATTCCAACTTTTTCGAGATATTTGTTTGGGTCGACTTTGCGATTGTCAAAGTCGGAAGCAACTTCAACGTTTTCGGCAGCGGTCATATATTTAATCAAATTGTAGCTTTGGAAAACGATGTTGACGTATTTCAAACGAAATTCTTGGCCGGTAATTTTCTTCAAACTTTTTTCATTGTATTTTACATCGCCGTCTTGGAGTTTGTCGAGCGCGGAAATGAGACTTAAGAAAGTGGTTTTGCCGGAGCCGGATTCTCCGACGATAGCATAGATTTTTCCGGCTTCGAATTTTGCATTGATGTTATCTAAAACTTTTTGAGTGCGTTCACCATTTTGATAACTATATGAAAGATTCTCAATCGTTAAAGTATTTTTCTTCGCGTTCATATTATTCCTTTCCTGCTAAGATTTCTTTTGGTTGATAGCGCATGATACTGACGGACGGGACGATGAGTGCAAGGATAATTACGATATATCCAGTCACAAAGAGAAGGAGATAATCGAGCGGCTCAGCGTTAATATTCAACTCAATTTTCTTGTTTTCGCGACCAGCTTGCATCGCTTCTTTCATGTTTGGCGCTCCTTCAGAAGATTCAGATTTTTTCGAACTACGTGAATTGTTGCTTGGTTGGTTCGGCACACTCATTCCGGCACCTGGGCGGCCAAAATTCTTTTCGGATTGTTCGTTTGAAGATGTAGTTTGGCTGTCGACAATCGCTCCGCCAAGCGCACCTGCAAAGACAGTTCCGGTGACACTAGCAAGTGCAAAACCGAGAGTTCCGACCATGAGAAGCTCTGCAGCAATTTGGCCAATGACATTTTTCTTGTCAGCACCAAGCGACATCAAAACACCAATTTCATAGCGACGGTCTTTTACGTTAATTGTGACGATGAGTGTGACGATGATAATAGCGGCAACAATCACGATGATGAGAATAGTGTTTGCAAAACCACCAACCGATTCGATGGAGCTGGAAATGCTATCATATTCAGAAGTGTCGACAGCGACCTTTAAATTGTTTTCGGAAAGTTCAGAAAATTCATCATTGATTTTATTGACAAATTCTTCAGCATTGTCGGAATTTGTCATATAGAAACTGACATTATCGACATCGTAGTTGCCGCTGTTATAATCATCTTCACTCAAGAATTTTGCGGCAGTTTCGGTGTTCATATACATAGTATTAGCATCGGCGCGTTCTTCGGAACTATCATAAATGCCAATAATGGTCAGCGAAATTTCTTTTTCAGTATAGGCATTTTTTAGTTTGATTGTGTCTCCAACACTCAACGAATTAAGTTCAGCAAATTCATATGAAACCATGACAGAATCAGTCGAACCTTCGTCGAAATAAGTTCCCTCTTTGATTGAAATAGTTTCATTTTTGACGCCGCTAATATAAGCATACGCATTTATACCAGAAATTGTGATATCGGTGTCGAGAGCGGTGTCAGAAGAATTGAAATTTTGGCCACTCGGGAAGCCGCCGCCCATACGATTTGAGCCGCCTTTCGTCTCGACTATTTCAAGGCTGTTGCTGTTAGCGGAAGTGGAAACTTCGTATGAATAATCTTTAATGTAGTCAGTATAAGTTGTGGCGATTTCATTCGCAGTTTCAACACTAACACTCGGACGATTCATTTCCTTAAACATCTCGCCAGGATTTGCGCCTTTTTCCATCTCGGATTTTTGATTCTCACGAATCGTTTCCATATCCGGTTGGATGGTGACGGTACCACCAAGGGTTGATTTGGCGTAATTCATTTGGGCGGAAACCGCAGATTTAATAATAAATGCTGCAAGAACGAGGTTCGCCATCATGAAAAATATTAACGTTAGTATCACGGTGCGGCCAACTTTACGCTTGATAGAAAGCCAGCTCCTTTTTAGCATATTTTTAAACATTATTTTTACCTTTCTTTCATTCCATTATCGCGCGCGAAACTTAAAAGAAAGTTAAAAATATTTTAACGTTTTTTCGTTTCAAAATCTTTTGTGAAATACCAAGTAATAATAGAGCCGAGAAAATTGCCGATAATGCAGAGGAAAATAGTTAGACTAAAAGTTGTGGCAACACCAAGCGTGACGATGTTGGCGACACAGTGTTGGAAACCGCAAAAAATAAAAAGCGGCACACCAAAAATTATGCCGAGCGGAGTGCCGTTTTTGTACATTTTGACAGCAAGGTACATGATTGCGCCACAGAAAAGTGACTTCAAGAAGAAAGCAAACGAAAAATCCCAGGATGCAATTTTTTGAGCGGCGGCATCGATGATTGTTGGGTCAGTCGTGGAATATAAAAGTCCGATTAAATATCCTGCGAGCATATTCATAATTAGAATAATTGTGAGGTCGAGAGGTTTGATTTTGTCCGCAAAAAGAAAGCCGCATTTTCCGGTGAAAAGATTTTGGCCGAGATAGCAAACGCCAAGCAGGCCAAAAGCAAAAATGATAGGGCCGAGTGGATTTCCGAGTTTTAGAAGGGCGAAATTTCCGAGCGAAATCAGAAATGCGGCACCAATACTTTTATTAATTAATTCTTTCAAACGAATCTTTTCTTTCTTTTTCATATGACCTCTCTTTTTGTTATGATATTGGCTATTATACATAAAGCGATTATGTTTGTAAATAGCAAAAACGCTATATATAGTGTTATTTTACTATTGACAAACACTATATATGGGATTTATAATCATAAGCATAATAGCTTAAAAAATTTATATTTGAAGGATAAAAAATGAAAAATATTATTTATTTTAGACCAGAAGATGCAGAAAAATTCGACTTTGCTCGTTTCAAAAAATCTTTGAATAAATATGCGAAAATTTCTGATGCAGAAATCAAAGCTGCACTCGAGACGGTTGACCAATATGAGAATATGCACGTTTCAGTTCTAGTTGAACTCGGCGTCTCTTTGATTATGAAAAACGGGAGCGAAGAAAAAGCAGAGGAATATTTTAACTCACACAGTGAATATTTTTCGGAAAATCGTTTTGAGAGATTGCGCCGAATCACGGGTTATCTCGTCGGTTCGCTCGAACGTTGGAATGACGGCAAAAAAGCGGAGGAAGCTGTCCGCGTTAAACATTCAGTTAATTCATGTGTGGACGATTTAGTGCGCGCGGCAAGACTCCAAGACCAAGCACTAGCGCAAAATGTAGCGTACGTTGGCCACGGAATTAATGAGTAATTACGCTGTGCGGCGTTTCCTGCGAGTTTTCAAAGTTTCACTGGTGGCGCAATATTTGTCGGCGAGAGTTAAAATGAAAGCTTCGCGGCTGGTCGGGATTCTGAGATTGAGCGGGAACATGTGCGAACGAATTGCTCTATATTCTTTGTCGGTCAGGCCAAAATCACGCATAGCGTTATCAGCGGCAAAAGTGGCATGACGAAAACCATGCATCTTTGGATGGTTTTTGTCGTGCCAATCGTAGAGAAAATAATCGTGGAGCAAGGCAACTTTTACCATCGATTCTTCGTTAACTTTAATATGAAGTTTTTTAGATATTTTCAAGCTGGTTTCTGCGACTGCAAGCGAATGTTCAAAAACCGTCACGTTGCCGTGTTGTCTTAACTCTTTTGTGCGTTGATATTTGTCGCTTCCGGTAATTTCCTGGAAAGCTTTGGTTTTTTCCATAACTTTTATGATTATATCACATTCTGGATTTTTCGCCAGACAGCCTTCCAATCATCGTAAGTTAGGAGCGTTTCAACTTTCTCCTTTTCAACCCATCTCATTTCGGCGATTTCGTCGTCCTGTTTTTTGAATTTTGAGTCGTCGACGACTTTTGCCGTGAAAAGCACGACAGTTTTATGGATATTTTTATCCTTGATGTCATAAGAAAATTCAAAACGATTTTTTTCGTCTAGTGCAATCCAAAGTCCGGTTTCTTCAAAAACTTCGCGAACGGCGGTTTCGGCTTCAGTTTCGTTTTTTTCGACATGGCCTTTTGGAAATCCCCAGAAACCATTGTTCTGAAAAATTAGGAGGATTTTCCCGTCGTTTTCAATTACTGCACCGCAGGCTTTTTCGTTTTTCATGCTTGCTCCAAAAAATCAACCAATTTTTCCACGCCAAAATCGGCGCGCGGACCATCAAGCGGATAATAAAGCGACGGCGAAGCATTCACTTCGAGCACATAGTCGCCAAAGAAATCGATGCCGACGACCGGAAGGTCGAGAGTTTTGGCGATTTTTTCAGCAAGAGCTTTTTTCTCGAGTGGGAAAGTGTCAGTTTCGTCTTCGACGGTGCCACCGCGACCAATATTGCACATTTTAATCACTTGAACTTTTTCGGATTTTTGCGGAACATAGTCCCTATTTCCGACTTCTTCCATGTATTTTTCGGCATAATCGCGGTAAATAAAAGCGAGATTTGATTTGTAAGCTTCGGTACGAATCGTGTTGTTTTCAAGATCAATAAGTTCGGAGACAGTGTGCTCGCCGTCACCAGTGACGTGTGCTGGGATGCGCGAAAGAGCCTCAACGAATTCGTAGTTAATGCAAATTACGCGAGTTTCAAAACCGGTAAAATCAAGTTGTTCTTGCGCCATCATCATACCGGAAGGCGAGAATTTTTTGGCGGTTTCAACTGCTGCCATCGCGGATTCAAAGTCAGTCAAGTTCGTTGTAATGCCGTTGCCATGAGCGCCGTCGATTGGCTTTACGACGATTTTGCCATATTTTTCCAACAAATATGAAATCGAAGCGGCAGTTGCAACTGCACTTTCAGCTTGTTTGACGCCGGCATTTTTCAGAAGTTCATAAGTAACGAGCTTGTCGTCGGCGATGCGGCCAGCAAAAAGGCTCGTCATTTCTGGCGCGGTGCCAGCAATTTTGAAAACTTTGCCGTCTTTTCGTTTTGCGAAAACGTATTGATGCGTGCCACGCAAAAAATCAGCCGTCCAGCCACGCTCTTTTAAGATTTTTTGGAGCGATTTGGTCGACATAGTTAAATTATCTGGATTAACTTTGAAGAAATCTTCCATGTCTTTATTATACCAAATTAGTCTTCGAGGACAAACCAATCAAGTTTTTCGCCTTCAACAGTACCGACGGCTAAAGTGAATTTTTCGGTCAGTTTTTTGTCTTTCATGAAACATTCTGCGCCAAGCTGCATTTTTTCAAGTTTCTTTTTTCCGACCATCTCGGCAGGTGTGCCATGAGTAGAATCTTTGCGAGCTTTGACTTCCGTGAAGAAAATTTTGGCGTTTTTTCGCGAAACGATGTCGATTTCATAGAACTTCGTTTTGTAGTTTCGAACGAGAATTTTATGGCCGTTTCGCTCGAGCAAATCGACGATTTTTTGTTCACCGAGTTGCCCGATTTTTGTTGTTGTATTTTTTACAACACTTTCCCTGTTATTTTCAAGATTTTCGGGCATTTTGGCGAGTTTTTTGACCGGGGCAAAACTACGGCGATGTTCCGGCGTAAGACCGAGATTTTCCATCGCTTTTTGATGAAAAGCAGTGCCATAGCCGACGTGTTTTTCGAAGCCATATCCCGGATATTTTTTCGCAAGGTTTTTCATGTAGTTGTCACGTTCAACTTTTGCGACGATTGATGCGGCAGAAACTTCTTTAATTAAAAAGTCGGCTTTTTTCATCGTTGTGACATGATTTTCGAGCGTGGTGCCGACGAGAAAATTCGAGATGCCGTCGATGATTATTTCGGTGAACGGAACTTTCTTTTCGCGGATTTGTTCGACGGCGCGACGAGTAGCAAGTTTCAACGCGGCGCTCATACCGATTTCGTCGAGTTCTTTGCTTGAAACCCAACCGGTTGCGGAGGCAGGAGCCTCTTTTTTAATAATCTCGTAGAGCTCTTCGCGCTTTTTCTCGGAAAGTTTTTTCGAATCGTTTAGTTCATCAATCCAAGGACTTTCTTCGCGGTTTTTCGGCAAAATACAGGCGCCAATCACAAGCGGTCCGGCATACGGTCCGCGTCCAACTTCGTCGATACCGAGAATGATTTTTTCCATGCATAAATTATAACGGTTTTTATGAAAAAATGATAACGGTTATGGTATAATTTTTATATAATTTAGACTTGGGTGAGAAATGAACGAAGAAGATATTCAACAAAAGCGACGCGATAATGAGGAAAACGCGACCAAAAATCGTGCGAGAATTTTGGGATTACCGTATCTCGACACACGCTCGTTTGAAAACACTATTCCGCTCGTGCCACACTTGCTCGACAAAGAGCAGATGCATAGCGATTACATTATCCCACTCCAAAAAGGCGGAAATGAAGAACACTATCAATTCATGGTAACAAGCCAGACGCCGCGTTCAGTGATTGAAAAAATGTCACAGCAATACCAAAATTATGGTGAAAAATGTGATTTCTTCCTGATTTCTCTTTCGGGCTATAACGTTTTCATGTTGCGTTATGACCCACCAAAAGAGATTCATTACGACGACATTAAAATCGCTTCCGAAGGCGACTCGGAAACACTCGCACAGGTTTCAAAAACTCTCAACGAAGTTGGTACTGACAAAGTTTTTGATTTCCTTCTCGACCAAGCAGACAAGCTTGGTGCATCTGATATTCACATTGAGAACTTGCGCGACGCAATCCGCATTCGTATGCGTGTTGATGGCATGCTTCACCCAGTCGCGAACATTGAGCGCGAGCGTTATCGTGTTTTTATGGGCGAGCTATCATCCCGCGCTGGCGTTTCGACCGCCGCGACAACTCCGCAATCTGGCCACATGCAAAAAGACGTGTTTGTTGATGGCACTTCTCACCTTCTGAACATTCGTGTTGAGACAATCCCGACGATGTATGGCCAAGACGCCGTGCTTCGTCTCTTTAACTTTGATGAAAGTCTTCTTAACCTCGACCTTCTTGGCATGACCGAGCAAGAGCTCGATGCGATTCGAGAAGTCGTCTCACACCCACGCGGACTTGTTTTGATGGTTGGTCCTACGGGTTCTGGTAAGTCGACGACACTTTATTCAATTATTAACGCGCTCAACTCGACCGAAAGAAAGATTATCACACTTGAGGACCCAATCGAGTACGGCATTACTGGTATTTCACAAATTCCAATCGATACGACGAACGGTGGTTCGTTCGCGGATGGCCTTCGTTCTGTGCTTCGTCTCGACCCGGATGTCGTGATGGTGGGTGAGATTCGTGATGGCGATACGGCAAAGACTGCGATTCAGGCTTCGATTACCGGTCACTTAGTTCTTTCTTCATTCCACGCCAACACAACTGCGGCCGCATTTTCGCGTATGATTGACCTCATCGGCACAAACCCGATTTTCTCAAGCTCAATTCGTATGGTGATTGCACAGCGTCTTGTGCGTCGTCTTTCGGATTCGAAAGAAGAATATGAGCCGGATGAGGCAACGAGAAAATATGTACTTCGCGTGCTTGACGGCCTAACCAAGGAACAAATTGAAAATGAACTTCGACATGAATGGAATCCGGACCACTTCGTGCTTTGGAAGGCAAAGCCAAATGGCGAAGAAGATCCATTCGGATATAAGGGCCGTGTTTGTATTATGGAACAACTTTCGGTGACGGAGGAAATTCAGAAATTCATTCGTGGCGATGTCGAAGACGTAAATACAGACATGATTGAAAAGACCGCAAAAGGTCTCGGGTTGATTACGCTCGAACAAAAAGGTATTCTTGCTGCGCTTCGTGGTGATACGACAATCGAAGAAGTCGGACGTGTGATTTAACATAACCAAAGATACAAAAAAGAACCCCTTTCGGGGTTCTTTTTAAATTAAGCTTCAGCTTTTTCTTCTTTAGCTTCTTCAGTTTTTGGAGCTTCTGCAGATTCTTCTGCTTTAGCTTCTTCGACTGGAGCTTCTTCTGGAAGTTCGTTGACTGCTGCGCGGTCGAAATCTTTACCAGAAAGACGTGCTGATTTACCAGAGCGTTCGCGGAGATAAGTCAAGTTCTTGCGACGGACTTTTGCGCGTTTTGTAACTTCAATTTTTTCGACTAATGGGCTGTGGATGAGGAATGATTTCTCAACGCCAACACCAGAAGCGATTTTACGGACGGTAATACGAGCCGTGTGCGAGTCTTTTCTGTCAGTGCGGATTACGACACCTTCGAAAACCTGTGAACGGAACTTATTGCCTTCCTTAATCTTTTGGGTAACCTTGACGGTATCACCAGAGCGAACATCAACAACGGCATTCTTTTTCTGGGCATCGCCAATTTTCTTTAAGATAGAAAAACTCATTATATTAACCTTTTATTATTTAAACTTATCCTATTTTAGCACATTTTCTCTATTCTGACAAGTGTTTCATCGAGAGGGATAATCTGCCTTTATCGTCGATTGCTTCGAGGCGGACTTTTACTTCTTGACCGACTTTTAGGGCGTCTTCGACTTTTGCGAGACGTTTATCGGAGATTTGAGAAATATGAAGCATGCCATCGATGCCAGGGAGGATGTTGACGAATGCGCCAAATTCCTTAATCGAAACGACTGTTCCGGTGTAGATTTTACCGACTTCCGGTTCTTCAACGAGACCTTTAATCCAAGCGAGAGCTTTATCGATTGACTCGGAGTTCGAGCTCGAGATTGTCACAAGACCGTCATCATCGATGTCGACGGTTGCGCCGGTTTCAGTCGTGATTTTATTAATCATTTCGCCACCTTTACCGATGATAGCGCCGATTTTATCTTGTTTGACTTGGAGTTTCTCGATACGCGGAGCATACGGAGAGAGTTTTTCGTTCGGTTTTGGGATGACCGAGAGCATGTGGTTCAAGATGAACATGCGACCTTCATGAGACTGTTTGATAGCTTTTTCGAGAATGTCGACCGGAAGACCGTGAACTTTCATATCCATCTGGAGAGCAGTGACACCTTCGGTTGTACCGGTGACTTTGAAGTCCATATCACCAGCGAAATCTTCAGCGTCCATGAGATCAGTAAGGACATAAGCTTTGTCGATGTCTTTTTCGGTGATATTCGTTCCAGCAGGAACGTCAACCATAAGACCCATAGCAACACCAGAGACTGGGCGCTTCAACGGAACGCCGGCATCCATAAGAGCCATACAGCTTGAACAAGTTGCGGCCATTGAGGTTGAACCGTTTTGAGACATAATTTCAGTCACGGAGCGGATTGCATATGGGAAGTCTTCTTTCGAAGGAAGAACAGGGGTGAGAGCGCGCTCTGCGAGGTAGCCGTGACCAACTTCGCGGCGTCCTGGGGAGCCGAGACGTGAACATTCACCAACAGTGTAGCCAGGAGCGTTGTAGTGGTGCATGTAGCGGCGTTCGCCGTCGGTCACTTCCATTGTGTCAACGATTTGAGCGAAGGAAAGCGGAGCTAACGTTACGATATTCATAGCTTGAGTTAAGCCGCGGGTAAAGAGACTTGAGCCATGGACGCGCGGAAGAATGCCAGTTTGTGAGCTGAGCGGACGGACTTCGGTGGTTTTTCTGCCGTCTGGGCGGACACCATCTTCGACGATGGCGCGGCGAACTTCGTGGTGAACGGCGAGCTCGAAGGCTGCATCATATTCAGATTTCAAACGAGCTTCATAGTCAGCGATTTTTTCCTCGTCAGTTTCGCCTTCACCGAGTTTCAAAGCGAGTTCAGCATCCATTTCATCACGGAGTTCATCGCAAATCTTCTTGCGTTCGAGGACATTTCCGCGAATCTTCGTTCCCTGTTTGCCGTCTTTACCTTTGAAGGCTTCTTTCGTCCATTCATCGACGGTTTTTTGGATTTCTTCATCTGGGAGGATGAGTTCGTATTCTTTCTCTTCGACGCCGATTTTCTCGCGAAGTTCGTTTTGGAGTTCGAGAGCTGGCTGGACATTTTCAACTGCCCAGCGCATTGCATCAATAATAACTTCTTCTGGAACTTCGTTTGCGCCAGCTTCGACCATGACGACTTTGTGGTCTTTCACGGCGACAACGAGGTCGAGGTCGGAAGCTTCGCGTTCTTCAGGGGTCAAGAAGGCTTTAAATTCACCGTTGACACGACCGATGCGGAGGCCAGCGACAGGTCCGTCGAACGGAACGCCAGCGTTCATAAGAGCGCTTGATGCAGCGAGCATACCGATAACGTCAGGACGGAAAGATGGATCCATCGAGAGAACAGTTGCGACAACTTGAACTTCTTGACGATAGCCTTTCGGGAAAAGCGGGCGAATTGGGCGATCGATGAGACGACCGATAAGAATTGCCTCGTCAGCTGGTTTTCCTTCGCGTTTGATGAATTTGCTGCCGCTGATTTTCCCGGCTGCATAGAATTTTTCTTCGTAATCGATAGAGAGTGGGAAGAAATCTTGTTGGACCGGCTTGTCAGAGACAACAACCGAGCCGAGAACAACTGTATCGCCATAAGTGACGAGAACAGAGCTTGTGGTTCTGAAACCGACGCGGTTGACTTCGAGTGTGAGCTTTTTGCCACAAAAATCAGTCGAGACCGAGAGAGTTTTTAGACCCTTTGGATTGATTATTTCCATGAAAAATTACCTTTCTTGGGAAAACACCAGATATCTGCGACCAAACGGGAGAGTATACCATCATTCCCCGGCTCAGACGCAGGTATCCGCCGTCTTCCCAGTTAATTTATGTTTTTATTGTAGCATAGATTGACTTTTTTGTCATTTTGTGCTATAATGATAGATGGAATATTGGTGGTTCAATAATCTGTTTTCCCTAGAGCCTACACGGCAATTTGTTAGGGGTAGCACAAGTGAGGCTAACCAACCTCAAGTACATGTCCACAAGGGGGTAAAAATGTATGGACGATTTAAATTTTTTGAAAGAAGAGTTTGAGAAGGTGAAGGTGCTCAGAGAATGTGCGTTGAATATCGCGGAAGCGAGAATCAAGAACATTCAGCTGACGGTCGAATATGACCGAAAAGACAAAGACGGTTTGAAGAACGGAAGCCCGTTTGACACCGTTAAGAGCAGGCTCAAGACGTTCGACTCGGCGCTCGAGAAACTCGATAGAAGAGGATGGGAACGCAGCGCTGCTGGCTTCGAGAAGATGAAAGATATTGCGGGAATCCGCATTGTCACTCCGTTCTTGCGCGACGTCTACGAGATTCGCGATACGCTCAAGGCGCAGATTGAGAAGACGAAACCCAAAAACGCGATGAGGATTGTCGAGGTTGAAGATTATATCCTCGACAAACCGAAGCCAAATGGGTACCGTTCGCTACACATTCTTGCTGAGGTGAAAGTCTCTGCGGCCAAGGGCGATAAAGCCGTTTGGGTACCGGTCGAGATTCAAATTCGCACGAAGGCGCAGGATCTCTGGGCGAGTATTGAGCATAAGCTCAAATACAAAAACCCGCATCCGAGCAAAGACACGGAGGCAAAACTTGCTGAGGTGGCGAACTATCTATGCGGATTTGATGAGATGATTGAGCATTTACGCGACGAGAATGATGAGGAAGCACTCGGTGCTGAAGATATTCCTGACCTCAGTAAACTCGAGAACTTTGATCTCTAAATTCTTCTCCAACAAAAATCCCTCGGTTTGATACCGGGGGACTTTTTCTTGCAACCGAGTTTGAAATTAGATTCAAAACCAAGTTGAAGGCTATTAATTCGAGATCACTTACGAAGGCCGAGTTTCGCGACAGTTTTCTTGTAGAGCTCGAAATCAGTTTTTTCGAGGTATTTCAAGAGCTTTTTGCGGCGTCCGACCATCTGCATCAAACCGCGACGAGCCATGAAATCATGTTTATTGTTCTTGACGTGTTCAGTGACTTCTTTGATTCTCTCAGTGAGAATTGAAACCTGGACCTCTGGAGAACCAACATCTTTCTTTGAGCGAGCGGTCTTTGCGATAGCTTTCTCTTTGTTCTCTTTTGTAATCATGAATCGTATTATAGCACAATTGCCTCGAGATTGCAAGATAGACTGTCTCCTTCGTGGACGCGTCCTGCGCGCCCGTCGTCACGGGGCTCCGGCGCTCATCCTCGGTCGTAACCTCCGGAAGCCACGAAGTGAGACAGTTTATCTCTCAGTTCCGTGGTAGTTTTGCAATCCATCAGCTTTACGCGGAGATCGGAGGCGCCATCGAAAGAATTAATATATACTTTATAGAAGTGTTTGAGGGGTTCGAAGGGGTAGCGCTCGACTTCTTTTGCGTGCTCATCGTATTTGTCGAGGTGAAATTTGAAGAGGTCGAGGAGTTCGTCTTTTGTCGGGATCTTATCGGTAAAGCAAAATGGGTTTGCGAAGACGCCGCGGCCAATCATGAAGCCGTCGACCTCAGGGTATTTTTCATGAAGTTCTCTGACGTGGTTTTTGTCGCGAATGTCGCCGTTGATGATGAGTTTTGTTTCAGGGGCGATTTCGTTTCGAAGTTTGATGATTTCAGGGATAAGTTCGTAGTGGGCGGGGACTTTTGACATCTCTTTGCGGGTGCGAAGGTGGACGGTCAGGGCGGCGAGGTTTTGGTTCAAGAGGAGGCTGAGCCAATCTTTATATTCGTGCGTATAGGTAAAACCGAGACGAGTCTTCACAGAGACAGGGAGATTCGTGTTTTCTTTTGCTTGTTTGATGCATTCGACGGCAAGGTCGGGAGTTTTTATCATCGCGGCGCCACCGCCAGCTTTGTTGACATGGCGGTCAGGGCAGCCAAAGTTTAAATCGAGGCCGGAAAAGCCCATGCTCTCAAGTTCTTTTGCGAGATTGCCGAAATGTTCTGGGTTTTTGCCCCAGATTTGAGCGATGATTGGTTTGTCTTTTTCTTTTACAGTTAAGCGTTCGAGGGCGTCGTGACGACCTTTTTCGGAGGCGAAGCTAGAAACGTTTGTAAATTCGGTGTAAAAGAGGTCGGGGCGACCGGCTTTTTCGATTACGGCACGAAAAACGCAATCGGTCACGCCTTCCATGGGGGCGAGGACAGTGAAGGGAGTTTCGAGTATGGTCCAGATGTTTGACATAATAATATTATAACATAAACTCGTCGAGTTTCAAGGCGTCCTCGACGGAATAGTCGGCGATTTTGGTGCGGCGAAGCGCAGTGAGATAAGCGCCGGTCCCGAGGAACTTACCAATATCCTCGCCGAGTGTGCGGATATAAGTTCCGCTTGAAACGTGAGTGCGAATTTTCAACTCTGGATAATGATAATCAAGAATCTCGAGGCTATAAATCGTCACTTTTCTGGTCGGCATTTCGACATTCTTCCCTTTCCTCGCGAGTTTGTACGCTCGCTCGCCGTTTATTTTCACGGCGGAGAAAATCGGAACGGTTTGTTCGATTTCGCCGGTTAGTTTCTCGCAAGCTGCTTTCACTTCATCGAGCGTCGGGACTTTTTCGGAGACGGTTTCGATTTCACCTTCGATGTCGCCGGTCGTGCTGGTTTTTCCAAGAAAAACTGTCGCTTCATATTCTTTATCTTTTTTCAAAAATTCATCGGATTTTTTCGTTGCTCGGCCCGCCAAAATAATCAAAAGTCCGGTCGCGAATGGGTCCAAAGTCCCGGTGTGGCCAACTTTCGCTTTCTTACCATGAGTTTCGCGAAGTTTCCTCCTAACACGCGCAACCACGCCAAAACTGCTAATTCCGGCAGGTTTGTCTATTAGAAAAATTTCTTCGTACGGTTCCATCTAAAACTCGACGTTCGCATTAAACCAACGCTCAAAACCTTCGTAAGATTTGTAATATTCGAGGTCTAAATCGGAATCATAACGGAGGTAATTCGTGATTTTACCGTTACTATAAAGAATCACGGACGGATAATATTTTACAGTTTTATAAACACTTAATTCTTTGACGTAGTCGGAAGTTAAGTAGTAAAAACTGAGGTTGTTTTTGCGTTGAAAGTCGAGAACGTATTCTTTGAATTTTGCGGCATCACCGTTGCAAATCGGAAGTGAGACGTAGAGAACAAAAGATTTTTGCTCGGCGATGAGATTTTCAAAAAAAGGGACAACTTTGTCTTCGTCCACCTCCTTTGCAATTTCAATTTGTTTGCCATCAGTGTTTTTATATTCAGCGTCGAGAATAACTGACTCCTCAACTTCGATAACTTTGTTTGAACCGCCGAGAATAATATATAAAACGAAGCCAAAAATTGCGAGAAAAACCAGCGTGGCAATCGAGATGAGAATGAGTTTTTTATTGATAGTGCGTTTTGAATCTTTTTGCGATTTTGGCATTTTAGAGCTCCGTGTATGAATCGAAATCGATGTTGTGGACGTTTAGTTTCCAGAAAGCGTAGGTGCCATCTTCATGTTTGATGACGATTTTATTTTTACCTTCATAATACCAATATCCGCCGACGTTCCAGATTTTGTTTTCGTCCCAACCGAGATCAACAAGGAGTTGTTTTGTCATGCCAGCATAGCCGCCACCACCACACATAAGGAAGATATTTTTGTCTTTCGGAAAGAGATCTTCAAGGATTTGTTTTGATTCGTCGTAGTTTGCAATTACTTTGCCGTTTGCGAGGCGAGAAAAGAGAGTTTTACCGGCGTATGACTTTCCAACTGACTCCGGGAGACCTTCTGGTTCGATGAGATATGGAAGCGGAACGACTTCAAAACCTTTAATAATACCAGAAAGATAACGGTCTCCGCCGATTGATTCGTAGTTTGCAGGGTCGACAAGGAGGCGCATGTCGCGGTAAACCGAGTCGGAACGACCGAGATAGTTGTCGACGGTCGATTCGTTGACGTTTTTGTCGATGCCGAGTTCGCCACGCATACCTTCGGAAACTTCAGGAGTTGGAATTTCTGGGAGTTTTTCCCTGTCGTTTAAAATTCTATAGATGCCGGCAGTGAGGACGAGCACTCCAACAATTCCGAGCGAAACAGCAATAAAAGCGTTGATGATGGTTTTTTTCATTAAAAATCCTCCGTTTATTCTATTTTAGCATAAAACGGAGGATTTTGGTTATGCTTTCGGGATTTGGAAAGCGGATGGGTCAGTTGGAGCCGGTTCGACTGGAGCTGGAGTCTCAGCGACTGGAGCTTCGGTGGCTGGAGCAGCTGGCTCTGGGGCCGTAGCGACTGCCGGAGGCATACCGGCGGCGCTCATATCAACATCTGGGGCCGGCGGAGGAGGAAGCTCGATATTTGTATCCTGCGGAACCTCAACTGGTTGAGCCGGAACTTCTGGGGCGGCTGGAGCAGCTGGAGTCTCAGCGACTGGAGCTTCGGCTGGGGTCGGATTCATCATCGCAGCCGGCGTAGCGTTAGCATCAAATTGCATATTTGGAAGCGACGCAGCATCAGGAGCGGTTTCCGGAACGGCTGGAGCAGCTTGGACGGCTGGATTTGCCGGAGCGGCGGTTGCTTCTGAGAGGGCTTGATCAATCATAGCACCGTAATCTGGGGTTTCTGGGAGCGGTTCGGCGACATTTTGAGCCATGACGGAACCCTGTGAAACAATTTGCGGGAGAGCATCGGTTGGAGTCTCTGGAGCTGCCGGAGTTTCCGAAGTAGATTCAGCGGCGGAACCAGGATTCAATATTTCATTCATCGCGGCTTGGACGTCGTCTTGGCTTGGTTGGCCAGGGAGGGTCATCGTGTCGTTCTGGATTGGTTCAGTTTCAATAGCGGTCGGGGCAGCGAGGCCTTCCGGACCAGCAGGTTCAAGTGAAATTGATGGTTTTGGAGCTTCTGGAGCTGGTGTACCAACGAGGATTTCTGGAGTTTCTGGGGTAGCGTTTGCGAGCTCGGTCGCCAAAGTCTCTGGCATGCCGGTCGTAGCTGCAGGAGCAGCAACGGCTTGCTCGAGTTGCTGTTCGGCGGTCGGTTCAGTAGCAGGTGTCTCTGGAACAGCAGGCGCCTCTGGAGCCGCAGGCGCTTCTGGGGCTGGTTCGGCGGCTGGTGCCGGAGCGAGAGATGGGGCTGGAATAAGTGGTTCTGGCGGAGCAACTGGCTCGGCCGGAGTTTCTTCAACTGGTTTTTCCTCTTCGGCTGGCGCTTCTTCAGCTGGTTTTTCAGCTGGTTGCATGATATTAGTCGAGATTAATTGTTGGTCGGCACCAGATTGCATCAGTTGAGATGAAATCTGCATCGTTTCTGAAGTGGTGCGAGCATTACTGAAGCGCTCGGTAGCAGAAACGATACCGGTGAGGAGCGCGGTGGCGATTGGCTGATCGATGTCCGAAAATTCCAGTTCTTTAGTCAAATTCATAATCATTTCACAGACTGAGGACTGCGACGGGTCGCTCCATTCAAGCTCGGCGAAATGTCCGGCTTGGTTGGTGGTGATGTTGATTGCTGTTGCATCGTGCATGATGCGGCCATATTCTTCGAGCGCAGCATCGAGAACTTCGGCAGAATCAACGTCGATAGCAATCACGAGGTCGACATTGAAATCGCCTTGAGAAAATTCGAGGTCGTTTTGGGAAATAGTAGTCTTGTACGGAGTGATGTAGACTTTGACGTAGTCGCCTTCAATTTTGTAACGAAGGTGGTCAGCCTTGTCTTTGTTGAGGGCAATAATAAAATCTTGGAGAGAATTTGTGTCTTTTTCGAAGGTTTCTTCTGGTTTTAAGAACTCGAGAGTATTCGGAGTTTCGCCGGAATAAATCGCGGTGACATGTTTTCCGAGTCTGTTTAATATCATTGTCAGACCGATAGCGGCGCTGATTTCATCGACGCTCGGGTCTTGGCTCAAGGCAACAAGAATATTTTCGCAGGCTTTGATTTTTTCTGCGACTTTTTTCGGAATGTTTCCGAGTTGCTCGTCTATTGATTGAACTTTTTTCTCTGCGGCAGCTTTTGCAGCGGCGGCTATTGCATCATCGCCAGAGTAAGCACCGTCTTTTGGGACGCCACCGAGGCTAGTTTTTTCTTCTACATCGTTTTGCATTTTTATTTTGACCTATTTTTGACCTTTTATACTTAAACATTAGCATAATGTCAACTTTTTTGCAAGCATTTTAGCATATTTTTTCAGGAATTAGAGAATTTCGAGGCGAAGAATGAATGATTCAAGTAAATTCCAGGGGTTTTCAGAGAATTTGGTGGACTTTAAGAGATGGTCGATTTTTGCGAGTTCTTTCACTATCGAGCGATTTTTCTTCGACGTTGGATTGGATTTTAGATTTGTTACGGCTTTTGAGGCCCAAGCGCCAAGTATTGCGTAGGCATCTTCGGTTTCTTCAGCTTTTTTTAGCATCTTCAGGGCTTGTTTTGGGTTTCTGATGGCAGTGTCGAAGATGTTAAAAGCAAGAAAACGGTCGACTTTTTCCGCGAGTTTATGTTCTTTTATGTCGACATTTTTATTTTTTTTGAGATTTTTGAAGCTCGTCCAGTTGCCGTTGATTTTTGTTTCAAAAACGACAATTTCATGAGGCGTGTCGACATATTTTTCGAGTTCGTCGAAGAAATCTTTTCTGTCCGCGAGGCCTTTGATGAGGATTTTGCGGGAACTTTCAAAAAGTGAAGTGCCGAGAAAAATGGTCGGGAGGTCGGAAATTTCAAGGTTCTCGGCGTCAATGTTTTCGTAATTTTTGCCAAGGATTTTCTTCGCTTCTTCGTCAGATTTTTGGCGGTCTTCGCCATAGAAAATGTGGAGCATTAGTTTTTCTCCTTTTGACATTTCGGACAGATATGCGTGCCACGACCGGCAACGCGAATCTTTATGATTTCAGT
The DNA here is from genome assembly GCA_017480035.1 of Candidatus Saccharimonadota bacterium. Taxonomy (GTDB): domain Bacteria; phylum Patescibacteriota; class Saccharimonadia; order Saccharimonadales; family Saccharimonadaceae; genus Nanosyncoccus. The sequence continues at coordinate 222,631 of JAFVBJ010000003.1, read as the reverse complement.
ACCGCAATTCACACACGGTTCGCCTTCACGACGAAAAACTTTTGCAAAAAGTCGGAGATAATCGCCTTTTGTGCCGTCGGCTTTGACGTAAGTTTGCATGGTTGAACCGCCGGAGTCGATGCTGCTTTGCATGACAGTTTTTGCGCCTTCGAGCAATTTCTCGATTTCGGTATCAGTCAGGCTGCCAGTCTGGCGTTTTGGATGGATTTTGGCATAGAAAAGAGCCTCGTCGGCATAGATGTTGCCGATACCAGCGATGACTTTTTGGTCTAAAATAGTAGCTTTGATAGGTTGAGATTTATGGCGCATGAGATTTGTTGTAAAATTTACAACATTCATGTCCCAAGGTTCTGGAGCGAGTTTTTTGATGAATGGATCGTTTTCAACTTCGGTGGTTTCGAGGACTTTGATAAAGCCAAATTTGCGTTGGTCGTTGAAGAAAAGTTTGCCATTTTCGAGGGTAAATGCGACACGAGTTTGTTTGTTCGGGAGATTGTCGACGAAATTTTCACTCGGATGACCACCGGCAAAAGAATCTGATTGTTTCAGATGACCGGATTCGATGAGGTCGAGAGTTTTAACATTTTTTCCGCGAAAAATAAGTTGGCCGGTCATACGAAGATGAATCAGAAGCGTAATGCCGTTTTCGAGATCGATTAGAAGAGCTTTTCCCTTGCGACGCAGATTTATGATTTTTTGATTTTCGACGAGTTCCTTCGGGCCGAGAAAAGATTTGTCGCAAAAAATTTCGACGGTTTTTATCTTCGCATTTTTGATGAAACTTTCAAGCCCACGACGAATAGTTTCGACTTCAGGTAATTCTGGCATATATTTATTATAACAGATAACAAAAAAGAAACCGAATTCTTCGCTCCCCGCTCCGGGCCGCTATGACCAAGTCTTTAGGTCGCGAAGAATTGGTTTCTTCTTTTGTTATTTTTTAGCTGTTGCAGTTTTCTTAGTTGCTGGCTTCTTCGCAGCGGTTTTTGCGGTTGCAGTCTTTTTTGCGGCTGGTTTCTTTGCTGGAGCAGCTTTTTTAGCTGGAGCTTTAGCAACAGATTTAGCAGCAGGAGCTTTCATGGCTTTCTTTGCAGCAGGTTTTGTGCCGGCAGCTTTCGCGATTTTTGCGAGATTTGCTTTTCTGCGGGAAGCAGTATTTTTCTTAATCAGGCCTTTTTTCGCAGCTTTATCATATTCCGATTGAGCCTTTGAAAGATTTTCGGCAGTTGGGTTTAATTTAAAAGTTTTAACAGCGGCTTTGATGGCACGCTTGATTTCACCGTTATGGGCGGTGCGTTTGACTGCTTGGCGAGCAGCTTTCTTTGCGGATTTAATAATCGGCATTAATTTTTCCTTTTACTCAAAAAGTTAGTTAATAATTTGTCTTCCTATAATTATACACATTTTTCAAAAAAAGTAAAGAGCCCCGCCAGAGTTGGCGAGGCCTTTTGAGCTAGAAATATGCGCCGGTGGCTTCTTCGATAGCGGCAATGTCGTTTGTTTCGTAGAAAGCACCAGCTTGGTTGATGAGGTGTGTCCAATATCCGGACTTGATTGAATAGACTTTAATACCGTTTCCGGGGGGGACAGTAATCTGGAGCTCGAGGTGTGGTAGTTCCGGCTTAACGGAACCTTTTTCGTACATGCCACAATATTCTTCGATGTCTTTTTCGGTGCGGCCGCGCGAGAAAACCGGCGGTGCGATTTCGAAATAATCACCAGTCGAGAGAGCGATAGACAGCTCGTTCAGATCGTGATTCAACAAAATTTTGTTGCATTTACGAAAATTGCCGCGAATTTTTTCGGGCTTTTTGGTAGGGTTACCAAAAGCACTGAGGTCGCTAAAACCAAACAGAAAATCTGTCACACCACCATTTTTGACCGTAAAAGTGTACGTGTTGCCCCTTTTCTTGAGTTTAATTTTCATATTCCTAACCTCCTTAATGTGCTGTGCCCCTGTAAAATAAGGGGTCCTGGCTTGATTATATAACATTTTGACGAAAAATCAAAACAAAAGTATAATGGAGATATGAATATTTTTGAGTCGATTGTTTTAGGTTTAACGCAAGGTTTGACGGAATTTGTCCCGGTTTCGTCGTCTGGACATCTCGAAATTATCCAGAGATTGCTTGATGGGGGTGGACGAGCGGAAGATTTTCACTTTTTCCTCGAGCTGATTAATTTCGGTACACTTTTCGCACTGCTTTGGTATTATCGCAAGCGCATCGCGAAGATTCTGAATGACATTTTTAAGAAAAAAGATTGGCACATGGCGATTAACTTGCTTCTCACGTCGATTCCGGCGGGGATTATCGGAATTTTACTTTCGAAATTCATCGAGAGCAACGGATTTTTCTCATCACTCTACACGATTGCGATAGCGATGGGAGTAGTTGGTATATTGATGATTTTTGTCGAGAAACTGCCGCATCTTTCAAAAGTGAAAGACGAAGAAAAATTACCACACAAACGAGCGTTCACGATTGGTTTGATTCAGACTTTTGCGCTGATTCCGGGTGTTTCGAGGTCTGGATCGACGATTTTGGCGGGACGCGTGATGGGGATGGACTCGAAAGCGGCAGCAAATTATTCGTTCATGGCGTCGATTCCGATTATGATTGGAGTGTGCTTAAAATCGCTCGTTTCGTCGAGCTCACGCGCATACATCGGGGCGAATTTTGGGACGCTTCTACTTTCGAACATCATCGCGTTCGCTTCTGGAATGCTTGCACTCACGTTCGTGATGAAGTTTCTTGAGAAGAAAAAAGCGCTTTCGGCGTTTGGATATTATCGCGTGATTCTCGCGACGATAATCTTAATCATTTTACTTGTCCAATAAATTCTGGTATGATTTTATAAGGTGGTAATTGTTCTTTAAGAGGGAGGTGATTTTATGATTCGTGATTTTTTGTATGAAATCGTCTTGTTTTTTCGGGGCGATATCGAAATGACGAAACGACTGATTCGCGAACGGATTGGACAGGAAGCTGAAGGAATCTATGAAAATGCACGGGCATATGAATATGTTTCGAGCAAAGCGGAACTATCTGAAGATTTAACGAAGATGAGCGGCAAGGAAAAAGAAATGATTCGGATCGAAATGCTGAAGGATATGGAGAAAATCCGTGATGAGATTTATCAACTCTGGGAGCTTCTGATTTTTCGGACAGCGAAATTTCAAGTTGCGGTTGATTCATCTTGGAAAATTGCGTTGCTTGCGGCGATAATCTGTCTTTTATTTGGGTTCTTCATGCCGGCGCTAGTTTTGACTATATTTTCTGAAGTCGTCTGGGTATTCTCACATCTAAAACACTGTTTTCAAATCGTGATGTATGTTGTCGCGGGAACTTGGTGGATTTCGGATGAGTTGTACTTACAATACGAAGAATATGGACGGCGGGAAGCGTCGCTTTATCTGGCAGATTACCGGCATTTCAGTACGGACGAAGACGATTCAAAACCGAAATCGTGGATTTTTACCTCCTCACACAAAACTACCTCCCCTTAATTTTCGGGGAGGTTTTCTTGTTTATCATAAGAACTTTATGATGGCGAGAGTTTCGCGGATTTCGAGAGATTTTCCTGGATTTTTACGAAGCCATTCGTCGACGGCCTTGGAACTTCCGGGGAGTTCGGGATTATTATAATCATGGACGACGAGAATGCTATTTTTGTTCATGCGGTTTTCGACGAGCTTCAAGCTTGTTTTGATGCTTTGATAGAGGTCGCCGTCGAGAAAAGCGAAACTGATTTTTTCTGGAATATCAGCTTTTTCATCGAGATTTTCAAAGAAATTTTTGCGAATTTTCGGGATTTTAAGGCCGTTTTTCTTGAATTTTTCGATAACTTCGCGCTTTGTGACGAGAAGTTCGCCAGCTTTGAACTGATTGCCGGCAGGGCTTTGGTCCTCTTTTGATTTTTCAGGGAGGCCTTCAAAAGAATCATAGAGCCAGAGAAACTTCAGAGATTTCTCGGGATTTTCACGACGGAATTTCTCGAGTTCTCTCTCAAAAAGGACGCTAGTATCGCCACGATAGCAACCAAATTCAACAAGGTCGCCCGGGATGGAATTTTCTAGAGTTTCTTTCATTAAATGCAAAAGAACCTCAGTCTCAATTTTTGAGACCTGTTGAGGTTCTTCTGCTTTATGGGGTTTCTTGCCCATTATTTATCTACAACTTCACCCTCTACGGCATCGTCATCAGATTTTTTGTCGTCTGATTTTTTGTCGTCTTTAGCTTCGTCTTTTGATGCTTGTTCATACATCTTTGCGCCGATTGGCATGATTTTATCGTTCAAATCTTTTGCGGCGGATTCGAGCTTGTCTTTGTCAGCATTTTCGTCTTTCAAGACTTCTTTTGCTTCTTCAACAGCTTTCTTGATAGTTTCCTTGTCTTCGTCGCTGATTTTACCCTTGTATTCATCAGGCATTTTTTCAGCTTGGTAGACGGCATTCTCGAGATGGTTTCTAAGGTCGATAGTTTCGCGCTTTGCTTTATCTTCGTCAGCGTGCATTTCAGCTTCTTTTTGAGCTTTTTCAATATCATCTTTGCTCATGTTGCCAGAGTTTTGAATGGTGATTGATTGCTCTTTACCAGTTCCCTTGTCTTTTGCGGTAACATTCAAGATACCGTTTGCGTCGATATTGAAAGTGACTTCAATTTGTGGAACGCCGCGTGGAGCTGGAGCGATGCCATCAAGAATGAAGCGGCCGAGAGATTTGTTGTCGTTCGCAAATTCGCGCTCACCTTGAAGGACGTGAATTTCAACTTGTGGTTGGTTGTCGCTTGCGGTACTAAAGACTTCAGATTTTGAGGTTGGGATAGTAGTGTTTCGGTCGATAAGTGGAGTGCGGACGCCACCCATAGTTTCAATACCGAGAGTAAGTGGGGTCACGTCGAGAAGAAGAACATCTTTTACATCGCCTTGAAGGACACCACCTTGAATTGCGGCACCGACAGCAACGACTTCGTCTGGGTTAACACCTTGCATTGGCTCTTTGTTGAAGAGTTCTTTGACTTTTTCAACGACAGCTGGCATACGGGTCATACCACCGACCATAACAACTTCGTCGATGTCTTTTGCTTCGAGCTTTGCATCTTTAAGAGCTTTTTTCACTGGCTCGGCGAGACGATCGAGGAGAGGTTCAACAAGTTCTTCCATTTTTGCACGAGTGAGAGTGTATTCGAAATGTTTTGGACCGTCTTCGTCGGCTGAAAGGAACGGAAGGTTGATGTCGGTCGAAGTTGCGCTTGAAAGTTCCTTTTTGGCTTTTTCAGCTTCATCTTTCACGCGTTGCATAGCTGCGGCATCATTTTTAATATCGATTCCGGATTCCTTCTTAAATTCGTCACAGAGGAAGTTTACGATGATATTATCGAAATCTTCGCCGCCGAGATGGGTATCACCGTTCGTGGCTTTCACTTCGAAGACACCGTCGCCGATTTCGAGAATCGAGACGTCGAAAGTACCGCCACCGAGATCAAAGACAACGATTTGCTCTTCGTTTTTCTTGTCGAGGCCGTAAGCGAGAGCAGCAGCAGTTGGCTCGTTAATGATACGTTTCACTTCGAGGCCAGCAATTTTGCCGGCGTCTTTAGTTGCTTGACGTTGAGAGTCGTCGAAATATGCAGGGACAGTAATAATTGCTTCGGTAACTTTTTCACCGAGGAAAGCTTCGGCATCGGCTTTAATTTTACTAAGAACCATTGCGGAAATTTCTTCTGGAGTATATTCTTTGCCGTCCATTTTTACAGCGACAGCATTTCCCTTTTTGACGATTTCGTATGGCATAATATCAAGGTCGTGTTTTACTTCTTCGTCTTCAAATTTACGACCAATGAGACGTTTAATGCCATAGATTGTGTTCTTTGGGTTCGTGACACGTTGACGCTGTGCAACTTTACCGACGAGGCGTTCGCCTTTCTTCGTGACAGCGATGACGCTCGGGGTAGTTCTGTCGCCTTCAGCGTTCGTAATGACTTCTGGTTTCCCGGCGACCATGTATGCAAACGCACTGTTGGTTGTTCCGAGATCAATTCCAATAATTTTTCCCATAATATATTTCCTTTCTTTTTAGCACTCTATGTTATATACTGCTAATTCTTGAGTATATTATAGTCCATTAGCACTCGAACGTCAAGAGTGCTAAAACAGGGGTGGAATGAGAAAAATTATTTTTTCGAGAGGGGGAAAGCGGCGATAATACCAAAGGCGAGAGCACCTAGAATGTCCCACATTGTGTCATCAACACCTTCGGCGATTAAAGTTTGCATTGAACCGCCAGTGATTTGGTCGTAGAGAAATTCAAAACATTCCCAGCCAGCAGCGGTCAAAGCAACAAAAGAGACGATAAAAAGCCAAGTAAACCTAGTGTCGTAATGTTTTACGACGGTCTTTCCGCCAGTAACTTTTATGCTTCGGCCATCATAGTTATTGTCAAGGATTTCCTTTGCGACAAAGGCGCCAAGTACGCCAGAGAGACAGTGAGCGATTTTGTCGTAGCATGGATTGCCGAAAATATACCAGATTTTATAGAGGTCGAAATCAATTCCTGCAACCATCGCCATACCGAGAAACAGAGAGAATGCGATTTGGAGACGAGTTGAAGTGTTTAGACCGAAGATTTTAATAATATCTGGACTGAAAGGCAAGATGATTGTGACGAGATAGCTCCAAGTTTTTGGCCATGCGACCGGATCGATGAGGTGGGCAATAAAGAGCCCGACACCAAATAAACTAATGATGATTTTTAATGCTAAATTAATCTTATCAAGACGTTTACTCATATTGCCCTCATTTTACCACATTTTTAAGCTTTTTGCCTCTTTTTCATCCCTTTAACGAATTTAACTATCTCGTGACGGAACTGGAAGATAATAAAACCAGTCCCAACAGCGATAATGGCGGCGACGGAGCCAATCGCAACAAAATTATTATCTCCTTCACTACCGAGCTCCGGAACTTCGAGCGGATATTCCTCGCCAGCGTTCTCTTTCTTTTTCTTACACCGGTTCGTATCAGGATTCAGTTCATAACCTTCGTTGCAAATTTTTTCGGTTTTGGATTCACCGGTCGCGGGATCGTAGGTCGTAACGGTCTTTCCAGTGGAAGATTCTGTGACGGTCTGGAGATTTTTGCAACGATTGGTTTTTGGGTTCAAGAATTTCCCTTCTGGGCAGGTTTTTGTGGCGGACGAAGATGAGTTTGAAGATGAACTTGAACTGCTTGAGGAGTTGGATGAAGTTGAATCGGCGGGAATTTTATTACAGCGATTCGTTTCTTCTTTTAAGTAATAGCCTTCGTTGCAGACTTTTACTGTGGTAGCTTCGCCGGTTTCGGGGTCGTAAGTGGTGATAGTTTTGCCGGTCGAGGTTTCAGTAATAGTTTGCAGATTTTTGCAACGATTGGTTTTTGGGTTCAAAAATTTCCCCTCTCCGCAATCTCTCGTCGTGGATTCGGTCTCGGTTGAGATGTCAGACTGTGTTGGTGCATCAGATGTGTCGCTCGGAGTTTCGATGTCTGCGAGCGTGATGTTTGATTTTAGGACGTATTTTTTCACGGTGCTAGCGGATTGTTTGATGCCGGCAGATTTAGCAGCGGCGATGGAACGCGGGTCATTCGAGCCTTTTGTACCGATGAGCGCACACTTTAGAGTCATCAGATCGAGCGTCCAGCCGGTTTCACAGGTCTTATACTTGCCATTACGGTTTATAACACAGTTTCCGGTGACTTGGTTCAAGATTTTTCCTTTTTCACAGATGATACGCTTGCAGAGATTTGACGAATCTTGGACTTTAAAACCGAAGCTGCAGATGATTTTCTTACAGGAATTGTCGCTAGACTGCCAAACGTAGCCGATTTTGCAGGCCTTTTTCTTATTGCAGCGCTCGGTTTTCTTGTTCCACCAATAGCCACTTTTGCAAACTTTTTTAACGGTGGCTTTTCCGGTCGACGGGTTATAGGTCGTGGTGGTGATGGTCGAAGTGGTTTCTTTGACAGTGACGAGTTTTTTACAGCGATTGGTTAGAGGACTCCGGAAATAACCCGCTGCGCAGGCTTTCTGGGTCTTTTTTGCAGAGCGCTTGACCTTTGAGGAGCCTTCGACGCCAACTGTCACTGGCTCCTCGTTAGTGCTCGCTTCTGAGGTGCTCTCGCCACTCCTTTCTTCGTTAAATGCAAGGTTATCAGAAGTGGCGAGCGTAGATAAAGGTGGGGCAAAGCCCAAAGCTAGAGTTAGTATTGTTATGATGATTTTAGTCATTTTTTCCTCCGTTTAATGTTTTGTAGCGCCGCATATTATCAAAAAAGATTTTTTATGCAAGCATAAGCATTAAATTTTGTGGATTTTACAGAGAGAATGTTGTATTTTTTACAACGTTCCAACAGGTTCAAAAATAACCATAAGTGTGTTATAATGTCGTTATGGACGGTCTTTTATCTGTTAATGGTGTACAACTTTGCATAATTTTTTTGTCTGCAATCGTCCACGCTTCCCTGCAATGCGAGCTTGGAGCATTACTACTTTTGTACCACGCAAGCCTCGGCAAACACATTCGAAAAAAGACAAAATTTCTAGTTTCGAATTATATTTTCGGGTCGGCACTTTTAATCTGTCTGACGGTGACGACGATTGCATTTCTGATTGCAACACTCACAGAGAGTTCGCTCTCGACGACTTGTATGGCGGTGATGGCTTCCGTACTGCTTATGCTTGCACTTTTGATTTGGTTTTTTTACTATAAGTCTAGGCGATCGACTGAACTTTGGTTACCAAAGTCGGTTGCTAGGCACATCAATAACCGTGCAAAGTTAACAGAGAGCAATGTTGAGGCGTTTAGCCTTGGGATGTTGACCGCATTCGCAGAAATGCCTTTTTCGTTCGTCCTGATGCTGGTGGCTGGAAATTCAGTGGTACTTTTGCCATTTGAATGGCAGTTTTTGAGCATTCTGGGCTATACGTTCATTGCAATTTTGCCGCTATTTGTGCTGAGGTTTTTTATCCGTCGAGGGAGTACGGTTGTTGACGTCCAAAAATGGCGCGTTAAAAACAAGAATTTCCTCAAGGCGATGTCCGGAACGCTCTTTCTGACGCTTGCGATTTTCATCATTGCATTTAGGATTTTGGGGGCAAAATGAGTCTAGCAAAGCTATCAAAAAAGAAAGTGCATGAAGAAATCAAACGTGAAGCGAGAGTGTTGGGGCTACACGCGGGAACGGCGGAGATAATTGCAGATAAAGTGACAGATAAAGTCATGGCATGGAGTAAGAAGCGGTCGATGATTACGGAAAATGACTTGAACCAGAAGCTAGCAAGAGAGATTAAGAAATACAACGAAGATTTGGCTTATCTGTTTGAAAGTAAAGATAAAATTATTTAGAAGGAGGTAATGTGAAAAAATATGATTATGATTTAGTAGTGATTGGAAGTGGCGCGGCAGGCGGTACGGCGGCGATGATGGCGGCCGGAGCTGGATTAAAAACTGCGCTAGTCGAGGCGGGAACTTGGGGCGGAACAAACGTGAACCGCCGAGATATTCCTTATGCTGCAGCATCACATTTTTCACAGACTTTTTTCGGGGCGATTGAAGCTTCGAAATTTGGACTTTCTTCTACTTCTTTGAAATATAACTATCCTTCGGTCTTAAACTGGAATCTCGTCGCACAAAAACGTGCAGGTGCAAACTCGAAAAAAGAGTTTGAGGATGCAGGCGTGAAGTGTCTCGAAGGATTTGCACAATTTATTTCGCCAAACGAAATTTCGGTGGGCGAAAATGAAAATATTACATCGAAAAAGTTTATTATTGCAACTGGAGCGACACCGATTGACCCGGGAATTACTGGTTCAAGCGAGGCAGAATGTTTGCTGCCGGAGGATGTTTTTACTTTGCGTCGACTTCCGAAAGTTGTAATGGTGGTTGGCGGTGGCTCAACTGGATGTGAAGTGGCGGAATATTTTGCTGAAATGGGCGCGAAAGTTCTAATTGCAGAAATCTCGGAACGACTTTTGCCGAAGGAGGATCCGGAGGCGGGCGAAGTGATTGAGAAGAGATTTTCGAAAACGCTTGGAATTAACGTTTTGACTTCATCAAGAGTGGTCGCGACAACGAAAGCCGGAAAAGAAACTCTGCCAAATGGACGAAAAACTGACGTGATTAAAGTTCAATTTATGCGTGGTGGACAAGAAAAATCCGTCAAAGTCGAAGCGGTCGTGCTTGCAACAGGAAGTGAGCCGGCGGTTGACCTCGGACTTTCGAATGCAGAAGTGAAATTCTCGAGCAACGGAATCCATACCAACAGCATGATGCAGACATCAGCAAAGAATATCTATGCTTGTGGTGATGTAGCAGACGTAGCAGTTGATAAGCATGCGGACAGTGCGGAACTTTCTTCGACTGAAAAAGCGAGCTACGAAGCAGCGATTGCGGCGTCGAACATTGTGAACCGCGCAAAAGGAACTGTGAATTATCGTGGATTTGTCCGTATGACTGATACTTTCCCGAAGGTTGCAGCAGTTGGATTAACAGAAGATGAATGTATCGCGAGAGATTTGCGCTACAAACAAGTTTTGGTGCCACTTTCGACAGTTTCGGCTTCGAATACAGCGGAATATCAAGATGGTTTTGTGAAAATTGTGACAAACAAAGAAAATAAAATCCTCGGAGCGACAATCGTGGCACCGAACGCAGATTTGATGATTCAAGAGATTGTTTTGGCGATGAAAGCAGAACTTCGAGTGGTCGACCTAGCAACAGCTCCACACATTTCCCTTTCGTTCAATGAAGCGGTGCGTGTTGCAGCGCGCAGAGCGACAAAAGCATAGGAGACTTCGTGCAAAAACTAAAGCAGTGGGCTAAAAAGAACCGCGAAAAAATTTTTGATGTGATTTTTCTCGCGGTGATTGTAATCGCGTATTCGATTTTGGCGTTTTTAAATCTCGGAGACGACGTCGCACCACAGACTTTTCATCGGGCGCAAGCGAATGAATATTTTACGATTGTTCTGCCGGAGGAAAAACGAGTTTCGGCGGTAATGATTTATACCGGCGAGACGGAAGCGGACTTCACGGGGAAATATTCCGTATTGGAATCTGGGAAAACGACATATAATTCTGGGAAGGAATATGCGTTTGAGGGGTCGTTCAAATGGACGAGAATTGCAATTAATCGAAAAACCTCCGGAATCAGAATTACATCTAGTGCTGGCCGAGAAATTTCGTATGGCGAAATCGGAGTGCTAGACGAGAACGAAAAGCTAATCAGCGGAGTGACCGTACAGCGAGAAATTTTTGCTGAAGAAAATTTGGAAACGACGATGGGTGAATTAGTCGACGAGCAAGATACCGTGGTGACGCATCCGACGTCGATGAATACAACGTATTTTGATGAAGTTTATTTTGCGCAAACGGCGTATGAATATGCAAACGGACTTGTCGGGTGGGAGACAGTGCATCCGCCGCTCGGAAAAATTTTGCAGTCGATTCCGATTGCGATTACAGGGAGAATGACGCCGTTTACTTGGCGCATGGGCGGAACAATTTGCGGAATTATTATCGTAATCGTAGCGTATTTTCTCGCGAAACAGATTTTCAAAAAATCGGGATATGCGCGGTTCACGGCGATTTTAGTTTCGTTATCTGGACTACATTTTACGCAAACGAGAATTGGGACGATTGATTCGTGGCTTTGTTTATTTACGATGCTTTCGTATCTTTTCATGTTTAAATTTGTCGAGGGCAAAAAATTCAGGAATTTCTTACTTTCCGGAGTGTTCTTTGGCTGTGCGTTCGCGACAAAATGGAGCGGAGCGTTCGGCGGGATTGGGCTAGCGATACTTTTCTTCAAATATCTGCTTGACCAGGGATTTTGGACGACAAAAACATTGCGATTCCGAGAAATTTTCAAGAACTTGTTTGAAAAAAATGTCAGAAAATGGACGTTGCGCGGATTTTTGTGTTTCATCCTAATTCCGGGGACGATTTATTGTTCGAGTTATCTGCTTTTTCCGAACACAACTAATGCGCATGGTTTAAATGATGTTTCAAAACAAAGTTTACATCTTTATAGATATCACTCACACGAGAATACGCCACATCCGTATTCGTCGAAATGGTATACTTGGCCGATTGCATTAAAGCCAATGCTTTATGCACTCGATAGAACGGAAAAGACAAGTATTTCCCTCATGGCAAATTATACGATTGCGTATGTTTCGATAATTGGGCTTTTCATTTCGCTTTATTTTGGAATCAAGAAAAAGGACGCGTCGTCGACATATATTTTGCTCGCATGGTTGTCGCTTTGGCTGCCGTACGGGTTGATTTCACGCCCAATGTTCCTCTATCATTACTTACCGGCAAGCATTTTTGCGATTCTCGCGGTTGTGAATATATTTAAACAAATTCCGTTCATCCGCAAATTAATTCCATATTACATTGCGGCAGTTTTACTCTCATTTATTGTTTGCTACCCGAAAATGACGGGAGTTTAGCTATTTGACTCTATAGAAGCTGAGCGGGACGTTTTTTAGATTCGTCATGTATTTACCATCATTTAAAGTGGCGAGTCTTTCGTAGTTTGCGACAAGTTCGGCATTGTAGTCGGTAGATTCACCCTTGCAATTCGTCAGTATGGTCGAGACGTAGTAGATGTGTTCATATTTCGCGGAAGCTTCGGCGATAAGTTTCGACAACGCTTCATCAGACAAACGATTAAATTTTCTGTAGCGTTCATCATCGACACCGTCGTAACGGAGTTTGATATGATAGTCATCATAAGAATCGAGTGGGACGTCGTAATAGGTTACGTCTTTTTCGACTTGGAGATGAGTTGCGGCGTCAAAGAAAACTGAAGCAGCTATGTCGCCTTCAATGATGAGTGCGCCGTCTTCGACGGTTTTGTTGATGAATGCGGCTTGTTCGCTAGAATTGGTGGCGAGATTCATTTCGTTGTTAGCGACAACGAAAGCGTGCGGGATAGTCAACATGACGATGAAGCACGGAAGAATGACAGCTGGATATGCGACTTTTTTCTTCAGGATTTTGACGATTTCGGAATGGCTCACGAATTCTTTGAGGAAATTATGTTTTTCTTCTTTTTCAAGCTTGATGAGCCAGAGCGAAAGGAGCATCATAAGAGAGAGAATCGTCACTTTTTGGTCGAAATAATAATAGCTTTGGTAAATATTAGCGAGGACATAATACCAAAAACCAGTGCCTGCGAGGAAATAAAGCCCGATTTTCAAGTTGGCGGCGAAGAAATTGAGGATGATGATTACGGCGGCGACAATCGAGATGACGTTCAGGGCGATGACGTAGTAGCCAAAGTAGGCTCCGATAGTGTTTTCGAGAATGCCGCCAGCTTCAGTGTCGCTAGTAGCTTCGCCGTTTATGATGGCTTGGTTATTGAAGGAATTGATGACGAGCGGGACGGAGCTAAGCACCGAGAGACCGACCGGCAAGAAACAGAGGAGAAGGGCGAGGAGTTTTTTCGAGAAGGATTTTTTGGCGAATAATTCTTCGGCGAAGAAACCAAGTACGAGCACAGCGAGAAGACCGTACATCAAGAAGTGGGTCTGGGAAAGGAGCACGAGAGAAAGACCATAGCGGAAAGGTTTTTCGTGGCGAGATTTATATGCGAGAGAGATGAGACAAATCGCGAGCGGAATCAGAGAATAATCACGGGCGATGATGGGGTTAAAATAGCAAAAAGAGGAGGAGAGAAGAAAAATTAGTTTCGCAAGAAAACCAAACGGAGCAAAGCGTACAAAAAGAAAAACTGCGAGCACAACGAGAGCAAGGGAGAGAATGCTCATCGAGATGAGCGGGAGGTTGTTTTGGGAAAGCGGGGCGAGCATGAATTGCCAGAGAAGCGGATGCGGCTCGGCCGAATTTAGTTCATAAGCGTTAGAGAGGTTTACTTCTTTTGAGAGACCCCAAACGATAGCTTCGTCGTTTGTGACTTCATGATTCATGAGAAGCGGGATGTGTGCGCCGACAAAAAGCGCGGTCACGAGCAGAGCGAAAATTGTTTTATGATTCTCTATCCATTTTTTAATATTTTTGAAAAAATCGGAAAACTTTTCCATAGACCTCCTAAACATAAGTATATTATATCACAAGATAGGAGAATTAGAGAGTTGACAATTTAATTAATAGATGATAAGATAAATAAGTGTTATATCGCGGGGTAGAGCAGCCTGGTAGCTCGTTTGGCTCATAACCAAAAGGTCGTTCGTTCAAATCGAACCCCCGCCACCATACAAGGAGCGACGCAAGCAAAAAGCTTGCTTTTTTATTTGCGGAACGACGCGGTATGAAAATACTTTGCGCAGTAAAAGATTACCGTAATTTAGGAATTCAAAAACGGCCCGAAGGCCGTTTATTTTTTACCACGATGAGTAATCTGCGTCTTCAACAGTATCGCTACAGCCCCATTTACTACCGTTATCGGCACCCCAACAGTTAAAGGTGGCATGGAAAGTTTTACTGAGTGTACCTGATGGGTCACCAGTCATGGTGATTTCAAATTCTGGATAAGCGAAATAAGTATCGACGAGCTCGACACGAGTTTCAACGCGACGGTAGAGATCATTTGCACGACCGGTTGAATCGACACGAGCTTGGACGCCGGTGAATTGTTGGAGAGAGCTTCCGGCGTAGATTTTTGCGGAGAGGTCAGTATCAGGAGTGCCATAAGGGATTGAAACAAGAAGATAAGTGTTGGCATCGCTGCGTGTAGTGTAACCTTTGAAAGTTTCTGGCAAAGCTAAATCGACAGAACACCAGAAGTCGCCAGACTCTGAACATCTGACTTGGGTAACTTTATTTTCGGCTTTGTCGGCAGATTTGCCCCATTCGGTGCTGGCGATTGAAGTTGTGCCAGAAGTATTGCTTGGCAAGAAATAAAGCTGGCCAGTGTCGGTTTTATTGGCGGATTTTGCCGATGAGAGCTCCGACAAATCGAAGGTTTCATCGGTCTGGATGAGACGAACTGTTAGGAATGGAGGGGCTTGTTCTTTACCATTACAATTGCCGCGTGGGTAGAGCTTGAAGATGTCGTCATAACTAGCAAAAGTATCATTGCCACAGAACGATTTGCTGCTACCGCTGTCTTTTTTCGCCATTGTAGCGTTGACATCCGAGAACCATCGAAGTGTGATTTTATCAACTTTGTCGATAACTGATGAGCGAATCGGAATGATACGAAGACGGCTGTTCGAGGTCAAGGTAGTACGATAATCTGGGAGTTCCTCTTGAATGGTAACACAAGTGTAAGCTTGGAGCATGGTTGAGTTGTTGCCGGAGTCGGTGGACTTTTGAGTTTCCTGAACGACGACACCATGAGTGTCAGTAGATTGTTCACGGCGAAGAACATTCGCGACGGTCGAACAATCTTGGTCGGCAATCCCCTCTTGCATGTAGTAAATCAATCTTTCACATTCGTTGGAGCTGGAAGCAGTACCTTTGCGATAGCCTTGGTCGAGACAAGCGTGGTAGCGGAGAAGTGCAACTTTCGCGTCCTCAATGCCGGCAAGTGCAGAATCGTAAGCGGATTGAGAAAGGTCGGTATTGGAAGTTTTGGTGGCTTCAGAAATAATGAGGCGCGTAAAACTCAGCGTGATGATTGAAAGAATGATAACTGTAAACATCACAACGAACATTGATGCTCCACCTTTTCTCGTTTTGATTAACATTTTTTTCATATTTTCTCCTTTTACCTTTCCGTTGTTGTCTTCTCACCTGCTGCTCTCATTGAGAAGTTAAATTTATTAATTGCGCAATATGCAAAATCCGTGTCGAGATTGTCTGGCGGATCTGTACAGAAGTCGCCGTAGGAGTTGATGTTGACTCCGCCGCGAAGTGTTGCAAGAATGAATGAGGCAGAATAGAAGCCAGAGCCGGTAAGTTTATGAATAGTTGGTGCATAGACCGCCATGTCATAAAGAGCGAGATTGTTTTCGGAGTTGTCGAGCATTTCTTCGTTGATTTCTGGGTTCCAGTCAACTGTGTAGGTTAAGTTTCCACCATAATTATATGTTGTGACGAGCTGTTGGGTACAAACTTTGCGTTCAAAATCAGTGATTTTACGGAGACGGAAAGTTGCATCGCCATTAATATTGGCAGCGTAGTTGACGCCACTCGACTGCGGAGGATAATCTGCTGTGTTGAGAGCGTATGCTGTGTTCCAGATATAAGAATATCGGCCGGTACAGAACGAACCGTTGATTGGAACGCTTTGAACTTCACCATTGACTTTGACGTTGCCATAGCGCTCTTGATACATGAATTTTCTGGCTTTATCAGCGATACAGTTGCTTTTTTGAACCGGTTTTTTGCTATAAATTGAGCCACATAGACTTTCTACCGTACGTGCTGGAGATTGAGCAATAGCGCGAGACATATCGTCGATGATTTCCTTTGCGGTGGAGTTCACGGCTTTCATCGCGAGACCTTTTTCATAGGTCGAAGTGATATGCATAGTGAGCCAAGCGATAGTTAAGAGAATAATTGCGAGAAAAACCAATGCGAGCGAAAGTTCGACGAGGGTAAAGCCTTTTTTTGAGTTTATTTTCTTCATCATCAATCCTTCCCCGACTTATAATTTTTTACTTGATCTTCGACGAGCTCTGGGTTGTAAAGACGAATGGTGGTAGCGATGGTGGATGGGCGGTCATGGCCAGGTGCGAACCAACAAGTGCGGATATGGAAGTCATAAAATTCTGGAACATCGGTGGTGGAGCCGGTAGTTTTAGCTCGAGCGGAAATAACCCAGATACCTTCGGCACGAACGACATTGTCATAATTGACGTTACTCGGCTTCATACCGGATGGATAATATTCAGAGAGAAGTGCGTCGTCGATTGTTTCGGAGCTACCACGTCGGAAAAGAATGCGTGGATAAAGCGCAGCTTCAGTGAAAAGGCTGGTTTTTTTCGTTGCGCCATCTAACGATTGGACGATAGTACTTGAAATACTAGATGGGTCGAGCTTACGAGTGTTGATGACGAAAGCTTTGTCTTTGAAAATGTTGTGAATTTCGTTGCTGTCGTTCGAAGTATTATAATACGTAGAACAATCAACGGAAGTGTACTGCGAAATTGAGGCAGGGTCGTTGTTAAGACCAGTACCGGCTTTTGCGATATTTTCGCTGCTGGTGCGGGAAAGTTTAAGCCAGATATTCATGTATTCACGGCTGCCTTGTGCGATTTCGCGTTCGGAGAGGTAGGCGTTTTGAATGAAACGGAGAGCTTCGGCTTGGGCGTCGATTTCGTTTCTAGCCATTTCGGATTCAAGGGTGCCTTGGATGATGGCAACATCACGATCCATGAGCTGAATTGAGATGACCGATACGAGCGAAAAAACTGTGATTGCGAGGGTGACTTCAATGATAGTGTCACCACGTTTTAAGAACTTCTTTAATCTACTCATGGCGTTACCACCGTACATACATTGTCTGATTCAGTTTCGGACAGGAGCTCGACAGAAGATTCGGTTGAACCGTCAGCATGGATGCGAATAGCGCGACGATGATAATTGGTAGCGAAAAGGTCCTCTGAGCCAACACAGATGTCGAGGTCTTTGTCGTTACGCCAGTGACTTTGGTCGATGGCGGCGAATTTGTCGGCGGAAGTTTTGAAACCAGCGCAAGAACCAGTTCCGGTTGTGTTGAGCCATTTTTGGACTTCAAAGACACCGTCGTCTGGATTGTCCTGTGAGATGTCGCCGGTAGCAGAATAGAAATAAGTGTGGACGGTAGCGGAAAGTGGTGAACGGGCAATCATAATTGCACCGTGATAGAAGTTGCGGTCCTTTTTATTTTCGATAGTGCCGGTCCACTGTGGGGTGTAATAGCTCGAGGTACCGGCGAGGCTAGCTTTACAGGTGGTTGGAGTGGTGGCGTTAATCGGAATCTGGGTCATAGTGACAATATTTGCGCCGACTTTTTTCAAGCTAGAGAGGGTTTCGTCGATGCCAGAACCGTTGTCGTTGATGTCGATTTTGTCGGTTGCGGCGATACCAATCAAATCATAGCGATTAATATTGGTCGAGCCTCCTTCGCCAAAAGTGAGGATTTGGCCGTAGACGGCACATTTTGTGCGACCTGGATAATTGTCAGCGGTCTTTTTTGCGGAATTGTCGATGAGAGAGTTCGGCGTTAAACTGCCATTAATGAACCCGGCGGTGACAGAACAGAAATAACTCGAGTCTTCGGTTGCGATACGATAGTTTTCGACGTTGACGGTAGCAGAATAAGCATTTCTGATTTCCTCGACGAAACTTTGGACGGAATCGGTATAGCGACGACGCGCGACAGTTGCGGCAGTGTTCGACATGATAGCGGCAAAGATAGCACCAGAAATTGCCAAAAAGAGCACGACTTCAATAATCGTAAATCCTTTTTTCAGTCTTCCCTTTTTCATAGTTTTATTCATTTGCTAACTTTCTTTCACATAAAACTTTTTTTGACATATGTTCGTATTGCTCGGCTTTGGTTAAGCCGTCTGGCATATAATGCTCGACGTAGCTGAAAGCGTCTTTGGCGGTCATGCTATATCCGATATTACAATAGTAAATTCCGCGAGCAAGAGCGTAGAAATAGGTTTTCGGACCGGATTTTGTTTCTGCAAAGCCCATATCGAGACGCTTTTCGAGCTCAGTATCTCGGCCTTTGGAATAGTCGTAATTTTCGACTTCTTCGATGAGAGAGTCGAACTCGGCGTATTTACGTTTTTCGTCAAATGCGCCGGCAGCTTTCAAAGCAGGGTATAGAGTTGCGATGGTTGCGAAAAACACTACCGTGAGGACGATCATCGTTTCGAAGAAAAGTTTCTTGTAGTTGATGTCGCCCCGCGCGATTTTCTTTTCCTTTTTCGTTTTTCGTTTCAACATTCGCATACTCCTAGTACCTCGGCGCGAGCTCCCGAGTATATGTCACGACTGCTTCGGAGTATCTTTGAGCTTGGTTGTAGGCCCAGAGATAGACATCAGCGCGGAGATTAAAGACTTCGGCCGGAGCGACAGCGCCGAGATATTGGTCGCTTGCTTCGCCAGTTGCGGCATATTGTTTCGTTAAGACATTCCCAGTATTGCCTTGGCCAGCACCGTGAGTGCCACCAGCAGTACGAAGCAGTCTCAAATTCGAAGCGTAGACTGGGCCGGAAACTACGAGTGTTTTGTAGCAGTTGCCGTAGCTGCCGTGCCATCGTCCTTTAGCGTCTGCAGCAGCAAGATTATCTTGGATCTTATAGCCAGAGCAAGTATTGATTGTGCCTTCTGGGGCGATTAGCCAAGCATCAATACGTGTGACATTCTCTTTGATGTCGATGTCTTTCGCAAAAATCAAGACTTGTGGCAATTTCGCGGCTGAATTTGTCGACGTACCAGAGGCAAAGTTTCCTAGCCTTTCTGGAGTATTTGTGTTGCCGAGCGTGATGTTTCCATCAATCGTGAGTTTCCCTTCGACGTAAATTACAAGCGTATTATCTTTTGTGCCGTCGTCGCTGAGATATTTCACGATACCATTACCATTTTTACTTGTGGTCTGGTTTGGATGATTTTTAGTGTCGGAATAACTCTTAATAGTGAAAGCTGAGAGATTAACATCATCGTCGTAATATGCGTATTGCATACCGGTCTCTGCAGTATAGATAGTCTTTGACGGTGAGCCGCCCGCAAAAGTCTGGGCTTTGTCGCTATAACGTGCACGCAAACGGCTGAGGTTTGTATTAATTGAAGCGGAAGCATTGACGTTGCTATGCCCAGATTCACCGCTCTTGTTGTTTGCGATGGTGATTGGAGATAGTAACTTATAGCTCGAGCCTTCGTTTGGTTGTCCACCACCAGTGAAGTTATAGGTTTCTTTCTGATATCCGAGCATCGCACCAGAAGCCATACCTCTTGTACTGCCACCAGCGATGATGGCATATTCAGTCCAAGAACCGAAGATGTCAGTTTCGTTGTTCTTGTAGCTCGTACCGAGACCCTTATTCACATACTTCTTTGTGATTGAGGTGTTGACACTGCTATCGGTGTAGGTCGTACCATTCCAAACTTGGACGTTTGGTTTCTTTGCGATGGTGCGGCAGGATGCGCCAGAGATATTCCAGTAGTCACCGGCGTCCATAGCGCTACCATCAAACGCCCAACGGCCATATGAATATTGCCTTTGAAGAGTATTGTTCTTATAATCGTGCGAGTCAGACGGGAAGAATCCGACGGCGACACAGTATTTATAGCCGACATATTCATCGTTGTCTGGGACGGTTTGGGTGTAAGGCTTTCCGCCTTTATTTCCGATATATAGACCTTCTGGGTTTTGGTTGCCGGAGATGGATTCAATTTCCTTACATTGTATCGCGCCACTATAGTAGTGACATGGGCCAGTCTGAGAATCATTCAAGTTTGTACTTGGGTCTTTCCAAGTTGTACTGCCTTCAACTTTTGAGTTTCCACCCGCAGCGTCAGGAGCGTAGAGGAATTCGACCATGCGAACTTTTGTCCAGGACGGAGTAACGGTTGCGTATGGGAAAGATGGAGAGTAGCTACTGCTGGTCGTCTTATCGTTTGCACGAGCTTCGACAGACCATTTGAAACTGGAGCCGATTGCGCCACCTTGGAAGATGACATCTCCTGCGTTGAGTGATGAGGTGGTGGTTGTAACGAAGTTGAATGGGGTGTAGACAGTTGCAGTTTTTCTTGCAGTACCGTAGTCTTTTGATTTAGATTGACTGAACCATTGGTATGATGGGTCGGTATATTTATAAATAGGGTCAGCATAGTGTGTACAGTTATCATATTTATCCCACTGATCGCAAGTACAACAGTTGTTACAGCTAAGTTCACAGTCGTAGCCTTCTTCCCATGACCATGTGCCGTAACCTTGCCAATATTCTGGAGAATACATGTAGGCATGCCACACTGCAGTATCATTTTTGCATCCGCAGCTGCCACTACGGTTGGTGGTGTATTGTTCCCATGCCTTTACCATGTTAAATTCGTGCCACTGAGAGATAGTTTTACCGACTTGGTTGGTCTGCCCATCAGTACTTGTTGCAGCAGCACAAGGTCCACCCCAGCCAGAATCGTAACCAGGAATCTGATAGGAAGCGTTGGCGCGATATGGGACCAAGGCAGTATACTGCGAGACAGAACTACAGTTATGCGAGTTATTGTCTGGAGTCGGCGAAAGGGTGCCGAGACCGTAGCGGTCTGGGGTGACGGCATAGCCATTAGCCCCAGGGTCAGTGAAGAGATTTTCATATTCCGAGCGGCTTGCAGCAACGGAATTGACCCATTCGATACCATTACCAAAGGCGTAAGTATCGTTTGGCGAAGCGTGGATTTGGAATCTGTTAGCCGGAATATCGAATATCACATTGTGAGACGGACCGCCAATGCCAGAGGTCGTCCACGAGCCTTGAACCGCCGTACGTCTAACGTAACGGTCCGCGGCACAATACTCATGCAAGAACTGGACGGAGTCGCCCGGCTTTGCAATCGTTAAGACGCTCGCGCCCCCTCCGGTCCACCAAGAATCTGTCGTGAGCGATGAGCGTACACCGGTTGCTTTCCACTGAGAATTTGGCCAACTACCATAGCCGTCGAGGGTAATATTCTTAACTGCGATACGAGTCCAAGTTTGGTGCTTCTCACGGGCAAGGCCAGGAACACAGTTCAAACGATAACGTGGCGGGGTTGTTGTCGTAGTAGTGGTGGTGGTTGTAGTCGGATCGGCGCAGAACCATGAGAGGTCAGTACCAGTGTAGTTTTGGTTGTATGGGGGTTGGGAATAAAAGTCGGCCCAGTGCTCTTGGAATTTGGCGTGAGCAGCGGCTTCGGCAACAATTTCACTACCGGCAACGGTCGAGCCGCCGTCGCCGTCAGTGACGCCACCACGTTTCATCGCTTCATCAATGTTAACCATGCCGGCAAGACCACCTTGGGAAAGACGGGTGACGAGGACATAAGCATAGCCGCCACCGCTTTTACAGCCAGTAATGTGTTCGCCGGAGAAGACTGTGCCAAATCCGAGACTTCGCGGGTCGATATCATCAGAGCTCGCAGGGATTTTAAGCCAGAAAGCACCGTTCCAGAGGGAATAGCAGTTTCCAGTGTTACACTTACCGGTATTATAACCACCATCACCGGTACCACCGCTACTACCGCCACCGTAGTCTTCTGCACGAGCGACCATTGGAGCGAAGGTTAGCACGAGCGCCGAAACGACAACCATGGCGACGCCAGCGAGATGAGAAAGATTTTTTCCCATGATTGATTTGAAATTACTGAGCTTTTTCATTCTTCGTCCTCCGATTTTTCGGTTTCTGAGTTTGGATTTTCGACGATTTCACCGCTATCGCTGTCGATGTACATTTCATCTGGATTATATTCCTTAAATAAGGTGTCTGTCCATTCTTTGTATTTGTCGGTGTCTTCAGTCTTTAGATAGTGGTAGCGAACGACGAGGATATAAATATAGCGAAGGTTTTTGTCGAGATCGTAATTTTTTTCATCAAAAAGCGTCAAGAAATATTCCGCGCGATCATTTTCATCAAAATCATCAAGAATCATGATTTTAATGAGCGAATAAGCAATTTTGTCGTAGTCGGACTCGACGGATTTCATGAACTCGTCGAGGTTATCTTCAAGTTTATTGCGGTCGATTCCAACTGTCCCTTCAACAAAGATACCATCGGCAGCATTTTTCTTCATGTTCTTGTATGCGTAACTGAATGCGAGATCCGGAGTTTTCGCAGAAAGGATACTGTCGACATCGGCTGTGATGTCGGTGACTTCAATTGGAGAGAGATCCTTATTTGCGTCATCTGGCTTATTTTTCGCAGTGAAAATGCCAATTAAGATGACTATCGTCACGATTACCGTAATAACAAGCACAATCGAACCGAAGAACAAAATTGGATTTTTCTTCACCCAAGCTTTGAAACTATTGAGCTTCGCTTTACGCTTTTCGCGATTTGCCTTTTTCTTTTCTAATTTTGTACGTTTCTTCTCGCTTTTTTCAGCAGCGGAAGTTTCACTCTCGGAAAGAATCTCCCAAGGGTGCTTTTTATCTTCGCTCGCGACGTCTCGCGGGCTTTTTTGACCTTCGTTACCCATACTGCTTATGATTATATCATAAATTAAAAAGAAATGACAACCACTGATCGAAATTTGATTTTTCGTTAAGGATTTTTTGCTCCTCGCTGGTCGCTGTTTTATGGCGGTTTTTCGCACTTTCAGTGTTTTTTGGTAAATAGACGAGATTTTCGCCGGAAAATTGCTTATTTTGAAGACGACGAGCGGCGAGTTCTTGATATTCTTCGCTAGCATAATATTGGTTTTCGAGTTCGTAGCTTTCGACTTGGAGATTTAAATAGGCGAGTTCAGCTTCACGTTCGACGATTTCCTGGCGGATGGACCAGTTGCGAGTTAAACTCGAGATGGAACCGACAAGAAAGGCGACGAGGAGAACTGGGACGGCGAGAAGAACGAGACGTTCTGGAACCAAAATTTCCTGAAGGAGTTTTGCCTTCATGCGACGAGATTTTGCTTCGAGACGCTCTTTCCTGCTTCTTTCTTCTACCATTTTACCTCTTATGCTTTAATTATTATACCATTTTATGATATAATTTCATAGTAATCGCTGGGGGCATAGCTCAGTGGTTAGAGCAGGCGGCTCATAACCGCTTGGTCGCTGGTTCGAACCCAGCTGCCCCCACCATTTTTTATCTTTGGTATTTATCTTTTTTGGAAAATGTGATATAATATATACAAGTTCCATTGTTCTGACATTTTTTTGTCGCACTTTAAAAGAAGGAGGGTAAAAAATGAAGAAGAAGTTTTTTGCAAGTTTCCTGTGTGTTACACTCTTGGTGGCGCTCGTGGGATGCGGCAACAACACTGCGGGAGCAACCGCTGAGCCCACCCCGGCACCGAAAGAGGAAGTTACAGAAACACCTGCGGTCGAAATCGAGATTCCGGAGACCCCCGAGACAGAAGTTGTCGAGGTGAACGAGCCGGAGAAACCGACAGAACCGGAAGTTTCCAAGAAGGAAGAAGAATCTGCTCCAGAGGAGCCGGCGCCGGAAGAACCGGCAAAAGAAGAGCCCGTCAAAGAGGAGCCTACACCCGAGGTAGTAGAGGAGCCGGAACCGACCGTCGACGAACTGATTGCCCAAAGTGCAGTCGGAGAATATATCGTCGATGGGAGATTCAATTTCACTCAATACGGCTATGCTGCCGGCGCGAGTGACGTGAAGAACGGGAAGGTATCGTTCCTCTACATTTTCGGGAACCAATATATCATGGTTCAGGTAGGAACGGACGACGGCGATCCAAATACTTCGTGTGTCTCGATTGGGAACTGGGATACTAACGATTCTAGGCGCTGGAACTTGGCGACCTACAGCTATCTCTTTGATACAGGCGAAACAATGCCGACCGAGGTGGACGGACTAACGGTTGCAAAACAATCGTTGATGGTCCTGCCGTCATTGATTGATTGGTTAAAAACCAATCAGACAGCAGATGTCGCACCACAGGTTTCTGGCGCAGATTTCAGACCATGCGATAAATATGACGATTTCACCCAACACTAATTACACTCCTACAAAAAGCCCCGAACATTCGGGGCTTTTTCATACCTAAATAAGCCAGGCTCTATTATTTCTTCTTCGAAAGAGTCAAGAAACCGTTGCGTGGGTTTTCGTTAACTTGGCGATCTGCTGGGAGGTCGCATGGAGTACCTTTGCCACCATTTTCGGTCTTTGTGAAGAAGTAGATAGTCTGTGGTTTGCCGCCACGGAGAGTGACTTCTGATTTACGCAAGTAATAAGTGATGCCTTTACTGTTAGTGATGCTGTAGGCCATATTTCCTCCTTAGTTTATATATTCCTATCTTAAGACGGATTTTCTCTGGTGTCAAGGGGTTTTATAGGGAAAAACTGACTTTTTAGAGGAAAACAGGGGTGAAGCTTATGGTTATTTTTGATTATTTTAGAAAAAGGAGAGCGATGCGGAGTAAAATCCAAGTGAAGATGCGGATGACGATAATAATAATTAGGAGGATTGAGAATAAAATGAAAAAACCAGACAAGGTCGGCGACCAAATCGGCGAGGCGAAATCATAGCGAAAAAGGGAAGTCGAAGGGATGCTGGCGGTGATTTGGCTCGTGACGTAATCGGCGGCAGGGAATTTAGAGATTTCTCCGGTCATGCAGCTGATGAATTGAGCGGAGTTCCAAGCCCAACCATAGCGAATCGCTTGCGGACGACAGACGCTGTTAGCATAAGCATAGACGTTGCCGTTGGGGTTGTCGTCGGTGATGGTGGCGGCGAGCTCCTGGGCCTTCGTGAGAGCGGCGAGTGCGAGACGATTATATTGATGTTCAAGATAGAATGAGCTGGTACCGAAAACTAGCTCGGAAGTGCCGTTTTTATCAATGAAATTGATAACGGTATGGGACTCAGTGAAAGTTTTTAGAGTTTTCATTTTCTCGGTGATGTCAGCGGTGATTTCCTCTTGAGTTTTGGCAGTTTCGCCCTCTTTTAATTCCCCATTTTCATCTTCGCCGGCAGCATCGGCTTCAAGTACGGCGGTTTTTAGTTCATTCATTTTCAAGTGGTCGAAACGAAGAAAAGTTGCGGACATAAAAATTACAGGGATGATAACCAAGATAAGTTGCCAAGTGCGGATGGATTTTATGAAATTCAAAAAATGTTTGGAACGACGTTCCTTCGTATCTTCTTTGACTCGTTTTTCCCAGAAACCACCCATCGTACTTAAATTATATCACACTAGTTTTTCGCGAAGATTTTACGGAGCCATTCGTCCGCCGGACCGGCGGTCATGAGGAGAATTAAATAGCCCTTATTTGCAAGATTTTTTAACCTGCGCGCGAGGTCGTCGTCCATCTCGACAGCTTCAGCAAGCCCCGGTTCATCGAGATCTTTGATAAAATCTTCTGGGGTCAGGATTTTCAGTTCGGGATTTTCGCGCGTGAGGTAAGTTGGGAGCCAAAAAACTTTTTCTGCGCCAGAAAAAGCGGATCTATAACCAGATTTCACTTCGTGTTGGCGAGTGTTTTGGTGCGGTTCATAAATTGCGACAACACCTTTTTTATTTAAGATTTTGGCCTGCTCGTTAGCAATTTCAATCGTGGCAGTAATTTCTTCGGGATGATGAGCGTAATCTGAGTAGACTCCGTCGGCGATTTTCTCGAAACGGCGGCCAACACCAGGGAATTTGTTGAGGACATTCACCATCTGCTCCTCAGTTTTTAGTACATTCGCTTCGTTCACCATCTCATGAAGGGCTTTGATGGCGGTCGTGGCATCTTCACGGCGAGCGCGTCCAGCAAGTTTCAAAAATGGATTAGTTTCGCCACCTTTGATGACTTTCTCAGATTGAGACTCAAACTGTTTGAAGGCGGCTAGGTAATCTTCTGGGGTTTTGTAAATGTCAGGATGGTCGTATGAAACGAAAGTGATGAGGGAAAGCCATGGGTGAAAAGCAAGGAAATTGCGGTCATATTCATCAGCTTCGTAGATGAAAAATTTGTCATTAGGTTTATAACTACCAGATTCAGCAAAACCAAGAGTAGTGCCGACGAGATATGCAGCCGGGAGCTTTAATTGTTTTACAGCCCAAATCAGCATGCTAGTCGTGGTCGTTTTGCCGTGAGTGCCAGCGACTGCGACCATCTTCAAATTCAATTTTTCGACGAGAAAAGCGATAAATTCGTCGCGTTTCGTACATTTAATACCTTTTTCTTCGGCAAGTTTTAGTTCCGGATGGTCTTTTGGGAGGGCAGAAGTATAGACAAACCAGTCAATTTCTCCCTGTTTTTCAAGAAAAGTGCCGTCTTGGGCGCCAATTTCGAAGCTGATTCCGGCAGCTTCGAGTTCTTTGGCGATAGGACCAGCTTGCTTATCCGAGCCGACAACATTAAAGCCAGCATCTTTTGCCATCAGAGCGAGTGGACCCATGCCTGTACCAGAAATCCCAGAAATATAGATGTTCATAAGTATATTTTACCACAACTTCTATTCCTAAAAACCAAAGCCAAATTCGGTGTTTAGGGCATGTTCGATTTGATTGACGGCGATTTGGGGAATCGGGAGAGCGTGATTGACGGATTTAACTTTTCCTTCGAAATTGACTCCACCGGGGAGACTCGCCTCAAGACCGCCAATGTCGTCGCCACGCTCAAAAATCTCGAGCTTGATTTCGTCGTTTTTGTCGTAAATCATGATTCCGCAGTCGAAACCGTCATCAAAAAAGGTAGTTTTAAGGTCTTCTCGGGACTTTTCACCGAGGTTTTTGTAGTCAAGACCCGCTAAGTCAAAGGTGGACTTGAAAAAATCATAAATCATCTGGGAATTTTCGGATTTTTTGACGGAAAAAGCGACAGCGAGCGGACGTTCCATGCCAAGTTCATCAGTGCGCGCGTCACCCATGTAACGAACAAGTCCGATGGTAAGTGCGCCGATGAATCCGGGAGTGATAGCGTCGATTTTTTCAGAAAAAATGCCGTTTTTAAAGTATGGCTTAAGCATCCTGATTCCTTTTTATAAGAGCGATTATGACGTCGATAACAGAAATGACATCTTCTTTAGTCGAGCCACGCGAGAGGTCAGAAACAGGGGCGGCGAAGCCTTGTAAAATCGGGCCAGCAGCAGTGTAGTCGCCAAATTGTTCGATGGCTTTATAGAGAATGTTGCCGGAATTAAGGTCGGGAGCAATCAAGACATTCGCACGGCCAGCGACAGTTGAGCCGGGAGCTTTTTTGTCACCGATTTTCTCGTTGATGGCAGCGTCAAGTTGGAGCTCGCCGTCGATAGCGAGGTCAGGGAAATCTTTATGGATGCGATTTACGACAGTGCGGATGCGGTCGATAGAGCCATCGTTTCCGCCGGAACCAAGTGTAGAGAAGGAGAGCATGGCGATTTTTGGAGGCTCTTCTAAGATAGCTTCGGCAGTTTCGGCAGTCTGGAGAACGATGTCGTAAAGCATGTGTTCATCGGGATTTTTGCAAGCGGCGGCATCACCAAGCACGAAGGAACGGGCGCCGGGCTTCGTCAGGACGAAACTAGCAGAAAAAGTTTTTTTCAGAGGGCGACCGGTTTCATCAGAATAGTCGTTTGTATCTTTCATGCCTAGAAAATCTCGGCAAGCGAGGATGACTTCACGGCTAGTATATTCGATGCCAGCAATCATGGCGTCGGCAGCACCGGTTTTAACT
The DNA here is from genome assembly GCA_017480035.1 of Candidatus Saccharimonadota bacterium. Lineage (GTDB taxonomy): Bacteria > Patescibacteriota > Saccharimonadia > Saccharimonadales > Saccharimonadaceae > Nanosyncoccus. The sequence goes on along the minus strand of JAFVBJ010000003.1, from coordinate 194,389 downwards.
TTTTCACAAGATTCTTCGAGAGATTCGGCAAAAACAGGGGAGAACTCAAGGCCGTATTTCTCTTTCGCAACCTCAATCGCGGCGACGATAATTTCGTTTTTATACTCTGGAAAGACGATCTTTATCATACATTAGATTGTAGCATAAAACAGGGAGGAGATAAATATGGAGAGCGTTCGGGAGGCCAGAGAAAAATAGGAGAGTAATAGCAAAAGCTAGCAGAATCGCGGCAGTGTAAGGCTCAAAGTGAAATTTTTCGAGTTTTAGGAATGTAATAATGGAAAGAATAAAGGCGATAGAGCCGATTAGGCCGAGTTCGAGAAAGATTGCGAGATATTCGTTTTGGACGATTTCTTTAGCGTGGCCCTGACGCTCGGGGAAGTGATTGTACATTTCGAGGCCGCTGGAACCAAGCCCAGTGCCAAAAAGAGTGTTTTTCGGGCTCTCAAGAGAGATTTTTAGAGCGAAAGTCGCAAGTTCGAGCCGGCGATCGGTCGATTCGGCGACATAACCGCTGAAATTTGGGGTGTTTGAGGAATTTTCGGAATTTTCAACAGGGGTGGAGAAAATCTCTGGTTCTTCAAAAACGTCATTTTCGGGGGCGGATTGGGCTTTTTCGGCGCTAGGAGCGATTCTGCCGAGAGTTAGTTGAGAAATGGCAGTTTCGGCGGCTTGAATGAAAGAGGCGTTTGTAGGTCCAATGACGGCGAGCGACCCCTGTAAACAGAGGCTCAAAATGAATGAATTGAGCGAGAGCAGGAGGATTTTAAGGGCTTTTTTCAGGCTTTTTCGGGTGAAAATGAGGAAAATGAGAGCGAGAATAGTCGCATAGATGGCACCGCGGGAAAAAGTGAAAAATAGAGTCGTTTCGATGATAAGAATGGCAAAGACGTTCCTCCCTTGATTTTTTCTCGATTTATTTTCTAATAGGGAATTATAGGCGAGAAACAGAGGTGCGATGAGAAGTGAGCCCATGAATTGAGGCTCGATAGCAAAGCCGTTTGGATGGGGGAAGCCAAAAATGGTGGTCCTGCAAGTTTCGCAGATTTTAGTGAGGCTTTCTGGGGTGCCGAGGGTGTCGAACAGAGATTGGGCGAGACAGAAGAAACAGATGACGACCGTTTCTATGATGATAGTTTTTTTGAAGTTTTTCGGAAGTTTTTCGGTTTTTAAGTAGATAGTGAGACCGATAACAGAGAAAAAAAGACAGATGAGGACGCCAGCGGTGAGGATGGAGCGGAGTTTGTCAGGGGAGATGAGGACAGAGAAGATGAGAAAAACAGGGAAGGCGAGAAGCGGGGTTTTTAGGTTGGATTTGAGATATTTAAGGACGGATTTTAGGGAAATAACAGAGAAGAGAAGGAGCCAGAGGAGCGGGAGGGAAAGTTTGAGGTGCATGGAGTTTGTGTCGCCAAAGGTTATGAGCGGGAAGTTTGAGAGGAAGAGGAGGAGGGGGAGAGCGAGCACCAAGCCGCGACGAATGAAATTCAACTTTTTGGGACACGCGTCCGCTCCGCCCGTCGTTACGGGGGAGCGGCGCTCATCCTCGGTCGTAACCTGCGGACGTTCCCAAAAAGTGAATTTCACTTCGTCGCTGTTAGGGCTCGACCCCTCATCCTCACTAGCAAGCTCCGGAAGCCCCGAAGAACGCAAAAATCGCTTGCCAGGCTCACCCTCGATAACGACCTCCGGAGACACCGAAGAATGTAAAGATAGTTTGCGGAGTTCGTTCTTGAGCTTTTTTTCGAAGTTTTTGGTGGAGAATTTTTGGACGGAGGCGGAGATTTTTTTCGAGGGGTCGAGGGAAACGTTGCTGGTCTCGAATTTTAAGAGAGCTTTTTCAAGCGATTTGACGGTTTGGGACTCGAAAAAGAGGCCGTTTTTGCCGTTTTTAATGAAATCTAGGGCGCCTCCACCTTCAAAGGCGATGACTGGGCAACCTGCGGCGAGAGCTTCGACTGGGGCGATACCGAAAGGCTCTTTTGATGGAAAAATGAAAGCTTTGGCGAGAGAGGAAAGCAGCGCGAGATCTTTTTTCGGTAGGAAATCGACGAAAGTGATATTATTTGCGCCGCGTGCGAGTTTTTTTAGACGTTTCGTCTCGGGACCGTTTCCAACCAAAACTAGCGGAAGTCTCAAGTTTTTGAACGCTTCGACGACGAGATCAAGACGCTTCCAGTTGACTTGACGAGAAAAGTTCAAATAGAAGCCGTCCGGGTATTTTGCGATAATTTGCGTCAAAATACTTAAGTTTTCCACAGTTTTGAGTTTTGTGTAAAACTTTTGTTCGGATTTTTGGACTTGATTTTTATTTGATTTCATTGTGTTATATGTTGTTATTTTCGCTTGACTTTTCCCTCTTTTTGTTTTGTAGTTATCCACAGCTTGTGCGAAAAGGGTTGTATTAACAGGGGGAGAAATGACTTTTGCTTCCCTTTTATAATAGGTCTTAATTTCCTGTTTGGCAAAGTTGCTGACAGTTAAAAATTCGTCAGGATTTTTCGCGGCGAGGAAATCTTTTTCGGCGAGCTTTGGGAGAAGTTTTTGGTAGATTTTACGGACGAGCGGGTTCAAAGCGCCAAAACCAGGGTTTTTAAGATATTCTTCGCGTTTACCCCAATAATATTGAGTTGGGATGTGACAAAAACAGAGGTGGAAGCCGTCAGTTTTGATGAATTTGGCGTCGCAACCGGTAACAGAAATGACGAGGTCATAGCCAGAAAGGTCGAGGTTTTTAAAGAAGTTCTGGCGGAGCGGGGCGACGAAACGGCGAGACCAAACGGGGAGAAAATTTAGCCAACCGGTTTTTATTTCGGTGTTTTTAAACCAGTCGATCTTCCCTTTGCGATAAATTGAGGTGTAAATCGGAGCGTCTGGGAATAATCTATGGAATTCAAGCAAGACCTCCTCGGCGCCGCCAATTTCTGTCAGCCAATCACAAACTAGGGCAACTTTCAAGTTTTTCATTTAGCGCCCTTCCCTGTGATGACGGCTTTAATGGTGCGAAAGAGAATTTGAAAATCGAAGCGTACTGACCAGTTTTGGACGTAATAGATGTCGAGAGCGCGGCGTTCGGAAACGCTGATGTCGCGACGACCGGAAACTTGGGCAAGGCCGGTCAGACCGGATTTAACAGAGAGAAGTAAGCTGCGGTCGCCATAATTTTTTAAGTCACTCGGAATGAGAGCGCGCGGGCCGACGAGCGAAATGTCGCCTTTTAGGACGTTGATAAGCTGCGGAAGTTCATCAAGAGAAGATTTGCGGAGAAAATCACCAAGTTTCGTGATACGAGGGTCGTTTTCGAGATAATCACCGTTTTTGCGATATTCGTTGATATATTTTTTTGCGTCTTTTATAATTCCCTGTTTTTTCATCTTTTTGAAGGCGTCTTCGGGGGTAAGGCCGGAGTATTCGGGTTTCATTGAGCGAAATTTATAGATTTTGACGCGTTTATTATAGCGAGTGAGGCGGATTTGAGAATAAAATGCTGGAGATTTTGGGCTAGTGAGTTTTTGGGCGAGATAGATGAGTACCATCGGAATCAGTGCGAAGATGAAGATGAGGCCACCGATTATGAGGTCGATAGTGCGTTTGACGGCTTTTGAACTGCCGATGAGAGGGGTGGCTTTAACGAGAATAACAGGGGTCGTGCCGATGAGTTCGAGCTCGCCCATGTTTTGAGAAAGAGTTGATTCGGTTGGGACAGAATAATAAAGAATATGACGTTCGATGGACTGGCGATAGACATATTCGGTCGATTTTTCGTCAGTTTGGAAGATGACGTCGGGCTTCGTGCGGGCGAGAGCTTGTTTTAGGGAGCTGAAACGGAGATGGCGGAAGTCTTTCGGGATAAGTCCGACGCGCGAAACGACGCCGACGAGGCGATAGCCTTCCTCTGGGAAGCCAACGATATTACTGATGAGACGTGAGGTCGAGGGGTCATTGCCGATAATGAGGACTTTCTGGAGACCGATTTTCTTTCTGAGGATGCGTTTTCGGATGTATTTGATAATGCTGCGAATCAGGACGAGCGAGAGGAAATTTGTCAGAATAGCATAGAGTGCGATGGGGCGGACCGGAAAAAGATTGCTGTCGAGGAAAAAATCGACCGTGATAATAGCCATGACACCGACGATGCTAGCGACAGCGAGACGCCAGATTTCAGGGAGGCGCGAACGATCCATCAAAATGCGTTTTGAATAGAGACCGAAGGCGAAAAGGATGAAAATCCAGACCGGGAGAAGCGCCATGATAGCAAGGAGAAATTTGCCGGGATTGGCGACGAAATAATAAGGACGAGAATCGAGATGTGTGCGAATAAGATAAGCATAAAGAAAAGAGGTGACAATTGCGATGATATCACCGATAACCAATGCCACCCTAAAAACGATGCCAGTATCGCGCTTAATAAATACCTCCTGTCGATTCTGTAGCCTCTGGATGCCCACTTGGCCAGTCGCTTATGGTTATTATAGCATACTTTAAGGTGGGGCGTATGTTATAATTTATATATGGATTATTCAAAATTTGATTTAGTTGTGGTGGGAGCAGGATTCTACGGCGCGACAGTCGCAGAAAGAATGGCAAAAAAAGGTAAAAAAGTGCTCGTGGTTGACCGACGCGACCATGTCGCGGGAAATGCATATTCGTATCGCGATAAAAAGACTGGAATTGAGATTCACAAATACGGTTCGCACATTTTTCACACCGAAAGTGACGAAGTTTGGGACTATATTACGCAGTTTACCGAATTTAACGACTATATACATACGGTTCCGACCAGGCACGACGGAAAACTTTATCCAATGCCGATTAATCTCGACACAATTAATTTGCTCTATGGGACAAATATGGATGCGGAAGAAGCAGAAAAGTTTGTCGCAGCAGAAGCAGAAAAGGCCGGAATAAAAAATCCGAAAAATTTTGAAGAAAAAGGTATTTCGCTCGTGGGCGAGAAACTTTACACAACTTTCATTAAAAATTATTCTGAAAAACAATGGTCGACATCAGCAGAAAATCTTTCGGCGGATATTTTGTCACGAATTCCAGTGCGTTATTCGCACGATGATAGATATTTCATGACCGCAAAACATCAGGGGATTCCGGTTGATGGATACGGAAAAATCGTCGAAAAAATGCTTGATAACGAAAATATTACGTTAAAACTTTCGACTTCCTTCGTCGAAATTATGGATGAATTGCCGATTGAGATGCAAATTATTTATTGTGGACAAGTTGACGAACTACTTGATTATGAACTCGGGGTTTTACCATATCGCAGCCTTCGTTTTGAGGCGGAATGGGTAGATGAAACGACTCCGGAAGGTGCAGATTCGAAGCTTGGGCATGCTGTAATAAATGAAGCGGACGCAGACGTCGCTTATACGCGTACACATTTCTATAAATATTATCAAATTCACGAGCCGGAAGTTTTAAGCCAACCAAAATCTTATACCGTGCGAGAATACCCAGCGGATTTTGTACGTGGTGGCGAAGCATATTATCCGATTAACAACGCCGAGAATGAGAACCTCTATGCGCAATACGTCGAGCTCTTAAAAGACCGCTATCCGAACATAACGCTTGGCGGAAGGCTTGGAGCGTATCGCTATTGGGACATGGATGTGGCGATTTTGAACGCACTAAATTTTGTAAAATCTTTAGAATAATTTGAGATAAGCGTCGGCGACTTTGTCTGGTTTGCCGTCTTCGATGATTTTGCCGTCTTCAAGCAAAATCGCGCGGTCGCAAAAGCGACGAACATTTTCCATGTCATGAGTAACGATGATGACGGTTTGATTCCCTTTTAGGTTTCTAAAATATTCGTTACATTTTTCTTGGAAAGCGGCGTCGCCGACAGCGAGGACTTCGTCGAGAATTAAAATGTCACCGCGAGCACGGATTGCGATGGAAAAAGCGAGTCGAACTTGCATGCCAGAGGAATAATTTTTGAGTTTTTGGTGCATGAATGGCTCGAGTTCGGCAAATTCAACAATGTCGTCGTACATTTTATCCATTTCGGAGTTACTAAAACCGAGCATTGCACCGTTTAGATAGATATTTTCTTTGCCGGTTAGTTCGGGATTAAAGCCGACACCGAGTTCGATGAACGGGACGAGCGTGCCATTTACTTTAATAGTGCCTTTGTCCGGGACGTAAATTTCGGAGAGAATTTTCAAGAGGGTGGATTTGCCGGAGCCGTTTCGGCCGACAATGCCGAGAAATTCACCTTTTTTGACCTTAAAATTGAGATTTTTTAGGACTTCTTGTTTTTTGTAGCCTTTTATTCCTTTGATGCGATTTAGGATAGCTTGTTTTAAGCCCCAAGATTTGTCGGTCGGGAGTTTAAAAGATTTACTGAGATTTCGAACAGTGATAGCGTATGAGACTTTTTTAGATTTTTTCATCAGATTTCCTCCGCAAAATATTTTGATTTTTTCTTGAAAACGAGGATGCCGATTAGTAGGATAATGAAAACGAGAGCGAGCGGGATATTTTTAGCAAGATGTGGGAGAATTTCCCAGCCGGTGATAGTTTCGGGAGTGATGAGCGCAAAACGCACGTCTTGGATGACTTGGGCGATAGGATTTAACATCAAGATTTTTGCGGCGAAATCGCTATATTGGATAACCATTGGAAGCGGATAGATGATTGGGATAGCGTAAAAAAGCGCCTGGATGAGAACTTCCCAAATCGACTGGATGTCGCGAAACTTGACGTTAATACTACCGAGAAAAAGTGCGAGGCCAAAACTCAAAAGATAAAGTTCGAGAATTAAGAGCGGAACGAGGAGCCACGTCCACGAAATACTGACGCCAGAAAGGAGGCTGAAAATAATCACGACAACTAAATTAATTCCGAGATTAATGAGGGCGGTGGCGGTCGCAGAGAGGACGATAATCCATTTCGGGAAAGAAATTTTACGCATCAAGTCGGAGCGAATGATGAGCGATTGGATACCTTGGCTAGTACACTCGGTGAAGAAGTTCCAGAGGACTGTGCCGATGAGAAGATAGACCGGATAATGTGGGATTTCGGCGCCGAAGCGGAGGAATTTCGCAAAAACGAGATACAAAATTCCAAACATTAAAAGCGGTCTGATAATTGCCCAAAGATAGCCCAAAATTGAACCCTGATAGCGAAGCTTAAAATCGGTCTTCGTCAGTTCGGTCAGCAGAATACGGTTTTTACGGTTTAAGACCTTCATATTTTTATTATATCATTTTTACGTTTTAAGATTTTCCAGAGTAAATGTTTTAGGAAATTTTTGAAATGGAAAAACGGACGCAGAAAAACGAATGCGGTCGGGTACTTGGTGCTGAATTTCAGTTCGTTAGCACGAGCATGGTGTTCATTTTTGAAATAATTTGGGTCAAAAGATTTGTTTTTATAGTCTTTTTTGGCGATTTTCGCAAACTTCAAAGCCTCTTTTATTTTCAAGCGATTCAAATTCCAGTTATAACTGCGGAACCGACAAGCATCAGCAATAGTTTCGTATTCTTGTTTTTTGGCTTTCTTCAAAAAATCGTCGATTTCATCAAATTCTGTTTTAACGGCAGTGATTTTCTTTGCAGATTTTACGCTCGAATTTTCATTGTCCTTTCGATAATAATATAGTGGTTTTTCGAGACAGAAAATTTCTTTAGCGGAAGCAAAAGTTTTGAACTGGAAACCAGCATCTTGGTAGCTTGCGCCGGGAGTTTCGAGGAATTTAATGTGGTTTTTTTCGAGTAATTCTCTTTTGTAGATAGCAGACCAAATTGTTGGGTCGGCGAGGAAAATTTTTTGATTTTTTATTGGGCGGATTTTTGTGCCGTTAATTGGAAAATCTTTTCTTACTTCATGAAAAACGCGCTCAGGAATAGTTTTCCAAGTTTTACCATAAAATTTCATGAAACTTGATTTTATGATGTCGGCATCGTGTGCTAGGAGCAGCTCATAAAATTTAGTGTTTAGAAAATCGTCCGGTTCAACGATGCTAATATATTCGCCGATGGCTTTTTTCATCGCAAAATTTAGGCTAGCACCATAGCCGGAATTTTTCTTGTCGAGGACTTTTAGGCGTTTATCTTTTTTGGCGTAGTCTTGCAAGATTTTTAGTGAATTGTCGGTCGAGCCATCGTTAATTAAGAAACATTCAAAATCCTTGTAGGTTTGATTTATGATTGATTCAAGGCAAAGTGGGAGAAATTCTGCGGCATTATAAACTGGGACGAGAATGGAAAGTTTCGGGGATTTTTTCGGCATTTTATCTCCTGAATTTGATGATCAGTTCGGCGAGGATGAGTTTCGGGAGACCGACATGCTGGGTTTTGTGGCCAAAAGATTGGTTACTTCTAGCGACGGCAAGTGCATGGGAAATTTTCCAGCGCAGATAAATGCGGCGGAGATATTTTTCGGCGCGTTTACTACGTTTTTTGCCAATAAATTTTTCAAAATCATCATAACTTTTTAGCCAATTTCCCCAAGAGAGCGACGAATCGCCAACGATGCTGGTTGGGGTGCCAAAATTGTAGTGATAGAGCGGTTCGAGAACATATTCAATTTGTTTGTAGTGGACGCGGTTCGCAGCAGAAAGATATTCGAGTGTAAATTTAGTGTCCTCGGCGAAAGACATTGATTCATCGAATCTGATGCTAAAATGCTTAATAATGTCGGCCCGAAAAAGTTTGTTTGAGACAGCATAAAGGCGGCCGTCGGTATACATGACGCGAAGAACATATTCCTTGAAAGTCTCGTCGGGAGCGCGCCCTTTGATTGCATTAACATAAATATCTTTTTCATGTTTAGTGCCGAGACGTTTATAATGGACTCCCGAAACGGCAAGCGCGATTTTTAAATCACGAGATTTTAAATTTTCATATTTTTTGATAGCTTCGACGAGTTTTTTGTAAAAATCTTTGTCGACAAAATCGTCGGAGTCGGTAAAAGAAATGTATTTGCCAGTAGCTTTTTCGAGGCCGAGATTTCTGGCGGTTGAGACGCCGCCATTTTCTTTTTCAAAAACTTTTATTTCAGGAACTTTTTTACCTTTGAATTTTAGTTTATACTGGCGAGCAAATTCTTTCAGAAGTTTCAGTGAATCGTCGGTCGAGCCATCATCAACTAAAATCAGTTCGAGGTTCTTATAATTCCCTTTTGCAATCGACAAAATAAGTTTGACCGCTTCTTTCCCGGTGTTATAAACTGGAATGATGACAGAAACTTTGTCTTCCAATTAAGCGTTCCTCAAAAAGTTAATCGTGTCGCGCATCGCATCTTCGACGGTATGGGTGGCGCGCCAGCCGAGTTCTTTTTCGGCTTTTTCGGCATTTGCGGTCAAGACCGGAAGGTCGCCGGCACGACGTGGAGCGATTTTATATGGCAATTTTTCGCCACTGGCATTTTCGAAAGCTTTAATCATTTCAAAAACAGTTGTACCGTTCCCGGTGCCGAGATTATAAATTGAAACGCCAGGTTGCATTTTTTCCATCGCGAGAATATGGCCGTTTGCGAGATCAACGACGTGGATGTAGTCGCGAATACAAGAACCATCGCGAGTGTCATAATCATCACCAAAAACAGAAAGCTCCGGGATTTCTTTTTTGTAAACTTTCATGATGATTGGCATGAGATTATTCGGGATGCCGTTTGGATCTTCGCCGATAAGACCAGATTCGTGGTTCCCGACTGGATTAAAATAGCGGAGGAGTGTGACGGAGAGTTCTTTGTCGGCAAAAGCGGCATCTTTCAAGATTTCTTCAATCATGTATTTGGTTTTGCCGTATGGGTTAGTTAATTCTCTGCCGGTTTCGAGAGTTTCGACACATTGTGGCTGGCCTGGGTCGCCATAAATAGTTGCGCTGGAGCTAAAAATGATTTTCTTAACACCGTTATTTTTCATCGAATTTAAGATATTCAAAGTGCCGTCGATATTGGTTTTATAATATTCGAGTGGTTTTTCGACGGATTCTCCGACGGCTTTAAGACCGGCAAAATGAATCACAGTGTCGAAATTTCCTTCAGCAAAAACTTTCTCGACATTTTCAGCATCAAGCATGTCGACTTCGTGAAATTTTGGCTTTACGCCGGTTATTTTTTCAATTTTGTCTAGAACTTCGATTTTTGAGTTAAAAAGATTGTCGAGAATTTCGACTTCATAACCTTTTTTAATTAATTCAATGACAGTGTGTGAACCGATATAACCGGTTCCCCCAGTTGCTAAGATTTTTCCCATATTTTCTCCACTTTTTGTTAGAAATACTATATATATTATATCATCTTTTTGCAGAAGCGCACTTGATGATGATATAGAACATAATTGGGACGGTCAGGACGATTGGGAAAAGATAACGGAAGAAGACAACTGGTGATAAGAAAACTGTGAGTAACATACCGAATATTAAGCTAAGCGGGATAATATAGCACCTTTGCTTTCGATACAGGACGAAAAAGACAGAGATGACAAATAGGAAGGTTGAGAAAGAACCACTCCAAATCAAATGCATGACTGGAACTTTGCTCCATGCTTGGTCATTTTGAAAAAACCATTCGAAAAATTTGTTAATCTCCGGAATGCCGGCTTCACGACTGACTTGCACGGCTTCGCCGGATTCATATGTAGTGTAAGCGTAAGTATGAAGATTGTGCTCGACATACGCATGATACATAGGCGAATTTTTATATGGATTTTCGGGATATTCAGTCCACGGGAACCACATGCCAATCGTAAGCATTCCTGGAGCTTCAATATAGCGATGAGGAACTTTCATGCCGATTTTTGCCCAGTAACCAACAAACTCGAATAGATGACTTTCTAGATACTCGTCATTAATGCATTTTTTAATTCCATCTGAAATGCTCGGAAATTCGCCATATCTTCGCCAATCACAAACTTCATGAAAATACGTATTTAATTCGTCACTCCAGACAGTTGGATGATTATAATAAAGGGCGCGTGCGATTTGCATGACTGGAACATTTAATGATTCGTGAACGAGGCTTTCTCTTTTAACGTTGATAAGTCCCAGAAAAATTATATTATAACCAATTTGAAAGATTAGCATAGGAATAAGCAAAATTGTAGCAAATCTAACGCGGTTTTTCTTCAAAACAATTAGACCGATAATGAGTGCCGGGATAAGAGCGAAAAATCCGTTGTTTCGGAAAATACACATCGTAAAAATGTAGACAAAAAGCTTAAACCAATTAGATTTTTTGTATAAATAGAGGTCGTCTTCGGACAGTTTTAGTAGTTCTAGGACAATTAGAAGAAACGTGGCGCCAAAAACGACGTCATGGCAGGTAGAAAGTATGAGAATCTGGACTAGTGGATGCACAATGAAAAAAGTAACATTTATGATGGTAAACTTTTTGTTTTTAACCTTATTTGATAAGTAAAAGATTGTTTCGGTAATTGCGAGATTAACGATGAGCGATTGAAATAAGCACGCGAGGGCAACACCGGCATTAGCATTTCCAAAAACGTTGACGCCAAAATCGATGATTACGCCAAGCAAAAAACAAAAAGCTGGAGGATAGTGGGTAGTATATTCGCCTGTAGCATAACGTCGATATTGTGCACCAGAATCGTAGCAATAATTTCCTGGATAAATAGCAAAAAGAAGAAAAAGCGAGAGTAGAAAAAGCGGGAGGAAAATTTGCCAACGTTTTAGTTTGAAATTTTTATCAGCTTTAATGGATTTTCGAAGATTTAGAACAAAGTAAAAAAGCGCTGAGAGTACTAACCAAAACAAAAGAATTATTGCGGTAGTTTTCAGGCCAAAATAGATTTCATGGTCTTTATTCAGTTGAAAGCCGCAGACGAAAATCAGTGAAAAATTTAAACCGGCAACGATGCTATAGACTGCGCGACGTTTATCGAACTTTTTCATTTACACATTTTAGAATTATATAGAACATGGCTGGGATGCAAAGAACAATTGGGAACATATAGCGATATAGAATAACTGGCGAGAGCAAAACGGTTAGGAGCATACCAAAGATGAAAGCGAGTGGAACAAAATATTGTTTCTGTTTCTTCCAACCGACGTAGCAAGCGGTGAAAAGAAGCAAGATAGTTGTGAATGCGCCCCCCCAAATCACGCGGAAGAACGCGATTTTGTTCCATTTTTGATAGACGATAAGTTGTTCCATTATCTTATCAACCACTGGAATATTCGGGTAGCGATAGATTTCGATGTATTCGCCAAGATATTTTTTAATGTGGACACCGTATTGCACATAACCATGACGCGTAGCATCAGTATCTGGCTCGGTTGCATAATCGATAAACGGATAGTAAGCTCCGAGATCGAAAAGAAATGGCGCTTCTATATAACGATGTGGCACTTTTAGTCCTATTTTTGCCCAATATGCGACAAAATCAGTTAAATGCGATTCAATATAATCAGTTTTTAGACAAGTTTTTTGGAAATCCGAAATTGCCGGCCACTTGCCATACAGAGCCCAGTTGCATTCCGGTTCAAAATAAAGCTCTAGTTCTTCACTCCAAACACTAGGATGGTTATAATACAGAGCGCGAGCTAGTTGATTTACTGGGATGTTTAAAGACTCTCGCAAAACTGATTCTTTTTCTTTTACAACATTATTGACGATGAACTGGTTGTATCCGGTAAAAAGTAAAATCGGAATCATAACAATCGCAGTAAGTTTCAGGCGTTTCCCTTTTCCGATTACAAAGAGTCCGAGAATTAAGGCTGGGATAATTGCAAAACTACCGTTGTTTCTAAAAATACAAAGAACAAAGACTAAAATAATAAATTTTGCCCAATTTTTCTTTTTCAAGAAGTATTCTTTTTCTTCAACCATCTTGATTGTTTCGATAATAATGAGAGCAAAGATTGCGGAGAAGCCAATATCGTGTCCGGTTGAGATAATCAGACATTGATAGAGTGGGTTCGTGAGGTAAAAAAGCATGGCGATAATGGTAAATTTTTTGCTTTTGATACGCTTACCGAAGAACATAACAATTTCCATAACGACAAAGTTAACAAGCAGCGTTTGAATTAGATTGAGGATGAATATTGTAAACTCCCAACTATGAAAAATATTATAGAGGAACTCCATTAAGCTGCAAAATATAAAATTGTAAAAAATCGGATAGTGGGTGCCAAGATTTCCGGTTTTATATGCCGCCCATTGCCAAGCTATATCAATGTTATAATTCCCCGGATATACGGCAAAAAGTATAAAAACTGAGACAATAGCAAGCGGAAGGAAAATCTGCCAACGTTTCAAATCAAATTTTTTGCCATTTTTATATTTTATCTTGCTGATTAAATAGTATGTGACCGCAGTAAGAAGAATAAAAACAATCATAAGATTAAGCGGAGTAGTAAAACCAAAAGTTATTGCTCCGTCATCGTTCATTTGTTTGCCGATGACGAGAAAAATCGACAAGAAAAATCCAAAAATTGCGCTAAAAACGAGGCGACGTTTTTCAAGTTTTTTGAAAAAAGATTTAATGTTTTTCAGCATTTTTATGAATCTCGTTCAGATAAATTTCATAATCTTGGCGATGTTTTTTCACGACAACCTCAAGAATAATGCCGGTAATCATATTCAGAATGCCGATAATAAGAAGGAAGCCGCCAAAAATCAGACTTGGGACTTTTGTGACGAAATTCGTTTCGAAATATTCGGTGAAGGCCGGAAGCATCAGGATAATGCCGGCAATAGAAAAAAGAGCGGCAAGAAAGTTGAAGAAAATTGCAGGTCTGTATTCTTTGAATAAGGTACCGATAGTCATGAGGACTTTTGCGCCGTCTTTGTAAGTACTAAGTTTTGACTCGGAGCCGGCCGGGCGATCTCTATATTCGATTGGAATTTCGATGATTTTGAAGTTTTTGTCGACAGCGTGGATAGTCATCTCAGTTTCGATTTCAAAGCCTTTTGAGATGATTGGAAAACCTTTGACAAAGTCACGCGAGAAGGCGCGATAGCCGGTCATGATGTCGTTGATTTTTACGCGGAAAAGTTTCTGGATGAGTTTTTGGACGAGTTTGTTGCCGAAGTTATGGAATTTGCGTTTATTTTCTTTATAATAGCTGGTCGAGAGGCGATCGCCAACGACCATGTCATAACTCGGGCCATTTTCATTTAAGATGAGGTCAAGCATTTTCTTGGCGTCTTTAACAGAATAAGTGTCGTCGGCATCAACCATCAAATAAGCGTCAGCTTCGATATCGCGAAACATTGAACGAATGACGTTTCCTTTTCCCTGTCGCGGCTCAAATCGAACGATTGCACCGGCTTTTTTTGCAAGTACAACGGAATTGTCGGTTGAATTATTGTCATAGACGTAAATTTCAGCATTTTTTAGCTCAGATTTGAAGTCCGTGACGACTTTTTCGATAGTTTTTTCTTCGTTATAACACGGAATAAGAACGGCAACCTTTTTCATGACTCAATTATAGCATATCTTATGGTATAATTTAAGGAGCAGGTGGGCGAATTAAGGAGGTACATGGCTAGTTATGCCCGCAAATCTTCTCGGCGAAAACCAAAAGTTTCGATTGTAGTGCCGATTTATAATGTTGAAAAATATCTGCGCGAATGTGTGGATTCGATTTTGAAGCAAAGTTTACGCGATATTGAAGTGATTTTGGTGGATGACGGCAGTCCGGACGGATGCGGAAAAATTATTGATAAGTATGCGCGAACGGATACGCGAGTAGTAGCAGTACATCAAGAAAATTCTGGCTATTCAAAGGCAGTGAACCGCGGAATCGAAATGGCGCGCGGCGAATATATCGGAATTATTGAGAGCGATGACTGGATTGAAGATGATATGTATGAATCGCTTTATAAAAATGCAAGGAAAAACAAAACTGAAGTGACGAAAGGCATGTTTTATATCTATCGTTCGATTCCAAAAGCGGGCGGAGCGCAAAATATAGTTTATCGCAACCCGAATGGAATCGACCTAAGGTTTGCACCGGACGGAGTTTTTGCGCCAAAAGATTGGCCGAGAATCATCGGTTTTCATGCGTCGATTTGGAGCGCGATTTATAAAGCTGATTTTATCAAAAAAATTAAAATTCCAGAAACGGCGGGTGCGAGTTATCAAGATTTTCCATTCATGGCGGAAGTGTTTTGCCGAGCAAAAAGAATATCAGTCGTGAAGCGCCCGTTTGTGCATTGGCGAAACGATGACAATCAAGGAAATTCAACATCGGCACGCGGAGAAAAATTGCTACTCATGGCGGAAAATTCAAAAACTGCAATTTCGATTTTGAAAAAATATAAAAAATTTGAGATTTTCAAAGAGCCGTTTTTCGTGCATGTTTTATGGACAAATTATGAATTTTTCAATCGAATTTCCTGGAAATTTAAGAAAAAGTATTATGATGAACTGGTCGAGATTTTTGCGGAAATAAAAGACGACTCGGAATTTCATTTTGCATATTTTTCGACGTATGAAAATAATTCAGTGAGATATTTCCTCGAAAAAAATGGCTACCGAAAATATATTTTCAAGAAATTTTTACATGAATTCAAACAATTTTTGATTAAAATCGCAACGACAATTCTTCCCTCTTATAAAATGACGAGATTTCTAAAAGACCAGAATTTTGATATCATGCATCAGAACGAACTTTTGATGGATGAGATTTTGGCTTTGAGACGCGAGATTGAAAAACTGAAGAAATAACTATATTTTCTTAAAGGTCCATTTTTGCGCTTTGGTACCGTTTGAAGTGTAGAGCTGGACGTTTGCGCCATTTTTGGCGTTTGCGCCGCTGACATCGAGCACCATATTTTTATTGCAAGATGAAGCAACAGTGAAAGTACCATCGCTATTTTTTGTCAATTTCCAAAGCTGTGCACAAGTGTTATTGATAGTATAAAGTTGGATATTAGCACTATTTTTCATGTTTGCACCAGAAACGTCGATGCTGCGATTAGCATATGGGTTGACAATACTATAAACGTCTTTAGAAGAATCGTAAGTGACCTTAAATCTTTGGGTGTCAACATTGATATACTTATAGATCTGAATGTTAGTGCCGTCTTTAGCGTTTTTGGCGGTTGAGCCGTAAACATCTAGCACGAAGTTGCTACCTACGGATGAATAGATTTCGTAAGTACCATCTTCGAGAAGGCGCGTTGAATCAGATGATTTTTTAGTGTCTTTGGCATCTGATTCAGTTTCGGTTTTTTCTTCCTTTGGTTGGGTTTGGAACTTCCAAACTTGTGCAGCAGTACCATTGGCGGTGTATAGCTGAAGTTTCTTGAGAGTTTGATTAACACTACCGTTCGGAACGTCAATAGCTTTGCCGGAGCAAGCAGAAAGGATATGATAACCTTCGCCAGATTTTTCGATAAGCCATTTTTGAGCGCAAGTGTTGTTGCTGGTGTAGATTTGGACGGCAGCATAGTTGCTAGTTGAGCCGTTTGCTACATCAATAACTTTACCAGAATAGACATTTTTAATGGTGTAATAACCATCGTCATCGCGCGTGAAGGTGTATTGCTGATGATCACTGTAAGTTAAGTTCCAAGTAAGAAGTCTGGTGCCATTAGCAGTCTTGCCGTCTTCGATGTCCATGGCTTTGCCGCCGGTTGTGACTGGGACGTATGGACCCTCGCCGATCGTTTCGCTGACGTCTTTAAGCGTGAAAGCTTGAGCGGAAGAGTCTACGAAGTAGTCGAGAGCGATTGAATCGTCTGACGTATCGAGGACTTTGTTGTCGATGAGTGATGAGCGAATAGTGTAGCTCGAACCAGAGCGTGTGATGCGCCATTTTTGAGCATCTGTGCCGTTTGAAGCGTAAAGTTGGACTTTGCCTTCTATTGCATTTGCACCAGCGACATCAAGCACTAAACCAGATTTAACGTGAGTGATAGTGTAATAATCACCGTTTCGAGTGAGTTTGAAAGTGCGTTGTTCTTCGGTGGCGTTACTTGAGACGATGAGTTTTGAGCCAGATTCATATTTTTCTGGGATGAGATATTTATCGTCGCTAGTTTTAAGAGTGAAATTGTCGGACGGGAGGATAGCCGAAGCGGCCTTTTGAGAAACCTTCTGGGTCGAGCCGAACCAATCGGTGTAGTAGGCATAGAAATTCAAATTGCCGTAAGCACCACAGGAAGCAGTTTTGCCGAAGCCGGCCTTCAAAGTGGCGGCATTTGGCTGGTATGGGGTATAGCGATAGAGCGCGCTAGTTGCGAGGTTTTCGACATAGACTTTCGAGCTACCACAAGAAGAATTTGGCGAATAGCGAATAGTATTCCAGCCAACAGGATAGTTGGTCCAGCCGCCAGAAAGTACCGTGTTAAAAAGCGAAGCAGCATTTCTGAGCTGATTTTTAAGGCCGTAATATTTTGAATCACAAGCAGCAGTGTCTGGACAGCCATAGCCGGTCGCAGAGCGATATTGGAAGCTGTTTGGATAAGTATCAGTGATAAGACCTTGCTCTTTTTGGAGGAGGACAATCAGGACTTTCGGGTTAATTTTATAATCTTGAGCAGTTTGATAAATGATATGTGCGGCAGTTTCGGAGTTAATTTTTTCATCGGCAAGACAAACGAAGGTACCATTGTCGCTCGTACTAGTGACGTGCCAGCTAGTTGGCGAAGTGACTTCACGATACGAAGTGATGACATTCGACATACTCCAGCCCCAGCTTTTCCAAGTTTTAACTTTCAAATCACAGCTGTTTTTTGATTTTAGGAAAGCTTGGATATCGGATTCGGACATTGAAGTATAGTCGCGCATCACGGCGTCGGAAATAATGTTGCCAGCTTTGAAACCGGAGACATCGACGGCAGTAGCACTGTCCATGTTGCGAGTCAAAAGAAAACTAAAGGTTGCGACCATCACAAAAATAAATGTACCGAGAAAAACGTAGCGACGATTCAGGCGGCGATTTTCGTCTTTACCATTGATGATGCGATAGATAACCTTTTCTGCTTTCAATTATTCCCCGCTTTCATTTAATTATTTTGTTTTTGTGTTTGTCCTTTGTCTTATTATTATAATATATATTATATATTATAGTCAAGCTATATCTTTATGACCCCTTTTAATGTATTCGATTTTTCACCTGAGGTAAGTTTTACAGTAAAATCGTAAGTGCCACCCTCGATGCCGCTTTTTGCGATGTCAAAACCTTCACAGCTGCTTGAATCTGCGCCGGTGGCGATAATTTTCGCAGTGCGCTTGACGGAACTGCCGTTTGAGTTTTCCATATAAAGTTCGCAAGAACCGGAATCTAAGAGTTCATAAATCGTGATGCGAAGCATGTATTTTTCGCCGCTGATTTCGTTCATAGTAATGCTGGCGTTGATAGAGTCCGGAGCGGCGTCAGATCCATCTTCGTTTTGTTTTGGGGTTTTGTCTGCGGCAGGGTCGCTAGCAGAAGTCGATGTTGATGAGGATTTTTGCTCAGTCGTGTTGACGGTTGTACTAAGAGCATCGTCATCACTGTTTTGTTTTTTCGGAAGGAACATCGAGAGCGCAAGAAAAGTAATTCCAGCGACAAAAAATAGAACTAGGAAAATGTATGCAAGATGGAAGTTGGAACTGCGGTCGTCGGTTTTCTTGCTCTTCATATTTTTTATTATATTATCTTTTAGAGATTTTTCAACTATTCTTTATAGAGGCCGTTGTGTTTGCGACCATCGTAGATGAGAGTCGGGATTGATTTAGCGTGGATTTTATTATCGACGACGGATTTATTCTTCTCGAGAGCAGTTTTTACTTCGTCGGAATCAATCGTACTTTCGATTTCCTTGATTTCGTTTTCAGTCGCGCCGAAATCTTTGAGCCAACTACTAAATAATTTAACAACTTCATCTTTTTCGAGGTCGTTGTTTAATCTAGTTTGGAAGCTGATACCGTCTTCATCTTTTTCGGTAAAGAGGCGGCTAATGATTTTCGAAGTATAGAAAAGTTTTGGACTTTCTAATCCTTTTTCGTCTTTTGCAGCATAAAGTTGAACGGCGATGAGATACTTTGAAGCAACTTCGGAGTTTTTGAATTTATATGTGCCGTCTTTAGATTGGATTGGATAGATGACGAGATAAGCTGTGTGATTATTAAAGAAGCCAGAGCTAAGTTGATTCTTATATGAAGTCATACAGACAACGCAACCTGGGTCCATAATATCGAAAGCGGCATTGTCAGCTTTCATAAAATCGACGTATGACGAGCCATTATTTAAGATTGGGAGATTTTCGAGTTCAGAAAAATCTTCTTTGTTCCAAGATTTCAAGCGGTCTGGAATCGCGCCGAAAATTTCGCCCCATTCGCCGATATTTTGACCGATTTGTTCGAAAATATTATGTGGTTCTTCAGCATCGATTGAGCAGGACTCGGAAGTCAGACTACAGGCACTCGGTTTGCTAACGTTACAAGTACCAAAGACCCAAAGTGCAAGAAGAGATTTTATAGCGATAACAATTGACCAAATCGTGATGACAACAATCAAAACCGAGATAATTTCAATGATTATACTGAGAGGCTTGACCCATTTTGGATGCTTTAAAATAACTTTCTTTAAAATCGTGTTTTTTACATCATCTTTAAAATTCGTGTCACATTTTTGGAGACGAACTTTCTTAAAAACACAGTGCCAAGATTTCTTAAAAACGGCGAGATATTTTTTCCCGACTTCTTTTTTAAAAATAGAAATAAAGGCAACGACGATGCCAACTAAACATAAAATGATAAACGCAGCTATACAAACCATAAAAGTATTATAGCACTTTCTCTAGTTCTTTTAACAGTTTATCTACTTGCTCGGAAGTGGTTTGATAGCCGAGCGAAATGCGAACAAGCGGCGGGAAATGCATTTTATGGTCGAGATAATAATGGACGCAGAAATAGCCGGTGCGAGTCATAATTCCCTCCTCGGCGAGAGCTCCGCCGAGTAAGTGACTATCGAGACCATCGACATAAAAACTCATCGTACTAGTCGGTTCGTGATTTAGGAGATGGAGTTTTTTGTTGAAATTGTCGCGGTCTGCTTTTTTCCGGTCTATGTCGCCGACAACGCCATTTTCTCTGAAGAAATTGAAGATTTTTTCTTCGTTTTCGATGAGAAGTTGTTTTTTAGATTTCGGCATTTTTTCGAGCCAATCAATCGCGGTGCCGAGCGCGATGATTTCACCCCAAGCCTGGAGACCAGATTCGAATTTCGTATAGAGATGGTCGGGATTATCGCTCGATAAAAGATATGTTTCGAGGTCGACATCATCAACCATGCCACCACCAATGAAGCTCGTGTCGATATATTTTACAAAATCTTTGCGCATGATGATACCGCCGAGCGATGGAGCATACATCTTGTGCGCGGAAAAACAAATTGCGTCCGGGTCGGTTTTTTCAAGAATTTCTTTGCTGTGGGCCATGGCTTGAGCGGCATCAATAATAATAAAGCCATTATTGTCATGAACGTGCTTAATCACTTCTTTAATATTTTTCAGAGTGCGGCCGTCGATATTTGAGGCAGCGTTAACGACGACGAGAGAATTTTTCGGGATATCTTTTAAGTTAAGCGAGCCATCAGAATTTCTCTCGATGACTTTACGCTTTAGACCATGTTTTTTCGCGAAAGAAATGCTCGAGAGAAACGGGGAGTTGTGTTCGATGTCGCTCGTCACGATATATTTTATTTTGGCTTTTTTGGCGTCGAATTGGCTCAAAATTAAGTTGAGGCCATAAGTTGTGTTGAGCGTGAATGAGACAAAATAATCTTTCTTTTTTAATTTTAGGTATTCCAAGACTTTTTCGCGAGCTTGGTTGACTTTTTCGTCGGTAATTCTTCCCCATTTATATTTCACGCGTTCGCCACATGAGTTATGTTCTTTATAATATTTTTCGAGTGTTTCGATGACTGGTTCTGGGCGCAAACTTTGGCAAGCGCCATCAAGATATATATCGTTTTCCCCGAGATAGCTAAAATCATTTTTTAATTCGGTTTTTTTGAAAAGTCCCATTTTTTTCCTCCTTAGTTTTCCACATGGTGCGATTAAATTGTTCGGCGAGTTGTTCAGTTTTTACGTTCGGTTTTAATATTTCCGTTCGGTTTTACAGGGGTGGAGATGTTGATTGACTTCTTTTTACTGACAATGAAAAGCGGACGGTTTTGGGTTTCGGCATGGATATGAGAAATATAGAGTGCGGTGATAGCTTGGCTAATTAAGACGAGCCCGACAAGAAATGTGATGAAAATTGTCATTTGGACGGCACCATTCCAATAGAGTCCGAGTGGGTCGCCGAGAAGGTATTGATTAACAATACAAAATGTTCCAAGAAGAAAGCTACCAATGGTGATAAAAATGCCGATATAACCAAAAATAACAAGTGGAGTGGTCGACATTGAGACAAAACTATCAATAGCAAGACTCCAAAGTTTTTTAAAATTATATGACGGACGGCCAGCCATGCGTTCGCCATAAGTATAATAAATATCGACCTTTTCGTAGCCGAGCCAGTCGACCAATCCGCGAGTAATACGATTATGCTCGGTTAGCTCATTAAATTCGTCGACTACGACACGATCCATCAAGCGAAAATCAGTCGAACCTGGAACGGTGGTTTTGTTGCCCATAAATCTCAAGAGACGATAAAAAAGTTTTGAGCCGAGACGCGGAATAAGACCGTGTTTAGTGTAGTGGTCGCGAACGCCAGTGACAACTTCAGCACCATCCTCCCAAGCTTGCAAAAAATCTCTAATTCTTTCTGGAGGTTGTTGGCCGTCGGAGTCAATCGTCAGAACGGCATCGCCAGTAGCATAACGAAGTCCGGCTGAAAGTGCCATTTCTTTGCCAAAATTACGAATCAGAGAGACGACTTTAATGTTTTTATCTTTCTCGGCGTAGGCGCGGATGATTTCGAGAGTTTTGTCTTTTGAGCCATCATTTACGAGAATGATTTCAAAATCATAAGATTTTAGCTCGGAGAGAGCTTTAAAAAGCCTTTCGTCGAGGAATTTTTTGATACCTTTTTCTTCGTTGCAGACCGGAATTACGACTGAAATTAGTTTATTCATCTTCAATACCCTCCACGCCGAGAATTTTTGCGGCTTGTCTCAAGATTTCTTTTTCGGAGTCGGAGGCGATATACATGCGAGAGCGAAAAAGACTTGTCGTTTCTGGGAAGGTTAAATCGACAACTTCGAGGACACGGCCAAACTCATCGTTTTTACGGAGAGCGCCGAGACTAACTAAACGATCTATATGTTCGGCTACGCCAGAAACTGATTTTAACCCAAGGCCGGCCGCGATTTCGCGATAAGTCGGCGAAACGTCGTTTTGAGCGGTGTAATCAGCAATAAAGTCCAAAAGACGTTGCTGTTTTTTCGTAATTTTGATTCCCATATTAGATATATTATATCATATTAGTCGACAGAATAGCCGACGCCGAGAATGATGACAAAATCAATTCCCTGTTTGTCGATGCCAGATGGCATGAAGTCGCCATCGAGAGCTTTTGTATCATAATAAGTTTCAAGACGGGATTTAGTGTTCGGTTTATCTGTGATAGCATAAAGATAAATTGGTTCAAAATAGCTTCCAGCCGGAGCATCGCCGACAGTTTTGACGTTAAAGATAGACTTTTCGAGCATTTGTTGTTCTTTTTCGGCAAGACCAGCAACACCAGAACCATTTAAAATGGCGATTTGAGCGTTTTCGAGAATAACCGGATTTTTTAAGAGAGCTTGTTTGATGTAAGTTTTGATATTTGAGTAGTTATTTACGCCGGCGGTCGGGAAAACATAAGAGATGCGGTTAATTTCGCCGGTGGTGAAATAGTTAGTGCCAGAGCCAACGAGTGGAATTTGGCGGATAGAATCGATGCTTTGCTCGGTGAAGATTTTGGCACCGGCATAGATAGTGTCGGAATTAAAATCGGAACGGAGATTGTCGCCAAGAATGTTTGCAAGATTGATTAAATCATAAAGTCCGAGACCGTTTGCGACGATTTTTTCTTTGATGGCAATCATGATTTTTTGTTGAGAATTACCACGCGTGAAGTCGCCATTTTCAGTGCCATGACGAGCGCGAGCAAGTCCGAGGGCGGCTTCGCCATTTAGATTAACCGGAGTGCCAGCTTTGATGTAGGTTTTAGTCCAGTCATCATTAATGTCTTCGTCGAGCGTGACTGTGATGCCGCCGATACTGTCGACGATATTGATAAGTGACATCCAGTTAATGTGAGCGTAATATTGGATTTCGACGCCAAGAATTTCTGCAACGCGATTTTTTAGAGCGTTTGCGCCATCAGCTTCATGATTACCGTCTTTGTTGGCGCAATAATAAAGTTCGTTAATTTTACTAGTGTAGGTACAAGTGTCGGTCTTGAGGTCGCGCGGGAGACTAACCATCGCAACATCTTTTGAGTTTTGATCGATAGAAAGAAGCATGATTGAATCGGTGAGTTGAGCGCCATCATGAGAACTATCACCTTCACTTCCCTCCATATCATAGCCACTAGTGCCAAAAATCAAAATATTGGTGCGGCCGTCGCTGCCGACACTTAAAGTAGCGTTGCCGGAAACTACGGTACGAATAAAATCAAATAATCCGGAATTGCCATTCGTGATACGCGAAATGATTGAGTCGCCCCAGAAATAGACAACGGAAAGCGCGAGAAGAAGCGGGATAAAAATAAAACAAAGGATTTTATGGCGAAAAATGAATTTTTTCTTATTTTTCTTCCTGCGTTTTTGCTTTTTTGCGAGTTTTCGTTCGCGTTTGGCACGTTTGATGTCTTCGTCATCAAATTCAAGTTCATCTTCTTCGATGCCGAGAACGTCACGAGCGTACGAACGTTTACTGCCGGCATCAATTGAACGTTTCTCTCTTTTAATAAATTCACTAGTCTTCTGATTTTTGGCAGTTTCTTCGATTTTTGTCGTAAGATTTTCTTTGGATTTTTTATTTGTAGCGCGTTCAACGGCAGCGCCAATATTGCGTTTCTGGCTGCGATTCATAATCGGGTCGCCAGTTTCATAGCTCTTATAGCCGGTGGAGAAATGCGCTTTTTTGTTCGAAATAGAATCGCTCGATTTTTCAGAGCGAGTGCGAAGACCGTCAATAAAAGAATTATTCGCCAATTTTCCTCCACATTTCTTATGTTTATTATACCATAGAACAGAGATTATTTCAGGGGAGTATGATATAATAGCATCAATGTTAAGTAAAAAATACAGATTTCATTCAAGAGGTGGAGTTAGATATACCTATCAAAAAGGTAAAACTATTCGCACGCCGAAGATGTCGCTAGTCTATAACGACAATTCGCGCGGGCATCAACGTTTTGCAGTAGTGATTTCAAAGAAAGTGATTAAGTCGGCGGTTGGACGAAATTGTGTGAGGCGCAGAGTTTACGAAGTAATTCGATTGCAACTTCCTGAATTCACAGATAAAAAAGATTGTATTTTTGTGATTTATTCAAAAGAAATAAAAGAGATGCCATTTTCAGACCTCGTTAATCTCGTAAAAGGCCTAATTGAACAGAGTAAAGTAAGATAGTCTTATTCTTCAGTTACTTCTTTTTTTGAGATGATGAGGTGACGGGCACGACCTTCGCCTTCGGAATGGGTTTCGATGTCTGAATAATCCTGGGCGAGTTTGTGGACAACACGACGATCAGCGGCGTTAAGCTCAACGGTCATCGGTTCGCCAGTTTCGCGAACCTTTCGAATCCAGTTCTCAGCTTTTTGCTCGATTCTATCTGCGCGTTGGCGCTTGTAGTCGGCAACATCGACGTTGACGCGAGTGATTTCAGCGTCACGAGAAACGAGGCTTTGTGAAACAATATATTGTAAAGCGCGGAGATTGTCGGCGTTTCTACCAATGAGAAGTGAGTTTAAGCTGGTCGATGGAACACTGAGTTGGATGACATCATCCTCAACAGTTGACCAGACGGCAACGTTAATTCCGAAGAAACTCAAGAGATCTTCGAGATATTTGGTGGCGAAGCGAATTGATTCGTCTCTATTCATAATTATTCCTTTCGTTTACCTTTCTTCGTGCCACCCTTAGCGTCTTTTGCGGTAATTCTGGTGATTCTAGTTCCAGTTTTCTTGTTTTCGATTACTTCAGCTTCTTTAATTTGTTTTGTCTTCTGTTTTAATTCTTTTAAGATTGCACGGTCAGTATTGTCGTCCATCTCATTGTCGACTTTATTCAAGATGTGTTTTTGTTGAGCGGCAGAAATAATCTGGGAGAGAAGGTAGTAGAAACAGAGAGCGCCAGGGAGATTAATAGTAATCATCAACATCATCAACGGCATCATGAAGGCCATTTGGCCGGAAACCATATTATTAAGGTCTTCTTGGTTCGGATCTTTCCCTTCTTTAGCGTCGGCCACCATTTTCTTCCAAGTCGATTTCGCGGACTGATTCTTCTTATTTTTACGAGCCATCTGGGACTTCGAAATATAATAAGAAATCAGAGCGGAGCCAACTGCGAATAATAAGACAATAAATTCATCTCTCGAGCCGGTACCAGGACGAACAGAAAGGTCTACTACACCAAAGAGTTGCGGCTTAAATTCATAAGTTGGGTCAGCGTCACCATCTTTCTTTTCTTCGATAGCTTTAAAATAAGATTTTTGTTGGTTGATGACAGTGTTAATGCGATCGAGCGAGGCAACTGGAGTATAAGCACGTTTTTCAAGATAATCATTCGTAGTTGGAAGAGCCATAACGCGAATCGCAGTAAACATACCGATAAAAATCGGGAGTTGAATCAAAAGATTCCAGAAGCTCGACATCGGCTTCACACCTTTTCGTTTATAGAGTTCCATCATCTGAATAGATTCCATTTGTTTGTTACCGTTGCAGCGTTTTCTAATTTCGGTCAGTTCAGGCTGGATGTCACGCATCAATTTCGTCTGGTGGAGTTGGCGTTTCATAAGCGGCCAAGTCAAAAGTTTGACGAGGAAAGTGAAGAGAATAATGGCGACACCGAAGTCACCGATAAAATTATAGATGACGAAAAGAATATTAACAATTGGATTGACAATTAAAAAATCAATTAACTCAAACATATGAGTTAATTATACTAAAATTTATCTGAGTTCGCAAGAGATAATCAAGAGAGCTTCAGAGCTTCGTGTTTGAAGTTTTTGTGTTTTCAGAATCGTTAATATAGCCACCGTCAGATGAATCAGTGGATTTTTCAATAAAATCATTATTAATGCTCGGTTCAGCAAAATTCGAGGTGCGGAGTTCACGGTATAAAGCGGATTTTTCAAACACTTCGGCGTTGCGACCTTTGGCGGAGACTTTTCCTTTATCAAGAACAACGATTTGGTCTGCCATTTGCATAATTGCGGCTTTATGAGTGATGATGATAATAGTGTGGTCTTCGCGAAGGTCATTTAAGATATTAATCACATCGGCGGTCGAAGCAGGATCGATATTTGAGGTGACTTCATCGAAGAGTAAAATTTCAGCACGAGAAAGCAAAGCGCGAGCAATCGCAAGTTTTTTGAGTTGGCCGTCGGTTAAAACAGGATTTTCTTCATCGATGATGGTGTTGATGCCATACGGGAGTTTCTCAATTTCTTTGTAAATGCCGACACGTTTCATAGCGGCGATTTGGCGTTTTATATCAGAATCAACTAGCGAAAGGTTGTCGCGAATTGACATTTTAAAGACGAAAGATTTTTGGAATACGCCAGAAACATTGCTGGAATAAATTTTTTTAGTGTAATTATAAATACTCTCGTCATCGATTAAAATGGAGCCGGATTTAACGCGATTCAAACGATAAAGAAGATTGATGATAGTGGTCTTCCCTGCGCCAGGATGGCCGACAATAGCGGTGATTTCATTTGGAAGCGCTTTAAAACTGACATTTTTCAAGATTTTCTTAGTTTTTAAATCATAATTAACGTGATCGAAAGTGACGACACCGTTAATATAATCGTTGTCGACAGTACCAAAATCAATTTCGCTTGATTCATTACTGAAATTTAAGATATGTTTGATACGATTAATACGGACGGCGTAGTGAGAGAGATTTAAGAATTGTTCAAGAATTTCGTCGGTCGAAGTGATGACGGTTTCGAAATATGAAATAAGGAGGACAAGTTTATCGAGAGTCATTTCGCCTTTTAAGACGAGGTGTGCGAGGAAAATATAAAGGAGGATTTTGCCGATATAAACAACCATCGGGATACGACAATAGCGCGAGGTCATATATTCGTATTTTTTGTTGTATTGTTGGTCGTATGAACGGCGAGATTTGTTGAGTTTTTTAGTCAAGTTCGGCATAATGTTGAGAGATTTGACTTGTTTTAGGTTGCCGAGCATCTGGTTCAAGACGTCGATAATTTTATCTTGATATTTGCGAGTACCTTCATAGTGTTTTGCAATCATCTTCGAGTTTTTATTCATAAGATGGAGATAAAAAGCGTCGATTACAAAGGCGACAAGAGCGGCGAGGATGTTGTTTGATGCAAAAATAAAGAAGACAACGATGAGCTGGATAAGACCAGTTAGAGTGTCGGCGGCAGCATCGACAGCATAAACGATATATGAGACATCTTCGGAACAAGTATCAGTGATTTTCCCTTTGCTGATTTTTTCAAGAATGCCGTCGTTATTTGCGATATGCTCGAAGAGCTCTTGCTGGACAACACTATAATAATGGTGCGAAAGTGAGACGTAGATACGGTAGTTCCATTCAAGAAAAGCGAATTGGAGGAAGTAAAAAATAAGATAGAGGGCGACATAAATCCAGATAGCAGAAAATTCACCTTGCTCGGTCAAGACGGCGATAATGCCGGAAGTGGCAATCGGAGGAAGGAGGGTCGCGAGATTATAGAGCATATCAGAGACAAAAAGAAGGACAAGTTGGAGCTTTTTGCCGGGGGCAAGAAAATAGATGTCGCGGATTAACTCAAAATGATTCCTCATATGCTTATATTTTATCATAAAAAATAGCCCTCGCGGGGCTATTTTTTAGTAAGTTAAACGTGCGCGACCTTTAATGCGGCGGCGTTTAAGGACTTTTTGTCCGTTTTTCGTAGCGTTACGCTTCATGAAGCCATGTTCTTGTTTGCGTTGACGTTTGTGTGGTTGATACGTACGTTTAGGCATATTTTCTCCAAAAATTATTTTCTAATATTTGCAAATTACTATACATTATACCGTAGTTTTCCATATTTTTCAAGGAGTTTTCCACATGAGTTTTAGATTAATGAGCAATGTTGTGGAAAAGTTCTACCCCTGTTATACAAAAGTTATATTATATAATAAAAAATTTTAGAGGAAAATCTGTGGAAAAGTCTGAAAATGGTGTATAATTAAGAGTAATAAAGGTCGGTGGGATTAAAGGAGGTTTTCTGATGTTTGACGTGTGGAAGAATGTTCTTGAAGAAATCAAGAAAGAAACTTCGCGCGAAAAATTTACAACGTTTCTTCAGAAAACAAATTTAATTTCGACCGATGATGGCGAAATAAAAATCGGCGTACCAAACGTTTTTATGCAGACAAACGTGCGGAAAAATTTTGATAAAAATATCCGCGAGGCACTAAAACATAATGGAATTACAGTATATTCGACAGAATATATTATTTCCGATACAAATAATAACATTAGAAAGCGTGCGCGCGAAGTTGTCTCAATTAATGATATAAAACCAAATAAACCTAAAAAGCCATTAATTTCAAACACGCCAACTAAAAAACCCGAGACAGGATTAGTTACTGATTATACATTTGATAATTTTGTGATTGGTACAAATAATGATTTAGCGGTTTATACGGCGAAAGCTGTGGTCGATGATCCAGGCGGAAAAAGAAATCCGTTTTTCCTTTATGGAAAATCTGGGGTTGGTAAAACTCACTTAGTGCAAGCGATTGGAAATGCGATTGCAAAGAAAAATCCAAATCTAAAGATTTTATATGTGCCGATTAACCGATTTTATGCAGATTATATCGACGGGATAAAAACAAAGCATCCAGAAAACTTCGATAAAAAATATGGTAGCTTAGATGTTTTGATTGTTGATGATTTTCAGATGATTATTGGAAAAGAAAAATCACAGGAAGAATTTTTCAAACTTTTTAATGAAATGTATCTTTCGAAGCGACAAGTGATTGTGACATCAGATAGATTGCCGGATGAAATTCAAGATTTAGATGTGCGGCTTTCTTCGAGATTAACGCAAGCTGGCGCATATGATATTCAATTACCTACCTTCGAAGATAAGTGCGCGATTTTACAAGCCAAAGCAGAATATGATGGGGTAGAGATTGAGCGCGAAGCGATTGAATATATTGCGGATAATGTGAAGACAAATGTACGAGATTTAAACGCGGAATATGAAAAACTAGTGGCGTTTTCAGAACTACGCGGAGTGACACCGCTCGAGATCATTAACTCTGGATATGCACGACCAGCAACTTCAAGCTCGAGAAATTCAACTACACCGAAGAAAATTCTCGATAAGACCGCAAAATTTTATGAGATGGACACAAAAACTATGCTTTCGCGTTCACGTGTAGCGAATATTTGTATGGCGAGACAAGTTGCGATGTACCTACTCCAAAATGAACTTGGGCTTTCAACGACAAAAATCGCGAGAGAGATTGGAATGAAAGATCATACGACAGTAATGAATGGAACGAAGAAAATCGAAAAAGAGATGCGGATGAATTTTAAGCTGCGCGAAGATATCAATCTTCTTCGGGAGGAAATCTATGAATAAGTTTGTGGAAAAAATTGCGAATAAGTTGTGGGGAAAGGTTGTGGGGAAAGGTTGCAAATTGAATTTTACACACAATTTAAGGGTTTTTCGCAAAGTTTTTCAAGCTAATTTCCACGACGATTTCCACATGGTTTTTTGCCGATTTTTCCCTGTTAAATATAAGTTTTACACATTCTCCACAGTATCTACTACTAATACTACTAAAATTATTTAATAGAAAGGAAAGAAAATGGAAATAAATGTAGACCAAAATAAGTTAACAAAAGCCCTTTCCGTTGTCTCCAAAGTGGCAACATCTAGTAAAACAACATTACCGATTCTCTCAAATGTTTTAATTAAAGCGAAGAAAAATAAAGTGACACTTACCACCACTAATCTCGATATGGCTGTAGTTGATTTTTTGCCGACATCAAGTTCAAAAGACGGAGAAATTACTGTCCCAGCAAGGCTTTTAGCAGATTTTGTGGCAAATTTGCCAAAAGGTGAAGTGAAAATCTCGGTTAATGGGACAAAGATTACAGTTTCTTCTGGAAAATATAAATCAATGATGAATGGAGCGAGTACGGAAGATTTTCCGGAACTGCCAGAATTAAATGAGAAAAAAGCGGTGATTTTTAAGATGCCAGTGGAGGATTTTAAGAATGGAATGAGTGCGGTGAAAATCGCAGCGTCGAATGATACGACGAGGCCAGAACTAACTGGAGTGTTCTTTAATACGAATGAGGAAGCGCTCTACGCGGCAGCATCGGATGGATATCGTCTGGCGGAGAAAAAGTTGATTTCGAATGTAAAATCGGAAGTGAAAGCGATTGTGCCAGCTTCGACGATTGCAGAAGTTTTATCTTCAATTTCGGAAGATGTAGAGGAAGTGGAAATATTGTTTGATGAGAGTCAAGTTTGCTTTAGAATGGGTGAAATTGAGATTACCTCGAATTACATTGATGGGTCATTCCCTCCTTATCGTCGAATGATTCCAGAAAATAACGAAATTGAATTTACGCTCGATAAAAATGAAATTTTAAGAGTAACGAAGCTTGCGGCACTGTTTGCGAAAGAAGTTGGTGGTTCGATTATTCTTGAAACTTCAGCAGAAAAAGGTGCGCTTCTGGTTTCTTCGGTGGCGAATGAATTTGGGGAGAATGTCTCGGAGATTGAAGTTGAAGTAGATAAAAATGCGAAAGTAGTGATTAATTCGAGATATTTACTTGATGTCTTGAATGTATTGGAGTCTGATGAAGTGAAATTTGGATTTTCAGGAAGCTTACAGCCGATAAAAATTGAAAATGCGGATAATCAGGATTATACACATATTGTGATGCCGCTCAAGGGCTAAAATGGTAATTAAGTCGATAAAATTAAAAAATTTTCGCTGTCACGAGGAGTTTGATTTTGAGTTTAAGAAAAAAACTTCGGTGATTGTTGGGGAAAATGGTTCCGGAAAAACATCTGTGCTCGAGGCAATTTATGAAGTTCTTAGAGGGAAAAGTTTTCGAGCGACAGACGGGGATATTTTGAAGCGAGAATCGGATTTTTATCGAGTGGAGGTGAAATTTTCGAATGGTGAGAGGGTTGTGGTTTTGTTTGGTGATTCTGAGTCGGGTGAGAAGAAAAAACAATTTTTAGTTGGAGATAAAAAAACAGCGAGGTTGCCGAAAAAGAATCGTTATCCAGTGGTGCTTTTTTTGCCAGATGATTTACATTTAGTTTCATCTTCGCCGACGAGAAAAAGGGATTTTTTTGATAGGATTTTATCGGAGATTGACGATTCTTATTCGTCAACATTAAATCGATATGAAAAAACTTTGAGACAGAGGAATGATTTGCTTAAAAAATATACGGAAGATGATTTTGAGGAAGTGTCGAGCGTGGTGTTTTCATGGAATTTATTGCTCGCGAAATATGGGATGGAGATTCGAAAAAAACGCGAAAAATTTATCGCGGAGATGAATGAAAGATTGACGAAGACTTATCGTTCGATTGCGGAAAATGAAGATGAAGTATTTGTTTTATATAAATTACAAGGCGAAGAAGTTTCGGAGAATGAATATTTTAAGAGATTGGAGAGTGAGCTTCGGAGGGATTTAATTCTTGGACATACGGGATTTGGAGTGCATCGAGATGGGTATGAATTTTTGTTTAATGGGTCGGACGCGAATGGGTCGGCGAGTCGCGGGGAGGTGCGATCGATTATTTTGGCGATGAAATTTATTGAAGCGGAGTTGATTTTTGAGAAAACAGCGAAAAGACCGGTAGTTCTTCTTGATGATGTGTTTTCGGAGTTGGATGAGATGCGGCAAAAAGCGCTGACGCGAAATTTTAAAGATAACCAAGTAATTATTACAAGTGTGGAAATGAGTGAATGAAAAAGCCCCGCGAGTGCGGGGCTTTGGAGGTTTAATCTGGATAGATGAAATTCTCGATAATTGGGTAAGGTTTTTCATGAGTTTTTGAATTATCAAACTCGATGATACCCTTTATCGCGTCTTCGAGAGCTTCTATAGTTACCTGATGAACCATGTCTGCTTGCTTGTTGATGGCGATGATGATTTTTGTTCTATCGTCGCTATAGTCGAAGGCGCGGTAAAATCCACCAGTTACGTCTTTTCGCGTAATGAATAGATTTGCGTACTGACCGTAGGCAGAGGTGTAGATTGAGAATACCCAATCATTATATTCGGCGTAGATAACCGAGTTTTCGGGTCCGAGATTTTCGGTTGATTCTGTAATATTCTCAAAGCCACAATCAGTGAGATATTGGTATAAGTCGAAATAATTCAAGTTCCAATATTGTTCTTGGCTTGGGATCGAAACTTCGATTTTCTCGGTTGTCTCGACATCTTCAATATCTTCGGTTTTAGTTTCCGATTGCTCGGTTTCTATGCGATTTTCTTCTGGTTCCTCGATTTCTGGTTCTGTTTCTGATTTGAGTTCTAGTTCTGGCTTAAGCTCAATTTCAACCTCAACTTCTGGTTTCTCTGTTGCTTCAACCGTTTCTTTTGGTTCGTAGTAAATAGTCGAAAGCTCTTCTTTCTTCTCCTGAGGCTGCTGTCCGCAGCCAGTGAATAATAAAGCTGCGATACAGAGTGTTAATAGAGAAAAAAATCTGTTTTTCATAAATTTACCTCCTAATGTGCGAGTTAGTGGGTTTGACAGGTTCACTAATAAAGCCTATAACTTAATTATATCATAAAAAATGTAAAAAGTCAATAGAGCTTACGCTATTTTTCTTCAATGATAAGAGAAGAGTAGTCTATTTCTGGGTTTTTAACAGATTGAGTTTTAAGCCAATTTTCGAGAAGTTCTTTGTAGTCTAAATCTTGGCCATAATATTCTGCGCCTTCATTGTAATCAAAGAAAACATAATCTTTAGTTTCTCGGTCGGTGCGTTTGATAATGGTACCGAGATAGAAACGGCCGAAACTGCCATCTTCGAAAACTATGATTGAATATTTTCTGCCATCTGATACTGATAAGTCAAAAGTGGAAGTATAATCTTTGCCGTCATCGGTGGTTTTGAAAGAATCTTCGGAAATTGTGATAGTTAAAGTATTGTAGTTTGAGGTTGTGGAGTTATTTTCTTGTGGGGCGGAATCTATTTCGCCTTGGTTTGTGATGATTTGGTCGATATGACTTGTGACTTCGATTGCTGGGTTTGAGTCGAGTTTTGAACGAAGTAAATAGCGGTTTTCGTAGGAAGTGGCGTATTCAGGGAGAGACTCGCCGGTATGATGTTGTTCGCGAGATTTTGAGACGATGAAAATGATAATTATAATGAGAACGATAATAGCGAAAACAATAACTCCGGCGATAAAAATGCGCTTATTTTTTAAGTCTTCGCTGGTCTTGTTATTGAAATTAAAATTATTTTCTTCCATAAAACTCCTATTTTGGTAAGCTATCCCAAAGTTTATCAATGACGTCGATAATGTAGTGGTCGTTGGCGGATTGTGGAGAAACGTTGATGTGGAGGTGAGCTTGGGTAACTTGAGCGCATTGCGGGACGCCAACTTCGCCGAGAACTTGTCCGGCAGTGACAGTGTCGCCGCCACTGACATTACCAGGGTAATTCATATGACCAAACCAATAATCTTTGCCGTCCTCACCTTTTAATATTAATTGACCACATTGGCTATGGTGGGAAGATGGAACTTTATTGGTGTATGTTGAATAATAACTGATTGTTCCGCCGACGAGCGCAACAACTTTCGCGCCGGTTGAATAATAATACATATCGCTAAGACCGTCTCCTGGATGGTCGGAAGCTTTGACTTTTCCTACGTTAATACCGAGGTCGACGGCGTTGTAATCGTGGTGACAAGTGCCACTACCACATGGAACTCTCGATAGGACTGAATCACCTGCCGGGCCAGGCCAACCTGGGTTTAGGTAGTTTGATTGAGTTGCGCCTTGGAGTGGGAAGGCGTAATCGTAGTCACCGATTTTTGTTTTAGTTGTTTCGCCATCGCCACCACAATGGTTTCGTTCGTTGTTATCTAGGGTGCCTTTTGTGATGGCTTCATAGAGGGTTTTTGCAAAGAGTTTTGTGCCTTCTGGGATGGTTGGATGGACATCAATAGATGATTCGTCGGCTACGTATTTTGTCGGGTCGGATGATACGGCAGCAGCCCAGTCTGCGATAACTGCTCCTGATGATTTTAGGGCGGTATTAGTTTTTTCATAGGCAGTGGTGTGAAGTTTAAGGGAATAGTTTGTGGCGAAGATGACGGTTGAGCCACTGGCGCTTGAGAGAACTTTATCTATATCGGATTTGCTAACACCACCGGTGTTGTTTGAGCCGAGAGCGAAAACGATAATTCCAGGTTTGTTTGATAAACTATCGAGAATTGATTGGCCGGTTCCCCAGTTTCGACCAACTTCGGCGTTGATTGTGACGTCTGGGAGGAGAGCTTTGATTTCGGATTCGGAACGGACAGTGATTGAATCGCCGATGATGATGACATTTTTTCCGGTTTCGGAGTTATCTTCACCTTCTGGCGCGTCGGTGGTTGCGAGGTCGCCGTCTGTGTCGGCTTTGGCGGATTCTGATGATGATGTAGTAGTTTCTACAGAGTCGAATTTTCCGTTCAGGTAATCTTGGTAGTATTGTATGGCGGAGGAAACACGGGCGTTGTAAGATGATGCACCTTTTTGGCAACCATTACAAACTTCATATGAAGCGGAGATATACCCGGCCATTTCCCCAACATCCGACATACTAAAGAAGGCCGAATATGAACCGCTATGGAGTTCCTCGTCGATGTAGGCGATTGCAGCGCACCAGAGATCCCAATAGTCTGCGTCGGAACCAGTTGTGCTTTCAATTTTTGATTTTAGTTGGTCGTCGGTGAGAGAGCCGTATTCTTTATAGGCGTCACCTTCAAAATAAGTGTCTTTTAGACCTAATTCGTCGAGCTTTGAGAGGTAGCCTTCGCGACGGCTTTCTGCAGTCCATTGTACGAAACCGAGGCCAATTCCGGCGACAGGTTTGCCGGCGGAATAATGGCTATAAACTGACTGCATACAAGAAGAATGGTGTTCGTTTGTGGTGGTGTGGATTGTGTATGGATTTCCTTCCATGGTTTTACAGCCTTTATTGCGAGCAGTAGAGTAAGCGTACTCTTGGGTGGTTGGGGTGCCGCCTTCATGAGCGAAGTTGCCCATCAATGCAGCGGTTTGTTCCGGACTGAAACCGTAGCCGCGAATACCAGACCAGAGTTTCTCGTCTTTTGTGTCGCCTTTAATATCACATTTGCCACTGGTTGAGGTGCATTTTTTTTCAGCAGGTTTGTCCTCTGGGTTGTAGAATACGATGTTGTTTTCGCCGAATTCGTCGTCACGACCATTCGGGAGATCAACTTTAGCGTAAACCGGAGTAGGAAGGAGAAGCCCACCGTTTAAGATGATGAGAAAAGTTGCAAAATAATACGAAAAATTTCTAAAAAATCTTTTCAAAAAAAGTTTAACCTTCATATAATTTTATTTTAGCATAAACGGAATGGAAAATGTAGTGAAAACGGAGAAAATTAACTGCAATTTGAGTATTTGATGGTGTAATTTTCGATTTTGATTTTCTTTTCTTCGAGATAATCAAGGGCGGATTGTTTGAGTTTTGCGAGGCGGTCGTCAGAACAAGTGTAGAGATAGATGTTGATGGTGATTTGGTCGGAGTTGGTATTTCCAGAAACGGAAGGGAGGTTGCTTTCGTTGCTTCCCTTTTCGGCCCAGATTTTGTAGCCAGAAGCATAATCGTCGTATGGCGTAACGTTCCAGATTTGGTCGGTACCGTTGTAATTCTCGTGGAAGAGATCGGCTTTTTTGTCGGAAATTTGTTGGGCGCGAAGTGAATCTTGTTCGTTGTCTTTGTAATAAGTGCCGTTTTCGTTTTCTTCATTCAAAAATTCGTAAAGATAGCTGGTTTCGTCGGCGTTAGCTTTGATTGAGCCGTTAAAAGAGATGAAACCGTCTTTTTCGATTTTAACAGCATAAGTGCCGGGGCGGATTTTGATGGTGGATTTGGTTGGGAAGGTGCGACCATCGATTTCGACTTTAGCGTCGGACGGAGCGATAAGGATTTCGATTGTGGCGGTTTTGTCGTGGTTAATAATCATTTCAATAGTGGAGTAAATTAGTGCACCGAGAAAAAGGGCAATCATGAAAATTAGTGAATATTTCAAGATTTTCTTCTGTCGTTTGTTTGAATCGAATCTAAATAAGTTTTTGCCTGCCATTATTGATTCCCTTTCCACCGATAGGCTTTAAATGTTGCAGAGTTGTCGTAGAACGGACCGATTTCGCCGGTGCGGGAGCCATAGGAAGCGCTGGCGATTTTACCGACGCCATCGACTTCGACGTACATTTCGATATGGCCGTTGCTTAAGCGGATGTCGCCTGGCTTCAAGGAGCTGGCGTTGTTTGGAACTTCGACGAATTTGCCGGAGTTTACGACATAATTCCAGGTTGCGCCGTGATTTGAAACACCACAACAAACGAAGTTTGGATCGACGCCGGAATAGCGGAAGACGGTGGCGACGAAAGCATCGCAAGAAGCGCCGATGCGGGCGTAATAATCACCATAGTTGCTGAGGCCGACGTCAGCGAGAGCAGTTTTATAGGTGTCGCGAGCGTTTAAGCCGTGACCGTGTTCTGGCCAAGCAAGTTCGAGAGCAGTTTTATTTAAGTCGCCGTTACCGGCGCCGGAATTAGTACAGCTCGAGAAACCAGAGCTGCCGCCAAGGGATGAAAAGATGATAAATGCGCCAGGTTGGAGATTGGCTGGGTCGGTCATAGCGCCGCCGTCATGAGTGATTTGTTTCCAATTCGGGTTTTTGCGACTGTCACGTTTTTCATCAGCGAGATTCATGACGTATGGCGAGCCTTCGCCGCGACGAGCTTCGGCTTCGGAAAAACCGAGGTCACGAGCTTGGGAGATATAAGAGCTGGCGGTGCCGTTATAACGGAAGAAGAAAAGTTTGACGTCGTCGTCAGTATTTAGATTTAAGCCGGCACCATAATTGTCGCGGATGAGTTTTGCGACGATGTCGGTTTGGCGCTGAAATTCGTCGTCAGAAATTGGGCCGGCTGGGAGGAAGGCGTTGCCATTTTTGCCGCCGCCGGTGTAAGAATAAAGTTGGTAAGCACCTTGACCGTTGCTTGGATTATAACGATTTAAACCAGCTTCGCGGTAGTGGAGAGTGGCGATGATTTGCCATGGGATATTATATTTGTTGGCTGATTTTTCGTAGAAAGGTTTGTTTTCAGCGATTTTTTGGAGTGAGGAGGTAGAGAGAACGGGGTCGCCGTTATAGAGAGTGTTATCTCCAGAAACGACTGAGCCGGAAGTTGGGGTACATTCTTCGCCTTCGGGATCGTAATAATAAATGTAGTTGAGGTCGTACATATCCCAAGTTTTTTCTTTTAAGGCGGAAACTGGTGTGACGATTGAGAGTGTTGTAAAAATCACAACAGCACAGAGGTAAAATAGGCGTTTTAGGATATTTTTCATGCGGCAAAACTCCTATTTCGAAGGTTGATAAATTCTGTTTCATGAAGGATATAACCAAGGATATTTTCAAAGTTGGATGATTCAAGAGAAAGTTTATATTCCTCTTTTTCTTC
Organism: Candidatus Saccharimonadota bacterium; assembly: GCA_017480035.1. Classification (GTDB taxonomy): domain Bacteria; phylum Patescibacteriota; class Saccharimonadia; order Saccharimonadales; family Saccharimonadaceae; genus Nanosyncoccus. Next base: position 156,594 of record JAFVBJ010000003.1, on the reverse strand, counting down.
GGCTGGCGGGGTGTAATTTGAGAGGTATTCGTAGTATTCGAGGAGAGCGAGAAACTCTTCGGCTTCTTTTTTCGTGGTGCCGGTGTAGCGGGCAAGAAGACCAGCTTCGGTGGTGTCGATAGGATTTTTTGCATACCAAGCTTCTTTGTAGGCGAGAGTTGGAGATTTTACACTGCCGTCTTCTTTGCGAACTTCGTCGAGTTCAATTTGGACAGCGATACGTTGGTCTTCGGTGAAATGTTGGAGATAAATGAGGTCTTCGTAGTGGTAGTTGGTGGCTGGGTTCATGACACAGAAAGTGCCGCGCGCCCAACCTTCGGTTTCTGGATCCATGTCTTCGACGGCATTGACGAGATCGACAACGTCGTTTAAGACTGGGATGTTGTCCATGAAACCAAGGCTAGTTTCGAAAGCGCTGGCGATGTTGCTGTCGTAGACGCCGAATGGGCTGTCGCGTTCATCGCAATACATGATTTTGTTGGCGAGGAGGGAGTTTGGGATGACTTCATAAGTGCCGTCGTCGAGTTTGCGGACGTTTTCCTCGAGAACGGCGAGATATTTCGGGTCGTCGGAGCTAACTTTCATGACATTTGGGTCGGTGGCGGTAATTTCTTCGCCATACATGCCACAAGCGGCGCCGATGTCGGTCAAATATTCACAGTCGGATTCATCGGCGAAAACTTCTGAGTAATCGGTGCCGGCGAGTTCATAATCGACAGTGTAATCTGGGTCGGTGATGCTGTTTGCGAAAGTTTTGGTCGCAGTGGTGCCGACAAGGCTGGCGAAGGTGTTGCCGACGACACTACTGATGTTTGAGAGAGAGCTAAAGAGCGTGCTGCTGCCGGAAATGACGGCGAGTTTTGAGACGATTCGGCCGAGGAAAGTATCCGGGGAGGAGGTGTCGAATGGGCTGCGATTTTTGCGGCCAAGTTCGGATTCATAAGCGTTGGCGATTTTTGTTTGTTTTGAGTAAGCGGCTGCGACTTCTTTGCTGGCAAGCATTTGGCCGGAAGTGCCACGAGCGACTTTTTTGTTGCCGAGGGCGGCGCCTTTAACGAAGGTTTCTCCGGCTGGGATACTAGCGAGAGATTCGGCGGAATTTTCAAAGAGGGATTGGGCGATTTTTGGAATTAAGACACCTAGAATTGCAACAATTCCCTGTTGCATAGCGAAGTTGATAAAAGTGGTCTTGGCGAGAGTGGCGATAGACTTGACGATGCCGCCACCGAGAAGTCCGACAGCGAGGCTGACAGTGGCGCCGACGGCGCGGAGGCCGCCACAAACTTTGTTGTTGACGGCGGAAAGTCCAATAGCAAAACCAGAGGCGACAAAAGCAGATTCGACGGAATAGTTGCTGGTTTTTGAGGTGTCAGGATTAGTGCCGGCGAGGACATTGGCGAAACCTTCGGCTTCGATTGGGGCGCCGGAAATTTCTTTTTCTTCGCCAGTTTTGACGTCGGTGTAAGTCGTCGTCGTGGATTCATTAAGGAAGTTCAAGAGATAACTTTGGGCAGCGTTGTTGCCGTCTCCGGCTTTGGTTTTACTAATGTTTTCGGCGTTGGATAAGAAATAGTTGATGGCTTCGTAGATTTCGGCGGCGGCGACAGTTACGGAAACCATGTTTGCGACTTTTAAGGCGGCGCAAGCGAGGCTAGTGGTGTCAGCGACACGGCCGGCGATGTCGGTGAGGTAGCCTTTGGCTTTGACTCTGGAATCGCCACCTTGGGAACTACCAATGTCTTCGCCGGATTTGATACGTTCCATGATAGGATTGCCGTCATCATCAGTCATCGGATTGCCGTTTTCGTCAGTTTTCTGTTGTTCAATGACAGTGTTGAGTGAGCCGGAAGTGGCATCTTCGAAGAGGTCGGATTCGGTCTTTTTATAGGCGGCGTTGTCGGCTTCGGAATCGCCGGTTTGGTCATAGCTACGATAGAGGTTGCGTGAGATACCGAGACGGGTAAAGGCAAAATTGGCGCTCATGTCGTAGAAGTTGCTGGTGCGGCCACGTTTGGCTTTTGTGTAAGCCTCGCGGAAATTAACGTCGTTAGAGTAGACTTCGCGGAAAGTGCTGGAGCCGATTTTTATACCGGACCAATCGAGAGTGTAGCCACCTTCGCCACCGGCGACAGTAATGCCCTGCTCTTGTAGACGATCTTTAAAATATTCTGGGAATTCTCCACGCTTGCCGGCAAGAAGTTCTTCGGTGATGCGGATGGTGTTTTCGGAATAAGAACCGAACATGGTGTCGGTCGCACGAGTGATAAGAGTTTCGATTTGGTTGCCGAGGTTGCTGACCATCGAGAACATGAAGAAAATTGCGACAAAAATGAAGCTGGTGATGAGAAAAACAGGAGTGGCTTTTTTGATGGAGTGTAATTTTGGTTTTTTCTTGCGAGCGGCGCGGACGGCGTCGGCGAGAGATTTTCCGGAGCCGGTGAATTTGAAATCTTTTTCAGAGTTTTTGGCGGCGTCGGTGGCGGACTCTTTTTGGTCGTCTTCTACGGGTTTGGTTTTTTTGGCATTTTCTTCGACATGACGCAAAAAGTCAGGGGTGATGGAATCCTTGCCGAAATATGCGCTTTTAACCATAAAATAAGAGACCTTTTATGTCTCTTATTTTAGCATATTTTTGCTATTTTTGAAAGCGCAAGCGCTATTGCTGGTTTGCTCGTGCTGCTGGGTTTGTTGTGATGAGACCTTCCTCAGTTTCTGAGGCGATGACTTGGATGTGGACGTGGTTTTGACCGGCAAAGAAGAGGCCTTGACCGACTGGGAAGTTGGCAAGACGTTTCTTCTCTTCTTCGGTGAGTTTGAAGACGTCGGAGAGAACGTCGACAGCAGCAGCGGATTGCTTCAAGAGAATCTGGAGCGAGGAGTTGTGGACGATGGCACGACCCATTTTACTGGACATGAAATCTTCAACGTCCTGAGTAATGGTGGTGAGACCAAGATAATATTTACGAGCACGCTTTGCGAGGGAGAAGAGGAAGTTTGCGGAGTCGTCGTATTTCATAAGCTGCCAGGCCTCATCAACGATGAGCAGGCGTTTTCTTTGGTCGGCACGAACAACGTTCCAGATGTGCGAAAGGACGATGTACATCGCGACTGGGCGAAGTTCGTCTTCGAGGTCGCGGATGTTGAAGACGACCATTGGATTGTTGATGTCGATATTTGATTGTTGGCTGAAGATGCCGGCGAAAGTACCGGTAGTGTATTTTCTGAGGCGCTGTGCGAGTTGCGGACCGGTTCCACCCATATGAAGCAAGGTATCATAAAGGTTGATGATGGTTGGAGGGGTGGATTGGTGAGTGAGTGGATCGGAAGTAATACCAGCACGAGCGTAAGTATCGATAAGAGCTTGGTCGAGGTCGGCTTCTTCGTTTGGAGTGAGAGCCGGAGCGGCTTGGCCGTTTGGACCGATTTGAGTACCACCGAGCATTAAGCGGAAGAGGCCATGAAGCGTCACGAGGTTGGCACGGAGAGCGTCGGAAGCGTCTTCGGTGTCGATGACTTTCGGGAGATCGAACGGGTTAATACGTACGTCAGAGTTAAGAGAAAGACGAACGTAAGAACCACCGACAGCGTCGCAGAGACGTTGATATTCGTTTTCAGGGTCGATAATAAGAATTTCTGCGCCCATCATCATCGAACGAAGAGCTTCAAGCTTCACGGTGAAGGATTTACCAGCACCAGATTTAGCGAAGACGACCATGTTGGCGTTTTCAAGTGTGAAACGGTCGAAGATGACGAGACCGTTGTTGTGCATGTTGATGCCATAGAGAATACCGCGCTCTTGGGTGAGGTCGGCGGAAGTGAATGGGAAAGATGTGGAAATTGCGCCGGTGTTCATGTTGCGGCGGATTTGCATCTGGTCAGTACACATTGGCATCGTGGTGTTCATTCCCTGCTCTTGTTGAGAAGTTGCAACTTTTGAGAAGACCATTTGTTGGCCGAAAATAGTTTCGATTTTGTGTTGGACGAAGTTTAGTTCATCAAGCGAATCGGCCCAGATTGTGACGTAGAGGCCGAAGCGGAAGAATTTTTCGGCACCGACTTGGAGTGCGTCACGAAGTTCCTCGGCGTCTTGGATAGCGGCATCGGTTTCTGGGTTTCTAATACGACCTTTCTCGGCGTTTAACGAGATGTCAGCTTCGAGCTGGGTGACTTTTTTGCGGAGGTTTTTCATAACGACGCCAGTGTCGACTGGATAAATATACATGGAAATGTCGAGTACTTCGTCGATGTTAATCAGAGGTGAAAGCCAACCGGTATAAAGAGTGCGAGGATAGCCATAGACATACATAGTGCGGCCGTATTTTGTGCCGAGACGGAAATAGCTTGAATGGATTTCGATGGAACTTGGCGAAATGAGGTCGCGGAGAGTGGTGATACCTTGTTCAAAAGCACGCTGAATTTCTGCGTCTTCCATGGTTTGAGCTTGTGCGGCAAGCTCAGCTGCGGTGAGTTTCTTTTTCTTTGCCATTATTGTTGTCCTCCTTGAGCTTGGCTAGGGGCTGCGCCTTTCTTTACATATGTGGTTGCCATTTTTGAGAAATCGATGAACGGTTCACGGACGGCAGTGTCTGGGTTATTGACGTTGTAGAAGAGTTCAGAAAGTTCTTTGGTGTTTAGACGGACGGAGTGGATTCCCATTTGGAAAAGTCCGGAAATAACGCTTTCGACACGGTCATTTATCTCTTTGACAGCTTTGTCGTAAGTTGCACGGTCGATTTTTGTGACGAGCGGTTCCTTGCTACCGAAGATTCCGGAGAAAATACCTTTGACTTGGGTTGAGGCCTTTTCGGCGTCGTTTGAAGTGTAATATGGAATGACGATGAAGAAAGATTTATCCATAATGTTTGCTTCTTGGGAGAGAATGTCGATGAAGTTGATGTAGTCGTCCATCAAAACGCCGAGGAGCATATTGTCGGTGTTACGACGGATGTCGGAGAGACGTTCGAGATATGGACCGATGTCGACGCGTTGGGAGCGAATCATGATTTGGGTGGTGAAGTTGAGTGAGTTGATGAATCCTTGATATGAGTACTCAACAGCTTCACGTTCGGTTTCGGACATGAGGTCAAAGTTGATCGATTTACAAGCGACAACGGCACGGAAAGAACCATCTTTCATGATGACGAGACCATCGCGAAGCTCGGAAATCAAGAGAGTGGTTTGAGTCGCGGTGTTGCTGTCTGGGACCGGATGTTCCTGACCGGCTGGCGCTTCTGGAATCGCCATGGCGACGTTTTGGGGTTGGTTTTGTTGTGGATTCATCTATTTTTCTCCTTAATCTTCATCGGTTTATGAACTAAATATTGCGGTTGGCGGGCCATAGAGGTCAGGACGGTCATTTTGAGGCTTTGCTGCTTCGTCATTTTCGATTGGGCGATAGAGTTGGCCTGGTTCGACTTCGTGTGGGAGTGGGATGGACATCGGAGTGAAAGTCGGGGCAGTGAGACCAGCTTCGTTGTTTGTTACCATTGTGTTGTTGGTTGCTGGAGCATGAACGTTCGGGTCGGTGTGGACTTGGTCCATGAAATCTTGTTCAAATTTAGACTGTTGTTGGATGCGGTTTGCTTGTTGGGCGATAGTTTGGATACTGAAAGAGTTATTATTGGCGAGATTTTGCATTTGTTGGTTTACGGCAGCTTGGTTTAAGGAAGCCTGAGTGAGCTGTTGGACGGATGGCTGCGGTTGTGGCATCGGCATCGGCATTGGAGCCGGAGTCGGCTGTGGAGCTTGATAAACAGGTTGAGGCTGTGGTTGCATTTGAGGTTGTTGTGGCATTGGTTGCACGGGAACTGTGGTTGGTTGCGGATTATAATTTGCACCTGGGGCTTGGAGCGGGACAGGGTTTTGGACCGGAGCAGTGGTAACCGTGGCAGGATTGACCGGAGTGGAACCGATGAGAGCGTCGGTGCGATTCATCGCGGTGCGCATCTGAGAAACGATTTCTTGTTTACGTTGAGTTTGTTCTTGTTCGATAATGCGGTCGATGACTGGGTTATCGGCGTCGAGAACATCTTCGACGGTGTCGGCTTCGGCGGCGTATTCATCTTTCATAGCAGAATCACCACGAATAGCGTAGCCCTCGGTGTCGACGATAGTGGCGAGGAATGAGAGGCGATGTGAAGCTTCGTCTTCGGTGATGTCACGAGTGCGAGATTTTTCAACTTTCTTTGGAGCGATAATTTTAATGGTGGATTCACGTTGACCGGCAGTCCAGATACGGCGATTTGGTTTTAGATAGAAACTGACGACGGCAGCGAGATAAGTTTCCATTGGCTGGTCTTTTTTAATCGGGAGTGCGAGAATACCAAAAAAGAAAACAAACGGCAGTGGGATTAAGCCTAGGAGCGGAAAGATTTGAAAAAGACCCCACGCTCCAGCAATACCGGCCGCTGCAATAAGGAGATAGACGAACTGACGGAAAGTAAATGGTCCGAGAAGTTTGTCTTCTGCCTCAACATCTTGAGGGACCTTATATTGAGCCATATATGTATATATTATATCACAAGCATTATGAAAAAAGATATAGAAAAAGCCCCGGATTTTGGGGCTTTTTGCTAATCATCGCTTGGCTCAAACGGATTGTCTGGGTCGTCCATATTGTCATGCGGGCGAGGGTCGCGGTCGGTATGGCCTCTGCCAGTTCCCTTGCGGCGAGCATTCCAATATTCTTCGCGTTTTTGACTGATTTGGAGAGCGTCGTAGATTTTCTCTTTCATCATATCGACGTTCATGTTGCCCTGGGCGAGCTTGTCGATACGAGTCTTGAGGTCGCCACGCAAGCGCTCGTGAACTTTGTCGAGAATGAATTGACTGCGGTCAGCTTCGTCGACATTGGCGAGAGCTGCTTGGCCTTCGGCGCTGTTTTCATAATCATAAGAATAGCGAGCAACGATACCGTTCCAAGTGTCCGTCTTCATATTAATGAGGTCACGGACAGTGAGTGATTTGAGATAGGTTGAAGTGGTGTAATCGACGATAGCGCGGTCGACTTCGCCGTTGGCGCCATCTCGGATGACGTTTTCCCATTGACCAGTCTTTGAGTTGAACTTTGTGCCGGTCAAGTGGCCAACCATCGAACGAATCTGCTCAGAGCCGGAAGCGAAGGTTGGGAGAGCGGAGATTTCGGCTGGCATCATTGCAGTCTCAATTTCAAGACGACCGTCGGTAGCGTATTTGATAGCGGCGCGGCGTTCGTTTTCGGTCATATGATCGAAGCGTGATTGGCTGATGTCGAATTGGGCGACGATAGCGTCGTTAACACCGTAAGCAGTACGGTCAATGCCGGTGAGTTTAGTACCTTCAAGACCGGAAGCCATCTTGATTTTAGTGGTGTAGGCGTTGCCATGTTTATCGACGTCGCCTTCAACACGACCAGTAATGTATTGTTCCATGGTGATTTCGGCGGTTTGGCGGTTGCCGGAAGTGTATTGCCAGGTTTCCATGTTCATGAATTTGCCGAGACGAGCGAGGGCTGGTGCGGCATCTTTCATTGAGAGGAAGTTCATGGCAAGAGTGTTTGCCATATCTTCGCCGAGTTTGACCTTACCGGAGTTCATATAATCGGTCATGTGTTTAGCGATTTGGTCGTAGTCGCCACGTTTGGCAAGGACGTTGTGGGAAGCGACCATACCGTCAGTGTTGTCGAATTTAATCATATCTTCGTATTGGCGAAGAACTTCGGCAGTGACTTGTTTGTCCATGTATGATTCGAAACGTTTAATGTTGGCGGCACGTTGAGATTCGGCGCGGCTGTAAGCGTCGCCAATCACGTTGACGCGAGCTTCGTCGGCACGACGGCGACCTTCTTCGGTGATTTGGTTGATGTTATAACCAGTTGCACCGAGAGCGCCGTTGACGATACGGTTGTAGGCTTCGACGTTTTTAAGATCGCCAGCGCGGTGGACGCCGTCATCACGGTCGTAGCGTTCGGCGGCCTTAGTCACAGTTTCGTTATAGAAGCGTTCGTCAGCTTCGTCATTTCTAGCTTTAGCGTCCATCTGAGTACGGAGGGCGACATAATGACCGCCCATGCGAGAAGCGTTCTTGATAGCCGAGCCATAGCGAATACCGTGTTCTTTTTGGTAATCGCCGAGTTGGCCGTAGGCGTTTTCGGTGGCTTGATTGTCGGCTTGGACGCGCAAATCGACTTCACGAGCTTCGGCTTCGGCGTTCATGTATTTATTAGAACGGCGGACCGGGAGTTGGGTGTAAATCGGTTGGTTGTTCTTATCGTAGCCGATAATGCGGCTGTTGCGACGGAGAGCGTTAGTGTTCTCGGAAATAAGACCAGAGTTAGTTTTGTCATATTGGTCTTGGCGGAATTTCAAATTCGCTTTGCGTTTTTCGGAAGCGGCACGCCAAGAAGCGACGGAAAGCGGGTTGAATGGTTGGCGCATGCCTTTAGCGAGCTGCTTGCTGCGAGCGAGGTCTTTGTATGGGTCGGTGAAACCGCGGATGCCGGAGTTGGCTTTGTTGCCGAGCTTGCTGAGTCCGCTACTGATACCGCCGAGGATGGTGCCAGACATTTTCATGAGGCTGAGGGCGAGGATGAGCGGGAGAACTTGGACGGCGAGACCGAGAATAATACCGAGCATGCTGTTTGCGCTGGAGATGAAAATCCAAGAAGCAAGTTTTGAGGCGCCAAAGAGGAGGCTGAACATCGGATAGAAGAAGAGCATCTGGGAGAACATGTCGGTCCATTTTTTGAACCATTTTTCAGTGTTCGGCAAGAGGTAAGCGACAAAAGCGAGTGGGGCGATAGCGACGAGGAGGATGATGACGGCTTGGCGGAGAGAGATGGTGACAAGACCGATAAGAACAGCGATGATACCACCGAGAATGACTGGGATGAGTGCAAGAAGGAGGCCGAGTGGACCACCGGCGAGACCGACTGCGAGAGCGCCGATGACACCACCGGCAGCGATAGTGGTGAAGACGTCATAGAACGAGACGGAAACGTCAGCTGTGACAGTGCCAGATGAGAGGGCGTTTTCGGCGACGCCACTCAAGAAATCGTGGAGAGATTTACCGATGATGTTGCTGGCATCAACAGCGGCGACACAGATAAGATAAGAGAGGTTGACGAGAATAGCGGCAATAATTAGGCGCGGAAGGGCCTTTTTGATGCCGTAGTTGCTGATGCCAAAGCCGGTAATCTGGGAGTAGATAATGAACAAGAGAAAGATGACAAAGACAATGTTGGTGATGTTACGGACGTAGACCCAGATGGTGTAGACCGGGGAGTCGCTTTCCATTGAGATTGGCTCAACGACGAGAAAATCTTCGATGACGCCGTAGATGGTGTCGATACCTTTGGCGAGAAAAGCCATGACCGGACAAACGAGCCAGCCAAGACCGCCAACCTGTGAATAACAGGTAGCGTTTTCGGTTTTCTCACTATCTCCCTCGTCTTTTTTCTCTTCAGACTCTTCAGTTTTAGTTTCAGTCGTTTCGGTCGTTTCATCCGGTGCGCCCGGGACAATAGTTCCGGTTTCTGGTTCATCGACTGGGTCTGCGTAAACAGGGGTGGAGTAAGTGAGAGCGGAAGTTGCAAAAATGATTCCAATCAACGGAAAGATTAATGCCCTTTTGATCTTCTCTAATATTTTCATAGGTAAGCTCTCAATTAGCTTTGCTTATATTATATCACACATAAGCAGAATAGTCAATACTAAAAACAGGAGTTAGGCGAAATTTTTGGGCGTGAAAATATGTTGTAATATGGTTATGGTTAAAAAGTTGTGTTTTTAGGGCAAAATATGGTATTATTAAGGTATGAAAAAGATAGTCTCGTTTATTTTGGCAGTATTTATGGGTGTGACGGCGACATTTGCGGTGTTCCCTGCTGGGATGGCATATGCGGCGTGCGATGATGATGTGATTGGTTTTCGCCCGTGGTATAAAGGATTGACGAAATCGGTAAATGGTGACTGTGTGATTGATTATGATAAGGCGAAGGGAGATAGTTTGCCTTCGTTCGTCTGGCGAATTGTGCTTAATATATTAGTGGACTTATCGGTCGCGATTGGGTATGCGGCGATTATCTTTGTGATTTGGGGTGGGTTTAATTATATTATGTCGAATGGTGAACCGGGGAAAGTGGCGAAGGCGAAGACGATTATTGTGAATGCGCTGATTGGAATGATAATTGCACTGCTCGCGAATGTGATTGTGAATACGATTATTTCTGTAATTGGGGGAGCAGCATCATAAAAGGAGTGTTATGGATATGATGAAATTTTTAGGGGACTGGCGTAGTGGGATTGATAATGCGACAAAAAACATCCCACAAAATACTCAATTTAATATCCAGACAGTTTTGAACTGGGTGTACGCGTTTGCGGGGATTGTGGCGGTCGGGTTTATCATTTATGGGGCGGTGAACTATGCAATGACACAAGGCGATCCTGGAAAAATCAAGCAAGCTAGTCAGACGATTGTTTTCGCTGTGATTGGGCTGGTCGTGGTCCTGATTGCGGCGGCGATTACGAACTTTGTTTTAGGAGCAACAGTTTAAGAGGAGAAATATGAAAAAGATTCTAGGAAATTTAGTAATTATTCTCGGGATGGTTTTTGGCGGACTTTTTGTGAGCACGCCGGCTCTTGCGGCGGGATGTACTGGTTCGAGTGATGCGAATTGTAATAAAATCTGTTCGTCGAGCGACCTTGACGAGGCGCAGAAACAAGCGGCGGGATGTACGATGTCGGGTGATAAAAAAGACCAACTGCCGTTTAGGATAAATAGTATTATTGAGCTTGCGGCGGCGGCCGTCGGGATTATCTCGGTGCTTGTGATTGTGATTGGTGGGGTAAGATATGTGATTTCGGCGGGCGATCCAGGGAAAGTTAAGCAAGCGAAAGATATGATTCTCTATGCGATAGTGGCGCTAGTTGTAGCGGGGTTAGCGTGGGCGATTGTATCGTTTGTCTCGAGTAATATTAATTCGGATGCAAACACGGGCGGAAGCCCAGCTCCGACGACGACCTAGGAAGAAAAGCTCTTGCATGCTCGAATGCTTATGATATAATAATATTAAAGTAATAAACAAAGGAACTTTCTAAATGAAGATTTCAAATAAAGTAAAAACTCTTGCCGCAGGTGGCGCAGCGGTCGTCGGTGCGGGACTTAATGCAGGTACCGTTTTCGCAGCTAAGGGATATTGCCCTGACGGCACGCCATTGGATGATGGTCAAAGTCTTGCTAACTGTACTAATGGTGATAATGCATTAACTAGTGAAAGCAACACAAATGACCTTATGAAGACGCTTAATACGATTATTAACGTTGTTATTGGTGTGATTGGCTTCGTCGCTGTCGTTGTGATTATTCTCGGCGGTGTTCAATACACAACATCAGCTGGTGATCCAGGTAAAGTTAAGAAAGCTAAAGACACGATTCTTTATGGCATCATCGGTCTTGTTGTTGCACTTCTCGCATTTGCGATTGTCAACTTCGTGCTTTCATCAATTCTCAAAACTTCTCAATAAAGAGACAAAAATAAGAGCCTCTCGGGGCTCTTTTTGTTTTAAACTGGGGGGATTTATGGTACAATAGAGATAGAATATTAAGGAGATAGTATGAAAATCAAAAATATGATGGTGGCTGGAGCGATGATGCTTTTTACGGCAGTCGTTACTGCGACGCCGGCATTTGCGGTGGACTGTCCAAAAGGAAGTGTACGCAGTTCTGCAAACACACTCGGCGAGTGTAATGTAAAAGAGGATAATTCGCTTATTCCGACGATTAATCAGATTATTAATGTTATTATCGGCGTGCTAGGGCTTGTAGCCGTGGTTGTGATTGTGCTTGGTGGTGTGACTTATGTGACATCAGCGGGTGATCCGGGTAAGACGAAAAAAGCTAAAGACACGATTCTTTATGGAATTGTTGGGCTTGTCGTGGCGATTCTCGCGTTCGCGATTGTCAACTTCGTACTCTCGACATTCTTCTCTGGCGGGGCTGGTGGAGGTGGAACCCCATCACCAACAACGACGTAGATTTTAACGAAGATTATTCCCTCGGGCTTGACCCGGGGGAATTTTTTCGGTATGATAGAGGTGTTTTGGATATACAAAAATCTCCCGGATTAGTGGGAGATTTATGCTTTCTAGGTGAAAATTATTGGACGTCGATTCTCTTTGGCGCTTCGACTTTCTCCTTGTCGAAGGTAATGGTGAGAACACCGTCTTTTAGTTCGGCTTTGACGGAACCGTCTTCTTCACGAACTTGCACAGGAAGAGCGATTGTACGGGAGAATTCACCCCAATAGCACTCTTGGATGTGCCAACGAGTGGTTTGCTCATCTTCGCCGCCGGAGAGAACACCGGAGATAGTTAAGATGTTATCGCTGATTGTGACGTCGAGATCGTTTTTCGAGATTCCAGCAGTGCGAGCTTTCACAACGAGCTTGTCTGCGGTTTCGTATACGTCTACGGCTAATTGACCTGGGAAATCCTCAGGTTCTTCCCACTCTTCATCTTCTGCTGGGACATCATCAACAGCTACGTTTTTTGTCTCAGCTTCTTCGTCAGAAGCGTCGTCCAAAAATGCAGCAGCTAATTCGTCTTCCATAAGCATGTCGTCGTTATTCGAACGAGCCATTTGCTTTCCTCCACTAAATTACTATTGTTATGCTTATTATAAACGTAAACATAAGGAATTTCAAGAGATTTTATGAAAAATTCAGTAAAAATTACAACATTTGAGTGGCTACTCGACCTTATTTACCCCTGTTATTGCAAGGGATGCGGAAAAATTGGAACGATTTTTTGTCGGCGTTGTTTTTTTGACAACAGGGCGAAAAATATGCCATTTTTTAGTGATTCTGACAAGGAATTTCACAGAATTTTTGCCTGCGGGAGACGACAGGCGGTGCTTTCGGAGCTGATTTCACAGTATAAATTCCAGTCTCGGAGGCATTATCGAAAAGCGCTTTCAAGGTATCTTTCGGAGACGATTTTGGAGTTTGCACCGGGGGAGAAATTTGTTGTCGTTCCCTTGCCGACGATTCGGAAACATATTCGGGAACGAGGATTTGACCATATTGGTCTACTCTGTCGGGATTTTGCAGAAAAAATGGGGTTTGCGGTCGTTTTAGCGTTAAACAGGAAAAATAGTAGCGTACAAGTCGGGGCGGATGCGAAAACGCGCTTAGAACAAGCGAAAGGGGCTTATATAATCAATTCTAAGGCGGTTCTCGATATAAAGAGCCATTTCCTGCTAGTTGATGATGTTTGGACGACAGGGGCGACGATGAGGGCCGCTAGAGGTGTTTTAGAAGCGGAACTAATGCGTTTAGGCGCAAAAAAGAGTGAAATAAAAATATCCGCCATCTGTTTAGCGAAGAATGGCGGACGAGGATTTTCGTAATTTTAGGGTTTTAGGCGCCCTGGATGTAGTTTACGCCGACAACAGAGGTCAGGACGAAGTTGACGATTGCGTAAGCGAGGAGAGAGATGATTAGACCGATGATTGCGTAGAGAATTGTGTTTTTTGCGTCGGTGACTTTCTTTGAGTCGCCACCAGATAAAATATAGCGGAGGCCGCCATAAATCAACATAACAACAGAGACAATACCGACAATCAAGAGAATGACGTTCGTAATACGTCCGAAGACTCCATTATCGCCGATAAGTTCGGCAGGCATACCAGAGGCACGAGCAGCTTCTGCACCTTGTTCAACAGAGGTTTTTGCGGCTTCTTCAGTCGCTTCTTCAGCGTAAACAGCCATAGCTTTTCCGGTCCAAATACAGAGGGCCGCACCAGCACCGGTGAGGATTTGAGAGATGTTTTTGATGATTTTTTTCATAATAAAGTTTTAATCTCGCATTTAGATTATGTTTCTATTATATCATGCTGAAAATTTTATGCAAGTTTTAAAAAATAAAAATGCTTATGGTATACTTAAGGTATGAAATATGTCACAAAAAGCGGTCGAGAAATTTCGTTTTATGGGGCGGGCGAACGCGAAGATTTAGATAAGTTTTTTGGGGTTTTGCTCAAGAGTTGGGTAAAGAGATCTGCTTATCCGGCAAGTCAAAATGATCCAGAATACAATTTTGACAACGATCCGAGCTATGGACAATGCACAGTAACAGCGATGGTAGTACAGGATGAATTTGGTGGCACAATCCACCGTGTACGAGTGAACGGCGGTGGGACACACTATTTTAATAAGATTGACGGGAGATATTTTGATTTAACAAGCGATCAATTTTCTCTTTATAATATTCCGCTTTCATATGAGCCAAACGAAGAGATGGACCGAGAATATGTTGGAACGAATGAAAATACGAAGATGCGCTATGAAATTTTAAAGATGAATGTTGTGGCAAATCTTGAGAAATAGGGGTGGCGAAGTTCCCTGTTTTGTGGTAGAATTATTGGTATTGGAGGGTTACCCAAGTGGCTGAAGGGGACGGTTTGCTAAATCGTTAGTCTGGGGAAACCTGGAGCGGGAGTTCGAATCTCCCACCCTCCGCCAAAAAAATAGCAAGAAAAAGACCCGTGAGATGCGGGTCTTTTTGGTTTTTAGGTTACCATTTCCAGTCGTCAGTAATACCTTGTGGACCGTACTTAGCGTAGTAGTCCTTGATTGATTGACGGGTGCCGGCAGAGAGACGTTTGTGCTCGCGGAGATATTCCATGACATCTTTCATCGAAACGACAGCATAGGTTTTGATGCCATAATTCTCGGCGATTTCGGCGAGTGCGGTTTTTGACTTGTCTTTGCCGTATTCCATGCGATCGAAAGCAACGACAAGACCGACGATGTCGATATCGTTGTCCTGGGCGAAGATGATTGGCACAGTTTCCTCGATAGACCTGCCCGAGGTTGTAACATCTTCGACGAGTACGACGCGATCTCCTCTCTTTGGCCTGTGGCCGAGAATGATGCCGGAGTCGCCGTGGTCCTTCAGTTCTTTCCTGTTTGCGCAGAAATCAACGTGATGATGAAACATGCTGTTATATTGCATAGCGGTTGCAACGGCGAGCGGAATGCCTTTGTAGGCCGGTCCGAAAACAACATTGAACTCGCTCCTGAAGTGATCGTTGATGGCTTCGGCGTAAGCTGAGCCAAGAGATAGTAGCTGTTCTCCGCTATTCAAGTCACCCAAATTCATGAAGAAGGGGCTGATGCGACCAGATTTCAGGACGAAATTACCATCTTCACGAGCAGGGTTACAACCGATTTTGAGAGCGTTGCTCTCGAGTAGAAACTTGACGAATTCTTCTTTGTAGAAATCCATAATTCCACCTCCTAAAAACAAAAATAAATGTGCAACAAGAGACAATAAAAAAGAGCCTCAATGTGAGACTATTTTAACATATTTTTTAGGTATTTTCAAGTTGCTTGGTGGTATAATAGTAACTAGAATTCAAAAGATTATGAAAAATAGTCAAATGGAAAAAGTGATAGATTACGTCAGGGCCGAGTATGGCGCTGAGCCGGAGTTTTTGTGGCCGGAGCGGTATCCGGGGTATGCGGTTTTTCGACATGGCGATAATCGGAAATGGTTTGCGCTAGTTGCGACTATTTCTGGCAAGAGTTTAGGGCTGAAAAATGATGATGAAATTGACGTGATTAATCTCAAATTCGATAAGAACCAGACCTATGACTTTGCCGAAACGAGTGACCATATCTTCCCTGCTTACCATATGAATAAGAATAACTGGATTACGGTTTGGCTCGATGGGACTCTGGCGGATGAGATGGTGTTTGAGTTGATTCGGAAAAGTTATTTGCTTTCGGGAAAATAGATTCTGCCAACTTTGCGTTTAAAATTGCTGTTTATGTTAGTTTTAAACGGAAAATTTGGCTGGTGTCAGGTGTCGCGGCGGGTTCAAGATTTTTGCAGTTGGTGAGGGGCGACCGGAGATATTTGCTCGACTTTGCATGGTGGTGGACTGGTGTATCGGCCACCCCGAATACACGGCTAAGATCAAGGTTATACCTAAGAAAGATTATCCGGTGCTGATGCCGTGCGAATTCTGAGGTATACATATACAGGCAAAGAGATTCGAACTTTTAAGGATTTCTAGAGTAAAAACGGTTTTAGTGTCAAGATAGCCTGAATACTTATTAAATATCTTATTAACACTGTCAATGATTACAGTAAAAATACAAACTCACATAGACCTTGTGGATGATAAAGGCTAAGCTTTTAATATATGCACAGAGTGATATAATATAGATATGAAGAATGACTTATTAATCGTGAAAGCTGGCGTTGACTCCAAGATGTTTAGCGAAATACGCAGACAAACTATATCCCACTCGTCAGAAACTTTAGTAATGGTAGTCGGAACTCTTGGCGGTTCTCCAATGCATGCCTACAGAACTATGGTCTTTCTAAGATCCATCTATAAAAAAATATTTTTCGTTGTATTTGATGAGGCTATGAGCGCCGGTACGCTTATGGCTCTTGGATCAGACTCTATCTATCTTGAAAATGGAGCTTGTTTGGGGCCACTTGATTTGCAAATATCTCACCCTACAGATGATTCTATAATCTCTACGCTTGATGTTAGAGATACGGCTTCAGCGACAGTGCAACAAGCGTCTGTCGTCATGCTGCAATTATATAACAAAAACCGAAAGGAGGGGCTGTCGAAATCGATTGCTATGAATGCAGCGATAAGAATGGCATCAGACCTTTTTAAGCCCATTATGGATAAAATTGATCCATTTCACTTGCACGAAAGTTACAGAAACGCCGAGCTAAGCGCCAGCTATGGAGCGACATTACTGTTAGGGGGTATGATTAAAAATCGTTTTGAAGCAGCCCAGATTAGTACTCATTTAGCAAACGACTATTTCGATCATGGTTATGCTATAATAAAAGAAGAAGCTAAAGGTCTAGGTTTAAAAATAATGGAACAACAGGAGCTGTCAAATATTATAGATTTAGACAAAATCAAAAGTCTCTATGACCAAGTTCCGCTTGAGAATGTCATATTCGTACCTACCGATAATAGAAAAAGCGAAGAATCGCAAGTAAAAAATAAAAAGGAAAACAGATAATGTTAAATCTAATCTCGTATACAAATAATGTATCCAATTTCTCCGGAATTAGTACATCACGTTCTAATTCAACTGAGGATGTTTTGAGCCTGATTAGGGCCCTTAGGAATGAACGTTCCGAAGACATCAAAGATAGAATAATAGGTGATTTGCAGAAAAAAAAAGCAGGTAATAAAAATAATACGACTAATAAGCCCTCACACGAAGCAGCCAAATTAAAATAGCATGGCAAAACGCCACCCATTCAAGAAAACTAAACCTAGCAAGCCAATACCGGTTACCGCTCGGCAACTTGAAAGTTTTATGCTCGAACATAACGGCAGATTCAATTCGCGCGATTACGATAAATTCGAGCGCATGGAGTTAATGGAGTTGCCCGTTCGTGACGCGATTCATGAATTAAAGACTTATTCCCTGGAAACACTAACACAGCGCTTCGATGTGCGTCTTTTTGGGCGCGGTAGACCTTCGTTCTTCCACGTCCCAAGGGGTGGTAAGCGCGTTTTTGCACGGTTAGATGCCGAAGACGACAAATGGTACTACTTTTCCCTCGCATATATTCCACGCGCTTTAAATAACCGCGACGTGAATGACGCGATAGTTCAGATGTTTTTCATAGGCAAGTGGCGTGTCCACAAGCTTTCGCTTTGGGCCGAACCGGAAGATATTAACCATTATGGCGACGACTCTAACAAAACATTCTATCATTTAGTCAATAGATAGTATCCACTTGGACACAATCGGGTTTTGAAAGTTATTGTGCGGAAAATAGGGGTGGGATTTTTCTTGACGCGAGACGGTAAAAAATGTTTTAAGATAAGCATTTTCAGATCTAGTATTATTCTAGATTTGGAATATAATAGTAAGTGGAACAAGTGAGGTAAAATGAATTATATTTCAGCAAAAGAAACTGCTACAAAATGGGATATCTCTCAACGAAGAGTAGCTACTTTATGCTCTGAGGGGCGCATTATCGGTGCTATGTTCGTCGGAAATTCATGGGTAATTCCATGCGATGCCGTAAAGCCAATGGACGCACGAACAAAAGCCGCATCCTTAATTAATAACGAAGCAAAGCCATTTCTAAAATGGGCCGGCGGTAAAGGACAATTGCTCAAAGAAATCGAGCAATACTACCCTTTTACCAAAGATACTACTATAACAAAATACGCAGAACCGTTTGTTGGTGGCGGCGCAGTTCTATTCGACATCTTAAATAAGTACGAACTTCAAGAAGTTTATATTAGTGATATCAACGCAGAACTAATAAATACATATACGATAATCCGAGACGATATCGACGCACTACTAGACGTTTTAAGGCGATTTGAGAGCGATTACCTAGCATTAGATAATGATGAGCGCAAAGAAGCCTATCTCGCCAAACGTGCGCGATTCAACGAGCTTAAGAGAAAAAAAGAAAATGGAGTCGAGCTAGCCGTCCTGATGATATTCCTTAACAAGACTTGCTTTAACGGGCTATACCGCGTAAATCGCAAAGGCGAATATAACGTACCAATGGGTGCATACAAGAATCCGCTTATCTGCAACGAGCATAATTTAAAGGCAGTATCTAAGAAACTGCAGAACGTGAAGATAGTATGTGGCGATTATAAGGAATCCGGTGATTTTATAGATGATAAAACATTTGTCTACTTTGATCCACCATATCGTCCACTAACACCGACCGCCAACTTCACATCCTATACAGAGGGCATGTTTGACGATAAGAACCAATTAGAGCTTGCAAAATTCGTTCAAGAGCTAGATAAAAAGGGTGCCAAGATAGTCGCAAGTAATTCCGATCCAAAGAATACTAATGAAGACGATAACTTCTTTGACGACGCCTACGCAAAACAGAATATCAAGCGCGTATCCGCAACACGCATGATAAACCGAAATAGTGACAAACGCGGAAAAATTAACGAATTATTAATATCAAATTTTTAAAGAAAGGAGCAAAATGAAAAGAAATTTTAACGAGTGGCTGGGGGAGTTTCGGGAAAGCATTGCTGACTATGGCTACTATATCGATTTTCCTAAGATTCATAAAAACGTAGACGCCATCAAGGTAGAATTAAATATATTGAACGCGCTTGTCGGTTCGCAAAACATTGAGCAAGAATTTGACGACCTTATCGCTAAATATCCTGAGACACTAAAGTGTATTCCTATTTTGCTGGCAGTTCGTTCTAACGAAATATATGCAATAGACGAAGATGGCGAGTATAACTACAACTTCAGTAAAATGAACTACTCTGCCGAACAATATAAGGTCTTTATGCGAAAGACTGGTCTATTCGACCTTATCGCAAATCATATTATTAGCAACTTGGTAGATTATACTACTGGCGTAGAAACCGGCCTAGATTCCAACGGTCGCAAGAATCGTGGTGGTCATTTAATGGAGAATCTTGTAGAGGGATATATTCAGAAAGCTGGCTATGTCAAAGGTAAAGATTATTTTAAAGAAATGAATCTTAGCGAAATTGAAAGCAAATGGAATATCGACCTTTCTGCAATTTCTAATCAGGGCAAGGCCGAAAAACGCTTTGATTTCGTAATTAAAACCGACAGCAACATCTATGGAATCGAAACTAATTTCTATGGTAGTGGTGGCTCTAAACTTAATGAAACGGCTCGTAGCTATAAAACACTCGCACTTGAAGCTAAAACGATAGAGGGCTTTAAGTTTGCATGGTTTACCGACGGAAAAGGCTGGAATAGCGCTAGAAACAACCTCGAAGAAACTTTTGATGTATTGGATGACGTTTATAATATCAACGACCTTGAAAGCGGCGTAATAGGGAGATTTTAGCCTATATGCCCGATAGAAAGAAAGAAATAAAGAAATGGGGGCCAGACGATTTTGAGTTAGAAATGACTAGCGTCTGGAGTTTTCCTAATCGTGGTAACTGGGCTACCCACGATGCAAAATGGCGCGGAAACTGGTCGCCATATATTCCAAGAAATATTTTACTTCGTTATTCAAAAGAGGGCGACTGGGTATTAGACCAATTTGCTGGTGGCGGTACTACATTAGTAGAGGCAAAACTACTAAACCGCAACATAATTGGGATGGACGTTAACCCAGTCGCACTTCAAAGGTGCCGCGAAAAAGTAAATTTTAAGTATGATGGTGCAGACGGTATAGTCAAGGTATCAAAATGCGATGCGCGTAACCTAAAACCAATTCCGGACGAAAGCATCGACCTAATCTGTACGCATCCTCCATATGCAAATATTATTCATTATAGTGAGGGTCAAGATATTCCACAGGATTTATCAAACTTTAAAGTCAATGATTTCCTAGAACAGATGAAAAGCGTGGCATCAGAAAGCTATCGCGTATTAAAGTTCGGCAAATTCTGCGCAATTCTAATGGGTGACACACGCCAGAAAGGCCACGTTATTCCTCTTAGTTTCAAAACGATGCAAGTATTCGAAGATGCTGGTTTTAAGCTAAAAGAAATAATCATGAAAAAACAACATAATTGCCGCGCAACTGGATATTGGAAGACCAACAGTATAAAATATAACTTCCTCTTGTTAGCACATGAGTACTTATTTATTTTCGAAAAGGAGTCGAAGAAATGAGTAATAATTCATTAAAAGTAATACGCGAAAGTAAAAATGGCATTGGGTACTCAGACACAGTCACTTTAAGAGAAACCAAAAATGCGATAACAAAAGCAACCTTATGGAAAATACCACATAAAAATCATGAACCAGAACCATCATTAAAAATCGCGAGATATAAAAATAGATGGGAAGATCTGGAATCCGATTCGCCAAAAAGTGCATTAACTTTAAAAGGTGATGAACTAAACAATTTGATGCAATTTTTAAACGATTATTACGAGCTATTAAAAATTGGTGTTGGTAAATACATAAAAGCTGATTCCCTAGACAATAATCTCGCGTTGCAACTCCAAGGAGTATTCAATAATAAAAATGCGAACGAAATTGGTTCTTTTCTTGTAAAAAACAGTATTTTATCCTCTGATGTCACGAACATTGTAGAATTTTGTCGTCGCGAAGAAGCCTTAAATGATTTTAAACAAGCTTTAACAGAAGATCGCTCAGAAGCATATTGGCAAAAATGGTTCGAAGACAACGATTGGATCCTGGGTAATGAATTTACAAGAATCATCGATGAACGTGATATCGATACCAAAAACATAGCTGACCATCTAGTAGAGACTTTTGATGGATTTGTGGATATTGTCGAATTAAAAAGACCAAATGGACAATTAAAATTTTGGAATACAAAACAAGATCACAACAATCTTATACCTTCGCAAGATTTGATTAAGGCGATTACTCAAACGCAAAACTACATCCAATCCCTAGAAGAAGAAATGAATAGCGCCAAAATGCTGAAAAGGATCGGGAATGCATCAATCGTAAAGCCCAGAGCCACTCTTATTTTCGGTCGCTCATTAGATTGGGGAGACGAAGAGCGTAAAGCCTTCCGAATTCTAAATGATGGATATAAGGATTTGACAATCCTTACATACGACCAGGTGTTAGCGCGAGCCAGAAAAACATTGAATCTAGCAAAGGATCGATAAATGTTCGGAAGTGTATACTGGTCTACTTACAAAAGAATCGAAAAAGAAGTCCTGGAACTGTCTCATAGTATTTATTTCGATGACTCTCAACTAAAAGTTTATTCTAATGAAATCTTGGACTTAATAATTAGAATCAGCACGAATATCGAATCACTTTATGAAGACGTCTATCGAGACGAGTTCAAGAAAACCGAAAACAAAATCGGCCCAATGATAACAAAAATTGGAGAGATATTTTCACTTAAAGACAAGGTAATACACATCTCCAACGATAATTTTCATTTCAAAAAGTCACTAATTAGTATTAAACCATTTGATTATAAGACAGGCGACGAGAACGATTATTATTCCGCTTATAACGCACTAAAACACAATAGAAGCAAGAATATAAAGAAAGCAAATATCCATTTTCTGTTACGCACGTTAGCGGCCTTTTACGCCCTCTGCGTAATATTCGACGACAAATGGACTCCATTGCAGAACAACATATTCGAATCCAAAACTCCATACACCTTTACATATAATTCAGAAATCTTCTCCGCTAATGTATACGATAAACAGCTAGCCTACGCAGAACAATCAATCATTTTTCTAGCAATGAAAATCGATGCGGTAAACAAAAGCAAGAAATCGTGCGTTGCCGATATGCTATCACAATGTGAGAAGAATCTGAAGATAAAATTTCGCGAGCAAAAACCGAAAGAATGCCTATTCAAAGCCGAACTGACACCAGAATATTTACAGAGTCTAGATAAGTTCAAGAAAAAATACAGCAAAAACAACGCCGCAACCGAAGTGGAATTGAACTTATTATTTGGCGACTACGACAATGAAAGAACTTTCGACAAACTTGGTGCAGAGAGTCTAGATGTTTTAGTGGACCATATTAAGCTAAATATGGAAAAGAATATCGCAACTATCGTTGTAAACCGCGACGATGGTAAAGATATGTTTCCAGCGCTTCTTTAACGCACATTCCGGACAAATCTCGGTCTTATTATCATCACGCGATAGCGCAGGATAACCTACATAGTATTTACCGCATCACCAAAAAAGAGCCTATTTCTGGCCCTGACTCTGGAATGGTGATCTCGGCGGGAGTCGAACCCGCGTTGACGGGATGAAAACCCGTTGTACTAACCGTTATACTACGAGACCGGTTAATTACGCTAGATATATTATAGCAAAATTTTTAAATATTTCAAGGGAGAACTAGAAAAAAGATGGTATATCTGTTATAATATAGGAACCGGGACTGGTAAGCTATGGCTTTCTCTCTGTGTTTGGCCTGGTAGCTCAATTGGATAGAGCAGCTCCGTCCTAAGGAGAAGGTTGTGGGTTCAACTCCCGCCCGGGTCACCAAAACTATTTTGGGGTGGTAAGCTGAAGCTTTCTTCCCCTCGTAAACTCGGGGCAGTCGTTCAACGGATAGGACATATCCCCTCTAAGGATACAATGCTGGTTCGATTCCAACCTGCCCTACCAATAAAAAAGAGGCTTTCGCCTCGTTTTTTATGATTAGATAACTTTTTTCTGCCAAGATTTTTTGCCACATTTTGGGCAGCGCATCTTTCTGGTGCGGCCGAAATGCTTGGCGAAATAGACGGTTGAATACTTCGGGACGTAGCGGTTTCCGCAGTGTCGACATTCATACTTCCCTGTTTCAGTCTCAATCTTTAGACAAAAGCTGACGCCGACGATAAGGAGAACGAATCCAAGAGCGAACAAGATGACGCGAATATAAGTTTCGAGTTCGGCGTAACTTGCGACAAAAACGAGGATGACGAATGAGATGCTTGCCATGTAGCCGATAACATTCTCATAGAGGAAGAGTTTTTTGTTTTGTTTCGATTCTATTTCGCTAAACTCTTTTAGATTCTCTTCGGCACGTTTTTCGTATTCGGATTTTTCGAGTTTTTCGCCAGAAAGGAGTTCGTTGTAATTGATATTAAAAAGCTCGCAGAGCTTTGTCATGTTATCGGAATCGGGAAGGCAGATACCACGTTCCCATTTCGAGATTGAGCGGTCTGAAATATCGAGTTTTTCGGCGAGAGCTTCTTGGCTAAGGCCGGCGGTTTTGCGATTTTCGGCGATGAATTTACCAATTTTCTTTAAATCCATATTTATCCTTGATTAAATTTTACCTTAATTTTAGGGTATATGCATCAAAAAGACCACAAACTGTAGGTAGAATTTTATTTTTTGCGTTTTTTGGCTGTTTTTTTACCGAGAAGATCGATGCGGATGAAGCCGATGGCGGCGGAGAGAACCTCAAATAGAGTCATCACAAAAAGCACATAGTTCCCTGTCAAGATGGTGTAAACGAGATAAGGAGTGTTGCCGACGGCGTTGCCGAAACGAATCCATTTGACTTTGCCGTACCAGAGAGTGTAGGCGTAAACTAGAGAACCGACGTACGGTAAAATTGAGAGCGGGCCGGCCCAACTGAGCGCGGTGAGAGCGGTCATTAAGGCATAAATTATGAGAAGAATCCAGAATGGAGCGCGTTTTTTGCCGTAGTGGGTGAAGATAACGTCACGAACGAAGCTGACCATGGCGAGAAACATGCCGGTAAAAGCGCCTTTGACGAGATATTGAGCAACAATGAAAGCTTCAGAGGCGGTCTGGAGAATCATGAGCGGACGATGCTTTTTTAGCTGCATGCTGACGACTGTGCAGATGAGAGCGAAAATGCCAAAAGCTTGGCCGAGAACAAAAACTAGAATTTCATTGCCCATATAGCTAAATTATAGCATAAGCGGAATTTAATATTTTAAGTATTTTTTCGTGACTTTTGGTTTTTTATATTTTTTGTCGTTGATGAATTTTACGGTGGTGAAATAACTCGGGTAGAGTAGATTTAGGTTGTGGAACTGTCCGACGGCTTCATGCCAAGTCGTGACAGCGCCGGTAATGATTAGACCTTCTTTCAAAGTGCTTTTGCTCAAGCGAGTGTTTTTGGCGGCAATTTTCCTAGCGGCATTGACGATGCCGCGGTCGCTCGGCCAGAGTTCAAAGAAAATTGGAGTGACAAGGCCGTTGTGCATATGTCCAGAGACGAGAAAATCGAACTCAGAAAGTTCGGATTTGACGCTCTCTTCGGAAAGACTAGAAGGAGAATGGACGAGGGCGAAAGTTTTCTTGTTTTTCGGGAGATTTTTGATTAATTTTTGGTTTTTCTTTAAGGCTTTTAAGATTTCGGGGACATCTTCGCCGGTTTTTGAAGCTTTCATTATTGGTTCCTCGGCTTTTAGTAAACAATAGGCCTTTGGAGGTAGAGTGAAGCCGAGAACATAGACATTTTTATCTTCGTAAACGGCGTTGTCGAGATAAAAAACATTTTCGAGGTCGTTGACTTTTTTCTCGAATTTGGAATTTTTGTAGATTTTCCAATGGTCGCCGGTTTTCTTTCTTTCTGCTTTTTCGGTCTTTTTATAGACGTCGTGATTCCCCTCGGAGAGAATGGTCGGGGCGATTTTGCCGAGACTCTCGAGCCAACGAAGAAGCCGTTTCTCTTCGGACGCTTTTTCAATCATGTTATTTGAATCGACAAGGTCGCCAGGAATGAAAATGTAATCTGGTTTTCTGCGTTCAAGTTTTCTGCGGAGCGATTCGAGTTTTTTGTTCTTAACGCGATACGAAAAATGGATGTCCGAGAGAATGCAGATTTTTAGTTCGTTTTTTGAGTAAAGTTTAATTGTCGTTTCGTGAAAAAGTTTCATTTCTTTTCAAGTTTATAGTAGATACTCGGAGCAAAACGGACAGCTGCGAGCGGTTTTTGGACGGCTTTTTCCATTTTGATAAGAGTTTTGGCTTTGAACATTTTCTTCATGCGCGCGGAGCGGAAGTTGGAAACAGAGAGAATTTCTTTGATTTCGAAACCGGTTTTTCTAAATAAATCTTCAATCCATTTTGGGTGGTAGTTGAAGAAACCATCACCGTTTAGCTCCTTCAGGTTACTAGGGTTTTTGTCGAAAGGATTGACGTCGGACTTTTTAAACCAATAGCGGAACATTTTCGGGAGAGTTTTCTTGTTTGCAACTTCAATGACAAGGATTCCGCCGGGTTTCAAGATGCGGTGGAGTTCTTTCATGACTTTATCCATTTCTTTGAAATGGTGAGTGGCGCGAACCATAATCATTCCATCGAAAGTGTTGTCTTTGAACGGAATGTCGTAGATGTCACCTTGTTTGGTGTTAACTTTTTTGCCAAATTCTTTTTTTGCGTCGTCGAGTTCGGTTTGACTGTAGTCGAAAATCCATACTTTTTTCGCGCGGTCGAGATATTCTTTAGCGAGGCGACCGTAGCCACCGGCGATGTCGACAAATTCATCCATTTTTTCGGGAAGTAAGCGACGGATGGCGAGGCGATCGGCTAAATCTTCGTATTCACGGTCGGCGTCTTCCCAGAAAATTTTGCGGTAATCGTAGCCGTTGTAGTCGGAGACGACTTCTTTTGCTTTTTTCATATCATATATTATATCATATAATACCAAACGTTCCATTCGAAGATATAAAAGAGCAATCTTCGGATGGAACGTTTGGTATTATTTGCTTATGCTTATGTGATATAATAAAAACATGAATCCGCAACAACAGCCTACGCAGACTGCGCCGGTTCCTCCGACGAATGATTTTTTGTCGCGTATGGATGCAGTGAATCATCCAGCTCCTGCTGAACCGCCGAAAAAGAAGATGTCGAAAGGCATGATTATTGGAATTGTGGTTGGTGTAGTGGCAATGATTGGCGGAATTGTTGGTGCGATTTTAGTGATGAATTCTGGTAAAACTGAAACGAAACCGACTGTGACGCAAACTTGGGATGATGATGACGACGGAGACGAGATTGATGAAGCAGCGCTTGCACGAAATAAATTGCGTGCGAATGATTTGGTGCCGCTTGGAACAGCTATCCAGACTTATCAGGCTCAACCGGAAGCGGAAGGGCAGTTGCCTGGGCTTGACACTGAAGAATGGGAGACAGTGATTAAGTTGTTTGTGCCGAATGGAGAAATTGTTGACGGTGCGACCGGAGACTTATATAAGATGGGTGCGGTTTGTAAATTTGGCGAAGATTGTGTCGATATTTCGACGTTGTCTTGGGAAAAGAATGCGCACGAAATTTATGTGCTTTATAATGCGGATTGCAAAGGTTCGACGAAAGAAAATGTGATTGTATCGAGTACAAGATTGCGTCGAGCGGCGATTTTTGCGGTGGTCGAAGGTGACCAGTTTATTTGTGCGACGAATTAATTGATTTGTTTTTGGAGAACTTGGATTTTTTTCAGGATTTTTGCGGTTTCTTCGTCGTTGTCTTCGTTTTCTTCAAGAGATTTTGTGAGTTCGTCGATTTTGGTTTTTATGACCTCGTCTTCATAACGGCGCATCAAATCGCGAGCTTCGCGGACTAAATCTTCATCTTTGAAATTTTTGTAGTTTTTTTCAAAAATCAGCTCGAGCTCGGCGATGCGAGTTTCGTCTTCCGGAAAGTCGAGTTTTACTTCCCCGCCAGCTTCGCCACCATAAACTAAAATTGCTTCGAGTGAATCGCGCAGAGATTTTTCTTCGGAACTGGTGATTTTTTTAGTTTTTACTTCTTTTAAGCGACGTTTTTGCTCGGGTTTAAGCTTTTTATTGGTTAAATCTTCGACTTCGACGTCGATTTTGTCGGCGACGAATTTCAAATAGTGTTTCTTTTCGACAGGGTCGGAGATTTTGTCGATAAGTTTAATGGCGATGTCGGAATATTGCTTTTTGCCGGGACCAGAATAAATATCAATGGTGTTTTCATATTTTTTAAGAAGCCAATCGATGGCTGGTTCGCATTTTTCGACACATTTTTGCCAAGATTCAGGAGATTTCTGGATAAGTTCGTCGGGGTCTTTGGCGCCGTCATAGCCGGAAATGATTTTTAGAGAAAGACCAATTTTGTTGGCGAGATCAATGGCGCGTTCGGCGGCTTTGATGCCAGCTTCGTCGCCATCATAAGCGAGACGGATGTCGTCAGTTAAGCGGCTTAGAATTTTCAAGTGCTGTTCGGTCATGGCGGTACCGGAAGTTGCGACAGCTTCGCAGACACCGGCCTGGTGAGATGAGATAACGTCCATGTTCCCTTCGACGATGACGACAAAACCGGAATGACGGATGTATTCTTTAGCTTGGGCGAGGCCGAAAATAAAGCGAGATTTGTTGAAAAGGAGGGTTTCGGGAGTGTTGAGGTATTTTGGTTCACCATCACCGACGATACGACCGGTGAAACCGATGACGTCGCCGGAATTGTCGAAAAATGGAATCATCATGCGACCGCGGAAAAGGTCGCCGCCGTATTGGTTCAGGAGGCCAGCATCTTTTAGCTCGGAATCTTTGAAGCCTTTTGATTTTAAGAATTTGACGAGATGGTCACGACCGTTTGGGGCGTAGCCGATGCGAAAATCAAGGACGGTTTTTTTGTTTAAATTGCGTTTATAGAAGACGTATTCGCAAACGGATTTGTTTTTACTGAGGCAAAATTGGTAATATTTCGTGGTGAGTTCAAGGGCTTCTTTAATGCGGCGTTTTTTTGCGGCGAGGTTTCTGTCGTCACGATTGAATGATTTCAACTCGACGCCGGCTTTTTCGGCGAGTTTTTCGAGGGCTTCGCGGAAAGAGATGCCTTCGACTTCCATGATAAAAGTAAAGATGTCTCCGCCTTTGCCGGCAGAAAAATCGTGCCAAATGCCTTTGTCTGGGGACACCATGAAGCTAGGGGTTTTGTCTACACCCCATGGCGAGCGCCCTTTCAAAGTACGTCCAGCACGTTTTAGTTCGATATATTCGCCAATGACATCTTCGACGGGCAAGCGGGCTTTGATTTCCTCCTTGGCATCTTGCATATCTGTTTTTATTATATCATATTATCTCTGTTAAAATATTGCGGAATTGTGTTTTGTCGTGATATAATATGCTTATGGATAATATGGCCTATCTCCAGCAGATTGCTGGTGTTGATAATAGCGCTGCACAAAAAGCAGGCAAAAATAGTAGTGGTATTTTGAAAAAAATCTTCAACGTTTGGACGCTGCTTGGCGTGGTGGTTCTGACGGTGATTTTAGTCGTTGTCGCGGTGGTAGTAAACTCGATGAATCAAGTTGATACAAAAGACCAAGATTATATGGTTCAGAGCTACTGGACGGCGTCGAATTTATCTTTGAAAACTATCACGAAATACGCAAATCAGGTAAAAAATTCAGATATTCGCAATATGTCAGCATCGCTAAATAGCGTTTTACAAGAGATAATTCAGAATTATAAAGAGATTATGAACTCGGTTTATTCTGTGAAAGTTGAATCGTTCAACGCGAAGAATAACGATATTGTAGCGAAGGTAGAAGAAGTAAATACGAAGCTAAATGACACACTTGAAGATGGGCGACTGAATGGGATTCTTGATAGGGTTTATCTTAGAGAGATGACGCTTCAGATTGCGCACCTTAGGTCTTATCAGGCGGAAATCAAGGAACGTACGAGTAAGTCTGGGGTGAAAGATTTTGCGGAGAAAACAGAAAGTAACCTTGGAAATCTTTATAACCAATTCTTTAATTTCAAGAGCAATACGATTTAGGGCGAAGGAGGAAAATGGCAAAGGCTGAACTAAAATCGAAAACTGTGAAGTGGGAAGCAAAAGAATATATCACGCACGATAAAAATGCGGGATGGTATATCGGTTTGGCAATTGTGGGATTGGCACTAGTGGCACTTTCGGTTTGGTTGCAATGGTGGACCTTTACAGCACTAGTGGTAGTTTCAGTGGTTGCACTATTAGTTTACGTGATTCGCCCACCACGAAAATTGAAATATTCGGTGGATGCGAAAGGCTTAACCGAGGGAGAAAAAACTTATTTGTTTGATGACTATCGAGCGTTTGGGATTTTGCAAGATGATACAAACTTTGCGATTGTTTTGATGCCGAGAAAGAGATTTGCGCCGTCTGTGACAGTTTATTTCCCGAAAGAAAAAGGTGAAGAAATTGTCGACGTGTTTGGCGCAAGGTTGCCGATGGAAGAAGTGAAACTTGATGTACTCGATAAATTAGTGCGAAAGTTGCGTATTTAAAACGCTTATGCTAAAATTAGGGTAATATTAGGTCATTATATTAAATTAAAACACGAAGGTGGGAAAAATGAGTGATACTCAGAATGATGATTTGCAGAATGCAATCAACGGAATTGTAAACGGAACAGTGGATGGCGCAACAGCTGATGCGACGATGCCTGATTTGGGCGAAGCGCCAGTGCCGCCGATGACGGGTGATGCGACGCCAGAGATGGCTTTGCCAACAATGCCTGTGCCAGATCCGGCAGCAGGACTGATGAATGCAGCGCCAGAATCGATCGAAGATCAAGCAGCAGCGGAGGAAGCACCAAAGATGCCGGAGGCGGTCGAGCCAGAACCAGTGGATGGCACACTCTCAGAAACTGCAGTTGATACAATTGCGGAAAGTGTTGAGAAAATGCCGAGCGGTGGAAATGGTGGAATCTCGGACATAAAGAAGGACATGATTTCGGATCTCATCCCGTTGATGGATAAGGTCTCGCTTGCTCCAGAAAAACAGTTTGGGTTTTATAAAGAATTGATTGATGCAACTCATAATAAAGATTTAGTTCCGGGTGCTTATACGGCAGCGAAGAAAATTTCGGATGACGCAACACGTGCAGAGGCTTTGCTCTATTTGATTGACGAAGCAGCGTAATGTAAAAAATGGCCCCACAAAATTGTGGGGCTTTTTCGTGGGAGGTGTTATTTGGTCTGTGATATGACCGAACGGTTTTTCCAGAGATAATCAACCATAGAGATGACGGTCAGGGCAAGGGTGAGCCAGAAAGCGATGGTGGTGATGATGTCGAGCTCTTGAAGGTCCATAAGGACGAGAATAATGTAGAGCATCTGGAAAGTTGTTTTGAACTTTCCCCACCAGCTGGCTGCGATGACGATGCCGTTGTCGACGGCGATGAGTCTGAGGCCGCTAACGACAAATTCGCGGGCGATGATGATTGTGACAAACCATGACGGGATTCTTCCGAGTCCTGTTAGGACGACGAGGGCGGAGCAAACAAGAAGTTTGTCCGCGAGCGGGTCCATGAATTTGCCGAAATTGGTGATTAGGTTACGTTTTCTGGCGATTCTTCCGTCGAGAAAATCGGTTAGGCACGCGATGATGAAGATAGTGAGCGTGAGCCATTTTGTTCCCTCTTTTAAGAATGGATTTAAGAGGAGGACGACGAAGATTGGTACCAGAAAAATTCGAAGCATGGTTAACTTGTTCGGAAGATTCATATAGCACCTCCTTTTAAGATGCTCCCACTTAAATGTTATTATATCATATTAAAAAAGAGAGTGTTGTATTTTTTACAACACTCTCTGAGGTTTTTGTTTAGTACATTCCACTCATGTCTGGAGTTTCTGATTTTGGTGGTTCTGGAACGATAGTGATCATTGCCCCCATGGTTATTGTGGTGGCGGCGATAGAGACGGCGTTCTGGACGGCTTCACGAGTGACACGAGCTGGATCGATGACGCCGATTTTCTTCATGTCGAGGATGCCTTTTTCTGGTTCCATAACATTAAAACCAAAACCATCACGAGCTTTTTCAACTTCCGCAAGAAGTGCTTGGCTATTTAGGCCGGCATTATCAAGGATGTGAATAAATGGGGCTTTTAAGGCGTTTTTGATGATTTTAGTACCGTTGTCGGTTCCTTTTAGGGTCTTTGCGAGGTTGACGAGAGTGACGCCACCACCAGCGACAATTCCCTCGGCGAGAGCGGCGCGAGTTGCAGAAACTGCATCGTCGACGCGATATTTCTTTTCGTCGATTTCTGGTTCGGTGGCACCACCGACTTTGATGACGGCAACTTTACCAGAGAGTGCAGCTTTTCTTTTTTCGAATTCACCGCGTTCGTAATCGCTGTTTGCGACAGCAGCTTGGGACTCGATGAGGTTGATGCGGTCTTTAACGGCTTTTTTGCTGCCGGCGCCTTCGATGATGGTTGAGTCATCCTTTGTGGCGATGACTTTCTTGGCGGAGCCTAGAACCTCGAGACCAACTTCTTCAAGTTTCATGCCTTTATCTTCAGAAACGACAGTTGCGTCAGTTAGGACAGCGATGTCTTCCATGATTTCTTTTCTGCGATCGCCGAATGCAGGAGCTTTTAGAACGATAGTGTTAAAGACGCCTTTTAATTTATTGAGAACTAGAAGGCTGAGAGCTTCGCCAGAAACTTCTTCAGCGATAATGATGAGATCTTTCTTTCCAGATTGGGCGACTTTTTCAAGAAGTGGGAGAATGTCAGAAGAAGCAGTAATTTTTTTATCGGTTAGGAGGATGAGAGGTTTGTCCATGATAGCTTCTTGACGGTTGACGTCGGTAACGAAGAAAGCAGATGCAAACCCTTTGTCGTAGTTGAAACCTTCGACGATTTCTTCTTCCATGTCGAGACCTTGGCCGGCTTCGACGGTGATGACGCCGTCTTTGCCGATTTTACTGATGACGTCAGCGATAAGTTCACCAATTTCTTTGTCGCCAGCGGAAATGGTTGCAACTTCGGCGACTTTTTTATCATCACCTTCAATTTTTTCGGAGAGACTGTCGATTTTTTTGACGATTTCGGCACCAGCTTTTTCAATTCCCTTTCTTAGCTCCATTGGGTTTACGCCAGCAGCGATAAGTTTATTTGCTTCAGCGAGAATATTGTAGGTCAGGACAGTGACAGTGGTGGTGCCGTCGCCGGCAACTTTGTTAAGCTTTTGGGCGGCAGCTTTGATTAAATCTGCACCAACTTTTTCGCCCATGTTTTCCTTTGTAGAGCCAAGATCAACGGCTTCGGCTACGGTGACGCCGTCATGAGTGATGACTGGTGCACCATATTCTTTTTCAATGATGACATTTTGGCCTTTTGGACCGTAAGTGACTTTTACGGCATCATAAAGTTTTTTTGCGCCAGAGAGGACTTTGGCACGAGCATCTTGTTCATAATAGATTTCTTTCATAATTTCCTTTCTGAATTTTTCGAGTTAGAGGGTGGCGAGAATGTCTTTTTCTTCGACAATAATATATTTTTCGTTTTCGAGTTCAACATTTGTCGTCGAATATTCTTTATAAATGATTTTGTCGCCCGGTTTGACGGTTTTTACTTCTGGACCGACAGATTCGACGATGGCATAGGCAGTTTGTTCCTTGTTTGTATCGGGGAGCAAGAGACCGGAAGCCGTCTTTTTTGCCGGAGCTTCAAGTTTTGCGACAACGTGGTTTGTCAGTGGTTTTAGTTTCATATTAACTCCTTTTCTACGGATTTTTTCCGCGTTCTTATTCTCATTCTAGCACGAAAATTAGCACTGTCAAGCATAGAGTGCTAAAATAATATTTAGGGATGCGCTTCCTGGTTTGCTTCGCTTACGTTCGAGGGCGCTAGACCAAGTCTTACATCTTTAAATATTATTTTCTGTTATAATTACAAGTATGAATATTAGAGATTTTGTGCCGGGATATAATAAGATTGTTCTTCCCTATCATTTTTTGAAAGCGACTGTGGCAGGAATTCGATATGGATTTCCGGGGAAGAAAATGACAGTAATTGGAATCACAGGGACGAACGGGAAAACTTCGACGTCGTTTTTCGTTTGGAAAATGTTGAATGAGAGTGGCAGGAAGGCTGGACTGATGACAACGGTGGCATGGGGTGGCGTACCTGGTATGGAAAATTCGGAAGGTGATTCTGGTTCGTTGAAGGCTGGGGCAGACGGACTTCATCAACAGACTAAACATATGACGACGGTGGATTCGATGACGCTTAACCGTAGGATGAAGGCCATTTTTGAAGCTGGAGCGGAATATCTCGTTTTAGAGGTGACGTCGCATGCGATGTGTCAATTTAGGACGCTCGGGATTCCGATTGAGGTAGCAGTGATGACGAATGTGACACACGAACATCTTGATTATCATAAAACGTTTGAGAATTACCGTGCGGCGAAGGTGAAACTGTTTAAAAAGGCGAAATACGGGATTTCGAATGCGGACGACCCGAGTTCGGCGTATTTTTCGCAGGCGGTGCGCGAGGGTACGACTTATGGAATTGCTCGAGGTGCTTTGAAAGCAAAAAATGTGAAACTTTCGGCGACGGGAGTTTCGTATGATGTGAAAGATTTTTCGATTGAGACGAAAATCCCGGGAAAATTTACAGTTTATAATACGCTTGCTGCAGTTGGGGTTGGGCTTCGACTTGGACTTTCGCCTTCGGAAATTCATGATGGTATCTATGCACTGGAATCAGTTGAGGGGCGAATGAATCGAGTTGATTTGGGCCAGGATTTTACGGCGATTGTGGACTATGCGCATACACCGGACGCGTTTTTGAAGGTTTATGAATCGGTTGCGCCGAATAAAAATGGTCGAATTATTTCCCTGTTTGGTGGGGCAGGAAGACGTGATGAAACAACGCGTGATGAGAGAGGCGAAATTGCGGCAAAATATTCGGACATTTGTATTATCACGGAAGATGATTCGCGAGATGAAAAACCAGAGGCGATTGCAAAAATGTTTTTAGTTGGATGCGAGAGGGCCGGAAAAGTGCTTGATAGGGATGTGTTTATTGAGCTTGATCGGGCGAAAGCGATTGAAAAAGCTTGCAAGATGGCGAAAAAAGGCGACATTGTGCTTGTTCTCGGTAAAGGACATGAAAAAACGATTCTCAGGAAAGATGGAGCACATCCGTTTGAGGATTTGAAAGAAACCGAGAAGGCGATTAGAAAGTTGGTGAAGAAATAATGGACGGAATTGTTTTTGCTGGTGGTAGCCCCGATTTTAATCTATTTGAGATTAAGAGAGAACATTTTGATAGTGATAATTATTATAATGTGCCAGAGTTGAGTATTATTCTTCGTCTTTTGGTTCGTCGACCGGTTTCTCGTCAGGTGTTTCGTCCTTTGGGGCGTCTATTGGTGTGATTCCCTGTGGGTCGTAAGAAGCAATGCCGTTTTCGATGGCTTCGTCGTCAAGTCCGATGGCGATGCCAAGAGCGGCTGCACAAGCCATGTAGCTCACGTCAGTTTGCTTGTTTAAGAAACTTGCGACCATGAAACGATGACCCTCGTAATTTAGATGAGCTTCGGAACCCATACGATAGAGTTTTGTGCTTTCGATGATGAGATCGGAGCCAGGATTTTCACCATAAGTAATTGTTCCTTTGTCACCTCTGAAGGTGAGTTTGAAATCGTCGTAGTGTTTGTCGTCACGATTTAAGATGACGTAGCTCGGATTCATGTCGAAGAGGGTGTTTGGGTCTTTTTCAAATTCTTTAGCGGTTGGTTCGCCGATGTGAGAAGGAACATAATCTGTCAAAACGGCGGCAAAAATATCAAGTTCAGCAAAGAGGTCGTCGTCAATCGATTCGGCTGGAGCGGTCACGATGACGTAATTTGCGCCAGCTTTCCAAGCATCAGAGAGGAATTTATGAAGCATGCCAGTTTTGATTTCGGATTCAGAGGCAAGAACGGCGACACGTTCGCCGGCTTCACCGATGATATGATGAATGAAGTGAGCAGTGGTGGTTTTTCCAGTCATGCCGGTCACGACGATGAGCTTCATGTCGCGAGCAGGGTGACCATAATAAGTGTTCAAGATTTTAGCTTTCAAACGGTTCTTGGTGAGTTTTTTCTTTAATTTTTTGGCAGATTTCTTCGGGGTTTTTCCGTTTTTTGACTTTTTTTGCCCCTCAGAAACGGCTTGGTTGTCGTAAATGTTTGCGATATCAGATTTGTCTTCTGGCATAGTAATTCCTCACTTTTCTCTTCTCAATATAGCACAGATTAGGGGTTTTCGCAAAAAATATGTGGTATAATTATTATTAATATGAGTGGACGTGATAATTTCGAAGATGATGAGATTGACGAATTTGATGAGTTCGATGACGCCGATGATGATGAGTTGTTTGAGCGCGAATCTCAGGAAGAAGACTTTGAAGAGCGAATGAATCGTGAGACGGAAGCTTATCTTAAAGGGGTGGATGCTGGAGGGGCAGATGCATTTGGTGGAGTTGGGTTTGATCCGTATAATGACGAAATTTCCGATGAGGAACGTGAACGGTTCGAGGAGGGGTATTATGACGGATACGAAGAAGAACGAGATTTAGATGAATAAGAAATAATCGGGCATGAAAAAGGGCCCGATTTTTTTCGGGCCCAAAGGTACGAGCTTAGCCGTTTCCACAAATGCGAGCGTTGATAGCTACAACAAGGTAGTGTAGCGCGTCAGCGGTGGCGGTGTAATCGTCCGGGATGCCGGAGCTTTTACATTGCATAGCGAAGCTTGCTACGGTGACGACATCTTTGCATGGTTCAGCGAGGAATTTATAGAAATCGGGACTACTGTCCCTCAGGGTTTTGATTTTCTGGAATTCCTCCCACGTTAAGCTGTCGATGTAGGCTTTTGCTGTCATAGGGTACCCCTCCTTTCCTAGATTTGCAATTGCAAGGGAGATTATACTACTTTTATTATGGTGAGGCAAGCATAGGCGGGTTTATAGGGGGGTGGTGAAAAGTCGTATTATATGATAAGATAGAAAGTGGAAGCGTGGCCGAGTGGTTGAAGGCGCACGACTCGAAATCGTGTGGGCCGAAAGGTCTCGGAGGTTCGAATCCTCTCGCTTCCGCCAAACGGAACGAATAGCCGAAATTTGGCTATTTTTTCTCTGTTCTGAGCTTGTTCGAACCTCGTCAAATTGCTTTTCGAGGGTTTTGTAATTTTCTTGAATCGGAATAAGCCATTTATAGAGGTCAATAACGAGTTGTCCATCTATAATCCGGATGTTCGAACCTAAACTTTGTAAGAGCTCTCGCTTTACTAAAATGTC
Source organism: Candidatus Saccharimonadota bacterium (assembly GCA_017480035.1). Lineage (GTDB taxonomy): Bacteria > Patescibacteriota > Saccharimonadia > Saccharimonadales > Saccharimonadaceae > Nanosyncoccus. The sequence goes on along the minus strand of JAFVBJ010000003.1, from coordinate 120,099 downwards.
GCCATTTTCGAAACGTCTCTTGCCATCAAACAAGACTTCTAGGGTTTTCTGCATAGTCGTTCGCCAATCATTACCACTCTCAATGGTGCTACTCAGATTATCTTTTAGGCGAGTGATAGTTTCATTACTCTCTTTTACTTTCTCTTTGTAGGTTTCCTCACTAATAGTGCCATTAACCACTAAATCAAGTAGCCTATCAGCTTTTTTCTGAGCCTCTGAGAGGGCTTTAGTCTGAGCTTCAGCTATTTTCTCACGTTCAGCATTTGCCTCGCTATTCATGGCTTGTATAGCCTCTAACCCCCACTCAAAAAATTCTTTCTTAATATTTACGCTATTCCAGAAAGCCTCAAGTTGGCGAGTAAGTTCTTTTTCTTCTATGCTACCTTGCCGGCAATTTCCTCGCTTATGCGTGCAATGATAATAGATATAGGTTTTATCATATTTTGCCTTATACTTGTATTCTGCAGTTATAGAACAACCACACTCGCCACAAGTTGCGATACCCTTATAGATAAAGTCTTTTTTCGGCGTAATGCGAGGTTTACCATGTTTGCCAAGAATAAACTGCGCTCGGTTAAATTCCTCAGTAGTAATCATTGCCGGAAACTTGCCGTCTAGGAGTTCGCCCTCTGGAGTTGGCACTTTACCGGCATATCTAGGGTTTGTGAAAATATTGTATAGCGCAGTTCGGCTTAAAGGTTTGCCACCACGTTTTTTACTTTTAGAGAGGCGCGTGCGATAACCCCACTCATTATTTAGAATGTCGAGAATTGCTGGCACAGAATATTCACCAGTTAAGAGTAAATCCCATGCTTTACGGAGCAAATTGAAGCGTTCTGGATCTTTTACTGTAATGCTTTCTGTTGGATCTAATTCTGATTGGTTAGGGTTTGGTGCGTTTAAATAACCGTTAAGGTTAGCGTGTTGCAACCAGCCCCTTTCTCGTTTTGCTTTGTTGCCACGCCTCACATCTCGACCTAGATTAGCCGAGTAGTATTGAGAATCGGCTAGGGAGTATTGTAGGCTCTTAACCCCCTCTGGCGTAGGTTCGAAAGTATGTGATACGAACTTAATATCTTTAATAATGCCAGTATTGATATAATGGACGATACGTCCGGCGTCTAATGCGTTTCGACTTAATCGGTTAGGCTGCCAAGCGACAATGCCATCTATCTCGCCTTTTTTGAGACGTTTTAGCATAGCGTCAAAATCTGGGCGATTTTCGGCTTTAAAAGCTGAACGACTTTCTTCTGTCCAACGGACAATATTAAGGTCTGGAAAACGAGCTAAAATCTCGGCTTTCTGTGCCGGAATAGAAAGGGCTTGGCGCTCACTCGCCTCTGTTGATTTACGGACGTATGCCTCATATCTTAAACCTTTTTCCATATAATCTCCTACAAAATAGGCACAATTTCTGCGACATCAAGTAGCCTAAAAGGTTTCTCGAATATGAAATTGTGCCTAATATTGCCGAGAAAAAATCTCTTAGGTTTATTATACTGATGTCGCACTTACTATTATACTTCATTTTTACTTATTCTCCAATTTTCCATTGTTTTGTTCCATTACTATCGCTACCAAACGCATAACAGCGAGGCCCTGCTTCTGAGCTTCCTCAGAGGAGAGTGCAACCCCAAAATGCTTTTTATAAAGCTTTTGGAACTCCTCAATGTTAGCATTTGGTATGCGCATGGTTCTAGCCTTTCTTAAACTCGGCTAAGGTTTCAGATTCGCGGAACAAAAAGCCACGAAAATTATCGCCATCATTAGTGCAGAATCGACCTTTCTGCTTAATATTAGCCGCCTCCTCGCTCTCAATGACCATCTGAGATAATAGTTTTGTGCTGACGCCACACATCTTGAGGTCGGTAAGATAGCGAATTTCGTAAGAGAATATCGACGAACTAGGTATTTGTGTAGCAATTATCAGATGTATTCCACAAAATCTATATTCCGTAACTAGCTTGTTTAATGCTGAGCGAATAGGTTTTAAAAATTCCTCGCGCTCTTTATCTTGACTAGGAATATAAACCTGCCCTGCCTCATCTAAGGCAATAACTAGACGCTCTAGTTTATGCCCTTTAATTTCGCCAGAAGCAATTTTTGCGTTATACTCAGAGATATTTTTGCAATTAGTATCTACTAAGAGTGTGGCTCGGCGTTCTACTTCTGCCACAATTTCATTATGGAAGAAATCAGAAAATGCCTTAGGGCTAGTAAATACATTACAGCTTTTGAGATCTTTCCAATAAGTCCAATCTACACCACGCTTACTAAATTCGGCAATTACAACATTTGCGCCCTTACGCAAGCTTTGCATTAGTAATGAGGACAAGAGAACTGATTTGCCTGAGCCAGTAGAGCCTGCGATTAAGAGGTGTGCTGTCTTATTTAAATCTACATAAACGAAATCCCCAGTATATCTTTGACCTAAAACAAGCTCAAAATCTTTCTCTGAAAGATAGTTATTGTTCCATTTAATTACATTGTTATCTTCAATTTTACGGTATAAGACGCGTAGCTTATCGTTTCTTCTACCAAAAGTCTCAACGCCAGTAATAAAGCACCCCATTTTACTGCCGAGACGCTTTAAATTATCATTAACCTTAAAATCGTCTTCAACTGTACCGTTAGCAAGAAATATAAGCTGTTGGATTTTGGACTTGCGCTTATACCTGCATTTTAAGACAAAGATTGGCGTATTATTCCCAGTTTTGTCAGGAATGCCAAGCTCTCGGAGTGCTTTCTCAGCGAATTTGTAGTCAATTGGTTTAGCAAAGATAACGAAAATTATAACTACCAGAAATATGGCAACGACATAATCTACAAAATGTATTTTACCGATGCCGAAAACTCCGGCGATTGTATCAAACGGCTCATCTAATCGTGCTAAACTGTTTGAGCCAATTAGATAATCTAATAGGATTTTCGTAACTATTAACCCCATCACTAGGAACAATAACTTTGCCGGACTACGAAACTGATAAAGGGCAATTTTTAACTTAGTAAAAATATCTATTTGCTTTGAAGGATTAGTCCAAAAATGGTAGAACATAGCGTGCATCTCCGGTATTAGGGTTAATAATCTTGATATTTTTATCGAGTTTCAGGTCAGGAATATCTTTGGTCTGTTTATGTTGGATTATTGTTAGAATATCGCTGTCATTGTCTCGTTTCATTTCCCAGATATTATGAACTCTCCGAGCAAAGGCGTTAAACACAGCTGGCTCGAATGTTCGTTCAAAAGCAAACATATCAGACCACGGCAGGTTACTGACAATAAAAATACGTTTAGCAGTAAGCACTTTGTTTTGGTAGCGAGCGGCGGCATTTATAACTGGAAAAGGTGCTAACACAATATTGAGATCGGTTAATTCCATAGAGCGTGAGCCTAGAAACTCGTCCATTAAAACAGTATCGTGTTTGAGGCTATCATAACCATCCCATAAAGCGTTTTTCTGCCTGTAATTGTACATATGAAAGACATGACTATAACCAAATTGGTTAAAGACGAAAGAGGTCTTGCCTACATTAGTTTTGCCCCATATATAAGTTACGGTTACGTCTCGCAAAACCTCTCCATGATTTTTTACGGCAAAAGCGTAAGCAAGCTCGTCAATATGACGCTTATACTTCCATAAATCAGGATTTTCCTCTATAATTTGAAGAGGCGGAGTGCCGGCTTTAAGTTCTTCAAGGACAACAGTTGCTAAAAAGTCTCGAGCTTCTTTAGCAGTTCTAGGCATTTCGCCCCATTCTTCAAAAGTGCCCTCAACAGAGGTCTCTTTTTTCTCGGTATTAGCCCAAGCACCCTCTTTTTTGATATAATCGACGTTCTGCTGAGGACTACCGTAAGCTGGATCTATATGGGCAAACGGAAAGCGAGTTTTTACCGTGCTAAATCTCATGCCAGAATTGGCAATAAAATAGACGTGGGTATGATACAACTTACTTTCAAGCCCAACTTCATCAGCCATAGCGTAGTATAGAGGATTGAAAAGCATAATCTTTTCTTTTAATTCTTCATGGGAACAGCCCTCTTTAGTTTTCGGATCGTTGATGGTTAAAAGATAGGCACGGTGGCGAGTATTTGGGGCAGGAGAATCCCCCTTACTTTCCTGATTAACTTTGTTAGTGGTTTCCATTTCTACTCACTTTCGTAAGGTAATTAGCCTTGTCGGTTTCATACATTGAGATAACAGCTTTACGATATTTATTAGGCGTGCGTGCGATAAGATTACGATAATAGTCATCTATAGATGGATCCCATTTGGTAGGATTTGTAGCTAGAGAATATAGATACCAAGCTTTATACTCTCCAAGACGTGCATCAAAATTTTTATCGTCTAACCTAACGGCATATTCATAACTTATAAAGGCATCAAAATAATTATTCTTTGTGCCTGCTAATATTAAGTGCCTGCCCCTGATTAGGTAGTCCATAAGACTAGAACATTGTTTAAAGGTTTTGTAATTTTCGCTACCTTTTTGAGTATTTAACCCTTTCTCGCGCTTAAAATAATAATCTAGTGTATATTCATCTTTGTTATCCATTTATACTCCTTTCTTTATAATTGATACTCCTAGTATTGGCACATGGCACATAGTTTGCCACGGTAATACTAGCGTGGCAGGGGGTTCGGCGCCTTACGGCGCCTCCCCCTCCGTCTTCACTTAGTTTTCAGAAGAAGAACTAGATGAAGATAACTTGACTTTTGAGCTACCTGAGTAGGTAAGCTTAACCAGCTCAAGTTCGGCTGGCTCGAGGAAAACGACCTTCTCGGTGTCCTGAGTCAGTTGGATGGAAACGCACCAGTAGAGCTGACCTGTCTTTGCAGAAGTTCTTTGCTCTAGTCTGGCATTTAGATTGATTCCGGTTGCCATAACGAACCTTTTCCTTTCCTTTAGTTTGATATTTAATGTGCGCCCCTCTATTTATAGGTTAGAATATTTAACTAATTTTTCATATTAGTATTTTCTGTGTTATAATTGTATTGTGAAAAGTGGAAAATTTTATGGAAGAGCATAAATATGTCGTCGAAATACAGAGAGAAAGAGGTAATATTTCTGGCTGTATAATAATACAAGATAAGACAGCAAAAAATCATAAAATCCGTATAGACCCGGCTATTTTTATAGCTGATTTAGCCAATAGTTTTAGCACGAAAAAGAATATAATAGACGAAGATCTAATTGATGGAAAAGTGGTTTTACTAACCAATATAAAGAAGGTTTTTTCTAACGATTTGGGTCTTTATGATATTGAAAAACTAAAAATTGCTTTTGGGATCGATTTAAATTATATTGTTTTTTGCAAAAAAGCTGTTTTTAAAGATCAAAATAGCCCCAAAGTCTTCGAGTGGGTTCGTTTTACCTCAGATTTTGATAACAAAAAAGGAATCATGAAATTGCCTGTAACTCATAAATATATTTATTACGGAGATAGTATGGCTTCAGTAATTCTCGCTATTTATCACTATCTAGCACTCAATAAATATAAACCCACGATATGCCGTCATTGTGGTAAGATATTTTTTACGCAAAATTTAAAAAATACCCTATGTGAAAGAAAAACGCCGTATGCTTACCTAGTGTCTGGCGAGGAGAAGAAGTACAGCCTCAAAGATAAAAGTTGTAAAGAGGCAGTAAAAACAATCAGAGATAGGTTTAGACGCAGAAAAGACCTTTTGAATATGAACTATAAAGATTATGGCAGTATTTCGAAAAACGAAAAAGAACGAGCACTCGACTTGGGTGCTTGGCCTTATATGGAGGCAATCAAAAAGGAACCATCGATTAAAAATCTAAGGGCTTACGAAAAATATCTTTATGCAGACAATTTAACAAAAAGAGAGATGAAAAAGCCGATTAAAAAAATGTCAAAAGATTAATTTTGTATACTATTTATTTCTTTTTGTGCTTTGTTTTCAAATGGATTTTCTGGTGGATTTTTGACCGGTTTTTCTAAAAAGAAAGCATAAAGTGGAATATTGAGCGCAACTGCAATTTTTCTCAAGAAAGATATACTCATAGTAGTCTCTACATTTGTTGCTTCGATATTTGAAATCATTGAGGCACTAGTGCCAGATAATTCTGCTAATTTTTCTTGGCTTACTCTGCCATAGCCATCTGTATCTGCTGGCGAGCAGTTATTATTTATGCGGTAAAATTTAACATTATTACCGATAACTTTTAGGTATGCTTTGTCTTGTTCAGTCTGTTTTGTCCTCATAATTTAATTCCTCCTTAAAATGTGGAGCGTTCTCTATTAAATTATGACTTAATATCATTGTTGATAGTATTGCGTATTTTATGATAAAATATCAGTTTATATTGACTTTATAACCTATTATTTGTATAATTTTACTAAAGATAATTAGGAGCAAAAAATGGAAATCGTGTCAAAGATTTTAAAATTTATTTTATCGTTGGTTTTTATAACGCCTGTGAAATGCGTAAGAGATTTAATTGATACAATAAAAAATTTAAAATCAAAAGCAATAAAGGACCATTCTTGGGATGTCTTTTCTCTAATTATGGAATTGGCAGTAATTATTCCGGTTGTCTATGCTATTATCGTAATTGTTTTAGAATACGTCACAAAATCACAGAATGGGGTTTGGGACTCGCCGAACCCACTTAGGGCAGTTAATCCTCCAGTAGGAATGGTTTGCTTCTATGGTGTATTAGTCATGCTTATCTCGGTTGGAGTGGAATTTTTTCGGAGGAAAACAGAAGTTGGAAATGCAAAAAAAGCTTTTGCAGTTGAAAAAGATCGTATTATTGACCTAGTCAAAAAATCCGCTTGGCTAATGATTGTCCTGACGCTTACGACTTGGATCGCTCTAATTGGCTCACTTATAGCACAGCTTATCATATGGGGATTAATTATCTACTTTGTATTTGGTGGGTTCTTTATCAACAGCGAGACTACTGGCGGAAAGACAAAAAAGGCAACAAGTAGTGATAGGGCATATCATGGAAGTAGCAGAGTATTTAGTGAGAAAGAAATTGTTGCAATAATGGAAAAATCTCCTAAGTTAAATATGAACAAATACGATTGGGAAGATCTAGCGAGAGCCTTAGACGAGTCTACATATATTAAAGACATAAAGGTTATCATGGCTGGAAAATTGCCAATTTATATATTTCCTAGAGATAAAAAGCCTAGAATAAACCTGCACTTATTAAAAGAAAGTGCGGTTGAGAGTGGTGGTGGGTTATTCGAGAAAGCAAAAGAGCATTTTACAGTTAATGAACTAAAAAATGGGAATATTTGTGTTATCCACGATGGGAAACGTTTGACATCTAAGGATATGTAAGGAGTGAATATGACGAAGAATAGTAGCAAATTAAATAAGAAAATCGTGGTTATTGCGAGTGCGGTTGTCATAGCTGTTGCTGGCGTAGTGGCGACCGTATTTGCATTGAATAACAATCGTAACAGCGAAGAATATGCCGAACAATCAGAAATTTATGATCGACGTATAGAAATTGCTAAAAAAGTGAATTCGGAGATTTTAGATAGCGAGCAGGAGGCTACCGAAGCAATTTCGCAAGAAGTCGGCGATGACAAGAGTAGGGTTGAAGAGCTGAGTAAAAGTATGGAAGAGATTCTTACTTATAAAATTGAAATTCCGGAAAATAAGACAGGTGAGCTAAACCAAATTAAAGAAGACAATAAAAAACTGGCGGAGTCTTTAAACAAAATTGATGAGAATTTAGCCGATTTAAGTTTTGAAGAAGTGGAACAATATACGGTCGCAAAAGGTAGCAAAGTCGGTGTTTTATCTGAAAAGATTTCTAGCCTAGTAAAAGAAATTAAGGCGCAGGCGGAAAAATACGCCAAGGAGAAAGCGGCAGAAGAAGCCAAGCAAAAAATTTTGAAGGGGGATTTATCAGCGTTTGAGGGGACATATAGCGATAGCGGATATAACGTAGTGGTTAAGAACGACGGTTTTTATGTCGGCAACGGAAATCGTGTTTTTAAGACCGCCGATATGACTATTAAGCAGGGGAGCAGTGGCTCTTATATTTTCGAAACAAAACCAAAAACAATAACAAGCGTTACAGGTTATTCGATGGATATGACGAATAGTTTTACAATATCTGCAGACGGCAAGACGATTGAATTTGCCGATGGAGAAAATCTTTGCGCCTATAAATTAACCAAAACCAATTAAAGAAAGGACATGTAGAAATGACTAAAGATGAATTACTTAATTGCTTAGCTGAAAATGTAGCAAGAGAAAGAATATTGACCAATATTATACTAGAAAAGAAGCTGCTAGAGCAAAAAGAGGAGCATGTTTATAAGCAGTTATTAGAATCAGCTTTTGATTTTATGCCGGAAAATCATCTTTTCGAGTTTGAAAAATTCCTTGATTACGTACATCAAGGTAAAGCTGAAACTATCGAAGAATGTGTGGAATTACTTGAACAGGAATCCTCGGAAGATTAGACAATAAACAGCGATTTAGAGGCAAAATTCTCAAAACTAAGGCATTATAGTATAAGCTAATTAGGAAAAGTTAGATTTGGGCTTGGATAGAGCAGGCGAGTTCGAACTTCGTCCAGACACTTCCGCCAATAGAGTGGTTCCGACGGTTTGGGAAGTCCTTGTAGGGCTATTTTTTGTGGTTACTGTGAACTATGTGACCTTGCTTTTTTGGGTAAAAAATGGTATAATCGCGGGGTTGTGGGAGTTCTTTAACTCTAAAATCATTTTCTCAGAAAGGGGTGGTCTAATGAGGCTGTTAGTTAAAAACGGTGAGGTGGTTAATCCGAGTGGAGATGTTGGCGGGAAGATGGATGTTCTAATTGAGGATGATCATATTCTTGCGATTGAGTCAGGTATTTCCGAAAACTATGTTGATGTCGATCAAGTGGTTGACGCTGCATCTTGCATTGTGGCGCCGGGCTTGGTTGATGTGCACGTGCATTTCAGAGATCCGGGGCAGACGCGAAAGGAAAACATTTTCACTGGGGCGGCCGCCGCGAAGAAAGGTGGCTATACGTCTGTGGTGATGATGGCAAACACTGTTCCGCCGATTGATAACGTTAAGACACTGGAATATGTACTTGAAAAAGGCAGGAAAACTGGAATCAAAGTCTATGCAGTGGCGAATGTGACCGAAAAGATGGAAGGTCAAAAACTGACTGATATGGAAGCACTGGTGAAAGCCGGGGCGGTCGGTTTTTCAGATGATGGAAAGCCGATACTTGATGAGCAGTTGGTGAAAATGGCGATGAAAGAAGCAGCGAGACTCGGGGTTCCGATTAGTTTTCACGAGGAGGATCCGAAGTATATTTCAGTTGCCGGGTTTAATAACGGAGTCGCTTCGCGACATTTCGGAGTTGTTGGCGCTGATAGGTTGGCTGAAATTTCGATGATTGAGAGAGATATTAATTTGGCGCTTGCTACTGGAGCGAAGGTTGATATTCAGCATATCAGCTCGAAAGAGGGTGTTGATTTGGTGATGAATGGCAAAATACACGGAGGCGAGATTTACGCTGAAGCGACGCCACATCACTTCTCTCTGACCGAAAAAGACGCGATGTTTTATGGAACACTTGCGAAGATGAATCCGCCGCTTCGGACCGAGGCGGACCGAGAGGCGATTATTGAAGGACTGAGGTCTGGCGCGATTGATATGATTGTGACAGATCACGCGCCGCACACGAGAGAGGAAAAGAACTCTGGAATTGCCAATGCTCCGAGTGGAATTATTGGACTTGAGACGGCATTGGGGCTTGGGATTACAAATCTGGTTCGTGAAGGTAGGTTGACGATGTGGCAGCTGATTGAGCGGATGAGTGTTTTTCCGGCGCGCGTTTACGGATTGCAGGCGGGAATTCTTTTTCCTGGTGGTGCTGCTGATGTCGTAGTCTTTAATCCGGATGAAAAGTGGACCGTGACGGACAAATTTGCTTCAAAAGCGAAAAATTCGCCGTTTATCGGATTTGAGCTCTATGGGAAAGTCAAATACACGATTTGTGATGGCGAGGTCGTTTATCGGGATGAGTGATTTTTTAGAGTAAAAAATAAGGGCGCTGATTTGGCGTCCTTTTTATTTTAGATAGTCGGGGTCAGTTTCTTTGCGAATCTCGGAAAGTTTTTTGTTGTTATAGAGGAACCAATCGTAGCCATTTTTGCTGCCGCCGAGATATTTTTGGGCCATTTTTGAAATTGGCATAATATCTCCATCTTGGAGATCTTTGATTTTGTTTTTTATATCGACGATTTCAAATTTTAGGTTTGGGTCGAAAACGGCTTCGAGCTTGGCGCCGATGGGGAGATTCAGGAGTTTGAAACTTGAGATACGGGATTTATGGCGGTAATTCATTTTTTGGTCGACTAGTTCATCAAAGTATCCGAAAACCAACGATTCGTCGGGAGCGATTCCGCCATTTTTTACTACAACTTTTTTAGAGATTAAATTAAAAAGGCGCTTGTCGCGATTTTCGACAAGTTCACGAAAGGCGCCAGGGATGGCATTTCTGGATTGTTTACTGATAGAACCCATAATTTTAGATAAAAATAAGGCTTTCTAGCCTTTTAAATGGTATCTCTTCCTCGCTTGTTACCTCGGAAGTTTTGGTACACCCGACAGGATTCGAACCTACGACCTTTTGCTCCGCAAGCAAACGCTCTATCCAGCTGAGCTACGGGTGCATATATTTTGGTGTGGATACCGCCACAGTGCAGTTTTAAAGCTTACAATCTGTAGCGATTCCACCTAGAAATTAAATGAGCATCATAGATGAAACTATGACGAACTCAATTTTATCATATTTTTTCTCTATTTTCAAGAGTGAAATTAGTTAATCTTTAGAATTTCTTGAACTTTCTCGAAATTGCGGGCCTTTTCTTTTTCTTCTTCGGATGGCGCGTCGAAAGTACCGTAATATGGGATGAGGTGGATATGGGCGTGAGGGACGTCGACGCCGATGACCTTAAAAATAACGCGAGCATTTAGCTTTTCTTCCATGTTTTTTGCGAGTTTTTTCGCGATTTTAAAGAGATGGAGATAAGTTTCTTCGTCTAAATCGTAGATTTTGTCGACTTCGATTTTTGGAACGACTAAGGTATGGCCGAGAGTTTCGGGATTATTGTCGAGAAAGGCGTAACAAATTTCGTCTTCGTAGATTTTATAGCTTGGGATTTCCCCGTTGATGATTTTTGTGAATACTGTTGGCATAAAACTTCCCTGTTATTTTAATTCTATTTTAACACATTATGTTATAATGAGATTAAGATGTTTAGCAGAAGATTGGGCACGTTTATTTCTAATATCATCGCGATTGTGATGGCATTTTTGATTGCTTACACTTTTCGATTTGGATGGGAAGCAGATGATACGTTCCGAAACGTGAATGATGCACTAGTGCTTTCATATTTGTTGTTCTGCTATGTGGCAGTGTTTTTGTTTTATCGGGGATCAAACGTCGCGGGGAGACGGGGGCTGTTGCGACTTTTTAAAGAAGCATTTCTAAACACGCTGTTTGTGGCGGCACTTTTTGCGTCGATTGTGTATATGGCGCATATTTCGGATTCGATTCCGAGGCTTTTCTTTGGGTATTTTTTCTCATTTTATTTTGGATTTTCATTTGTTATATCAGGGATTGTACATACGATTTTTCGCTCGATTCAGGCGCATCATAAACGCCAAACTGTGGTGTTTACGGATAGAAAAGACCGCGAGAAGTTAATAAAAAACTTACTTCGTGACGGGGCGGATGATTTTGAGGTGATTGGGGTGGCGGTTTTGGACGCAAAGGATAAGTCAACATTTTATCGTGTTTCGACGGAGATGCCGGGGACTTTGACGTCGAAGGCGGCGGAGGCGGGGTTAGTGCAGATTGACCCAGAGAGGCTCGAATATCATTTTGAGCGCGATGAAGCGGATGCAATGACGTTTCTCAAGACGCATAATGTGAATCTTGCGGTGATTTCGGTTGACCATCTTGACCGCGAGAGGATGGAAAGTATTATTGACGTGGTTGGAGAGATGGGGATTGATTCGATGGTGACGCTCGATTCGTTCGCGATGGAGACATTTGACTCGAAAATGGAAGATTTTGGGACGCTTGAAGTGGTTCGGTTTGCGCCGAGGATCTTCTCGGAACTTGAGCTGTTTTTCAAGAGAATTATGGATATTTTGGGGGCGATTGTGGGGTGCGTGTTTACGATTATTATTGGAATTTTTGTGGTACCGGCGATTTTCATTGAAGATGGTGGGCCAGTGATTTTTAAGCAGAAGCGGGTTGGAAAAAATGGAAAATATTTCTATATGTATAAGTTTCGCTCGATGTATAACGATGCGGAGGAGCGTAGAAAAAAACTGATGAAAGAGGGCGGAAACGAGATGGACGGGGCGATGTTTAAGATGAAAGATGACCCGAGAATTACGAAAGTAGGAAGATTTATTAGGAAAACTTCGCTCGATGAATTTCCACAGTTTTTTAATGTCTTAAAGGGCGATATGTCACTTGTGGGGACGAGGCCGCCGATGCTCGACGAATACAAACAATATTCGAGCCATCATAAGCGTCGCCTTTCGCTCAAACCAGGGATTACGGGGCTTTGGCAAACAAGTGGGCGTTCGGAGATTACGGATTTTGAGGAAGTGGTGAGACTGGATTGTTATTATATTGACCACTGGTCTGTGCTATTTGATATTAAAATTCTCTTGATGACGGTGATTGCGGTGATTACGGGCAAGGGTTCTGAATAAACGCTAGCGGTATTGACTTTTTTGGTTTTTTGTGGTATAATGTAATTATACTGGTATTTGAGTTGTAAACTTGGGAGGCCAGTGGCATTATTTGGAGCTTACAGACACGTTTTTCAGGATGGTGAGCCGATTTCTCACCAGAAAGGAAAAATATGAATATTCATAGGATTGAACTTTGGTCAAGAGCACTTATGAGACAGAAAAAACTCAAGGATGAGTTTTCGAGTTGCTTTAATCCAATCCGGAAAATGTTGTTATTCTTTGAGATGATTGAGGTAAGCTCGGAAGTCGAGCGGCTGAGACCGGTTAGGTCTCAAGTTTTCTTAGAGGATGTAACAGTGTAGGCTTAAATGGCTGAGGCGGCAGAAATGTCGCCTCTTTTTGTTTTAATTCCCTGTTTTTTATGTTATGATAGAGTAAAGAATTGGGTAATTTTGAGATTTTTGAATAAAAAGGGAGAAATATGAAATTTGCTAGTAGCTATGAACCACAGAACTTTGAGACAGATATTTATGCGGCATGGGAAGCTGCAGGCAAGTTTTTGCCGGTTATTCCGGGCTCGGAAATGGGCGTAGAAGGCGATGAGAAGTGCTCTAAGCACTATTCAATTGTGATGCCTCCTCCGAATGCGAATGGAAATTTACACATCGGACACGGGCTGACAGTGGCTTTGGAGGATAGCTTGACGAGATTCCATCGCTTACGCGGGGAGAAATCTTGGTATGTTCCGGGGGCGGACCACGCGGGATTTGAGACGTGGGTGGTTTATGAGAAAGCGCTCGAAAAAGAGGGGCATACTCGTTTTGAATATTCTCGTGATGAACTTTATGCACGCGTTTGGGATTTTGTCGAGCAACAGAGAGGAAATATGGAACTTCAACTTCGTGCACTCGGGGCAAGCTGTTCTTGGCAAGATTTGACCTTTACGCTTGATGAAAATGTGGTGCGCCGAGTCTATTCGACATTTGAGAAAATGTGGAAAGACGGGATGGTTTATCGTGGCGAGAAGCTGGTGAATTTTTGCACGAAGCACCAGACGGCGTTTGCCGATATTGAGGTGACGCATAAAGACGAATCCGGATGCTTGTGGGATATTGCTTATCAATTGGTTGACGCAACTGATTCCCTTTCGGAGATTATCGTTTCGACAACTCGTCCGGAGACGTTGTTTGGGGATACGGCGGTGGCGGTGAATCCGGAAGATGAGCGATATAAAGATGTGATTGGAAAGATGGTGAAACTTCCGCTCACGAATCGGGAGATTCCGATTGTGGCGGATGAACACGCGGATCCAGAATATGGAACAGGGGCGGTGAAGATTACGCCGGCACATGATCCAGATGACTTTGAGGTGGGAAATCGTCACGATTTGCCGCGTATTACGGTGATTGGATATGACGGAAAAATGTTGCCGAATACGGGAGAGGAATATGCCGGTCTTTCGACAACGGAATGTAGGAAGAAAGTGCTGGCAGATCTCGAAAAACAGGGGTTGTTGCGCGGTGAAAAGAAGATTACGCACGCAGTTTCGCATTGTTATAAGTGCGACACGGTGATTGAGCCACTACTCAAGGAACAATGGTTTATTGATACTGAAAAACTCGCGAAGGTGGCGATCGAGCATCTTGAGAATGATGAGATTAAGTTTCATCCGGAAAATAAGAAAAAAGTTCTCATTAATTATCTTAAGGGGCTGAAAGATTGGAATATTTCAAGGCAGATTCCTTGGGGGATTGCGATTCCGATGTTCAAGAAAGTTGATGCGGAAGCGCCAGGTGAAGAATGGGTGTTTGATACGCGCGTTAATCTTGCGGAAATCGAGATTGGTGGCGTGAAATATCGCCGTGACGAAGATACGTTTGATACGTGGTTCTCGAGTTCGCATTGGCCGATTGTTTGTACAAACTGGGAAGAAAATATGCCTTCTGAATTTTATCCACTCAATGTGATGGAAACAGGGGCGGATATTCTCTTCGCATGGGTGGCGAGAATGATTATGATGGGACTTTATGTGACCGGAGAAGTGCCGTTTAAGGAAGTTTATCTGCATGGGCTTGTGCTTGATGCGCATGGAAAGAAGATGAGCAAATCTAAGGGTAATGTGATTAACCCGATGGATCTCGTTTCAAAATATGGTTCGGATGCGTTTAGACTCGGAATTTTGCGCGGACGTTCAGCCGGAATGAATCAAGCATTTTCGGAAAATTCGGTTGTTTCAGGGCAGAAACTTTGCAATAAACTCTGGAATATCTCGAGATTTATTCAAGGGATTATTGATGAAGAGATTTCGGAGAAAGGTTTTTCGTATGCGAACGTTGATGTTGTGCTTGAGAATGAGGGCCAGGCGGGAGTGTCTGGGCTTGATTCTGATAGATATGGGGAAGGTTCGGCGATACATTCGAGCGAATCGGATTCGATTAACCCTGGACAAATGCAATACACGACGAATAACATGGGTGAAGATTGGATTTGTAGAGAATTGAACAGGTGTCGTGAAACAATTACTCAATGTATGAGTGAATATCGTTTTGCAGAGGCAGTTGAGGTGCTCTATTCTACGATTTGGGATAAATATGCGGATTGGTTCGTCGAGAGCCAGAAGATTTATAAGAATACTTCCCTGCTTAAAGTGACACTTGAATCGATTCTCGTGATGCTTCATCCGTTTGCACCGTTTGTAACAGAGGCAATTTGGCAGAATTTGAGCTTTACGGATGGGATGATTATTGATAGTGAATGGCCATCGGTTCTAGAATATGACGAGATTTCGGCAGAAAATTTTGAACGAATCCGCGCGGTGGTGTCGGAAATTCGCGCGACGAATGTTGCTTTGTCGAATGTGGCTAAAGGAAAGAAGTTTGGACTTCTCTACGGGGATGATTCATTAGTTGATGATAATACGTTGCTTGTGAAATTCTTGTCGAGAGTACCGTCGATTGCGTCGACGAATGGCTCGCCAAGAGGATTGCGTCTAGCACTTGCTGGTCATGATTTGTATCTTGATGTGCCGGCGGAAGTGGTGGCAGCGTATCGCGCGGAGCTCGAGGAAAAAATTCTTTCGGTTGGGCGTGAACTTGATGGACTTAATGCGAGGATGATGAATCCGGCTTATGTCGAGAGAGCGCCGGCAGAACTCGTGAAAGAAACACGTGATGCGATTGCTGAAAAAGAGGGGCTGATTTCGCGCATGAAGCAACAGCTCGAAGCGATTTAGGAACAAAATAAGCGCTATTGACAGCGCTTATTTTTTATGTTCTAGTATTGATTTGTAGTCCATAATTCCCTTTTTCTAATCTTCAATTTTTTCAAAGCGATATTTTTGTTTAATCTCGGGGTATTTTTTGCGGTCGACTTTGCTGACAAACATCTCGAGGGGGCGAGCATACATCTTATAATTCCCTCTTTGGTCTTTGTCATAGAGAGCTTTATAAATCATCAGTGGTTTGCGAGTTTCAGAATGGGTGGCGACGCCGACGATTTCATAGAGGTAAAGATTGGGGATTTTTTCGAGATCTTCTTTCGTCGCTAATTCCCTTTTGAAATGTTTGACTCTGTCGCCAGGTTCAAAATAATCATATATATTATCGTTCATACATTTATTATAGCACTAAAATATGATTATTCCTTGCGTTTTTAGGGGTTTTATCGTATAATAACAGATACGATTTTGGCTTTCTTGAGGGGGGTTGTGTTATGAAACAAATCGCGAACTTTTTTATCACTGGGATTGTTTTGTGGGTGGCAGCATGGCTGTTTCCGCAGTATGTGAAAATTGACGGATTTAGGACTTTGGTCTTGGCGTCGTTGCTGCTTTTTGTCGCGAAAGTTGTCGTTTTGATAGCGTTTTTTGCGCTAATCACATCGGCAGCATTGGCGCAATTTTGGGCTGGAGTGCTGGTCGGGATTCTGTTTATTTTCTTTGCAGAAATTGTAGCTCTTTCCCTGTTAGATGCGTGGCTTCCGGGCATTTCTATTATCGGTTTTTGGCCAAAATTCTGCCTTGCGTTTGCGCTTTCGGTCTTTAGACTGCAGGATAACCCTCAAAACAATTAGTTCCCTGCCCCTGAAATTAGTCAGGGGCTTTTTTATGGAGTTTTTAAAATTTTCACACGAAAAAGGTTGTGTTTTTATGCAAAACATTTTTTAACATAAACAAAATACTTATGCTCCGTATTCCATAAGCATTTTCGCGTGAAATTTTTTGCGTGAAATTAGCATAAGTTGTATTTCACTTGACAAAATGTCAAAATGTTTCCGGCTTATGTTTTCACCTCTGTTTTTGTCGTTTTTATCTTCCCAATTATGACCCTTTTTGTGATGTGACATAATTGTTATGTTTTATTTTATCGAAGGCGGGTTGCTAAGTCAAGTGGTTGCTAATATAACAGGTAAAAGGGAATTGTCGGAGATAGATTTTTGTGGATAAAAATAAGTACTTTGGGTTTTTGGAACAGAAAATGGGTAAAATACCCCTTGGGCGCCTGCGGCGCCCAAACAGCGAATTAGAGATTTTTGAGACGAAAAAGGTATTTTACCCCTTGGGCGCTTCGCGCCCAATTTGCGCCTTCGGCGCGCTCACTTCGTTCGCGCGCCTAGGTTGCCTAGTCTCAACATGGAATCGTGTTATAATGTGCTTATGGCTTATATTCGTAAATTCAAAACTGGTTCAGATGCAACTGGGATACAGGTTTGCTATAAAGAGCAAGGAAAAGTTGTAAAAACGGTACATGTTGGGTCGGCGAGAACAGAGAAGGGAATTACGAAACTTTTAAGGAAAGCGCAAGATATTATCGACGCGGATAAAGTGCCGCTGTTTGAACTCGATAAGTACAATAGGAAATACTAAGCTTTAAGTTTTCTGATTAGTCTGTTGGCTTTGCGAGCAAGGTTATAGAGGCGGTATTTGCTTTTATTGAGGATGAGATCGTAGGTTCCGCAATATTCAACAGGGAAGCCGCCAAAGGATTTTTTGAACTCGGTGAAGCCGGCCCAAGGATGGTCCTTTGGTGCGCCATCTGGTGCGATACCCCAGAAATCGAAGAATTTTAGACCTTTTTCTTTTGCGTCGAAGAGGGCGGCGGTGAGGAGGGCGACAGTGGCCGGAAGTTTGCGGAAATTGTAATCGCTGGCGGATTGCATGTAGTAGCGAGTGTTGTCGGAATCGAAAAAGAGACTCGCGGCGATGATTTTATCTTTGTCGTCAGCCGGATCTGTGTAATGAACGAGATAAAGGGAAGCGAACGGTTGTTCAAGTTCGGCTTTTAGGTAATTTTCGGAGAAAGCGTTGATACCTTTATCTTTAGCGACTTGGTGTTGGAGGCGGACTAGTTCGTTGATTTTTTCGGAGTCCTTTGTGACTTCGACAGTTAGACCTTTTTTTGTGAATTGGTTATAACGGGTGCGGGTGCCTTGAGAAAAATTCTTGATAATTTCAGTTTTTTCGGTGGTAAGGTCAAGAACCCAAGTGTGAGCAGGGTTGAGGTCGGTAGACTTCGTGAAATTTGGGCTTTTGAGCCATTCTCGTGCGTTTTCAGGGCTTTCTGGCTCGATTCTGATAAAGATTACGCTTTTTTCTTTTGCGAGCTTACAAAGGCTCTCAGAGGCTTTTTTGTAGGCGCTTTTAGTTTTTAGGACAGGGCCATAGGGGAGATAAAGGTAGTTTCCGAATTTGGTTTTCTTTAAAATTGCAAGGTAAGTGAAATCTTTTTCTTCGACAAAAAAGGTTTCCTCGCCGAGGTCTTTTTGGAGTTTCTCCCAAAGTTTTGTCTGTTGTAATGGAAAACTCATTTTCTTTATTATAGCACTATTTTATCTCGGAGCGGGGGAGAATGTTTAATTTATAAGGGTCGGTGGGTTTGACGCCAGATTTGATTTCAAAATAAGCGGCGGCGGCGACCATCGCACCGTTGTCACCAGAGAATTTCGGGTTAGGAAAGAAGACTTTTTCTTCGCCGAAGCGGTTTTTGGCTTCTTCGCGGAGAAGTTCGTTGGCGGAAACGCCGCCGGCGATCACGAAAGATTTCGTTTCGGGATACATTTCATAGGCTTTTTCGAGCTTTTCTAAGAGGTAGTCGGTCGCGGTTTTTTCGAAAGAGGCGGAAAAATCGGCGATTTGGGCCTCTTTGAGGTGGTTTTTAAGATCGTGGGACGGGTGGTTGATAGGGAGACCGAGTTCTTTTTGGACGGTTCTTAGAACGGCAGTTTTTAGCCCAGAGAAGCTAAAATCAAGGCCTTCGACTTTTGGTTTTGGGAATTTGTAGCGGTTTTTGCCACCAGTTTTTCCGGCTTTAGTGATGGCTGGGCCACCAGGGTAGGGAAGACCGAGGATTTTGGCGACTTTATCGAAACATTCGCCGACGGCGTCGTCGCGGGTCGTGCCGATGATTTCGAAATGGTTGTGAGCGTCCATCCTTAAAATCTGCGTATGACCGCCGCTGACTACAAGGGCTAAGAGAGGAAAAGACAAAAGCGATTCTTTCGGGGACGGGTTCTTCGCGCCTGTCTTCACAGGGCTCAGCCCCTCATCCTCGCTAGCAAGCTCCGGAAGCCCCGAAAGAATGTTTTTATCTTTTTCGTCTATTGGCGCGTGTAGCCAGTTGGCGTAGATGTGGGATTTTAGGTGATGGACGGCGTAAAGTGGTTTTTTGTGGACAATGGCGAGAGTGCGGGCAGTTAAAGTGCCGATAAGAAGGGAACCAAGAAGACCAGGGGTGTGAGTGACGGCGATAGCGTCGATGTCGTCCCAAGTTTTTTTGGCGTCTTTGAGAGCCTTTTTTACGACCGGCATCATTACTTCGAGATGATTTCTGGCGGCGACTTCTGGGATAACTCCGCCATATTCAGCGAAAATATCGATTTGGGAAACGACGACATTAGAAAGAACTTTACTTCCGTCTTCGACGACGGCAGCGGCAGTTTCATCACAAGATGTTTCAATTCCCAAAATTAACATGAAAATATTATATCATAACAGAGTGATTTTGCGAGCTAATAAGCGATTTTTAGTGTACGGATTTGATGATATGTATACTTTTTGAGGGTATTTTATGATTTTATAGAGGGGATAGTTAGTGTACGGATTGCTTGACAAAGGTGTACGAATTTGATAATATGTATACATGAGTATTACGGTGGAAGCAAAAATCTATCAAACGCTCGTCGAAAATGAAGGTGAGATGACTGCATTGCAACTTTCTGAACTTCCGGGAGTTGGCGGTAGGACTTATGTTAGTCGGCTTCTGAAAAAAATGATTGAACAGAAAAAAGTTTATTCGAGAAAAGAGGGGCGAAATGTATTTTATCGGGCGGTGGCTGGGGTTGCGATAGATGAAAATTTTGCGACGAAAGATTTGCACGAAGAGGAAATTTGGGAAAAAGCTTATCGGAATAAAGAGTTTTTTAGGCCTGTTTCGGAGCAAGCGCGGGATATTTTGGCGTTTTCATCGCTTGAGATGATTAATAATGCGATTGACCATTCAAAATCTGGGACAGTTGAGGTAAAAATTTTTCGAGAACTTGGATTTTTGAAATTTGTTGTGCGAGATTTTGGAGTGGGAATTTTCAACAATATTATGACAAGGAATGATTTTGGCGATGAGTATGAAGCTTTAAGATGGCTTTTGAAAGGAAAAAATACTACCGACAGGGAACGACATTCTGGGGAAGGGATTTTTTGGACGTCAAAAATTGCGGATAAGATGATAATTTCGAGTGGGAAATTTCGACTAACTTTTGATAATTTAGTGGGAAAATGTGCGGTTGAAGAGATTGACGAGAATGTACTTGGGACGGAGATTTATTTTGAGTTGCAAGAGGATAGTAAAAAATCGATGTCGGAACTTTTTCATTCATATTCATTTGATGATGAAAAGTTGACGCTTGATGTGACTAGGATTCCGGTCGGGGTTTATGAATCTGGGGGTGTTTGGGTTTCGAGGTATCAAGCGCGAAGAGTGCTTGATGGGCTTGATAAATTTAAGAAAGTCGTGTTTGATTTTAAGGGTGTGAAGATAATTGGACAGGGGTTTGCAGACGAAATTTTTCGAGTTTGGCAAATGCAGCATCCGGAAGTTATACTTGAATACGAGAATGCGAACGAGACTATTTCGCTACTGATTGAGCGTGCGAAAAACGATAGGCCGGATTAAATAGTTAGATGGATTTTAGTGAGTCGATTGGGTTGCGGCGGGAAGCTTTGATGGCTGGGTAGAGGCCGAAAATTGTACCGACGATGAGGGCGATATAGAGAGCTGAGAGACAGATGTCGATGCTGATGAATGGGCTGAATGGGGTGATGATACTGACAAGGAAAGCGCAGATATAACCGAGAGCGAGACCACCAATTCCACCGAGAATACAGAGAATCAGGGATTCAAAGAGGAATTGGAGGAAAATGTTCATATTAGAAGCGCCGACGGCTTTTCGGACACCGATTTCGTGGGTGCGTTCGGCGACGGAGACGAGCATGATATTCATAACTCCGATGCCGCCGACGATGAGGGAAATACCAGCAACAAGAGTCAACATACCAGATACGATGTCAAAGAGGGAACCGGCAGGGTGAGTGATTTGATCGCCATAGGCGACGGTGTAGTTTTTCTCGCCACGTTTGCTAACGCTTAGAATCTCGTCGATTTTGGCGGCGGTGGCTGGGGTCTTGTCTTCACTGGCGACTTTGACGTTGATTTGTTGGATTTGGAGATTGTTGTCGAGAATCGCGAGCTGGTTAATGTTGACGATGATAGTGTCGTCGAAATTGACGTTGTTGAAGTTGATAGGGGAATTTGACTCAGAAAGGATGCCGACGACGATGAATTTTTCACCAAGAAGAGTAAAAGTTTTGCCGATTGGTTCCATTGTGCCAAAGAGTTTTAAGCTGAGGTCGCGGCCGATGACAGCGGATTTTAAAGTTCCGTTTTTAATGAAAGTGCCGGATTTTAGGTTCAGGCCGATGATGTCTTTTAATTCTTCGGTGGTGCCGAGGACGTTGCCGGATTCGACGGTGCGTTCACCGATGAGAGTGTTGGTGCTGATGGCGAGCGGTGCAGCGGCGATGACCGGATATTCGGCTTCGAGGTTTTTGTCGGCATTGAGTTTTTCGATACTTTCGACATCGTTTAGAGAGAGATTTGACTTATTAAAATGATTACTAGAGGTGAGCTCGGTCACGATGTCGTTGATTTCGTCTTTGCTATCGTTTGGACGGACGACAATGAGGTTGCCGCCGATGGCATCGACTTGGGTTTTGATAAGGCTGTTGATGCTGCCCATTAAGCTTAGGATTAAGATGATGCTAGCGACACCGATGGCGATGCCGAGACAAGTCAAGAAAGTACGGCCACGGCGCTCCTTCAAGGAAGTGCGGGCAAGTTCGAAATGAGTACGAAGAAGTAGAGCCATTATTTTTTCTCCTTGTTAATTAGGTCTTCGATAGATGGTTTTTCTTGGATACGGAAACCTGGGTCGCCGGAATAATGGAGTCCGACTTGTGGCATTTTGCGGCGAGGTTTCGGGGCAGTTTTCGTAGATTTTATATCATGGGATGAATTTTTTACAGGTTTTTTGGCGGTTTTTACCGATTTTTCGGGAATTTTATTCGTTTTTTGAATATTTTTGGCAGGAGTTTCGGCTGGTTTTTCAGACGGTTTTTCGGCTTTTGGTGCTTCGACTGGTTTTTGTCCGGCTTTTTGGACTGGCTGCTTTTCTACTTTTTCATTAGAAATGACGCCGAGTTCGTCAGGGTCGGAAATGCGATTTTTTAAGAGATTTTTGCGTTCTTCGAATTTCGATGTGTCGGCTTCAATGTCTGCGCCTTTGAAGATGAACGGTTCCTCATCGTTTTCGTCGTCTTCGTCATGGTCGATACGGTCGTGAATCGGGACAGGAAGGTCTTCGTCGGAGACGGTCTTAATATCTTCGTCGATACCGCCGTCGAGCATATGAATAACGCGAGTGGCATAAGTTGTGAGATTAGGGTTGTGGGTTACCATAATAATTGTGTTGCCTTCGGAATGGATGCGGCGAAGTTCTTCCATGACAATATGAGAACTGCGGGAGTCGAGATTTCCGGTCGGTTCGTCGGCGAGGATGATTTCAGGTCGAGCGACAAGGGAACGAGCAATAGCGACACGCTGTTTTTGGCCGCCAGAAAGTTGGGTAGGGAAGAAATATTCGCGCTCGCCGAGATGAAAACGCTGGAGAGTGTCGGAAGCTTGGATAAGGCGATGAGTTTTGCTTGCGCCAGAATAAACGAGCGGGAGGGCGACATTTTCGATGACGGTCAAATTCGGGATGAGATTGAAATCTTGGAAAATGAAGCCGATATTCTTTGCGCGGAGACGAGATTTTCCGCGAGAAGTGAAACGGTTGACTTTTTTGCCGTTTAGATAATAGGTGCCGGAAGTCGGTTTGTCGAGCAACCCCAGAATATTTAAGAGGGTGGTCTTACCACAACCTGATGGTCCCATAATCATAATAAATTCGCCGCGCTTTACTGTCATAGAGAAGTTTTTCAGCGCGAATGACTCCGCATCGCCATACCCATAGCTGCGGCAGACATCAACCAACTCTATGAGCTCGAATTCCGAGCTTTTATTTTCCTCGCCTTTCATTAGGACACATTATACTCTTTAATAGGGGAAAAATCAAGATTTGAAATGAAGAATTTTCTGTGTTAAAATGGTTATAATTAAAATTGGAGTTTATTTTAATGGCTAACAAAAAACCTGCGAGCAGCGCAAAGAAGCGCACTGCGACGAAAAAAACGAGTCGTCGCGTTGTTGATCCGATGATGATTTCACCGTCGAAAGCGAAGAAAGATGATAGGAAATTAACAGATGTCGCGATTGATAATGGGGTTGATTTTGATTCGGAAGAAGATGACTTTTTCTTGGATGACGAGGCACTATATAATATTGATGACCTTTATGATGATAAAGGAAATTTGATTATGGATGAAGCGGATGAAGTGCTACGCGAGGAAGAAAAACGCGTACGACGTGGAAACACGAGAAAATCCGTAAATACAGTGAACTCCAGAGCAAAAAGAAAAAACATGCGTGAAGAAGAAGATGACCTCGATATGTCTGAGGAAGAACTTGAGGCGGAACTTTCGAAAAAACGCAAAAATTCGAAGAAAATTTCACGTAAAGCAGAGAAAAAAGCCGAAAAACGACGCAAAAAAGCCGAGAAAAAATCACGCCGTAAAACTCCAATTTGGGCAAAAGTTGTGATTGTGTTCTTGCTTTTAGTGATTGCAGTGATTGGAGTTGGAGCGTATTACTTCTTTAATATTTATGGGGCGGCTTCGGGAGTGCTTGAGGGGAACCCGATGGATGCATTTCTCAATAAGAAAGCACTTGAGAAAGATGAATATGGTCGAACAAATATTTTGGTTTTTGGAACGGCTGAAGACGATGAAGGCCACGGCGGAGCAATGTTGACGGATTCGATTTTGGTGATTTCGTTTGACCAGGAGCGTAAAATTGCGTCAACTTTCTCGGTGCCGAGAGACCTTTGGGTGAACTATACTGTGACCGGTGAGAAACAACTTTGGTGTTCGGTCGGATATAAAGGAAAGATTAATGCGACGTATTATTGTAAACAAAATGATGCGGATGGTGACAGAGATGTGGCGGCGAGATACTTCGCGAAGAAAATTACAGAGGTGACTGATGCCCAGATTCAATATTATGTAGCAGTTGATTTTAGAGTTTTGCGAGATATTGTGAATATTCTCGGGGGAATTGATGTCGATGTGCATGCGACGGATGATAGAGGAATTTACGATATTTGTATGCATAATTTGACGCTCAAGAAAGGCATGAACTATAACCTTAACGGAGACCAAGTGCTTGATTTGGCGCGTGCAAGAAATGCAAAAGGTGGATATGGGCTTGCGAACTCGAACTTTGATCGCGAGATTAACCAGCAGAGAATTATTAATGGGATTAAGAATAAAGCGCTGGATATCGGGATTTTGGCGGACGTGAATAAAGTTAAGGGCATGCTCGAATCGTTTGGCGAAAACGTGAAAACGAATATTACTTGGGCGGAAATGGGAACGGCGATTGATGTGTTGACTGGTTTGCACGGAGATGTTGAATCGATTGATACGCGCTCGCTCTATGGGACTGGGCGAATTGGCTCGCAGAGTGTGGTGATTCCGAAGGGAGCTAATGTCAATTCGGAAAGCACACTTTATAATTACAATAAGATTCATCTCTATTTGCGTGATGAGCTTGATAAAGACACAAAAGATTATGACGACTCGTTGAAAAAAGAGGAAGAAACTGAGGGGGAGTAATTAATAATAAAAGGAGGTTTTATGGATTCGAACGTTTTAATTATTATCGGGATTGTTGTGGTGGTTGTAGTTGTTGCTATAGTTTCGTTTATCTCGATGAATAAGATTAAGAAGAATGGGTTGGTTGCCGAGGCGACAGTTTCGAGAGTCGACAAGGAAACGCGCAGCACTGTGCATGATGAGACTGGAATGGTTGATGTTGATACGTATGAGACGTTTTATGTAAAATATAAAACCGAAAGCGGTGAGGAAATTGAGGCAAAATTGCCTAATCCTGCGATGCACCAGGCGGTTGGCGATACTGTGAAAATCAAATATCTTCCAGAGAAACCGTCAAAAGTAGTTCGCGTGAAAGAATAAAAAAACAAAAAATAAGGCGAGAGCCTTATCGTTGTGGCGGATCCGACGAGACTCGAACTCGCGACCTCTGCCGTGACAGGGCAGCGCTCTAACCAACTGAGCTACGAATCCACAACTTTCTTTATTATAACTTATATTTCTGAAAAATGCAAGGGGAGTTTACAAAAATCCTCCCCTGTTTTATAATGTTTTTATATCTGGGTGTGGCGCAGTTGGTAGCGCGCAGCGTTCGGGACGCTGAGGTCGACGGTTCAAGTCCGTTCACCCAGACCATTTTGAGTAAATCTAAAATTGGGAAAAATCATGACAGACAAGAAAAGAGTCAAAGAAATTTGCAAGAAATTAAGAAAAACTAAAAGAAGGGTGGCACGTACTTTCGATAAGAAAATCGAAAAAAACGAACACCTTTTTTCAATTTTGGTGCCGGTTTTTGCGGGAATTTTGTTTCTTTTGTTTTCTGTTTTGAATCTGACAAGCTCGATTTGGTTTGATGAGTCGTATTCAGCATATCTTGTGCGAGAAGATTTTGGAAAAATCTGGGAAATGACGGCGCAAGATGTTCATCCACCACTTTTTTACTTTGTACTTAAGATGTGGTCGTCGGTTTTTGGCACGTCTGATGTGGCGATGAGATTCATGTCGGTATTTTTCGGGTTAATTGCGATTGTATTTATTTTCCAATTACTAAAAAAATGGTTTGGAATTAAAACTGCATCAGTTGCGACGGTGATAGCAGCGATTTCGCCGATGTTTATTCGCTATGGGCAAGAGATGAGAATGTACACGATGGTGCTTGCGATTGTGTTTGCGGCGACATATTTCTTGGCATTGGTACTCGAAAAGGGGAAAGAAAAAGGCGGAAGAAAATATTGGGTGATTTATGCGATTTTGATGGCAGTTGGGATGTGGACACATTATTTTTCGGCGTTCATGTGGATTGCGCAGCTCGTGATGATTGTGGTACATTTTGGTGGACCGAAAAAGATTTTCAAGGATAAAAAATTATTCAAAACACTTTTATATACATATATTGTGGCAGTAGTTTTGTATTTGCCGTGGATTCCGTCGTTCTTTAATCAAGTGAAAACGGTACAAGGAAATGGCTTTTGGATCCCGGCGATGTCATTTGAGGGGGCGGCAGATTTTATTTCTTCGACACTATTCTTTAATCTTGGGGCGGAAGTGACGAATTATGGATTGATTTTTGGAGTACTTTTGATTATTTTGACGATTGTAGCGTATAAGAAGATTTTGATAAGTGCTAATGAAAAAACGAAAGAGAAATTGAAACTTGTAGCGATGATGGCGGGACTACCGATTTTGGTGATGGTGGTTGTTTCTTTGCCGCCACTAACAAGTTCGTTTGTCGATAGGTACGTATTATATAGTATTGTCGCGATTTGGATTCTGATTGGGCTAGCGATTATGTTAGTCAAGGAAGATTGGATTAAAAATGGGCTAATGGTATTAGTTTTGATTGTCGCGGGAATGGGAATTACTTTCGTGGAGAAACGTGAACCGAAGGGGTATGTTTCGGAGATTTTGGCAGAGACATTTATCGCAGCAGACGAAGGGGAACCGATTATTGCGGCGGATGTTTGGACTTATTATGATGCAATATTTTATACGAGTGAAAAACACCCGATTTACCTGTTCGAAGAGGGGGTGAATTACGAATATGGTTCGCAAGAGCCGATTAGAAATTATCGAGTTAATTTAGTCGAAGATTCGAAAGAATTTTTGGGTAATTATGAGAAAATTTGGTTGGTTTTTGAAACGCCGGAAGAAGGAAAATCTTATGATTTGCCAGATTGGGCGAAAGAATATCGTATCGTTTCAGAAATCTCACTCGACCACCATACTGCTCTCGAATTTACAAAGTAATTGTGGTAAAATAGGGGGAGTATGAGTAGATTATTTAAGAGAACAAAAATTTTGGCTACGATTGGCCCGAGCGTTTTTGCGCCTGAAAAAATCGAAGAATTGATTATGGCTGGGGTGAACGGTTGTCGTTTGAACTTTTCGCACGGAAGTTATGAAGAACGTGACGAGCAGATTAAAGCGATTCGTGCGGCGGCACAGAAAAAAGGACGTTCGGTCGCGATTTTGCAAGATTTGCAAGGCCCAAAAATTCGTCTTGGGGAATTGAAAAATAATCATTTTGACGTGAAATCGGGCGATGAATTGATTCTTGATTCGTCGATTGAGGAGCATGACGGTGGGAATATTTTGCCGGTGCAATATAATCTCGCAGAGCGAATGAAAGTTGGCGAGCCGCTTTTTATGTTTGACGGGAAAATTAAGTCGACAGTTACGGAAATTGTTTCAAAAACTGCGATTAAAGTTAAAGTTGAGAACGACGGGTTCTTAATGAGCAAGAAAGGTTTGAACCTTCCAGATACGGACTTTGGTGGGGACGTGATTACCGAAAAAGATATGGCGGATATTGAATTCGGGGCGAGTCGAGATTTTGACTATGTGGCGATGAGTTTTGTGCAAAGTGCAGAAGATATTGAGAAATTGCGTCAGATTATGCTTTCACATGGTTCGACGGCGCAGATTATTGCGAAAATTGAAACGAAAAAGGCGATTGAATCTGATGAGAAAATGGAAGAAATTGTCAAGGCAACAGATGGGATTATGGTGGCGCGCGGTGATATGGCAGTTGAGGCCGGAAACGAAGTTGTGCCGATTGTCCAGAGAAAATTGATTGCGCTTTGTCGTCAATATGGCAAAATTGTGATTGTGGCGACGCAGATGATGGGTTCGATGGTAGATAATCCAGAGCCGAGTCGTGCTGAAGTTTCGGATGTGGCAAATGCGGTGATTCAAGGCGCGGATGCGGTGATGCTTTCGGATGAAACAGCGAACGGGAAATATCCAGTTGAGGCGGTGAAACAGATGAAGAAAGTGATTCTTTATACGCAAAATAATACGAAAATTTTGCCGATTGAACATGAACAGACCGGGGAATATAAAAACTATAATGCGGTAGCACATGCAGCGGCGAGATTGGCTGAAGAAATTGAGGCAGATGTGATTGTTTGCCAGACGTCTTCGGGTGCGACAGCAGCTTCGATTGCGGCGCAACGTCCGAATGTTCCGATTATCACAGTGACTTCGAATGCACGTGTGGCGGGACAGTTAGCACTAACTTATGCAAACTCAGCATTCGTGCGTCCGTTTACGGAAACTTACGGGCTTGATTTGGCGCAAGAATTAGCGGCTTCAGATTATTTGAAAAAACGCGAAGATAGAAAATCTATTTTGGCGGTGATTGTGTCTGGACAACCGAATGTTGAAGGTGGGACTGATACAATTCAAATTCGAAACGTTTAAATTTTAGGAAGGGTGGATATGTTTTCAAAGAAAACGATTAAAGATATTGATGTGAACGGAAAGACTGTGCTTGTTCGCGTTGACTATAATGTGCCGATGAGCGACGGTGAAATCGAGAGCGATATCCGAATTCGAGCGAGCTTGCCGACGATTGAGTATCTTATTTCGAACGGAGCAAAGAAAATTATTCTGATTTCACACCTCGGACGACCGAAAGGGGAGAGGAAACCGGAGCTTTCTTTGAAGCCGGTGGCGGAGAAGTTGTCGGAAATTTTGGATAATTCGGTAATTAATTCGTCAGCAGTGAAGTTCTCGTCGGAAGTTTTTGGGGATGTTGTAAAAAATGCGGTCGCGGAGTTGCCAGAGAGGGGAATTTTATTGCTTGAGAATTTGCGCTTCTTCCCAGAAGAAGAGAAAAATGATGCGGAATTTGCAAAAAAGATTGTTGAAGCGACTGGGACAGAAGTGTTTGTGCAAGATGGATTTGCAGTAATCCACCGTGCACATGCTTCGACCGATGCAGTGACGAAAATTTTGCCGTCGGTGGCGGGATTTTTGGTAGAGAAAGAAGTTTCGGTGCTTTCTTCGGCGATTTCGGAGCCAGAAAAACCGGTGTTAGTGATTATTGGTGGAGCGAAAGTTGATGACAAAAAACCGCTCATAGAGAAATTTTTGCCGATTGCGGATGATATTTGTGTCGGTGGAAAGATTGCCTCGGATGGATATGAAGCGGAAGATAAGAAAATTCTTGTTGCTTTTGATTTTGTTGAAGACGAGACGGGCGCAAAACTTGACATTGGGACAAAATCGACGAAAGAAATTTTGGAGAAGATTCATTTTGCAAAAACGATTGTTTGGAATGGGACGGTCGGTTTAACAGAGAAAGAACCGTTTGATCTTGCATCGAAAACTATCGCGCGAGCAATCGGGCATCGAACGGACGCAACTTCGATTATTTGTGGAGGTGATACGACGGGATTTGTTGAGAATTTACAAAAATTGGAGCCGGAACTAAAATATTCTTTGATTTCGACAGGTGGTGGAGCAAGTCTGGAGCTTTTGTCTGGGCTTGAACTGCCGGGACTTTCAGTACTCCAAGATAAAATTTAGAGCCATTTAGTGTAAGTTTTGGCTTCGATGCCGTATTTTGGGAGGTCGGTTTCTTCGACGATAATTTCGTCGTCGACGACTTCGAGATTGGTTTCAGATGGGACGCAAGAATTGTTTGTGTAGACCATTTTGGCTTTTGCGCCATCTTTGACGACATATTTTGAATATTCAACGACTGGATTTTCGTAGTTACCGAAAAGAATCAAGGTTTCGCGTTCATAAAATGGAAGGAGACGGACTTTGATAAAAGTGGTTGGGCCATCGGTGCGTTCTTCGCAAAGTTGTTTTGCGGTTTTTTCAGTTTTTTCATTTGAGGTAGTGGAGTTTGTAGTTGTATTAGTGGTTGGTTTTGTGGATGTGTTGGTGGTAGATTTTGTCGAATAATTTGTAGATTTGGTAGATGAAATACCTTGGCTTTGTTTAACAGTTGAGGCCGCGGATTCTGGGGTGACGTCTGGGTTTACGACAGTGATAACTTCAACATTTTCAGGTTGGCTGGATTGTTTAGACTGTTCGGCGACGGTTCCTTCGGCTGGAGTTTCTTGAGCGGTTTCGACGTCTCCGAGAACTGGAACTTCGATGGTAGTAGATTGGCTGCTGTTTTTGTTGATAGCTTGGTAGATGCTTAAAAAGCTAAAAACTGCAAAATATGATGCGAACATCGGTGCAAGAAAAGCAAGGATGAAAAAGTGTTTTTTATTGATGCGAATTGTTTTTCCCATAATACAAAATCTAACCTTTAATTTTCAAGTATTATATCACAGTTTATAATTTTTTGCTAGTTTTAAGGAAAAATGTACACAAAAAACAGAGGTGGAGAGTCGAAAAATGACATTTTATAATGGTTATGGTTATTTATTTTGCTTTGTGCTTATGGTTTTTCTCTCTGTTAGAAAACGCTTATGCTTGCGTAATGAAAAAAATTTGATAAAATGCGGCGCTGTAAATAAAAGGAGGTAATATGAAAAAAGTTTTAACTCTGTCGATTTTTATCGGAGCACTGGCGATTTTTGGCACTGTTTCGTCGAGCGGGAATGCTGCGGCGGCGTCGAAAACATATAAAGTAGTTTCGGTGACGGATGGTGACACGATTCGTGTGAAGGATGGGAATAAAACGGTGCCTGTGCGGATGATTGGGATAGATGCGCCGGAATTGTCGTCAAAAGCAACAACGAAAGCGGGATGTTTTGCGCAACAATCGAAAACGTATTTGTCGAGAATGTTGACAGGGAAGTATGTGACTTTGAGAGCGGATGTTTTGTCGGGGAATAAGGATAAATATGGTAGGTTACTGCGATATGTGTATCTGGGAGTAATGGATGTGGATTATTTAATGGTGTTTGGAGGATATGCGAGGGAATATAAATATTATGCGAATAATTATGTCTTTCGAAATACGTATCTTGCAGCTCAAGCATCCGCAAAAAGGAGAAGGATTGGACTTTGGAATTTGAATGTTTGTAAGATGAATAAGTAAAAAATTTGTGTTATAATGGTTTAGTTATATGTTTAAGATGTTGAGGTATCTGCGTCCGTATTATTTGCAGGCGATTGTGCTTGTGGTTTCTGTTGGGTTGCAAGCGTATGGAGTCCTGAGACTACCGACTTTGATGTCGCAGATTGTGAATGATGGTGTCATGGCAAATAATGGTGCTGGTGACATGGGATTTATCATCTTTACTGGAGCGAGGATGTTGGTATGGACGCTTATCTCGGCGCTAGGGGCACTTTCATCGTCGTATTTCTCGGCAAAACTCGGCGCGGCGATTGGGCGAGATATTCGAGATGAGATGTTTAAGAAAATTTTGTCGTTTTCGATTTCGGAAATTGATAATTTTTCGACGGCAAGTTTGATTACGCGTACGACGAATGACATTTCGACAGTGCAACAAACGCTTGTGATGATGCTTTCGATGATGCTTCGAGCGCCGATTATGGCGATTGGAGCGATTTTCGAGGCGGTGCAGCTTGCGCCAGATATGACTTGGATTATTGCACTTTCAGTGACAGTCCTATTAGTGCTGATTATTACAATTCTTTCGATTGTGATGCCGAAGTTTATGCTTTATCAGAAGTTGATTGACAAGGTAAACCTTTTAACGCGAGAGAATTTGACTGGACTTCGAGTGATTCGCGCGTTTAATAACGAAGATTATGAGGCGAGGAAATTTGATAAGACAAATACAAAAATTAGGAAGACAGATTTCTTCATCGGGACAGTGATGGGATTAGAATCGCCACTGATGATGTTTATCTTTAATGGGACAAGCCTGCTTTGTATCTGGATTGGTGTGACACTACTTGAAGCAGATGGAACATATCTCGGGAAGATGATGGCATTTATGCAATATGCAACACAAGTTATTATGTCATTCTTGTTCCTCGCAGTGTTGTTTGTGATGGTGCCGAGAGCATCGGTGTCGGCGAAACGTATCGAAGAGGTGCTGGGGACGAAACCTAAAATTGTTTGGAAAAAACAAGGCGGCGGGGACAGGGTTTCGGCGCCGTCGGTGGAATTTAAGAATGTAAGTTTTAAGTATGCTGGAGCGGACGATGAAGTGCTTTCAAACGTGTCGTTTGTCGCGAAGGCGGGAGAAACGACAGCGTTTATTGGTTCGACTGGTTCTGGAAAATCAACCTTGATAAATCTTATTCCGAGATTTTATGATGTGACGGAAGGGGCAGTCTTGGTTGATGGAATTGACATACGAGAATATTCGGCAAAGGGCTTAATGAAAAAAATTGGATATGTACCGCAAAAAGGATTTTTGTTTTCGGGGACTGTGAAAAGCAATATTTTATTTGGGGTGGATGTAGAAGATGAAAAACGGATGAAAGAAGCGGCGGAAATTGCGCAGGCGAGCGAATTTATTTCGAAATTGCCGGATAAATTTGATGCGAAAATTGTTGAAGCAGGGACGAATGTTTCAGGCGGACAAAGGCAGAGGCTTTCGATTGCACGCGTAGTGGCAAAAAATCCAGAAATTTATATCTTTGATGATGCATTTTCGGCGCTTGATATGAAAACTGATAAGAAATTACGCGAAGCATTAAAGCCGGTGACGAAAAATTCGGTGACGCTCATTGTGGCACAGAGAGTTTCGACGATTCGAGATGCAGAACAAATTGTGGTGCTTGATAAAGGAAAAGTTGTTGGAAAGGGGAAACATAAAGATTTGATTCGAGATTGTAAAGCATATCAGGAGATTTGTGAATCGCAACTTTCAGAGGAAGAATACAGGAAGGAGCTAGAAGATGCCAGGGCCTAGAGGAAATGGACAAAAACCGAAGAATTTTAAGAAGACGTTGATACGGTTTATTCCGGAGATTAAACCGTATAGAACGGCGATTATTGTTTCGGTGATGCTTTCGGCGATTTCGGTGCTTTTGACGATTTTTGGGCCGATGCTGCTCGGGATGATTACGACGAGCGCGACGACTTCGATTGCGGAAGGTAAAGGAATTTTGTGGGATGAGATTATCCGGTTAGTCGTCACTTTAATAGTGCTTTATGTGACTTCGGGGATAATTGGCTATATTAAAGAAGTGATGTTGATGCGAGTATCGGCGAAATTTTCAAAGTCAATGCGCGAGAAAATTTTGGCAAAAATTTCGAGATTGCCGATGAGCTATTTTGATAAAGTGAAAATCGGAGACGTGATGAGCCGAATGACGAATGATGTTGATTCGGTTTCGATGGAGCTTGCGTCGACAGTGGCGGATATTGTGACCTCAGTTGTGACGATTATCGGAATTCTCTCGATGATGTTGATGATTTCAATTCCACTATCTTTGATTGCGATTATCGCGATTCCGGTTTCGACGATTTTTGTGAAGCGAATTGCAGATAAATCGCAAAGGTATTTTAAGAAACAACGCACAATTCTTGGAGAACTGAACTCGAGAATTGAGGAAGATTATACAGGGCAGTTGATTATCAAGGCAAATACGCACGAGAAAAAGACGCTTGCGGAGTTTACGGATGCAAATGAGAAACTTTATGAAGCGAGCTGGAAGAGTCAGTTCTTTGGAGGACTGCCATTTCCGATTACACATATATTTACACATCTGGCGTATGTGTTAATCTGTATGCTTGGAGGATGGTTTGCAATTCTTGGGAAGATTACGATTGGAAATGTACAAGCGTTTATTCAATATGTGAATCAGTTTAATCGTCCGATTACGGAAGTGGCGCAACTTTCGGCGACAATTCAACAAATTGCGGCAGCGGCGGAAAGAGTGTTTGAATTTCTTGATGCCGAGGAGGAACCGCGGGATGATGAAGATGCGATTTTGGTTTCGCCGAGTGAAGTGGTAGGTGAAGTCGAATTTCATGATGTAAACTTTTCATATGATAAAGAAAAACCGATTATTCGAAACTTTTCGGCGAAAATTGAGCCGGGAATGCAAGTGGCGATTGTTGGTCCGACTGGGGCAGGAAAAACAACAATCGTAAATCTTTTGATGAGATTTTATGAGCCAGATTCGGGATATATTACGATTGATGGGGAACCGATTCGAGACATGAGAAGAGCGGATGTGCGAAAACTGTTTGGAATGGTTCTGCAGGATACATGGTTGTTCTCGGATACGATTATGAATAACTTGAAATACGGCGCGGGCAAGAATATTCCAGACGAAGAAGTAAAAAAAGCTGTAAAGACGGCGGGAATTTCGCACTTTATCGATTCGTTGCCAAAGGGACTTTCGACGACGATTGATGAAGATTCGGATAATATTTCGGCGGGAGAAAAACAACTTCTCACGATTGCGCGAGCGATGGTGGCGAATCCGCCGATGATGATTCTTGATGAGGCGACATCAAATGTTGATACGAGAACGGAAAAAATGATTCAAGACGCATTTTCGAAATTGACGAAAGGACGAACGTCGTTTGTGATTGCACATAGGCTTTCGACGATTCGAAATGCGGATTTGATTCTGGTGATGAAAGATGGAAATATTATCGAGCAGGGAAAACACGAAGATTTGCTTGCGATGAATGGATTTTATGCAGAACTTTATAATTCGCAGTTTGCGGATAGCTAAGATTTAATGATTTTGCCAGTGTCGTCGATTTTAGCGTTGACGCTCCAAGAGTTTAAATCTTTGATAATTTGTTGTTTTTTTGAGCCGTCGACAAGCTCGGTTTTATAATCTTTTTGGAGAGCGGGAAGCATATAGTATTCAAGTTCGCCAGATCCGGTGATTTTGAATTGGAACATGGCGGTATCGACAACTTCTTGGTTGAAGAGAAAATTGCCGAGATTATAGATGATGGGTTTATCTTTGTAAATTTCGACGCCTTGAAGAACGTGGGCGTGATGACCAACAACGGCGTCGGCGCCGGCGTCAATGTAAGCTTTGGCGGATTCAACTTGTTCTTTCTCAAGATTGTGAGAATTTTCGCGACCGAAGTGAATTTGCGGGATAATAAAATCGATTGACTCATCTTTTTTGAGTTCTTTGATGACGCGAATCATCTCAGACGAGTCGTAGCAGCGAAAAACGCCTGGGGAATTTTCGGTAGCACCGGCGGTGACGATATTTTTCTCGGCACGAGTAGCAGCGACGAAAGCAAATTTATAACCACCAATTTCGGTGATGTAGGCTTTTTCGGCTTCGGCAAGATTACGTCCGGCGCCAACATGAGGAATTTCGTATTTTTCGAAAGCTTCAAGCATGTCGAGAAAAGCGATTTCGCCGTAATCGTAGACGTGGTTGTTGGCGAGAGAGACGAGGTCGACTCCCATTTCAAAATAAATTTTTAAGCGTCCAGGTTTGGCGCGAAAAGTGTAAAGTTTGTTTAAGGCGGTGCCGCGAGTGCTGACGGTAAATTCGGAATTTGCAACCATGAAATCACTTTCGGTCATGATTTTTAAGATATTTTCACCGAGAATTCCTTTTATACCACCGCGTTCGTCATATTTGGGGGCGATATGCCAGTTGTCGGCAAGAGAAACATCGCCAACGAAACTTAGAGTGACGGGCTTTTTCTTTTCCTCGGTGGCTTGAGACTCTTCAAGAGAGATCTCATCAGACTTTTTTGTTTCGGATTGGTTTTTTGTCAAGAGGATTTGGGCGAGGACAGAAGCGGCGATGAGGATAAGACAAATGAGGGTAAAAATGAGATTTTTGAAGCTGAATTTTGAATTTTTTGACGCTTTCATTAAAGAAATTATAACACAGTGGTATATAATATATAGAGAAAGAGGTAATATGTCGAAGTTATATTTCAGATATGGAGCGATGGGGTGCGGAAAAACAATGCAACTTCTCCAGGTGGCATTTAATTATGAAGAACGCGGGCATAAAGTACTTGTTATGAAACCGAAAACGGACACGAAAAATGGAGAGAAACTTTTGACGCGCATTGGGCCGGAAAGGAAAGTTGATTTTTGTTTTTCAAAAGACGATGATATTTTTCAGTTCGTTTCGAAAAATTTGAAGAAGTGGCGAAAAAATGTCGCATGTGTGTTGGTTGATGAAGCGCAGTTTTTGACGGCAAAACAAGTTGATGAATTGATGAAAGTGGTGACAGAGTTTAATATTCCGGTGATGGCGTATGGACTCAGGTTGAATTTCCGATTGACGGATGGAGGATTTGAGGGGGCGACAAGGTTGCTCCAGATTGCGCATGATATTGACGAGATTAAGACAATTTGCGAGTGTGGAAGAAAAGCGACTTGTAATGCGAGATTTTTAAACGGGAAATTTGTGTCAAAGGGGCCGGATGTTTTAATTGATGATGGAAAAACAAAGATTGAATATCGTGCGATCTGTCCAAAATGTTTTGCAGAATATCAGGAGGGAAAGAAATGAGGCAAGAGACGATTGTGATTTCAGAAGCGGATTTGGAAGTCTTAAAAAGAGAAGTGGCGGAAAGGTACCAACTTGGAGGGGTGAGAGAAGTGGAGAATATTGATTATCATTTTTCAAGAGGGGACTATAATTATGTAGTGTTTCATGGGATGGATAGGACATTGACTTGTTCAATGAAAGTGGGAACTGTTGGGAATAAATATGAGATTTTAATTATGCCGAAATCGATTGATTATCACGAGGTGAGTTTTTATTAGGAGGAAGTATGTTTATTGTGATTGAGGGACAGGACGCGACAGGAAAAGACACGCAGGCAAAATTGCTTGCGGAATATTTGCGTTCGCAAGGAAAGACCGTGGTGCATTATGCAGAATCGGGAACGGCGAGCGAAGACCCGTTTATCGCGGAAATTGCGAAACTGACTTATGGGTCTAAGCAGGATATTGACCATAAAACGCGAGTAATGATGTATCTCATTAATCGCTATGAGCAGTGGCGAAAATTGGCGGAACCGGCCTTGAGGGCCGGAGATGTCGTGATTACGACGAGGAGTTGGTTCTCGACGTTGATTTATGAGGGGTATGCGGCCGGAGTTTCGAGGACTTTTATTCGAAAAATTCATAAAAATGTGATGCCAGAGAGATATTTTCATCCGGACAAACAGGTGATTTTTACGCTTTCGGATGAAGCGCGGGCGAAAAGACTTGGGAAGCAAGGGCGAACTGACGAGGTCTGGAAGTCGCAACCGGATGAATTCCAGAAAAAAGTGAATACGGGATATCTTAAAGTGGCGAAAGAATTTGAGGTGCCGACGCTTGATGCTGCGGGGACGGTTGAGGAAGTTTTCGAAGATTTGAAGAAGTTATTTGAGGTTTAGGGATTTATGCACGAAAGTTGGAAACCGTTTTTAAAATCGGAATTTAGTAAGCCGTATTTTGTGGAACTTAGTAAGTTTTTGCATGAGGAATATGAAAAAAAGACGATTTTCCCGCCAAAACAGTATGTTTTTCGGGCGTTTTCGACAGACCTTTCGGATGTTAAAGTTGTGATTTTGGGGCAAGATCCATATCATACGCCGGGGGTGGCGGACGGTCTTGCGTTTTCGATTTCGGCGAAAAATAATTATATGCCGCCAAGTCTTATTAATATATATAAAGAGATTGATGCGGATTTAGGGAAGCATGCGAATTCTAACGGAAGTTTAGTGCCTTGGCAAAAGCAAGGAGTTTTGATGCTAAATAATGTACTGACGGTGGAGGCGCATAAGGCGGGATCGCACAGAGGAAAAGGCTGGGAAGAATTTACGGAGGCAGTGATAAAATATCTGAATGCTGAGAAAGAGAATTTAGTTTTTATTCTTTGGGGAAGAGATGCGAGGAATAAAAAGAAGTTGATTGATACGAAAAAACACCTCGTTTTAGAGTCGGCACACCCGTCGCCGCTTTCGGCGCACAACGGATTTTTTGGTTCGAAACCATTTTCGAAAGCGAATAAGTATTTAGAGGAACATGGGAAAGAGGGGATTTTGTGGTGATGCTTGATTTTTTGACAGATTTAAGGTATATTCTTTGTAATGGATAGTGATGATGAAATTTTGATGGGAGCCGCTGAGCCCCAAGAGCCGGATATGGCTGAGCTTGGTGCGGAAGAAGAACTTTCGGACGAAGATTTAGAGATTACGGCGGATAACGTTGATCAATTTGCGGATGACTCAGTTAAAATGTACTTGCGAGAAATCGGGAAGATTCCACTTTTGACGCAAGAAGAAGAGCAGAAATTGGCAGTTAAGGCCGCAAAAGGTAATAAAAAAGCTAAAGATAAGATGGTTGAAGCAAATATGCGCCTTGTCGTTTCGATTGCGAAAAGATATTCTGGGCGTGGTCTCGATTTTCTCGATTTGATTCAAGAGGGAAACACAGGACTTCTTCGTGCGGTTGAGAAATTTGATCCGGATAAAGGATTTAAATTTTCAACTTATGCGACATGGTGGATTCGACAGGCGATTACGCGTGCGATTGCAGACCAAGCACGTACGATTCGTATTCCGGTACATATGGTGGAGACAATCAATAAAGTTCTTCGTGCGTCGAGGAAATTGACGTCGGAATTGAATCGCGAGCCGACTATTGAAGAAATTGCAAAAGAGATGGATATGGATGTCGAGAAAGTCGATTATGTGATGCGAATTAAACAAGACATTGCATCGCTTGATCAATCAGTTGGCAAAGATGGTGATGACGAAGATTCAGTGCTCGGTGATTTTGTTGAAGATGAAGACAGAGTTTCGCCGGAAGACTCGGCTGCAAATCAGATGCTGAAAGAGCAGCTCGCGGAGATTATCTCGACACTTTCGGAGAGGGAACAGAAAATCATTAAGCTTCGTTTCGGAATTGGTGGCGGACGCCCGCATACGCTCGAAGAAGTTGGAGCTGAATTTTCGGTGACAAGGGAACGTATTCGTCAGATTGAAGCGAAGGCGCTTTCGAAACTTCGCAAAAATAAGGATACGAAGAAATTGCAAGAATATTTGCATTAGGGTATAATTTAGCTATGATGGATGTAATAAAAATCTTCGCAGACGATTGTCCTAAGACTGCGATTTTGAATGTTACTGGCTGTGGTAATGGCGATGCACTCTTTCAACTTTTAGGTATCGCACTTAACGTTGTGACTTATGGTGTTGGGGCGGCAGCAGTGATTGGTGTGATTATCGCTGGCTATCAATATATGTCGGCGCGAGATAATGCTGGTCAAGTTGCGGCAGCAAAAAATAGATTATTGCAAGTTATAATTGGATTAGTGATTTGGGTGTTCTTCTGGGGTGTTTTGCAGTTCTTGCTTCCTGGTGGTTTGTTAGCGCGATAAAAAGAGGCTTTTATGGAAGTCTCGGAAATACAAAAGAAGATTACTGCGCTGGTTTATGAAAAAGATAAGCCAGATTTTTTGGGGCTGCCGAATGAGTGGTGGAATGAAGACGGAAAAGCGCGAACGCGTAGGGTGATTTTGGTGTATAATCCGAGATCGTCAAAGGCGGGAATGGTGAAAGAGCAGGTAGTGAAGCCTTTGCAAAAGATTCCGGGGACGATGTTTGGGAAATATGAAGTAAAACCAACGGATGTGGATGATAATGCGGCGGAGCTTGCGAAGATTTTAATTGATGGAGATGTTGTGGTTGCGGCAGGCGGGGACGGAACGGCGACAATCGCGTTAAATGGGGCGATGTTGTCTAAAAAAGCAGTGCGACTTGCGGCGGTACCGTTTGGGAACTTTAATGATATGGCGCGAACTTTGAAAAAAGCATCGGGAAAAGAAGTTTATCCGCTTGAGACGGTGATTGATGGAAAACATTATCGCTATGCGGCGTGTTATTTCACGATTGGAATGTTTGCGGAATCAACGGAGATTTTTGATGCGGAAAAAACGAGAAAAAAACTGCAAAAGGGAAATAAGGGGCTTTTGTTCTCGATTCGAACGCTTATAAAATGGTATTTTAAGAATAAACGAAAAAATTTTATCCCACCGTTTAAATATTCATCGACGACGAAAACTTATGATAGAAATGGGGTTTTTCAGGTAAGAGTAAAAACGATGAATGAAGATGAATCGAAAGGGATTTCGGATTATCTGGCGGTGAATGGGCTCTCAGTAGCGAAAGTGATGAAGGGCGGAAAGAATTTTTATGGACACAAGGCAGATTTTCTGTCGACAACAGGGAAACTGAATCGATTTTTGAAACTTGCACCGTTTATGGCAAAAGCGATTCTTTCTCGAGTGCCGGGAGACATTTCGACAGAAGATGTGTTGGTTTTTCCAGATTATGGAAATGTAGAGATTCAGGCGGAGGGGGAATATAAAAGATTAGAGCATGTGGGGAAAATTATTGTGCGAAAATCGGAAAAATCAATCAAAATCTTGTAAGAAAATTGCTTGATTTTATTTCGCTTATGGTATAATAGAAACAGTATGAGTTTATTGCATGGTGTGGGCGACTTCTTCGCATTGGATATAGGTACGAATTCGATTCGCTTGATTCAGTTATCTGGTGATTCGGAGCGAGGTTGGGCGCTAGAAAAATATGCGTATGTGCCGATTGATTCGAAAATTGCACTGGATAATTCGACAGTTGGAAAAAGGAAACTGGCAGAGACGATTTTGGGGGCGAAGGAACAGGCTGGAATTACGACGAAAAATGTTGCGTTGGGTTTGCCAGCTCGAAAGACTTATACGTCGATTATTGAGGTGCCAAATGCGCCAAAGAGCGAAGTTGGAAAAACAATTAGATATGAAGCTGATCAATATATCCCGATGTCAGTTGATGAAGCAAAAGTTGACTATGCAGTATTAGGTGTTTCGCCAAATGATCCACTCAAAGCGGAAATTTTGATTTCTTCAACAGCGAAAGAATATGCTGAGGAGAGAATGGAAGAAGTGGAAAATCTGGGCTTGAATGTGATTGCTCAGGAGCCGGAACCGATTGCGATGACAAGGGCATTGGCACCGGTTGGAATGACTGATGGAAGAATGTTGATTGACCTCGGTGAGAAATCGACCGATTTGGTCGTGGTTTATCAAGGTGCACCAAGATTGGTGCGTTCAATTCCGGGTGGACTTTCGTTGTTCGTTGAGACAGTGGCGGATACTTTGAATGTGCGCCAAGACCAAGCAAAACAGTTTATTTTGAAATTTGGGCTTGCGCAAGATAAGCTTGATGGGCAAGTTTTCCGTGCGCTTGATGCGTCACTTGAAACATTTGCGATGGAACTTAGTAAGTCAGTGCGTTTCTTCCAAACGAAATATGTTGGTGCGCAAGTTGGAGGGATTATTCTGTCTGGCTTTGCGGGTGTGATCCCGTTTATTGCGGAGTACATGGAAGTAAAAACGAATATCCCGACGATTCAGGGCAACCCATGGCAATATGTACGTGTGACTGCGGAGCAACAACAAGCTTTGCTTCCGGTCGCTTCGGAATTTGCAGTGGCGATTGGACTTGCGGAAAGGAGTAATGACTAATGGCTCAGAAGAAGAAAAAATTTGACCTTTCAACGATGCATCTTTCGGACATTCCAAAGTTTAT
Organism: Candidatus Saccharimonadota bacterium; assembly: GCA_017480035.1. Taxonomy (GTDB): domain Bacteria; phylum Patescibacteriota; class Saccharimonadia; order Saccharimonadales; family Saccharimonadaceae; genus Nanosyncoccus. The sequence continues at coordinate 78,353 of JAFVBJ010000003.1, read as the reverse complement.
TTTGGCGCTTTTCAAGGGGCAAATTGGTCCGGAAGAACAGATGATGCAAGGACAAACTGGGTTTTATGAAATAAACTTGGTGCCGGACATCAAAGCAGAAATGATTAAGCAGCAGAAAGTGCGAAACTTGGTATTCTTTGTTTGTATCGTGGTTTCGATTGCTTCGGTTTCGGCGGCGTTGATTTTCGGTTCTGTGAAAGGTGCACAAGATATTACGATTATCGGACAAGATGCACATATTCAAAATCTTTCAGACAAGATTAACGGATGGGATGAACTTTCGGAATTTTTGACAATCCAAAACCAGTTAAAAGGTATTGCGGCGATTGAAGATAGTCAGAAAGTGCTTTCGCGTGCAATTATCTTCTTGAACGCTTTGATTCCGTCAGGTAAAGATACGATTGAGATTTCGGAAGTTGCGATTAATCTCCAAGAAGGAACGTTGTCGTTTGATGCACAAGCGAATGCTGGGGAAGCACCAGATATTGATTACCGTGTGCTTGAATCATTCATCAAGAGGACGAATTTAATGACGTTTGATTATGGCCGCTATGTTGATTCATCTGGAAATGAAATTCCATCACGCTGTATCGCGGAATATGATAGTAATGGTGCGATGTATCAGGAAAATGGAAGTATTTATGCGATTTGGCATCGTGGCAACAAAGGTTGCGATCCAACACGTAATGATTATGCGACGAATGCTGATGGAACTGTGACAGGTTCGTTAGTGGATGCATCACTTGAATCGACACAAGTGAAGAATGGAACTTCGAACATCTCGCAAGTGACGGATGATGAAGATGAGGAAGACAAGAAGAGTGATGAAGATGAAGAAGAAGTCGAAACGAAGATTATCGATTATATCCCAGATGAGAAAATTTATCGTACGCCACAATTTACGGATTGGTATAATAATAAGAAATTCTTGACAAAAGAAGATGGAATTGCTGACGAAGAGCGTGAACCGAGCGATGATGGTTTGATTTCGTACAACACGATTTTCTACGAATACATGCCTTCGATGACTACTGATGGTTCAATTTCGGGCATTCCACATTTTGAGAGTCGCTGTATTACTTATAGTGGCGAAGAACAAGCGGATGAAGATGATGATAAAACAAATATTAAATGGTCGGCGGACAACTCTTGCGTGTTGGTTCCGGATGGAATCACAGTGACAGAATCGGCGAACGGTCGTGATGCAGATGAAAACTTAGTGTTGGCGTTCTCGGCACAAGTTCAAATTAACGGAGATGCATTCGCATTTAGAAATAAACATGTGATGGCGATTGGACCAAACAACCAAAACGTGACCGACTCTTATGTCCAGCTTGAGAAAATCTTTGCGGCACCGGCAGAAGCGTGCTCTGCAAGTGATACGGAATGTAATAATGCGAAAACATCGGGAGAATAAAAATGGCGGAAGCAGCAGTAGGAAAAAGAATTAAAATCAGCAAAATCAAACAACAAATCATGTTGGCAGTGCTTGGTGCATCACTAGTGTTTGGTGTTTCGGTTGTGTTTGTGATTTATTTCGTGAAGTTTATCGTCTTTAATTCGACAGTGATTGAAGAAAAAGATACGGCAATCGCAAATTATTATCAAGCAATTAAGAACGTTGGAATTTGTGAGTCGAAAGATAAGAGTGGGCGTCTTTCGGATAAAGAACTTTCGGAATGTGACCCAGATTCGATTGATGTGGCATCGCTTTCGGATACGCTACGCTACAATGTCTTGATTGATATGGCGGATAACAATAATCTTGAGTCGGTGGCGCGTGAAAGTCAGGAGAAATGTTATAATCAAACGACAGGGAAGAAAATTGACTGGTCCCAAGAATATTTGAATGCAAAAACTGACGAAGAAAAATCAGACAAGTTTAATATGTTGAAGATGTGTTCGAGTCTACGCGTGATTCCGGATGCTTTACCAGCGCAAAAGAATGATACGGCGCTTCTTGCGTCGATGAACCAAATCTTCTTGCTATCGGGATTCCAGCCAGAATCGCTTTCGCCGAGCTCATCAGCAGAAACTTCGCCAATTCAGGGGATTGAAGTGATTCCAGTGTCAGTTTCGGTTGAGAATACGACACTCGGGACAACTAAACTATTACAAAACATGGAGAACTCGATTCGTTCGTTTAGCTTCCAGTCTGCCACGATTACGTGGAGTGGCGAGGAACAAGGACAGGCGAAATTGAAACTACAAGGTTCGGCGTTGGCGTTCTATACAGAAGAAGTAGGGGTAGCAGAAACCGAGAAGACGATTTATGCGTCGAAAGAAGCAAAGAAGAGCGGTGGTTCAACTTCGATAAAGACAGTTGAAGAAACTGTGAAAAATAAGACAGGAGTGGATGTCTAATGAAACAAAGTGATATTTTCTCAATCATTATCATTGCAACAGTTGGAACGATGGCAGCGTACTTTGGGCTGAACGCGTGGTTGGGTGATCCAAACTTATTGTCTGTGAATGTTAAAACGATAGACCCGATTTCGGCGAATTTGGAAGAACCGGATTCGGAACTATTTAATCCAGATGCGATTAATCCGACAGTTGAAGTCTATGTCGGTGAATGTAAAGATGTTGACCAGAACGGAATTCTTTCGGTTGATGAATTAATCAGCTGTGGACTCTTGACGAAGGAAGAAGCTGAGGAACAGGAAACATTTTATTGTCCGGATGGAACAAAAGTGTTGAACATCGAAAGTTGTTCGGAGAAACAGGAAGTTCAGACTCAGGCAGTGGTGCTTTGCCCGGATGGAACGACAGCTGCAAAATTGGACGAATGTAGTTCACAAGAAGAAACGCCAGAGGAGCAATAATGGCGCTCCTTACAAAAGATTTGCAAGAGCAGGTAGTAAAACTACTCGTTTCGGAGGGGCTGGTTTCTGCGGAGCAAGTACAAGAGGCGCAAGCAGAAGTTTTGAAGACGCGTCAACCGATTTTGACGTTACTCACATCTAGGAAAATTACAGATGATGAGACGATTTCACACGCGACAGCGGTAGTTTTGAAAGTTCCGTATGCGAATCTCAACAATGTCCGAATGGATCAAGAAATTTTGACGCTCATTCCGCACGAAGTGGCGGAGCGTTCGATGGTGGTGCCGCTCGGAGAGAAAAATGGGGCGATTTATGTGGCGATGCTTGATGCTCAAAACGTGCAATCGACGGATTATCTCTCGACGCTCGTGCAAAAACCAATACGTACGGTGATGGCGAGTGAGGTTGGGCTCAGAGCAGCGCTTTCGCAATACACAGGCGATTTCTCGGCGGTTCAAAAAGCGGTTAAATCGACTAACCAAGAGGTTGCGCAGAAGAAAGCAAGCTCGGATGTTAAAACGATTACGCAGGATTCGCCGATTTCAAAAGCACTTGCGACGATTCTTGATTATGCGGCACGCTCAAAAGCATCGGATATTCACATTGAACCGCTTGAGGATTCACTGATTATCCGTTGTAGGATTGATGGTGTGCTCAGGAAAGTGATGGAGCTTCCGAAGACGATTGAGCCGGCGTTAGTTTCGCGTATTAAAATTCTTTCAAATCTTAAGATTGATGAACACCGTATCCCGCAAGACGGTCAATTTACAGTGATGGTGGCAGGAAAAGAAGTTGACCTTCGTATTGCGATTTCGCCGGTGGTTTGGGGCGAGCAAGTGGTGATTCGTATTCTCGATAAATCGGGAACGTCGCTTGATGTGGAGTCGATGGGTATGACTGGACACGCACTGGCGATGGTGGATAGAGGTATTTCGAAACCGAACGGAATGATTTTGACATCTGGTCCAACGGGCTCTGGTAAATCGACGACGCTCTATGCTTTAATTACGAAAATCTTTGATGAAAAAATTAATATTGTGACGCTTGAAGACCCGGTGGAATATAAGATGGATGGTGTGAACCAGATTCAAGTGAATGTTGATGCTGGTTTGACGTTTGCAGCGGGGCTTCGCTCGATTCTTCGTCAAGATCCGGACGTGGTGATGGTTGGGGAGATTCGTGACTCGGAAACAGCAAACTTGGCAGTGCAGGCGGCACTTACCGGTCACCTTGTGCTTTCGACACTACACACAAACTCGGCGGCAGGTATTTTGCCACGTCTTCTTGATATGGGAATTGAACCATTCCTCCTCGCATCTACACTTAATACAGTGATTGGTCAGCGCTTGGTGCGTCGTGTGGCGGACAAGAGGGAAGCGTATAAATCGACTGACATTGAAACGAAGCAAATTAATGATTTGATCGGTGAGATGTTGCCGCAAAATCAGCAACAAGTTGCGATGGTGTCGGAAGATTTAGGTTATCCGGGGTTGCCGGTATTTGATCCAAGCGGATATACGTTGGTGAAAGGGGTGGAAGACCGCGACACACCGGGCGGATACAAAGGACGTGCAGGTCTTTATGAGACGATTGAAGTGGATGATGATATTCAGAAATTGGTGATTTCACATTCGACATCGGGTGAAATTATGAAGATTGCGAAGATGAAAGGGACACTTACGATGCGACAAGACGGAATGTTGAAAGCTTTGTCGGGCGTGACGACAATTTCGGAGGTAAATCGTGTGGCGTCTGACCTTGCGTAGTGAAAATGGTTATGGTAAAATTATATAAAATATAAGGGTAGGTTTAGAAAATGCAAAACGAAAATCCAGAGAATACAGCACCAGCTACACCGGCGGCTCCTACAGCTGCACCGGCAGCAGTGCCAACAGCACAAGAAACAGCATCAGTGACAGATCATAGTGCAGTTGAAGGCGCAACACCTTCGGCGGCAGCTGAGACAGGTTCCGAATCGGCTGTTCCAACAACATCAAATATTGCAGCAGCAGCGGCAGCGGCAGCGACTCCAACAGCAGTTCCTTCAAGTGTTCGTATTGAAGTATTGCTTGAGGAATGTATTAAAAAGAATGCATCTGATATTCATATTCAAGTTGGACTTCCTCCGATTTTGCGTATTGATGGTGCACTTCAACCTATCCAAAACACACCTGTTCTCACGGAAGATATGGTCGAAAAGCTTGTGTTTTCGACGCTCGATTCGATGCAACGTGAGACGCTTAGTAAAGATAAGGAATTTGATTATTCGTTCTCATTCGGCGACATCGCTCGTTTCCGTGTGAACGCATTTAATGAAAAAGGTAATCTTGCGGCAGCATTTCGTCTTATTCCGACAAAAATGCCAACGATTGATGAACTTGGGATGCCACAAGTTGTTTCGACCTTTGCAGATTTTCCACGCGGCCTCGTCCTTGTGACTGGTCCGACAGGTTCTGGTAAGTCTACTACACTCGCAGCTCTCATCAACAAGATTAATATGGAAAAGTCAGTACATATTATTACGATTGAGGACCCGATTGAGTTTACACATAAATCGAAACGCTCGGTTGTGGTGCAACGTGAAGTTCACTACGATACATTTAGCTTTGCGCGCGCGCTTAAGTCGGCTCTTCGTGAAGACCCAGATGTGGTGCTCCTTGGTGAGATGCGTGATCTTGAGACTATTTCATCGGCAATCACTATCGCTGAAACGGGCCACTTGGTGTTCGCAACACTCCACACCAACTCCGCAGCGCAATCTATCGACCGTATGGTTGACGTGTTCCCAGCAGAACAACAGCCACAGATTCGTTCGCAGCTTTCAGCAGTCCTTATGGCAGTTTGTTCACAACGTCTCGTCCCGGCAATTGGTGGTGGTCGTGTTGTTGCGGCAGAAATCATGATTGCAAACTCAGCTGTACGTTCGATTATTCGTGAAGGTAAAACTCACCAACTTGATACGACGATTCAGACCGGTGCGAACGAAGGTATGCAGACGATGGATAGAACGCTTGCAAAACTTGTCCAGCAGGGAACAATTACTTATGACAATGCACGCGAATATGCAGTCGATATGCATGAATTTGAAAGATTAGTTAAAGGTGTATAATAAATGAAACGTTTTGAATACAAAGCGAGAGATTCAAAAACCGGAAAGATGGTCAAAGGTGCCATCCAGGCAGAGAATGAACGAACTGCCGGGAAGCTCCTCATCGAACAAGGTTTTACGCCGGAGAAAATCGAAGAAGAGGATGATGGCGGTATTTTCGCGCGTTTTCAAAACAAGATTAAAAACAAAGATAAAAACGTTTTCACGCGTCAGTTTGCAACGTTGATTGGGGCAGGTTTGCCACTTTCAAACTCACTTCGCGTGGTTGGTGAACAGACGCAAAGTAAACCGATGCGCAAATTGATTGACGCGTTGCTTGCAGATGTGGAAGCTGGGCGTACGTTGACACAAGCTTGCCAGAAATATCCGGATGTTTTTAATAATCTATATATTGCACTCCTTAGAGCTGGCGAAGCTTCTGGTACGCTCGATTTGTCATTGGTGCGTTTGGCGGACCAGAATGAAAAAGACGAACAGATGATGTCGGATATTCGTGGGGCTTTGACGTATCCGGCGATTATTTTGGTCGTGATTTTAGCAGTGTTAGTCTTTATGGTCGTGGTCGTGGTGCCGCAAGTTGAAGGACTTTATAACGACCTCGGAAAAGAGTTGCCGTGGGCAACAGCATTCCTAGTCGGAATTTCGAATTTCTTGGTGGAACAGTGGTATGTAGTTTTGATTGTGACTGCGGTGGCGATTTGGTTCTTGATTCAGTTTGCGAAGACAGATGTTGGTCAGAGATGGCTAGCGATTTTTAAGCTCAATGTACCACTTTTCAAGGGGCTGTTCCTTAGGCTTTATAACTCGCGTTTTGCGAGAACTTGTCAGAACTTGCTTTCAACAGGTGTTTCGATCCAGGATTCGCTCAGGATTTCGGGCGAGGCAATCGGCAATATTATGGTGCAAGAACAGATTGAGATTGTGATGGATAAAGTTAAACAAGGTAAGCCGCTTTCGGAATCGATGAAGGAAAGGAGCTATATCTTGCCACTTATTCCACAGATGGCGTCGATTGGTGAGCAATCTGGTAAAATTGATGAGATGCTCGGAAAAGCCGCACTCGTCTATGAAAATGAGTTGGATGAGCAAATTCGTACGATTTCGAAGTTGATTGAGCCGATTTTGATGGTGGTGATGGCACTTCTTGTCGGATTTATCGTGATTGCAGTCCTCATGCCGATTTATGCGATTGTCTCTGATGTTCAAGGCGGTTAAAAAGTATTGCAAAGAATAAAAAGCTTATGATATAATAAAAAGTAGAGAAAAAGGTATATTTTAATGAAGACTGAAAAAACAAATAAAGAAAGATGGGCTAATATTGGAGTGTTTTTGGCGTTTACGATGCTTGGTTCAATTAGTTTTTCATTCTTGTCTCCGATTGCACCGACGAATGCAGCTGATACAATGACCACGACCACGAATGCCGTTGTTAATAAAGTGATTTCGATTACGAGTGCGAGTGATTTTGCACTTGGAACAGTGACGCCGACTGATGCGGGTGCATTTAAGAGCGTTTCTGGGACAGTGACAGTTAAAACAAATAGTGTTGATGGATATAAACTTTATATTGCGCTCAATAGTAGCTCGCAGACAGATTTGACAGCAAGTGGAAATACTACGTCGGTTGGTCCTTGTGCTTCGAGTGTGACATCTTCGACGATGGTGAAAGATACTTGGGGATATTCGACAGATAATACGAACTTTTATCCTGTAACTTCGTCGAATGCACAGATTGCTGCAGTATCTTCGCCTTTGACGCAGTTAACTAATTCACACACAGTTTATATCGGAGCAAAGCTTTCGACAGCGCTCCAGAGTGGAACTTATTCAAACACAGTTAAATTTACTGCAACTACGAACTAATAAAGTCGCCCCACGGGGCGATTTTTTGTTGGCGTGATATAATGAGAGTATGATTTTGAAATCTGAAGAAGAAATGGTTGAATTTGGAGAGAAAATCGCGCGAGCGATTAGTTTGCCATGTTGTATCGAACTTGTCGGGGACGTTGGGACGGGGAAGACTACGATTACGAAAGGAATTGCAAAAGGGCTGGGGGTGACTGACGAAGTGACGAGTCCGAGTTTTATGATTTCGAAAAGATATGAATTTCCGGAGGGGAATTTGGTGCACTATGATTTTTATCGACTGAAAGAGCCGGGAATCATGAGTGAAGATTTGATGGAAAATTTGGCGGATGAAAAAACTGTGACGGTGGTGGAATGGGGTGATTCGGTGGCGGAACTTTTGCCAGAGAGGCATAAAAAATATCAGATTCTCTTAAAAGAGGATGGAACGAGGGAGATTATAGATGAAAATGTATCTTGATACGTCGACACCGACGACGATTTTGAGGTTGGATGACAAGGAATATGCTTGGGAATCGGGGCGTGATTTGGCAGAGAATCTGCATGCGTTTCTGCGCGATAAGTTAGCGGAAAATGGGGCGGAGCTAGCAGATATTTCGGAGATTACGTTTTTCTCGGGACCAGGGTCGTTTACGGGACTTAGGATTGGGGCGGCGGTAGTGAATGCACTGGCAAGTGAGCTTGATGTGCCACTTTATGATCATCATGGGAATAAAGTTCCCGTTATCCTTCCTGATTATGCGAGAGAAGCGAATATTTCTAAGCCAAGAAAATAAAAGTATAAAAACAATGCGCTCCAAAAATATGTATTTTTCACAATAAATTGTCAAAAATACATATTTTAAGGCCGCTAGGCCAAGTCTTACATTGCTTTTTATACTTTTATTTTCTTGTCTTGACATATTGCTTATGGTATAATGTAGGAAGGAAAAAGGGAATAAAATGAATCCAGAAGAAAACAATAAACAAACCGCGCCTACAACTGTTGGTGGTGTAACGTTTGGTGGCGGTGGAACTCCTGCGGCGACGCCGGAACAAAACGCCACACCTCAACCGCAACAGCAAATGCCAGGAGTAGACCCGATTGTGGCTTCGACTGGAGAAGAATTTGATGCGGTGATGAATGGAACTACTGGTGCGCCAAATGCTGATTTTAACCAAGCACCGATTCCAAATACGATGTCTACACAAGTAGCTTCGCCGACACATTTTGATATGCAAAATACAGTTAAGCCAATCGTTGTGGATCCAGGAAACCCGAACGCAAACAACCCACAAGCACAACAACAGAATAAAAAAGCCAAAAAAGAGAAAACTCCAGAAGAACTCGACAGACAAGTGAAGAAAATCTCGACGATGGCGGTGATTTTTGGGATTTTGACGGCAATTTTCACAGTTTTCGCGGTCGTGGCGATGGTGCTTTATCTTAGCACGGTAGATGAAGTGAAGACTGCTCAAAATGAAGCTAATGCATATAAAAACATTGTTTCGATGGTAGAAGAAAAAACTGGTACAAAAATTGAAACAATTGACGATGTGCCGGAATTTGCTGTAACGACTGGATACATTTATCTCTCAGATTGGAATATAAAAATTAAAGTTCCTGATAGTCTTTCACATGTTTCATACATTTTTAATAATGTGGACTATCATGCAAGCATCTGTTTTAACGGGCTTGGAAAAGAGGCAACGCAACAATTCCCAGATTTCGCGAACATAGCACTTAATCCAGGAAAAATGGGTTGTATTACACGCATAAAAACAGCGGAAGGTGAGTTTGATGCAGTGACCGGAAAGACTTATGGTGAGAAAATCTTCACTTATAAGGATAACGCATTCTTCTATACCGGCCCAACTTATTATTCGAAAGATAGCGCAAATCTCGGACTTGAGAAGACCGCTGCTGAATATATTTATCAAATGATAAAGGATAATATTTCGAAATACGAATAGAAAATAGCCGCTCGAGTTCATGGCTCGGGTGGTTTTTTGTGCGCAAGTTTTAGGCTTGTGTGATATAATAGAGGTGTAGGGGGATTTAGTTATAAATTAAAGTTGTTAAATTTCTGAAAAAAAGCGCTGATATAAGGAAAATATCGGCAAGAATATTGGAAATAGAAAGAGGTTTATGGAGATAATTGTACCAATTGTCGCCGCTATGATTGGACTTGCGGGCGGCGCAGGCGCAGTTTTTGTTTACAACAAGAAAAACGAAAACGGCGGAAAAAATAAAGCAGATGATTTAGTTAGAAAAGCAAAGAATGAAGCTTCGGATATTGTTTCGAAAGCACGCAAAGAAGCAGCTGATGTAGCTGAGAAATCAAAGCAAGACGAAGATGAGCGTCGCAAAGAATGGCGAAAAACGGAGAATCGTTTGACCGAACGTGAAACTTTGCTTGATGGAAAACTTGACCAACTCGAGAAAAAATCAGAAAAATTAGTTAAACAAGAAAAAGAAATCGAAGATCTTAAAACTGAGATTCGTGATATTCGCACAAAACAACAGGAAAAACTTGAGAAAATTGCTGGACTTTCAAAAGCTGAAGCAAAAGATAAATTGATGGCGATGACTGAACGCGGCATTAAAGAAGATTTGACGGGATTGGTTGCGAAAGAACAAGAAGCGATTAAGCGTGATATCGACGAAACAGCACAATCGATTCTTGTGACAGCGATGGAACGTATGTCGTCGGAAGTGACAGCGGACAGGACGATTACAGCTTTGAAACTTCCTGATGATGAAATGAAAGGTCGTATTATCGGAAAAGAAGGACGAAACATCCAAGCTTTGCAACGTGCGACTGGGGTTGATATTATGGTGGACGATACACCAGGAATGGTGGTTTTGTCGTCGTTCGACCCGATTCGTCGTCAAGTAGCGAGATACGCGCTTGAACGTTTAATGAAAGATGGACGCATTAATCCAACTTCAATCGAAGAAGCGGTCGCGAAAGCTGAACGTGAAATTGATAAAGAAGTGATGCGTGCCGGAGAAGACGCAGCGAGAGAAGTTGGAATCGTTGGTATTCCACACGAAATGTTGCATCTTTTGGGCGAACTAAAATTTCGTACGTCTTATGGGCAAAATGTTTTGTTGCACTCGATTGAGATGGCACATATCGCAGGGATGATTGCAGAAGAAATTGGCGCGGATAAACGCATTGCGAAGACTGCAACGCTTCTTCATGACATTGGAAAAGCTGTGACACATAAAATCGAAGGGAAGCATGCAGAAATTGGTGCGGAGCTTGCGAAAAAATATGGTCTTCCAGATGAGGTTGTGCATGCGATTGCGGCACACCATGATGATATTGAACCGACAACTCCGGAAGCTGTGATTGTGAAGATTTGTGATGCACTTTCGGCGGCACGTCCGGGTGCAAGAAATATCTCGGCAGAAAACTTTGCAGAACGCATGAAAGACCTTGAGAATATTGCAACTTCATTCCCAGGTATTGACAAAGCTTATGCGATTTCGGCAGGACGTGAAGTGCGTGTGGTGGTTGAACCGAAACAAATTGACGACCTTACCGCACTTAAACTTGCACGTGATATTGCGGATAAAATCGAAGCAACGATGAGTTATCCAGGCGTGATTAAGGTTAACGTCATCCGTGAGACTCGTGCAATCGAATATGCAAAATAATAAATAAAACGAACCTAACAACTTCTTCTCGGACACGACGTCGCCCGACCCCGTCGTCATGGGACGGGCGCGTCTTGTTCTCGCTCGTGAGCTCCGAAGAGTCCTTCGAAGAAGTATTAGGTTCGTTTTTTGTTTTGCGTGTTCGATAGAGTTTTTTACGTATGATATAATTTAGGTAATGGATGAGCCGGAAATCGTAATTGAACAATCGAAAGAGTATCGAAGATTTCGGATTCGTGGAGTGGCTGTTGTGTTTTTTGCGGTACTTTTTTCGACGACTGCGGTTTTTGTAGCGGCAGCAATTTCGGTAGGAGTTTTGTGCGACACGGCTGTTGAACATAAAAAAGAGGCGGAAAGTTCGAGTGATAGTTTCCAAGACATACGTTATACGCTAGTTGGAGGAGTGACGACAAAAGAATATTTGAGTGATGAAGAAAAACAAGCCGAAGATGAGCGAACGAAAAAAGAAGAGGAAGCGGAAAAAGAAAAAGAGGAAGAAAAAGAAGAAACTACGAAAAAAGTGGAAACATATGTTCCGCCGAGTGGCGCGAAAATTGTTTATTTGACGTTTGATGATGGGCCAGGGCCTTACACAGAAAAGTTGTTGGATGTCCTGAAAAAATATAATGTGAAAGCGACGTTTTTTGTGACATGCAATCGGGCAAATTATCGAAATATGATTAAACGAGCGTATGAAGAAGGGCATGCGATAGGACTACATACTTGTTCACATAATTATGCAAAAGTTTATGCGAACGACGGTGCATATTTTGACGATTTAAATGATGTGGCGGGAATGGTAAAAAATTTGACTGGACAGGAAACGAAATTAGTGCGACTTCCGGGAGGGTCATCAAATACAGTTTCGGCGAAATATAGTAGAGGAATTATATCTCGAATTACGAAAAAACTTGGCGAGGAAGGATATGTGTATTTTGATTGGAATGTGGCGAGCGGGGATGCGGGAAACACGACAAGCTCGGATGTGGTTTATAATAATGTGACAAAGAAATTACGAGGAGACTATTCGGTTGTATTGCAACATGACATCAAAGGATTTTCGGTAGACGCGGTTGAGGGGATAATTAAATTTGGTCAAAAGTATGGATTTACGTTCAAAGCTCTTGACATGAACTCGCCGACGGCGCATCATAGAGTTAACAACTAGGAGGAAAATGAAAAAAATAAAGAATGTGATTTTCGCGGTACTGATTGCGATTTTTGGGATTTTTAATGTACAAAATGCGAGTGCGGCGACTTCGGAATATACGATTTCGGATTATAAAATTAGTATGGTTGTGAACGAAAATAATACGTTCGACATTACGGAAGAAATTACGGCGGATTTTCATGTGCCGAAACACGGAATTTTTCGTACACTGCCACTTTATAATGAAGTGAAGCGAGCGGATGGAACTTCGTCGAAAAATCGCGTGAAGATTTCGGACGTGAAGGTGAGCGGACCATTTACGAAATCGACGGAAAATGGAAAAATGAAATTAAAAATCGGCGACGAAGACAGAACTTTGACGGGCGAAAATACATATGTAATTCAATATAATTATAATATCGGGAAAGACCCGCTTGAAGATAAAGACGAACTTTATTTTAACTTACTTGGAAATGACTGGGACACGAATATCGAGAATTTTTCGTTTGAAATAAAAATGCCGAAAGAATTTGATAAAGAAAAATTAGGATTTTCGAGCGGGGCGTATGGAAAAGTGGGGAATGACGACGATGTTTTCTATTGGGTTTCGGGAAACACGATTAAAGGGATGCATGTGGGGACTTTGAAAGCGGGTGAATCAGTGACGGTGCGATTGGAGCTTCCGGAAGGATATTTTGTTGGAGCGGGGATTGAGATTAGTCCGATTTATTATGTTTTTTATGCAGTGCCAATAGCCGGAGCGTTAATCGCGGCGTATTTCTGGGTAAAATATGGTAAGGATAGAAAAACTTTCATCAAGCCGGAATATTTTCCGCCGAAAGATGCAAATAGTCTCGAAGTTGGATTTTTCTACAAGGGGAATGTAGGTAGTAAAGACGTGATTTCGCTGTTGATTTATCTTGCGAATAAAGGATATCTTACGATTTCGGATAATGATGAAAAAGGACTTCTCGGAAAGAAAAAAGGTTTCGTGCTGCATAAAGTAAAAGAATATGACGGTAAAAATGAAAATGAAAAGTTGTTTTTCAAAGGATTGTTTGAATCTGGTGATGAGGTGACTTCGAAAGACCTTTACGATAAGTTTTATAAGACGACGACGAAAATTATTTCAAATCAAAATTCGAAAGAAAACAAAAATAAAATTTTCGAGAAAAATGGCGCGAGGACGGCGATTTTGTTTCTAATTGCGATAGTCTCGTTTGTTTTAATTACAATTCCGCCGTTTATCGATTATGCGGATTACGAAGATATGGTTATGGCGTTGCTTTTCCCAGGAATTGGACTGATGGTTATGCTGGCTGGATTTGCGAGCTGGAAAACGACCGGAAAGGGAGTTTTAGTGTTTCTACTATTTTGGGGCGTTTTGTTCGCAGGGATTCCGGCTGCGATGATACTTTTGCCAGCACTTTTGATTGATCCGGTTTATTTGATTGGATTTTTGGTAGGATTTGTTGGGGTGGTGGTGACGATGGTATTTATATATTTGATGCCGAAGCGAACAGAATATGGCATGGAAAAATATGCGGAAGTGAAAGGATTTAAAGATTTCTTAACGTCAGTAGAAAAGGATAGGATTGAACAGATGGTGGAAGAATATCCGAATTATTTCTATGACATTTTGCCGTTTACGTATGTGTTAGGAATTTCGGACAAGTGGATAAAGAAATTTGAATCGATTAATTTGCAAGCACCAGATTGGTATCGTAGCTCAACGGCGTTTAATATGTCGACGTTTAATTCATTTATGAATTCGACGATGGCGTCGGCGACGTCTAGTATGTCAAGTTCGAGCTCATCAAGCTCGTCGGGCGGAGGAGGATTTTCTGGGGGTGGTTCTGGTGGTGGAGGCGGCGGAAGCTGGTAGGCTTTTCGCGAAATCTTTTCGGCGGGCGTCGAATTGCCAATAAAAAATGGAGCCATTGGCAGGGATCGAACCTGTGACCTGCTCGTTACGAATGAGCTGCTCTACCAACTGAGCTACAATGGCATCCTTTGAATATTATAGCACACCTTGGATTTTTAAGGTAATTCTTATGTTTTTTGGTATAATAGATATAAGAAAAGAGAGGGAAAATGAAAAGTAGAAATGTTCGTAAAATGATTATTATAAGTGCGTTGCTATTTTCGGTGACGGCTGGACTTACGACGGCAAATTTGGTTTATGCAACACCGCCGGCAAAACCGTCTGGTAGTTCACAAGGCGGCGGAACGAGCTCGAAAGACATCACATACTCTGGGCAGTATGAGTTTAGTGAGAGTGTTTCAAAGAGTGGGGACGAATATACGACTGATGCAGGCGGGAAGAATACGATTTTGGCGCGCGATGGAACGATTAATTTTTCGAATGTGACGATTTCGAAAACCGGAGATGAAGATAATGGCGACAGCTCGGATTTCTACGGAACGAACGCGGCAGTATTGTCGATTGGGACGTCGAAGATAAAAATTTCTAACTCAAAAGTGACAACGGCAGCGAAACATGCGAATGCAGTGTTTGCGTATGGCGATTCGACGATTGACATTTCGGATTCGACGATTAAGACGACGGAGAATAATTCTGGCGGTATTATGGTGACTGGCGGTGGGACAGTTAACGTGACGAATCTTGAAGTCGAGACGGACGGAAATTCCTCGGCGCCGATTCGCTCGGACAGAGGTGGAGGAACGATGAATGTGTCTGGTGGTTCGTATAAATCAAATGGAGTTGGTTCGCCAGTGATTTATTCGACAGCGGATGTGATTGTTTCGGGCGGAGCGAAACTCGAAGCGACTGTTTCGGAAGGCGCAGTGATTGAGGGGAAGAACTCAATTTCGCTTGATAATGTTGAAGTGGTTGTGAATAATACGAAGTTGAATAGTAATTCAGAAACTTATAAAGCATTCTTTATTTATCAGTCGATGTCGGGTGATGCGAGCGAAGGAACTGGAACGTTCACGATGAAAAATTCAAAAGTGACGAATGAACATGGAGAAATTTTCTTCATCACGAACACGACGGCAAATATTTCGCTTTCGAAAAACCAGATTAAAAATAATGATGAGGACGGAGTTTTTCTGAAAGCGACGAGCGGAAAATGGGGAAGTGATGGCAAAAACGGCGGTGATGTCACTTTGACTTCGGAATATGAACCGCTTGAGGGCGATATTGTGATTGATAAGATTTCAACGCTCGACGCGTCGTTTAAGAACCGTACGTCATATAAAGGTGCGATAAACGCCGAGAATACAGCAAAAAATGTGAAAATTACGCTTGATAGCAGCTCGAGGATAATTTTGACTGGAGATAGTTATATCTCGGAACTTTCGAACGAAGTAGCGGACAATTCAAATATCTTTGCGAACGGACATAAACTTTATGTGGCGGGCGAGGAAGTTTCGATAAATCAAGAAATTCCGGAAACATGGGATTATGATTTTGCGACTGAATCGACTGAGCCAGTCGAGGAGGAAGAAGAGGCAAATAAAGACAACTTGTATTTGCTTCTCGGAGCGTTTTCGTTTGCATTCGTGGTTGCGCTGATTGTGACAATTTCGATTATCGTGAAAAATAAACACGATAAACAAGAACACATCGAGAAAAAAGCACTGGAAAAAGTCCAAAACAATATGAAGAAACCTTGGGAAAAAGCTTAAGATTGCAAAAATAGAGAAAACGAGATAAAATAGCCCTTAGTAATACAAGAATAGCAGGGCTGAGCTCTGCTTTTTATCATTTTGTGCACTTTATGTGTGACATCAAAAGTAAAATAAAAAGAGCGAAGGAGTCAATCGTATTGGTTGATCCTTTTGTAGATGAGACGACAATTACGTTTTTGGAGCAGAAAGGCGAAAGTGTGTCGGTTTTGGTTTGTTCGAATAATCGATTGATGGTGAAAGAGCGAAATGTGAGGCGGAGAAAATGTTTCAAAGCGGGATTTAATTTTATCGAAACGCAACTTTTTCGAAATGCATATATGCTAGTTGATAATAGATTTTTGTATATGTTGTCGCGACCACTCAGATATAGTGATAGAAGGAGCTTCTCATATATTCAAATTATGGATATAGCGGAAATTAATAGAGTGAGGAAGTTGGTGGGCGAGAGTAGAATGAAAGTCCGGCGACAGTATCGGCATTTTTGAGAGCCGAACATGATATAATAAGAACATGGAAGAAAAAGAGTTTAAAGATAAAGATGTGAAGATTTTGGCGATTGTCGGGATGTCTGGTTCCGGAAAGTCGGTCGTGGTTGATCATCTGACAAATTTAGGTTTCCCGAAAGTTTATTTCGGAGGAATGATTTACAAAGAAATGGAAAAACGCGGAATTGAGCGTACGGCGGATGGCGAAAGTGAAAAACATTTTCGCGAGATGATTCGTGAGACAGAGGGGAAAGACTGGGTTGTTCGACAAGTAATTGAAGAAGCAAAAGGACTGATCTTAGCTGGACAAAAACGCGTAGTGCTCGACGGACTTTATACTTGGACTGAATATAAAATTTTGAAAAAAGAATTTCCGGGACAAATGTCGGTGCTTGCTGTTGTAGTGGATAAAGCGATTCGTCACAAGAGAGTCGGAAATCGTCCAGAAAGACCGTTTAATACGGAAGAAATTCAAGAACGCGATAGAAGCGAAATTGAAAACCTCGAAAAAGGCGGACCGATTGCGATGGCGGATTATTATATTTTGAATAATTCGAGTGTCGATGAGTTAGAAACGAGAGTTGACGAAGTTTTGAAGAAAATTGATTTTTAGTTTTTTGGAGGTGCGATGAAAAGGTTGGTGATTATCGATGGGAAAAGCGTATTTTATCGCGGATACTACGCGATGGGAAATCTTTCCCGTTCGGATGGAACACCAACCTCAGGAGTGTACGGGTTTGCGACAATTGCGATGGAAATTGTGCGAAAATTAAACCCGACAAAAGTGGTGGTGGCTTGGGATAAAGCAGGAACTTCGACCGCAAAAAGACTAGCGATTTATTCGGAATATAAAGCTGGGCGTGTGAAACCGCCAGAAGATTTTTTTGCGCAGATTCCGCTGTTAAAAGATTTGATTTCTGCGTTAGGATGGGGATTTCTTGAATGCGATAATTACGAAGCAGATGACATTATCGGAACTCTTGCGCGTCAGGCGGATGAAGAGCTAGGCGAGAATGGAGTTTGCGAGTGGGAAACATATATTGTTTCGTCTGATCTTGATATGCTTCAAGTTGTAGACGAGAATACGAAAATGTATCGACTTCTCAAAGGTTTTTCGGAGCTAGAAGAACTTGATGTGCCGGCAGTGGAAGAAAAATATGGAATTTTAAAATCGCAATTCTTGGATTTGAAAGCGATAAAAGGGGATAATTCGGATAATATCCCGGGTGTGCCGGGGATTGGTGAAAAGGGGGCGGTGAAATTGCTCGCGGAATATGGTACGCTCGAAGGAATTTATGAACACATCGATGAGATAAAAGGTGCGACGCAGAAGAAGTTGATTGAGGGGAAAGAGTCGGCGTTGATGTCGAAAAAATTAGCGCAGATTATGTTTGATGCGCCGGTTTTGCTTTCTGATGTGCCGGAGCTTAAAATTGATAAAATGAAGATTGTTGAAGCGCTCAAAAATTTGGAATTTTTCTCGTTGGTACGAAAATATAATGCGGAACTTGATAAACTTGACCCGAACGCGAAAGAAAAAGAACATGACGATGTGGTTGAGCGGGTGAAAGCTCTGATGAATGATGTGACGAAAAAGAAAAATGTCGAGAAAAAGAGGAATGAAATTAGTGTGCCGAAAGATTTGATAATCGAAAAAGATATTAAAACAAAAATGCACATGGACGAGAAATTTGCGGAGAAGATTTTTGGAGCGAAAGGGAAATATTGGGACCTTAATCAAGCAGATTTTTTGCTCGACCCACTACGCAGAAAGACGGATTCGACGCAACTCGGATTTGAGTTTGAGACGGATTTTCAGAAAGAATATTGCGAACAAAAAGCGAAATTTTCAGAGAGTGGGAAACTCGAAGAAGTTTATCTTTCGATGGATTTACCGATGATTCCGGTGCTTTATAAAATGGAAAAGCGCGGCGTGAAAATTGACCGAAAACATTTTGAAAAAATGAAAACGGAATTTGAGAAAAAAGTTGCGACAATCGAGAAAAAGATTTTTGAGATTGCGGGAACGAAATTTAATGTGAATTCGCCGATTCAACTTTCGGATGTTTTGTTTAATAAATTGAGCTTGCCGACGAAGGGAATTAAAAAAACTTCGCGCGGGTATTCGACGGGCGCGAAAGAATTGGATAAACTTGAGGATAGTCACGAAATTATTCCGGTGATAAAAGAATATCGTGAAAGTGCGAAACTTTTGTCGACGTATATTTTGCCATTGCCGGGTTTGGCGGATGCGGACGATGCGATTCACACGACGTTTACGCAGGATGTGACGGCGACAGGAAGACTCTCGAGCCTTAGTCCGAATTTACAAAATATTCCGGTTCGAAGCGAAGTGGGGAAAGAAATTCGTAAAGGATTTGTGGCGCGAGATGGGAAAATGTTTGTTTCTGCGGATTACGCACAGTTTGAGCTGCGTTTGGCAGCGTTTTTGGCGAATGACGAGAAGTTGATTAATAACTTTAATTCGGGGGTGGATATTCATACGAAAACGGCGAGTGAAGTGTTTGGAGTGCCGATGGAAGAAGTTTCGAAAGAACAACGTCGCGCGGCGAAAGTAATTAATTTTGGTGTGATGTATGGAATGAGTCCGAAAGGATTAGCGGATGCGGCGGGAATGGGATTTTATGAAGCGAAAGAATTTATCGACGATTATTTTAGAGTTAGAAGTCCGATTAAAAAATATCTTGATACGGTGCTCGAACAAGCGAAAACGAAAGGTTATGTCGAGACGTATTTTGGGCGAAGACGACCGACGCCGGATGTGAAATCGACGAATTTTGTGGTGCGAATGGCGGCGGAACGGGCGGCGCAAAACATGCCGATTCAGGGAACGGAAGCGGATTTGATGAAGAAGGCGATGATAAAAGTCGATGAACTCTTGCCGGAGGGGGCGGAGATGATTTTGCAGATTCATGATTCGATTATTGTGGAGTGTGACGAAGAAAAAGTGGATGAAGTGGCGGAGATTTTGCAAAATACGATGGAAAATGTGGCGCCGGAAATTCCGGTGAAATTGGCAGTGGAAGTGACGCGCGGGAAGAATTGGGGCGAATTATAACCGATTATGGTATAATAAGATAGAATATGAAGGCAATTGCTGAAAATTTTCGGAAGATTTTTGAAAGCCATAAATGGCTGCTTGTTGCGCAGGCGACGCTTTTAGTCGCTTCGATTGCGCTGTTTATTTTTTCGATAGTAAATATCGGGTCGAGCGCTTCGGTGGTGAAAACTTCGTACGGAGATATTGGACGATATCAAGGCGGAGATTGGTCTTCGATGGCGAATTCTGGAGGGTATCATGATGATGTTTGGACGGAGAGATTCGCGTTTCCGTTGCTTGCGGTGGTGTTCGGGATTTTACATAATTTACTTGCGATTAAAATTTTTGAGAAAAAAGGCGCCGGGGTGGCGGGATATTTCATTATTTTTTCGATATCTTTGACACTTGCGACGTTTGTGGTGCTGGGGAGATTGCTTGGAGAAGGTTAAACTCGGATGAGAAAACTGAAAAAACGAGAGCCGAGATTTGCGCCGCACACGAAAAGTGATTGGGCGGACAATGAGATTCCACAGGGAAAACGTACGCTAAAATATCGATTTTTTGAGATTTTGCCGGGATTTTTCTCATATTTTCTGATTGCGTTGCTCGTTATTCTTTCGATTGTGGCACCGATTTGGGGATCAATTTATCTTCTTATCATCATTACGATTACATTGGTAAAAGCGGTCGGGGTGGCGTATCGCACAGTGCAAGGATATGGGATTGTGAAACGAGCAGAAAAAGTCGATTGGCGGCAGAGGTTGGTTGACCTTGAGACGCCGCACGATAGTTTTGAGAGGCATTATGCAGCGGAAGTAAAACGTTTGAAATTGCTCGATGTGGCGAGATTGAAACACAATAAAAAAGACGAGGAAGAGCTGGAGAAATATGCGTTTCATATCGAAGATCACATCGCGAATTTGAAAATGATGGCGGCGGATGATGACTATCTTGATGATGGGAAGTATAACGGCTCGGCGAAGTCGAGGTTTCTGAATCCGAAAAAAGTTTATCATGCGATTGTGATGGTGGCGTATAATGAGGGAATTGAAACGCTTGGACCGTCGATTGAGGCGGTGAAAAATTCGACTTTTCCGAAGGAGCGAATAATTTTTGTACTCGGATATGAAGAAAGAGGTGGAGCGGAGATTGAAAAGACAGCGAAGAAACTAAAAGAGGAATATGAGGGGGTGTTCAAAGATTTTATTATTGTGAAACATCCTGACGGGATACCGGGAGAGATAAAAGGGAAAGGGCCGAATCTTTGCTATGCGGCGGAGGAACTTTCGAGATATGTTGAGAAAAAGAAAATTCCGGCGGAAAATGTGATTGTAACTTCGCTTGATGCGGACAATAGAATGAGTGAGAAATATCTTGATTATACGGCGTATGAATTTGTGACGCGACCGAATCGACAAAAACTTTCATATCAGCCAGTGTCGCTTTTTATGAATAATATTTGGGATGCGACGGCGCCGTGTCGTGTGATTGCGATTTCAAATTCGTTTTTCAACATTATTTCGACGATGCGTCCACATACTTTGAAAAATTTTGCATCACATTCGCAACCTCTCAAGGCACTACAAGATATGGATTATTGGAGCAAGCGCACGATTGTGGAAGACGGGCATCAATATTGGCGTTCGCTGTTTCATTTTCACGGTGATTATGAAGTGATTCCGGTGCATGTGCCGATTTATCAGGACGCGGTGATTGAGGAGACTTTCTGGAAGACTTTGAAAGCGCAATTTATTCAGCTTCGACGTTGGGACTATGGCGCGAGTGATGTGGCATTTGTTGGCGTAAGACTTTTTTCGCGGGATAGAAAACGAGTGGGGAAGATGGGATTCTTTGGGCTTTTTGCGAAGTTCTGGCGACTGCTCGATGGGCATGTGATGCTTGCGGCGATGAGCCCGATTGTGGCGTTTGGTGGTTGGGTGCCGAGGCTGGTGAATTATGATTCGAGGGACCTTTTGACATATAATTTGCCGGATACAGTGTCGATTGTGCAGATGTTCGCGGCGGTGGGGCTTCTTGCGACGATTGTGGTTTCGCTTCGGATGATTCCACCGAAGCCGAAAAAATATCATCGTATTCCGAAAATTGTGATGGTTATTCAATGGGTTTTGATGCCGATTGTGGCGATTGTGTACCAGAGTTTTGCGGCGTTCTATTCGCAAACGAGATTAATGCTCGGACTTTATATGGAAAAGTTCGACGTGACAAGAAAAGTGGTGAAAAAATAATTAACTTTTTTCGAGAAGTCGGCGGGCGTTTTCGTTCGTTGGTTTTAGGCCTTTTTCTTTGAATAACTTTTTGTTTTGGCGGGCGAAAGTTGATTCCTCTTCGGAATAGACGCAACCGCAATATTTTTGCATGTAGAGGCCGGCGGCGCGAGCTTCGTCTTGGCCTTCGCGCCAACCTGCGTGGAAGTCGCGATAGAGGAAAGTTAGACCGTATTCCTTTGCAAGTTCTTCGAGAATTTTGGCGATAAAATCGTGTTTTTGGTAGATGGAGTAGAGAAGAGTGGTACTAACAGAATCGTAGCCGTTTTGTTTCGCAAACTCGCAAAGTTTTCGGAAACGGAGAGGGTAGCAATAGGTTTCGCAACGTTTCGTGAGGTCTGGGAGAGTTTCGTCGTTGACGTTACAGACGAATTTGTCGAGGCCGTATTCGTCTTCGATGATGAGTTTTGCGTTTATTTTTTCGGCGTAGGATTTTAGGCAGTCGCGGCGGAGAATGTATTCGGAGTAAGGGTGGATATTGGGGTTATAAAAGTAGAGCGTCGGTTCGATTCCTTCGGCGCGGAGAGTTTTTATACAGTAGACGCTACACGGGGCGCAACAGGTGTGAAGAAGAAGTTTCATGATATAATTGTATCATGGAACAGAGGCTTTGGAGGATTATTGAGAAGCTTCGAGGTGCGGTCGATGTTCGGGATTATAAGCATGTGATTTTGCCGCTCGTGTTTTTGCGCTCGGCGGACATGTATTTTTCGGAGCGAGTTGCGGAAATCGAGAAGATGAAACATTATAAAGATGAAGTTCTGCCAATTTTCTTTAATGTGAATGGGGAAATTTATCTTCCGGAGGATGCGAGATGGGGATATCTTGTCGAGTGCGCAAAGAAAGAAGTTAAGAACCTTCCGGCGCGAATCGACCGGGCGTTTCGGGTGATTATGGAAGAAAATCCGGATTTGGTCGGGTTTTTTAAGGATGATTTTTTTGCGAACGTTGGAGTTAGCGCGGAGAATCTTGCGAAAATTATTCTCGAGATTGACAAGGGAATTGAGAAAGTGATCCTTTCGGCGGGCGAGGAAAAAGTTTCTGAAATTGATTTGACGAGGGACACGCTCGGGCTAGTTTATATGGGGCTGCTTCAGAGATTTTCGGCGAAGGAGTCGCGCGGGAAAAACCGGGGCGAGTTTTATACGCCGGTTGAGTCGATTCAGTCGATTATTGAGCTGCCGGATAATTTTTCGGGGAAGATTTATGATCCGTGTGTCGGGATGGGTGGAATGTTTATGCCGCTTTTGGAGCGAAAAAAGAATTCCGGAAAGCTCGGGAAGGTGGAGATTTTCGGGCAGGAGATAAATCCGGATACTTTGAAGTTTGCGAAACTTTACGCGATGATGCGGGGATATAAGACGGATTTTCAGGTCGGGGATACACTTTTTGACGATAAGTTTAAGAATTTAAAGGCGGATTTTGTGTTTTGTAACCCGCCGTTTAATCAGAGGACGGGGAAGTTTAAAAATGCGAATTTTGAGTGGGTGAAGGTTTGTCTTTCGAAGCTCAAAAAGAACGGGACGGCGGTCGTTCTTCTTCCGGGGACGGTGCTTTCGGACTCGAAGTTTGGCGAGGAGAGAAGGAAGCTGGTTTCGGAGCGTGCGGTTTCGGAAATTATTAATCTTAAAAATAGTTTTCCGGGGACGGAGACGTTTGTTTCGGCGTGGGTTTTGAAGGATTCGGCTGGGGAGTTTATTACTTTTTTGGATGAGCGAGAGGTATTTAAGGGGGTTGGGCCGGCGAGCGTGCCTTATCAAGATGTGCTTTCGCGGGAGGATGTGAGTTTGGCGCCGAGCGACTATTTGAGTTTTAATGGAGGGCTTCGGCCGAAGGAACTGGATTTTTCGGACGAGATTTCGCGGCGGATTGCGGAGAAGGAGATGGAAATTCGAAAGCTTCGGGGAATGCTCGATTTTTCGATTGACTGGTCTGAGCTCGCGGGGGTTTCGCTTTCGGAGATTGTTTCTGAAGTCTCGCGGGCGGATTCGGAGATTTTGCCGGGGGAATTTGGGGTGAGTCTTCTGCATGTTGGGCGGGATTTGAAGTTGCCAGTGGTTTTGAATTCGGGCGATGGGGCGATGAGCGTGCCGAAAAACTATTTTAGGTTTAAGATTCGGGAGACTTGGGCGTCGAAGATGCCGGCGGAGTATCTTTTGCTTTTGTTGTCGCGGCCGGAGGTGGCGGAGAGGCTGGCGTTTACAGCGGATAAGAGCGCGAGGGGGGAAGTCTCAAAGGAAGAGTTTTTAAGGCTGGAGTTGGTGGTATATGCTTATGCTTGCAAAGGATAGGTAAGTGTTGTATTATCTCTTTAAAATAAGAAATTGGCGGGTAAAAAGAAAGGAGATAAAAATATGAAAACAATAAAAATTCGAAGAATTGATAATGTGTGTATGAAGCTTACGGAAGCTATTTATATTTCTGAAAACGAGTGTGCTCCAGTTAAAATTAAACTCTTTGAAGGTGGCGAGAAAAACTGTAAAAAAGAAAATAAAGCAATACTTTTAGAGCCAACCCTTGCAGAATATTATGAAAGAATGATTCACTATAATAGAAACAGTGGTAGTTGTAGCAGTAGAGGATGTGCTGACGCTAATGAATTTGAGTTTCCGGTAGATGAAGATAATCCAGAATTTGAGAGGTTATTAAACATAGTTCATGCATTGAATGGTGTTCGCAATAGTGTTCGTAGTGGAGCGTATAATGCTTCAATGGGATACCATAATGATAATACTGATTTTGTCCTTTATAGTGAAAAGGAATGGAAATCAATTGAAAATACTGTAGAACTTCTTCAGAGCCTTGGTGTGACGATAGATGAATTTTTGAGCGACTTTTCGTTTTTAAACTTTTGTACTGTTGTCTCAAAGGATAAATATGAAGTTAGATTAGATGGTAAAATTGCAAAGAGAGATGACGAGAAGCTACATAGTATGCCTATGAGTGTGCAGAAAAAAGCACAAAGAGTTTTTGAGCAAATGTCGTTTGATCCACGTCATATCGGCATGGGAAAGCCGGAGCTTTTAAGTGGTGATTTGAGAGGAACCTGTTCAATTCGACTTACTCAGACAGATAGAATCTATTATAAGATTGATGACGAAAGAAAAGTTGTGTCTATATCTTCACTGTTTGGGCATAAATAAGAATAGTAAGTATTATATAGTGTGTTTGTTCTTGAGTAAAATTGTTCCAATGGGATATTTTGTGCGACTAGATGTGTGTTTTAAAAAGAATAATTTTAGGGCTATGAACATTTTTTGTATTTGATATAATATAATAAAGGCAAAATAAAAGGATCGGAGATGGCTTAATGACTGAGATATTGGAAAACCTAAGAGAGTTAAAACTACGTATTGCTAGGAATGATGAGGTCACCGAAGAAGATGTTCGTCAGGCAATAAATGAAGATATAAAAACTTTTTTGAAGGAAAAATATAATAAAACAATTTCCTTCAGAAATGAAAAAAAGACATCTCTTAATACTTTTATTGATTCGAAATACGAAAATTTTATTATTGAATACAAAAAACCGACGGTTTCTCTTGGTGATTCACAGAAAGAACAACTAATTTCTTACCTTGAAGATAACGGCCCTTATTCATGGGGTATTCTTACAAATGGAAAGCAATTGGACATATATACATATTCTCCAGAAAAGAAAGATTTTGAAAAAAATGAGCAGCTTTCGGGCGAAATTAATGAATACCAGTTTAAATATATTTGTGCAGTTCTTGCAAATAAAGATGAACTGGTTTTAGACGAGAACACTATAAATGAACATCTTGGAATTGAAAATAATAGATTGATAATTCGCGAAATATATCAGGTTTTATGTGAATCCAAGAGCCAAAGAACGGAATTGCTATATAATGAGTGGCAAAAATTATTTAATTTGTCTGAGGAGCATGATACATTAGATCTTGAAAAAAGAGGTAATGCCGTAAAATTCTATGAGCAGTTATTGAATAAAAAAATAGATAGTATTGAAAAAGAATATAAAGCTCTTTTTGCCATACAGACTTATTATGCCATATCTCTTAAACTTGTTTTATATAAAATAATTATAGATAGAACTGGAGAAAAGATATCTAAACCAGATTTCTTTGAAGACTTTTATAGAGATATTGAAAGCAATGAGTTATATCGTAAATACAATATTGTAAATTTAATTGATGGTGATTTTTTCTCTTGGTATCTCGGCGAATTTAATGATTATTTATATGAATATTTTTATGAAAAGATTACGGATGTAACGACAATTGAAACTGAGAAGATTAATTTGTTGTTTATAAAATTTTATGAGAATATCTTTCCATTTTGGGTAAGACATGATATGGGGGAGTATTACACACCATATTATCTTGCTAGGAGTGTAGTGGATAATACTGTAAAAATAACAAATAAAAAAGAAAATGAAATAAGTATTTTAGACCCTACGTGTGGCAGTGGCATTTTCTTATTGTACGCTTTAGAACGGGGAATAAAAAATGTTTACGGTATTGATATCAATCCATTAGCAGTTTTAACTGCAAAGATTAACTATTTAATTAATAATTTTGATATTTCTTCTGAACTGGAGATTCCTGTATATCTTGGTGATTCTACTTATTTTCCGCGTCTTGTCAATTTGAGTGGTATCGAATGCTATGAATATGAACTTACGACATCAATATATGATGTGGATACAATAGAGTTTACATTTGCGAAAGATTTTGTTGATGCCCCTAAATTCTTTGAAATTTTAGATGAAATTGAAATTCAAGTTAAAAATAAAAATTTTGATGGTGCAAAAAATATAATACAAAGCTATGATTTTACTCATTATGATGTTTTGCAAGAACAATATGATGAGTTATTGAAAATTTTAATTAATTTAGAAGAACGAAATCTAAATTCAATATGGCTTAAAATTATTGGTAATTATCTTAAATGTGGCTCCTTAAGAAACATGGATTGTATCGTTGGCAATCCGCCTTGGGTGAGGTGGTCTAATTTGCCAGATGCATATAAGGGTTTAATATCTAAGTATTGTAGAATCGACGGAATTTTCTCTGATGATACGAATAGCGGTGGTGTGGATTTAAACATTGCTGCGCTTATTGCTTATGTATCGGTGAGAGAGCGTTTAAATAATGATGGCGCATTAGGCTTTATTATGCCAGATTCGATATTGTTTAATAAATCATTTGAGGGTTTTCGCAGAACGACTTTATCCGATGGCAGAAAATATTATCTAAATAAAGTTATAAGGTGGAATGACAAAACTATGAAACCATTCGACCCAGTGACATTGGATTTTGCTGAATATTATTTCTCATTTAAAAATGTAGAAAAAATAGTAGTTGAAGAGAAAAAAGGAAATAAAGAAAAAGTCGCAATTGCTAAAGAGGATAGTTTTAATAACCATTATATGGTGGTAGATGCGGATGAATATAAGGAAATAAAAGATGTGCTGGGTCATAATGATTATAAAATTAGAAGTGGGATATCTTTATGTAAAGGAGGGTATTATCTGTTAAAATTCATTGGTAAAGTGGATGAAAAAACTTCAAAGTTTGAACATTATATGAATAAAGACAAAAGGATAGTATTGTCAGGTGAGATTGTGAAGTTGGAAAATGAGATAGTGTATCCATATGTCAAATCTGACGATATAAAAGATAATATTCTAAAATCAGTTGATACATATTGTGTTTTCCCATATAAATATGGACAAAAGGTGCCTTATGGCTTGAATGAACTTAGGAAAAAATATCCTAAATTTTATAAATATTTTATGCGTCCGGAGATTCAAAAAGCTATAAAGTCTGCGTCTAAATTTAATTCTAGAATACAAAAAAATAAATTTGATATTGGTATTTTCAGAGTTGGCGAGTATACTTATTCTGAATGGTTTTTAGCTACAAGAGATAATACAAAATCGGTATTCTCAATTTGCGGCAAATTAAGTGTGCCTTGGGGAGGAAAGAAAATGCCTTTATTTGATGGCCATATTAATTACTATTCTAGGGATTTAAATGGTAATCCGTTAAAAAAAGATGAGGTAGAAAAGATGTTTAAATCTTTTGTTAGACCCGGAGTAAAACTTTATGTTAAAAATTCGTCAGATTCTAGGTCTATATCTGGACGTTTGTATAATGATATAAATATATAGAAGACGAATTTATACTAAAAAGAATGGATTTATGTACGCGATTTCCATAATAAATAAGTTCCCTTGAGGCATCTATTTGTAATTTTTCATTGTGGGTTGATTCGTGGGTTTCGAAAGAATTTTTATTGGAGGTTCCCGCGATCATTGCAGCGCTATTATTGCCAATAGCCGTGTTTTTGGTTGAAAATTCTAACGGGAAAAATAAAAATGAAATTGATTTAAATATCATTATTGACAAGGTGTTAGTCGCGAAAAAATTTTTGCTTTTCTTCTTTATTGGATTGATTACGCTCTCGTGTGTAGATATCATTAAATGGCCAGCAGTTGTTTATGATATATCTTTGGCGATATTTACTTTGTACATTTTGAATAATACGCGAAAGTGGCTAAGTGTAAGCGAAGTATCTGGGGAAAATGATTATAATTACAAACAACAATTAAGATATCAATACTATACGTCTCAGAAGAATGTGGATGAAATATATCATACATGGAAGATGATTTTTGAAAATATTGATGTTATAAACCAATCGCATATTGTAGATGCTTTTATAGAAGTTACACAAAATTTGGATTTAAACGAAAAAATGTATGAAACTGAACAGGACAGAATGATTAATCTTTTAATGTCAAACATTGGTAAAATGTCTTTTAGTGATCCTGTTGAGTATGAAAAATTGATAGTCTTTCTAGCGAGTTATTATTATGATGAATATGTGATGAAAAGAAACGAAAATAGACATCCTGCGGAAGCAAAAAGAAAATTATTGAATTTATTAGTAACAAATGCTGTGGTTAGTCGTAGTAATAATTACCATTTTTATGAACGTATAATTTTTAAAGAGTTAGAAAACTTGGACTTGGAACGTTTGGATGTTAGATTTTTCTTATATAATATTTTTTCTGCAATAAAAGATGCATATGGTAAGTCTGATGACCATTTGTATGGAGTTTGGGAAAATGATTTTCTGAAGAATTTGCAAATTAAGATAGATAAGAATGATACGAACGACAGCTCTATTACTAATGCATATTTTAATGAATTATCCAGAGATATTAGGGGCAATGATATTGATGTAAAAATCGCGGCATTTATTGATAATTTGACCGAGGCAATATTTGAAAAAATTGATCCTATAATGTGGTTTGACTTTTATACCTTTAGGGAATATAGTTTTGGCTTAATTGATGGAAAAAGCGAAACTTATTCACGTATTGTAAATTGGTGTGGTTTGCAGAGAAATTTTGGGTTAATTGGGCGAATGGATTCGTCGGTACTTGCATTGGACCTAAATGATTTTGATAGCGAGGAAGAAAAGACCAGATTTATTGAGAAAGAATTTAGGAAACAATATGATGATGAAAGGAGAGCAACATTTATAATGTTGACGAAAATATTTGATTTTGTAAATAATTTAGATTTTATAAATGAGGTGCTAAATGAAATTAAGAAAATTAAGAAGGAGAAAATTTGGAAAGATGATGAAGACGAGAAAATAAAGAATTATAGATTGCTGAAACTTGAAAGTGACTTTTTAGGATTAAAGAACTTTTTAGAAAATAAGCGTGTTGAGTAACTACGTAGGTCTTCACAAAAACAGGGAATTGTGATATAATACAGGAAGTGTTCGTCCGGTAAGCATGTGTTTATGGTCCGGTAGCTCAGCTGGTTAGAGCACGAGCCTCTTAAGCTTGGTGTCGTGGGTTCAAGTCCCACCCGGATCACCACGATGACGAATACTAAGGATATCTGAAAAGGTATTCTTTTTTGTTTGCGTCAAAACGTTAAGTTGGAGTCTCTAGGGGATAAGTCTTTAACTCGTGGATTGCGTCGCGGACAGGGGGATAGGTAAGCTCCATGCGCTCGAGCTTGCCATAATCGCGCGAATTGAACTTGCCATTATGTTCGAGCAGAAAGCTTTCTAGCTGCCGAGCGGTAACCGGTATCGGCTCGCCAGGTTTTGTTTTCTTGAATGTGTGGCGTTTTGCCATAGTTTACCTCGTTTCTTTGAGGTCGCCCCTCATGCGAGCGGTATATTCCTAATTAGTACTATCTACGTAATATCATTTGCCATTTTCGCGCTTAAATGTTGCATGAGTGTCGAGCGTCCAAGTTCCAGAATAATCATAGCCTGCTCAAATTCTTCGAAACGCTCGACTATTTCTTGTTCCATGCTATACCTCTGGATCCTCAGACGGTTCTAGCCATTCAGTTGATGTATCCTAGACCCTCTAGCCAGTTATCTAATTCTTTAATGCCATCCTCAGTGCGAGCAGTCGAGCCAGACATATTAAAGCCGTCGCCTTTGAGTGTTGCACTAGACATTTTGCTTTTAAGGATATTATACGTACCAGAATTGCCAGAGCCCTCATGTGTATTGAACGGAATTACGGTTTTACCGTTCCAGTCGTGCTTCTCAATAAAATTATAGACGATCATTGGCATATCTCCCCACCAAATTGGATAACCGAAGAAAATCGTATCGTAGTTGGAAATATCTACGTCGCTTTTATATTCTGGGCGAGCTTGCTCATTTCGTTCTTTAGTGGCTTGGTCAACAGTCTCTTGATAATTAGCTGGGTAAGCTACTTCTGGTATAATCTTAAATTCATCAGCGCCAGTCTTTGCGATTATTTCCTTTGCGAGTAACTCGGTATTGCCGACCTCGACGTTGCCAACACTATAGTTTTCATCTGCGCGTGAGAAATAAATTACTAATTTTTTGTCGTTTGTATTCATATTGTTCGCTCCTTTGTTCACTATTTATATTATATCACTAGATGCAACTTACCATTTCGAGGCTATGCTATAATAAAAACATGGAAGATAAAATCCGAGAGTACGAAAAATATATCAAAGAAAAAACGAGTGGGAAGCTCGGGCCGATTGAGCGTGTGAAGGTCGCGGAATATCACAAAGAAATGGTCGCGAATTTTCAGCATGAACGGTTCATTCATCTTATTATCATGCTTTTCTTTGTCGCGGTGGCGATGATTCTATTAGCGATTTTTGGATATGACCTCGCATCGTACGGTTGGATGCTAGAAATGTTGCCATTTTACATTTTGACGGCGATTGTGACGATTCTTTCAGCGTTTTATGTTAAGCACTATTATTTTCTCGAAAATCACATCCAAGCGCTTTATGAATACACAAAAAAGTTGCGAGAATAAAAAAGTACCGGTTTACCCGGTACTTTTTAGAGAAATTTATTGTTTTTCGCGTTCGAATTTCATGCCACTGCCATCATAAGTGATAGTGACGGTGTCATCTTTGTATGTATAGTCAGTTTCGTGAGCTTCTTCATCGGCAGTTTTTTCGAATTTGACTTTCTTATCGGTCCAAGTGAAGTTGATGGTCTGGGTATTGTCGCCACCTTTTAATTCTAGGACACCGGTTTTATCTTTCTTGAATTCGATGTTGTAGCTGCCGCCGAAGGCAGTGAGAAGACCGACCATTTCGGTCTGTTCTTTGCCGTCCGAATCGATGAAAGCGGCGAGTTTGTATTTTCCGACGACCTTTGGGGTTGCGTTTAAAAGAATCACAACGATAATTACGATGATTGCAACAATAGCTGCAATAATCCCACCGATGAGGCCTTTATTTAGTTTTTTTGGTGCAGTTTCGTCTGCCATTTGAGATTACCTCCATATTTTAATCTTATTTTAAGTATAACATATGATATAATATAAGCAATGGAAATTGAGAAGTTAAAAGAGGAGCTGAAGGCTCTTAATAAGGAGTATGCCAAAATTAAAACTATCCCGGTCGAGGAGAGAAAAGCTTTTGGTGTCGAAATGAATAAAAAGAAACAAGCTATCTTGGATAAAATCAAGGCGGCGGAAGAAGCGGCGGAAGACGCAAATGTTGAACCGCTCGACATTACTGCGCCGGCTGGATTTAACGCTCCAATTCCGGAGTTTAAGCAAGGTTCAAAACACCCTTTGATGACTGAACTTGACCACGTTGTCGACATCTATCAAGCGATGGGCTTTAACGTGATGGAACCGCGCCAGCTTGACGATGAATTCCATATGTTTGACTCTTTAAACTTCTCGAAAGGTCATCCAGCTCGCGATGGCTATGATACTTTTAGAACAAGCGAAGGATTTATTCCAATCGCACATACTTCGGCGATGCAAAATCGCGCACTGACGACTTATAAAGACCGTCTCGAAAAGGGCGGGCAAATTGCGATCGTGATTCCTGGACGCGTCTTTAGAAACGAAGACGTCGATCCGACGCACGAACACACATTTTATCAATGTGAAGGTGTTTATGTGGCGGAAAAGGCAAATATGGGCGAACTGCTCGGAATCTTTAAGAATTTCTTTGAAACTTATTATGGACAGAGTCTTAAAATTAAGACACAGCCGGGATATTTTCCATTTACCGAACCTTCGTTTGAACTTCTGGTGGAGAAGCCAAAGAGCCTTGGTGGGAAGGGCGACGGTTGGCTTGAGCTGCTTGGTTGTGGAATGATTCATCCGAATGTCTTAAAGGCGGCCGGGATTGACCCGGAGAAATATAAAGGCTTTGCTTGGGGCGGCGGAATCGACAGGCTTGTGATGATGAAATATATGCTTAATGATGTTAGATATTTTGAAAGTGGTAAGTTAGATTTCTTGGAGGAGTTTTAATGTTAGTAAGTTTAAATGAGATTAAAAAACTTGTTCAGATTCCTTCAGGGGTATCGACGGATGAGCTAGTAAAATTAATTGGTTCGAGACTGGTTGAAGTTGAAGGGACGATTGATTTATCGAAAAAGTACAAGGGAATTAAGATTGTTTCGGTCGTGTCGTGCGAAGCGATTCCGGAAACGCATCTTCATCTTTGTCAGATTGACGCCGGAACGGGTTCGAATGTTCAGGTTGTTTGTGGTGCACCGAATGTCCGCGAGGGAATGCTCGCCGTTTGGCTGCAACCGGGTTGTATTGTTCCGCAAACTTACGGCGGTGAAAATTTTGAGCTCGGTGTTCGAAAAATGCGTGGCTTTGAATCGAATGGTATGCTTGCCGGACTTGATGAGATTGACCTCGGCGACGACCACTCGGGAATCGTTGAAATTGACCCGAAATTTGCTAAGGCGGGCGACGATTTTGCAGAGAAATTCGAACTTAACGATATTATTCTCGACATTGAGAATAAATCTCTTACTCACCGCCCTGATACGTTCGGTTTGATTGGGTTTGCACGCGAGGTGGCAGGGATTCTTGGAGTGAAGTTTGAGGAGCCGGTCGTAAAATTTGGAAATCTTGATGTGACGACGACACTTTCGGCAGACCAGCTTGGCGGTTCGACGAGCGATGTTGAGAAAGTGGCGATTGAAGTTTCTGATTCTGAACTTTGTCCGCGCTACTCGGCGGGAGTTTTTGAAGTTTCTTCGGCAAAGCTCGGCTCGGCGCTCGAAGGGAATGATTATTTGACTCTCGGAGACGTCTTCCTCGCGAAAGCTGGGATGAAGAAGATTTCAAAGATTGTTGATGCAACAAACATTACAATGCTTTTGACCGGACAGCCATTACACGCGTTTGATTATGATAAATTCGTGAAAGTTGGCGGAGTTAAAGAGCCGAAAATTGTCGTACGAGCGGCGAAAAAAGGTGAAAAATTGAAACTGCTCGACGGGAAAGAGATTGAGCTCACCGAATCGGACATTGTGATTTGCTCGAATGAGACACCGGTGGCACTCGCAGGAGCGATGGGTGGGGAATCGACCGAAATTGACGAAAATACAAAGAAAGTGATTTTAGAATCGGCAACATTTAGTCTTTATAATGAGCGTAAAATGCAGATGGCGCACGGGATTTTCTCGGAGGCAATCACAAGATTTACGAAGGGGCAGCCGGTTGCTGGAACGATTCCGGCGCTTGCAAGATGTGCTGCGATGTTGCTCGAAAAACCGGAAGATATTGCGGATTTCGAGGATAAAAATAGCCTTTCTAACAGAGAGAATGTTGTAATTTTGACAACAGTTGAAATTAATGAGTTACTTGGGACGGAATATACTGTTCCGGAGATTACGGAAACGCTAGAAAATGTTGGATTTGTTGTAAAAGCGGACGGCGAGAAGCTTGAAGTCACGGCTCCGGCTTGGAGAACTGATATTCATATTAAAGAAGATGTGATTGAGGAAGTGGGGCGTCTTCGTGGGTATGATAATATTCCTTTGAATTTGCCACTTCGTCCGTTTATCGGAGCGGATAAAAATCCGATGTTTGAACTTAAACGTGAGTTGCGTTCGATTCTTGCGGATAGATTGAATGCGAATGAAGTTTTGACGTATTCGTTTGTGTCGAAAGATTTACAAGAAAAGGTCGGGGAAGATGTTGCGGAGAGCTATGAGATTGTAAACTCGATTTCGCCGGAGCTACAAGTTTTCCGTCAGTCGATTACGCCGAGTTTGATTGATAAAATGTATGAGAATATCAGAGCAGGGCATAAAGATTTTGCGTTGTTTGAGTTTAATCAAGTGACGAACAAGAAACTTGGCTTGACTGATGAGAAGGTGCCGGAAATTGAGAACCACCTCGCGATGATTTCGACGGAAGATTTCTATTTCGCGAAAGCGATGTTAATGCAGATGGGGAAGAGACTGCACGTTGAGTTTAAGCTCGAAGAAAATAACGTCGCGGAATTCCCGTATTTCGAGAAAGTGCGCTCGGCGAAAGTGACGCTAGGTGGCGAGACGATTGGCGTGGTTGGAGAGATTAAAGGCAGAGTTCTTCGCAATTTCAAAGTGAAGAAGGCGGCTGGATTTGAGCTGAATCTTGATGAGATTGTCAAAGCGCCACGAAATATCACAGCGGATTTGAAACTTTCGAAATTCCCGTTTGTTGAACGTGATTTGACACTGAAAGTTTCGAGCGAGATGGAATATGCGAAACTTGAGGAAGCGATTATTCGAAACTTAAACGAAACTGAGAATTTTGTTTATAAAGTTACGCCAGTTTCGATTTATCAAGGTGAAGATAATGGAACAAAGAATATTTCATTCCACATTTCGTTCTCAAGTACAGAAAAAACGCTCGAAGCAGGCGAAATCTCTGGTATAATGAAAGAGATAGAAAAGTCTACGACTGAGATTGGTGCAGAAACAGTTTAAAAGGATTCAAGGAGGTAAAAATGGATTCAAAACAGTTAAAAACTTCATGGCAGACAAGACTGGTTATCGGAATTATCGCGTTTTTGATGCTTTTTTCGACAGTGGCAGTTTATGCTTTGATTGTGCTTTCGGGTGAAAAAGAGAAAAAAGGAAATACGAACGTTTCGGAAGAATTGACGAAAGTTGAGAAAGAGCTTTCGGAGAAACGAAACGAATTGACAGCGGAAGTATCGAAGCTCTCGGAGAAATATTACGACGAGATGAAATCGTATCGCTCTTATGTTAAGTCATACAACAGCCAAACGGTGAATAATGCTGGGTTGAAAACGACTGATATTAAAGAAGGTGATGGCGAGGAAATTAAAGAGGATAGCTCATATTATAGCTATTACATCGGTTGGTGTGCAGATGAATCGGTGTTTGATTCTTCGTTTGATGATTATGCGAGCGCGACGACGTTGGTTGATCCAATCGCCTATACGAGCGGCGAAACGAGCTTTGTCGCGGGTTGGGAAGAAGGTGTGATTGGCATGAAAGTTGGCGGTGTACGCGAAATCGACATTCCTGGCGAATTAGCTTATGGTAGCGAACGTGAAATTTGTGGCGGCACGAATTCTCCGCTAAAATTTGTGTTGAAAGTGATTGACCCGGGAGAAACTTATAAGAAGTTGCTCGAAGAATATAATACGATTTATCAACAATATTTGGTGCTTTATTATTCACAAAATCAAGATTTACTGACGACAAGCGAAGAATAATCGACTGGGGGTGGCATGAAAACGAAAAAACTCACCGGAATAAATAAGCGGAAACTTATGATTTTCGGTGGGGTTTTTGTGGTGATAATTGCAGTTTTGGTGGTTGCGGTGGTGACTTCGACGAAGCAGATAGGGAAAAATGAGAAAGCTGCAGACGAGACGGCGCTTACGAAATTGGACGAAGAAAATGTGGCGGTGAAAGAGGTGGAAGAAAAAACCGAAGAAAAAGAGGAGACGTCGGAGGAATCTTCAAAAAAGAGTTCGGGGAAAGTTTCGGACAATGGCGGGAATTGTACGACGGGAAGTTTTGGGAATCTGATGCTGATTAATCCGAATTTTACGGTGACGACGAATTGGATTGCAAACAGAAAAACGCAGCTGATTTCGGTGTCGAAAAAATATGGAATTAAAGAGGGGAAATCGAGCAACGGGGATAATTTGATGGATGCGGAAGCGGCGAAACATCTGAACGAGATGCTCTCGGACTATTCGAAAGAATATGCGGGACATACGATGGTGACGAGAAGTTGTTTTAGGCAAGTGGGGACGAGTTGCGGAAGACTTTGTGCGAAAACGGGGACGAGTGACCATCACACAGGGTTGACTTGTGATTTGGTCGACCCGGAATATGGAACGAATCTCGACACGTCGGAATATAAAAATCATAAAGAGTGGCAGTGGCTTCGAGCGAATTCATATAAATATGGGTTTATTGATAGGTTTCCGGAAGCTTGGGCGGGAGGTTCGATGTCGGAGCCTTTGAATGTGGATGCGAATGGCTCGACGGGGCTTTTCGAGACATGGCATTTTCGATATGTGGGGATTACTGCGGCGACGGAAATTGCGACGGGGAAATATAATAACGGAAAATATGATAGCTTGGAGCATTATTTGAAACAAATTGGGAAAGTGAGCGATCTTAAAAATGGAAAATGCTAAAAGAGTGAATTATGAGAAGTTCGACGGAGTGAGGAGAGTCGACCACCGACGAGAAAAAGCCCCGAGGTTTAAGATTTCGCGAAGAAAAATTTTTTTGGTGGGTTTTATCGTAGTAGCAGTGCTGATTGGTTTTAGGATGGCTACGATGGAAGCGAATTTGGAACTTTTCACGACTTTTTCGGTGCCGGAAGGAGTTTCGCTTGAGGGAATCGGCGAGGGGATTTCGGATAAATGGGCGGCGGTGATTGACGGGAAAGTAGTGCTTTTCGACAAGGAGGAAAAGAGGCAAGCGACAGCTTCGACGACGAAGATGATTTTGGCGCTCGCAGTGATGGAGAAAAAACCGTTTTCGAAAGGTGAAAAAGGCGAAACGATTACGATTACGCAAGAAATGTATGATATTTGGGGATGGTATCTGAGGAATAACGGGTCGAATACGAAAGTTGAAGTCGGCGAGGAAATTTCGGAATATGATGCGCTAGTTTCGACGCTTTTGGTATCGTCGAATAATATGGCGGATTCGTTGGCGATTTGGGCGTTTGGGTCGATCGAGGAATATCAGAAGTATGCGACGGAGATGCTAGAGAGGAATGCTGTAAAAAATACAACACTTGGGACGAAGGATGCGAGCGGGTATGATGAATCGACAGTCTCGACGGCGAGCGACCTTGCGCGAATTGGGTATTTAGTGATGAAAGAGCCGGTGCTGGCCGAGATTGTGGCGCTTAAAAAAGCGGAAGTGCCGGTCGCGGGAGAGATTTCGAATACGAACCTTTTGCTCGGGAAGTCTGGAATTGCGGGAATTAAGACGGGGTATATCGGGGATGTTTCGGGATATTGTATTATTTCGGGATACGTTTCGGATGAGCATATTTATACAGTGGCGCTGCTTGGAGCAGATACGCGAAATCGGTCGTTTAATGAGAATTTGGTGATTGTGGAGGAACTGCAAGAGAAGCTGGTTAAGAGCCAGATTGTCGAGAAAGAGGCGGAAGTTGGATATTATGAGAGTTGGTGGACAGGGAAAGTGCCGGTTTCGAGCGCCGAGGATTTTTCAGAAGTGAATTATCAGGGGGCGGAAACGAAGGCGGAGGTTTCTGAAGAAAAGTTGAATGTTTCGATTGATGAAAATAAATATGAAATTTCGCTTGATGTGCCGGAATTTTCGAGAAATCCATCAATTTTGCAAAGATTTTTGCACGTTTTTGGGTGGAAAAAATAAATGGTTGTGGTAAAATAGGGTTAACTAGAGGTTTTAATATCATTTAATTTTAGAGTGTGGGCGAAAGGAGAGAGGTAGCCCTAAATGGTTAATGAGAAAAATAAAAAATGTAAATATATTTTTGTGACGGGAGGCGTGCTTTCTGGAGTCGGTAAGGGAATTACGGCGGCTTCGATGGGTGCGATTTTGAAAGCGAAGGGATATAAGGTCACGATGCAGAAATGCGACCCGTACCTCAATGTTGACGCTGGTCTTCTTAATCCGGTTGAACACGGGGAATGTTATGTGACGCATGATGGAGTTGAAACGGACCTTGATCTCGGACACTACGAAAGATTTCTTGATTTTGAAACCTCAAAATATTCGATTACTCTCTCCGGTTCGATTAACAAAGAGTTGATTGAAAAGGAGCGCGCGGGCGGATTTCATGGAAAAACTGTTCAGCTCGTTCCGCATTTTACGAATCTCGTGCAAGAGAAAATCGAGATGGCATCGAAAGATTCGGATATTCATATCGTCGAAATTGGTGGAACGGTTGGCGACTATGAAGGTTTGGCGTTTCTCGAGGCGATTAGGCTTTTTGCAAACCGAGTCGGACGTAGGAATTGCCTCTATATTGATGTAGTTTACGTGCCTTGGATTAATACTTCGAAGGAACTTAAGACAAAACCGGCACAAAACGCATTGAAAGATCTGCGTGGGTTCGGAATTATTCCTGATATTGTTTGTGTACGTACCGAGAAGCCGGCAAGTCGCGAGATTTGCGAGAAAATCGCGAGATTTGCGGGAATTGCAGATGATGCAGTGGTGAATCTTCCGGATATTGCGAGCGTTTATGACGTGCCGTTTAACGTTCTTAAATCGGGCGTGCTTTCGATTTTGAATGATTTTGTGAATGATGATTCTGAACCGGATATGTCGCGTTGGGAAGATTTCTCGAAGCGTCGCGCGAAGAAATATGCGAAGACCGTGAAGGTCGGGTTGGTTGCGAAATATGTTGGGAACGACGACACTTATATCTGTGTGACGGAGGCTCTTAAGGCTGCTGGCGCGTGGAATGAAGTGAACGTCGAAATTGAATGGATCAATGCGGAAGAGCTCGGTGCAGAATGCTCTTCTTCGTCAGCAGATGCGTTGCTCACTCACCGTACGAAAAGTACGGCTCGCTCCGCTACTCCTGCTTCCTCGAATAGCAAATCTGCGTACGAGCTCTTGGAATCTGTTGATGGGATTGTTGTTCCGGGCGGATTTGGTGTACGTGGAACCGAAGGGAAGATTGCGGCGGCGACGTATGCACTCGAAAATGATAAGCCATATCTCGGACTTTGTTTGGGTCTTCAAATGGCATGTGTAGCAGCAGCTCGTCGTGCTGGCCTTAAAGATGCGAATTCGGAAGAATTTGATGACAAGACTCCTTATAATGTCGTCTATATCATGGAAGGTCAAAAGGGGAAGGAATCAACTGGCGGAACGATGCGTCTTGGTGATTATCCGGCAGTACTTAAAGCTGGGACGAAGACCGCAAAAATTTATGCTGACGTAATTGAAAAAATGAAGAGCGGAAAGATTTCGGGAACGAAAGATTGGTGGGGAACGATTGAGAAAGACGGCTCAGTTAAGACGATTGAACGCCATCGTCATCGCTATGAGGTGAATCAAAAGTTTTTGAAAGAAATCGAAAAAGGCGGCGTGGTCGTTTCGGGAACATCGCCGGACGGAAAGTTGGTGGAATTT
Source organism: Candidatus Saccharimonadota bacterium (assembly GCA_017480035.1). Taxonomy (GTDB): domain Bacteria; phylum Patescibacteriota; class Saccharimonadia; order Saccharimonadales; family Saccharimonadaceae; genus Nanosyncoccus. The sequence continues at coordinate 38,356 of JAFVBJ010000003.1, read as the reverse complement.
ATTGAGGCACCGAAATGCAAATTCTTCTGTGCAACACAAGCGCATCCGGAATTTAAGTCGCGACCGTTGACAGTGCATCCGCTTTTTGCAGAATTCATTAAATCGCTTTAAAGTGATATAATCGACTTATGAAAAAGTTTTTTGAGAAGATTTTTGGGGGGATTGATTTAAGTTGGCCGAAAGTAGTGATTTCGGCGGTTGTTATCGGGGTTCTGGTTGGGTTTTTGATGGCAGTTTCGGGACTTAAAGATACTGCTTTTCAAGATTTGGCGTGATTTTCTATTGGTGGGTGCTGTTTGGCGTGATTATTATCATGAATTCGAAAAGTAATCTCGATTCTGCATTGAAGTGTTTTGTGTTTTTCCTGATTTCGCAACCGCTGATTTATCTCGTGCAAGTGCCGTTTAGTTATATGGGGTGGGGACTTTTCGGATATTATAAATATTGGTTTATCTGGACAATTTTGACGATTCCGATGGGGTATATCGGATATTTTATGAAGAAAAATGAGATTGCCGCGGCAGTGATTCTCGCGCCGGCGCTAGTTTTAGTCGGATTTGAGGGGGCGATTAATTTTCCGCTAGTTTCGGAGAAACCAGACCTTTTGTTTAGACTTTTTATGACGATTTTGATTTCGCTGGCTTTGATTTTTGGAGTTCTTAAGGGAAAAATGAGAATCGTTGGAGTCTTAGTGTCAATCATGGTGTTTTCGATTGGATTTTTTGGACATAAAAATGAAGCGGAAGTGAATGCGACGAGCTATATCTCGCTAGGTGAATACGGAATTAACGTGAGTAATGGTTGGGAGGTAAAAGAGAGCGAGGACGAAAGAATAAAATATGAAATCTATGAGCTCAATTTGTTTGATGAAAATAATAACGAGACGGGCGAAAAGAGGTATGATTTAGAAGTGAAATGGAGTGCAAAAACGAAAGGAACTTATAACGGGGAAGTTCATTTGGTTGATTTAGAGAAAAAAGAGCATACCTGTAAGATTTCGATTGACGAATATGGATTAGCTGATATTTCAGAATGTTTTTAGCGAATTTTTGTGCTAAAATGAGTGTATGTTAGAGGTAAAAAATGTCACGAAAATCTATCGCACGGCGGATGTTGAGCTGCGGGCGCTAGATGGCGTTTCGATTAATTTGCGTCGAAACGAATTTGTATCAATTTTAGGACCTTCGGGTTCTGGTAAAACGACACTGCTTAATATTATCGGTGGACTAGATCATTACACGAGCGGCGATTTGGTAATCGAAGGTGTTTCGACGAAAGATTATGTCGATAAAGATTGGGATACTTATCGTAATCACCGAGTTGGATTTGTTTTTCAGTCATACAATTTGATTTCACATCAATCAGTGCTTTCGAACGTCGAACTCGCTTTGACGCTTTCGGGTGTTTCGATGAGCGAGAGGAAAAAACGTGCACAGGAAGCTCTCAAAAAAGTTGGGCTTGGCGACCAGATGAATAAATTGCCACGTCAACTTTCGGGCGGACAAATGCAGCGCGTTGCGATTGCGAGAGCGCTCGTGAATAATCCGAGTATTATTCTTGCGGATGAGCCGACCGGTGCGCTTGATTCGAAGACAAGTGTTCAGATTATGGATTTGCTTAAAGAAATTGCGAAAGACAAACTAGTTGTGATGGTGACGCACAACCCGGAACTTGCAAAACAATATTCGACGCGCATTATCAATGTGAAAGATGGTAAAATTATCGGAGATACAAAACCGTTTGATGGGAAAGTGGAAGAAGCGGAAGATAATTCGAAATATACTTCGATGAGTCTTTTGACTGCGCTTTCGCTTTCGAAAAATAATTTGATGACGAAACGCGGGAGAACATTGCTCACGGCGATTGCAGGTTCGATTGGAATTATCGGAATTGCGCTGATTTTGTCACTCGCGAACGGAGTGAATAACTACGTCCAGAACATCGCGCAACTCGGTTCGTTGCCATCGGCAATTACGATTGATAGGAGTTATCTCGAAAGCGATTCAAGTGAAACGGTTGTGAAAGAAGATAATTCAAAAGCAGATGGTGATATTGTCGCAGAAGACGATATTAAAATGAATTTGAATGTCTCGAAACAGGGAAAAATTCGCTATAATGACACAAAAGGTTTGAAAAAATACGTCGAAGAAAACCAAAAAGAAGTCGACGCGTTTACTGATACAGTGCATTATGAATACGGAATTACGTTGAATTTTGTCGACAAAGACGAAAATGGCAAAACGATTACGATTAACCCGGTTAAAGATAATAATTCGCTTGCAGCGTTGTTTTCTAGTTCGAGCAGTGATAATGAAAATTCAGTGACGGAAGATGATTTCTTCGCTTCGTCGGTCAAGGAACTGATTTCGGAAACGCCATACGAAGTCTTAAGTGGGAGATTTCCAGAAAATTCAAGCGAGTTGGTTTTGGTGGTGAATCCTGACAAGAAATTCGCATTGAGCCAAGCATACACTTTGAATTTGGCGAGCCGTCAAACGTTGAATGAATTTGTTTCGAATATTAATAATGGCGGGCAGTTGGTGTCTGGGGATGTTGGATTTAAATACAGCGAAGTAATCGGAAAAACTTATCGCGTGAGCTTAGGCGGGGAAGGATATGACGATGCGAAAGAAGTGAAAATTGTTGGCGTTGTGATGGCGAAAAAGTCGGATGACGCGAGCGGTTTTCTCGGATATACGCATGGATTAGTCGAGGAAGCAGTGGCGAAATCTGATAAATACGATATCGATACTCCGAAAGTGATTAGTTTTTACGCGAAAACGGAAGACGATAAGAAAAAAGTTAATGCGTTTATCGACAAATATAATGAAGGTGCGACAGAAAAAATTGTCTATAAAGACCAAACACAAGAGTTAATTAAGACGATTACGACGGTTGTGACGATGTTATCGTTCGTGTTGGTGGCGTTCGTGGCGATTTCGTTGATTGTTTCAAGTATCATGATTGCGATTATTACTTATATTTCGGTGCTCGAGAGAACAAAAGAGATTGGAATTTTGCGTGCGATTGGTGCAAGCAAACGCGACGTGGTGCGAGTATTTAGGGCGGAGACGATTATCGAAGGTGCGATTGCGGGTGTGATTGGCGTGGTGTTTGCGATTTTGATTGGTACGGCTGCAAACAAAATTATCTCGATTACGGCGCACATTGATAATTTGTTGTCGTTCGATATAATGCAATCTATAATCTTGATTCTGATTTCAATTGGACTAACTGTGATTGCCGGTGCAGTGCCAGCGGCGCGTGCAAGCAAGAAAGACCCAGTAGAATCATTACGTAGCGAATAAGACACATAAATCGCTTCTGCTTTGTCGGAGGCGATTTTTGTTGTATAATAAAGAGTAGCTATGGAAGATATTAAAGAAAAACTAAAGGTGGCGATTTCCGAAATTTTCGGAATTTCTGTCGAGCCGAATGTGACTGAAGCGCCGAAGAATCTCGACGGTGATTTCGGGGCGGATTATTCGACAAATGTGGCGATGCAAATCTGTAAACAGGTTGGAAAGAACCCGCGTCAAGTGGCAGAGGAGATTGCTAAATCGCTCGCTGATTCTGGTTATGACATTGAGATTGCGGGGCCGGGGTTTTTGAATTTTAAATCTTCTGACGAATATTTTAAGCAGAAAATTGCGGATTTTGGGTCTAAATTTACTGAAAATATATCATGTGATGAATATTCTGGGAAAACGGTGATTTGTGAATTTTCGGATCCGAACCCGTTTAAAGTTCTTCACGTCGGACATCTTTATACATCGATGGTGGGAGATTCGATTTCGAGAATTGTTGAATTTGCGGGAGGAAAAGTTGTTCGTGCAAATTTTGGGGGGGATGTTGGGCTTCATGTCGCAAAGACGATTTACGCTGTTCGAAAGAATAATGTCGATATATCGAATATCGAGATGATTGCGAAATGCTACGTTGAGGGGACGCGTGATTATGAAGAAGATGAAACGGCGCACGAAGAAATTACGAAGCTGAACAAGATAATTTATGAAATTGCAGCGAATGGCGAAGATTTTAACTATGACGATGCCAAAAAAGCAGAAGTTGCAAAACTCTACTGGACCGGACGTGAAGTTTCGTATAATTATTTTAAAGATTTTTATGCGCGAATTGGCGTGAAATTCGATAAATATTATCCGGAGTCGACGGTGGCATCGAGGGGGCTGCACGAAGTGCAAGAACATATCGGAACGGTGTATGAAGAAAGTGACGGAGCGATTGTTTATAGGGGCGAAAAAGACGGGTTGCATACACGTGTATTTATCAATAAAAATGGTTTGCCGACTTATGAAGCAAAAGATGTTGGGCTCATTTTTACGAAATATGACGATTATGAATTTGATAAGTCGATTGTGATTACAGGGAACGATATTATCGAATACATGAAAGTCGTCCTTGCATCGATTTCGAAATATGCGCCGGAACTCGTCGAGAGAACTTTGCATCTAACTCACGGCAACGTGCGTCTTCCCGGAAATGAAAAAATGAGTTCAAGAAAAGGGAACTTCCTGAAGGCTGTTGATGTGCTTGAGGCAGTGAACGAAGCACTAGAAAAGGAACACGGTTCGTTTGACGAAAAAGTGTCGCTTGGAGCAGCGAAATATGCGTTTTTGAAATATAAAGTTGGGGGAAATATTATTTTCTCGCCGGAGGAATCGGTGAAGATGACCGGAAATTCGGGCCCATATCTGCAATATTCGGCGGTTAGGGCGTCGAAAATTATTGGAAATCTGCTTAAAGACGGAGTTTCGAGCGCGAAAGAAAATTGGGAACTTTCTGAGAGAGAACGTGAGTTGATTAAAAAAATTATTGCATATCCGGACGAACTTAAGGCTGTGGTTTCGGAGCTTGCACCAAATAAACTCTGCACATATCTTTATGAACTTGCGCAAGAATTTTCGAGATTTTATGAGACGACGAAAGTCGCGGGAAGTGAATATGAATTTGAGCGTGGACAAATCGTTCTCGCGTACTTGAAAGTTTTGACGCATGGGCTTAGTTTGCTTGGAATTGAAGTACCGGAAAGGATGTAGATGAAAAAAGCGAAACTTCTTTGGGTTGATTTAGAGATGACGGGGCTTGACCCGAAAAAAGACAAAATTCTCGAGGTGGCTTGCATCGCGACGGATTGGGATTTTAATGAAGTTGCGAGAATGACGGCAGTTTGTAAGGTTCCAAAAAGTTTAATGAAGAAACGAATGGTCGGGGAATTTTGGGAAAAGAATCAAGAGTCGTTTGAGCAACTCATGACACAAAATGAAACGGGAAAGAAAAGCGCGGAAGTTGAAAGAGAAGTTCTGGAGTTTGTTGATAAATATTTTGGAGACGAGGTCATACTCGCCGGAAATTCGATTCATCAAGACAGGAGATTTATTCGAAATGAATGGAAAAACCTTGATAAGCGGCTACATTATCGAATGTTTGATGTTTCGGCTTGGAAAGTTTATTTCGAGAATGCGATGAAGATTAAATTCACGAAGCGTGATGCGCACAGAGCGCTTGATGACATCGAGGGAAGCATCGAGGAAATTTCGTACTATCTCGAAAAAGTTAAAGGCTCAAAATTTGAAAAGAAAAAGAGGTAGAAATGAAATTTGAGATTACGAAAGTTTCAGGAATCGGGGAATATACGTTCGAAGATTTGATGGTGAAAGAGAAAAAAGAGGGAAAGATTTTTTTGGCGCCGAATGGGAAGGCGTTTTGCGTGCTTCATGAGGGGAAAACGGTTGAAGTCCGCACGGATTTGAATTTAGCAAAAGTTTTGCGCGAGAAATATGAGAGCGTGATGCAATCGAGGTATTTTGGGCGAGGGGGAATAGAAATAGTCCTGTCCGGACAAATCGAACAGGACCAAGTTTATGATTTAGTTAGACTATCTTATAATATGACTATTTCTTAGAGGTATTCTTTTTAATATCTTCAAGAAGAGCGATAATTTTGTCGTCTTTTGATGGTTCGGCTTCGGCAGCGTCTTCCATTTCTTTTTTGAAGTCAAGCTTAAATTGTTTGATGAACTTGACGAAGACGAAGATACAGAACGCGACGATAAGGAAATCGACGACGGCCTGGAGGAAATTACCGTATTGGATGCGGACGCCGACACCATCACCGAGCCAGTTTGGAATCGTGATGTAGAGGTCGGAGAAATCGACACCACCGATAATCATCCCGACGATTGGCATGATGATGTAGTCGACGAGAGCGGTGATGATTTTTCCGAATGCGGAACCGATGACGACACCGACGGCGAGGTCGATGACGTTGCCTTGGTTGATGAATTCGGCAAATTCTTTCACGACTTTAGGTTGTTTGCTATGAATCTTTGCGGCGTGTTCGTTTGCACGCTCTTTAGCTGCCTTGGCAGCTTCTGTAACTTTGTTTCCCATAATACTTTTATTATAGCATATCTAGCATGATACTTATAATTATGATATAACTTTACATTTCCATTTATGTTTTTATATAATAAAAGTAGCAGAGATGATCTATCTAGTATCGACCATCTCCACTACGGGAAGAACTTCGCTAGCTTATGCTAGCGAGTTTTTTGTCCGAAAGTAATCTCTTGAGAATTGTGATTCGCCGTAAGAAAAAACTTTGATGTGCTATAATGAAAAAGAATAGTCGCAAAAAAGCGACTATTAGGACAGCTGGAGAATTTCATTTTTTAATATACCTTTGTGGAATTCTCCAGAACAGGTTAAGCTTAAACGTTTTCGACTGCGATGAGCAGTTTTTTGTTTTTTCGCTTTCGACCAGTCAATTTATATGGGCCTTTTATTTCGTCGGTACTATCCGTCTTTTTTCTAGTATTTACAGATAAGAAATGCTAGAAAAACTTACTGGATAAAAGCCGATTTTTTATTAAAATACGCCCGAAAATGACCGTCTCTGCTTAAATTATACAAAAAGCGAAATAAAAACGCAAGCGTTTTTATAAGGAGTTTGATTGCGTTTGCGTATACTTTTATCCTAAAAACAAAAAAATTTTCATCTCTCTTGAAAATTAGTTGGTTTAAAGGCCCCTACAAACTGACCGTTAAGGAACGATAAATAAAAGGAAAACATTAAAACAATGAAAAAGGTTATGGTTGATGGAGGAGTGATGGCAAAAAATGCGGAAAAAATGAAAGCGGCGGGCGTCTTTTTGGCGTTCACAATGCTTGGGGCGATAACGTTCTCGTTTTTCTCACCGATAGTAAAAAGCAACGCGGCGGATTCAGCGGAAACAAAAGTTTCGGCGGTGGTGAATCCGGTGGCATCGGTGACGCTTGATACGGAGAACCTTGCGCTGACATATGACATTCCAACGCCAGAAGGTGTTTTTGATTCTGGGACGGTGACTGCGACTGTTAGCACGAACAGCACCGGCGGATACGAACTCTATTTCTCGTCTATCGACAATGATACGGATATGGAGAACACAGATTCTTCGATTACGGATGTCATCGCATCAGATTTTTCGGGAAGCGTGACGAGTTCGACGATGGGTGCGAATAAATGGGGATATTCGACCGACGGGACGGATTATCTCAAAATCCCAGCACTTAGCAATCAAGTGACACTTAGGAATCTTGATCATTTTCCATCTACGGCAGAGAAAACTAATGTTGTTCATATCGGCGCAAAAGTTAATTCTACACTCAAGGCCGGAACTTATGCGAAAAGCGTGATTTTCTCGGTGATTGCGCATGAGCCGCCAGTTACTTTGACGATGCAAACCTTCGATAAATCTACGCTTACGAACGTTGGCGATTCAATCGAGCTTGAAGATGAACGTGACGGGAACACTTATACCGTTAAGAAGCTTGCAGACGGAAATGTTTGGATGACAGAGAATCTCAGAATCGCGAATAAGACCATCACCAGCTCCGATTCTAACGTTTCTTCAGACTTCACGATTCCAGCATCATCAGTTTCTGGATTCAACGCTTATGATACCAATAACGCATATGTGGACTCTACATATGGCGGTTACTATACATTCTATACTGCAACAGCTGGAACCGGCGGAAGTAGCTTGACTTCTGGCAACGCTTCAAGTGATATCTGCCCGAAAGGTTGGAGGCTTCCAACTGGCGGTTCTTCCGGCGAGTTCCAGACCCTTTACAATAACTACAACTCGTCTGCATTAATGCAAGGTATTCCAAACTTATCTCTCTCCGGCTACGTGTACTATGGCTCCGTCGGCAATCAGGGCGGCTACGGCTTCTACTGGTCCTCTACGGTCAGCAGTGCTAGCGTCGCGTACTACCTGTACCTACTTAGCTCGAATGTCTACCCAGCGAACCTCAACGATAAGTTCCACGGGTTCTCTGTGCGTTGTGTCGCGCAGTAGTCTCCGGCTCCCCTCCCAGAACCTCTGAGCTCAAAACGTGTGGGCGAAATAAAGTTGAATGAAAGAAAGTGAACTGAAAATGACAGCAAATGAAATGGCGAAAAAGTCGACCAGAGTTGCTCGCACGAAAGCCGCTAAGATTGGCGACCAACAGAAAGCGGTGTATCTCAAATTGAAGATGTTTGCGCTCGAGAAAGAGAAGAAAAACTATTCGAAACTGTTTGTCATTCACAACAATGGGGATTGGTGGAAAATGATTGGCAATTCGGCAATCATTTTCCACTGTGAAATTGCGAAAAGAATTGGAATGGGTTCGAAGCTCGTCCAAGATTCGGATTTTGATTTCAAATCTGAGGATGGGGTGGTGAATATCCGAAACATTGACATGCTTGAGACAAGACTCGAAGCCAACAGTATCAATCCACTCGAGATAAAGCCGGAATATCGAATCTATAACCTCGGGAAAAAGTATTTGCCTTCGGAAATTGAGAATATGAAGAAGGCGAAGGCGCTCGAGTATGCGAAAGTAAATAAAATTATGATGCCGGAGGAAATTCATCCGGTGCTTTTTATGATGCTCAGGGAGCTTTTAAAGAAAACGTATTTTGCGATACGGATAGTTGAGCCGGTCGGAAGGAGAACCGTTACGGATGAGATTACGATAAGAGCGGTGAAATTGGTGCGTGAATATAGTCTCGCGAGTAAGTCGAAAGAGGCGATGAAGAAATATCTGGAGAGTATGGAAACGGAGCTCGACTATATGACGGCGCAGATGATAAACGTGTCGGAACTGAGGCTGATGCCGCTGGAGAGGACGTATTCGATACTTCGAGCGATTGAAAAAGTCAGGAAAGAACTTTCAGCGTGCAAGGCAAAGATTTAGGCGAGTGGCTGCTGCACGAACTATATATAGCGTATCTCGAGGCGCGGAAAAATAAGCGCGGGACGAGTGACGAGCATACTTTTGAACTAAACGCGATGCAAAATCTCGTGATGCTTAGAGATGATATTATTAATCACAGATATAAACCGGGGCGGGGAATCGCGTTTATTATCTATGACCCGGTGATGCGGGAGATTTTTGCGGCACCGTTTCGGGACAGGGTGGTGCACCATTTTCTCTATAATCAAAATGCGAAGTGGTGGGACGAGAGATTTATTTACGATTCGTATTCGTGTAGAGTGGGGAAGGGCACATTGTTCGGAGTGAAGCGGATGCAAAAACATGTCCGACAGGTTTCGAGAAACGGGACGAGAAAAGCGTATGTTCTGAAATTTGATATTCAGGGGTATTTCATGAGTCTTTCGAGAAAGCGGATTTTTGAACGGGTGTGTTGGGGGCTTGAGCGGCAATACGACGCGAAGCACGAATGGCTGAAAAATTTGGTGCGAGGACTTTGGGCGGAAGTGATTTTTGATGACCCGACGAAAGGAGTGAGGATTCGGGGGTCGATGAAAGAGTGGGATGGGCTGCCGGACAACAAGAGTTTGTTTTGCCAGCCACCGGGGCAGGGAATTGTGATTGGGAATTTGTCGTCGCAGCTGGTTTCGAATATTTATCTCGACCAACTTGATAGATTTGTGACGTTTGAGCTCGGGTGGAAGCATTATGGGAGATATGTGGATGATTTTTATCTTGTGGTGACGGAGGAAGAATTTAAGAGGGCGCTTTCGGATGTGCCGAAGATTTCGGAATTTTTGATTTCGATTGGGCTGACGCTGCATCCGAGGAAGCGGTATATTCAAGAAGTGTCGCACGGGACGCCGTTTCTCGGGATGGTGGTTTATCCGTATATGATTGTGCCGGGAAGAAGGTTTAAAAATAATTTTCATCACGCGGCGATGGAATATACGATGGGATTTCTTGATGATGATTCGATGATTTCGTATCTTGGATATATGAAAAATGTGAATGGAAAGAAAATTTGCAAGAAAATGTTTGATTTAGCGGGGTTTGAGTATAGATTTTAGGTTTTAGTGGATTTTTTTGGGGGGATTGAGGTGCTGGGAGGGGAGCCGGAGACTACTGCGCGACACAACGCACAGAGTTCCCGTTGTTCTTATTGTTGTTGTTTGCTGGGTTGACATTTGAGCTATTTAGGTTCAGGTTGTACGCGTTGTTAGCATTGTTGACCGTAGAGGACCAGTAGTTGCCGTTGCTGCCCTGATTGTTGACGGAGCCATTGTTCACGTTGCCGGAGAGAGATAAACCCAAAAATACAACTTTTCGCAAAAGCGGCTTATTATCATAAAATGTCCATGGACATAATATATATAGTATTATCCTACCGATTTTCAGGCAGGGCGCTTTTGAACCTCAAAATTTCTAACGGGGGAGTATTAGGCAACATTTTCCTCGGCTAGAACCCCCCTTTTTTTCAGTGGAAAAGCTAATAAATGATGAAGAATTTTAGGATGTAGTCGGAAGCGAGAAGAATAGCGAGGAGGCTGAGAATGAGGAACGGGCCGAAGGGAATTTGTTTTTTCTCTTTTTTCAGCGCCTGTGGGGCGGAGAAGATGGTTGCAGTGAGGTTGCTTAAGAAAAGTTCGATGATGGCGAATTCCCAACGACCGAGAAAAAGGCCAATTGAGATGCAGAGCAACCAATCACCGCCGCCAACGAGTTTTTCTTTGCTGAAGAAATAAAGTAGGTAATAAAGTCCGGAGAGAAGTCCGGTGCCGATGCCGGCGTAGAGCCAGTTGCCACCTCTTGCGATATGGAAAATGATGGCGAAAGGAATTTCGAGGAGCATTAAGAGCATTGGGAGCTCGCCCCATTTTGCGTCGTAGATGAGGATAATCCAGTAAATAATAAATGCGACGAGGAGGATGAGGGGCTGGACGAGAAGTTCGACAGGGGAGGAGAAGAAATTCGCGACAGTTTCGAAACCCGAGAAATATTTATAGGCGATAGCGAAAAAGACGAGTCCGAGGCCGATTTCGGAGAGGATTTCGGCTTTGCCGATTTTTTCGTGGCAATTTCGGCACCTTCCTTTCAGAGCGAGCCAGCTGATGATAGGGAGATTGTCATACCATTTTAATTTTGCGCCGCAGTGCAGGCAGACGGAGTGTTTTCCGAGATTTCGACCTTCGGATTTTTCACGAATGCGCCAAGCTTGGCAACAGGCGAATGAGCCAAAAATTGAGCCAAAGATGAAGGCTGCGAGATAGAGGACGATAAAATCGATATTCATAAGTTTATTATACTACTCCTTTGTTTCGGTGTGAAAACGTTCGTGTACTTCGCGAAGGTGCGGGTCGGTGACGTGAGTGTAGATTTGGGTGGTGCTGATGTTGGCATGGCCGAGGAGAGATTGGACGGAGCGGATGTCGGCGCCGTTCATTAAGAGGTCGGTCGCGAAAGAATGGCGAAGAGTGTGAGGCGTGACGTGCTTTGTGATACCGGCTTTTCTGGCGTAATTTTGGACGATGCGCTCGATACTGCGCGGAGTTAAGCGGCGATAGTCACCAGAGGTCGAGGGAGTTTGGAGATTTTTGGAGTTGTTAAGAAAGAGAGCCGGGAGGGAATCGGTGCGGTAGTCGAGATAATCTTTTATGCAGTCGGCGGTCGATTGGTCGATGAAGATTGGACGGTCTTTTCGACCTTTACCGCGAACAACGAATTCGCGACGCTCGAGATTAATTGAATCGCGATTTAAGTTGCAAAGTTCAGAAACACGAAGTCCACCGGAGAAAAGCAGCTCGATGATGGCGCGATCTCTGAGCCCAGTTTCGGTGTCGATAGGGATTTCAGCGAGTAAGCGTTCAATTTCGTCGTAATGGAGAAATGTGACTTGTTTTTTTACGGCGTGGGGAAGGTCGACGAGGGTCGGATCGAGAGATTTGATGCCACGTTTGGACAAATATTTCAGAAAACCGCGGAGAGCGATGAGGTGATAGCTTTGAGTCAAAGTCGAGAGGCGTTCGTGGTTTTGGTTGTCTTCAAAACGGTTGAGCTTCAGGCGATATTTTCGGAGCATTTCGGGAGTGATGTCTTTTGGTTCGAGTTCGCGTGTCATGTCTTCGGAGCAGAGTTCATAAAAACGGTTCAGATATAACTCGTAGTTTCGAGTAGTGTAGAGAGAGCGGCCTTTTTCAACTTCGAGGCTCTGGAGAAATTCGGGAATTAAATCAGAAACATACATATTTTTATTATACCATAAGCAAGATATGATATAATCAAGATATGGAAAACAAAGAGCAGGGCATCGCTCCTGAAGTTCAGCAAGCTGAGAATGTCTCGTATGATCCGGAAGTGAAGGATTCACATATTGATATGAATCCGTTACATGGAGCTGAAGCAGAGGCGGCAGCGAAAGCGCAATTCGGTAATTCGGTGATAGCCGAATCGGAAGTTGTGCAAGTTGTTGAACCTTTGACGGGAAGTTCGGTGGTGGTTGAGAAGAAGCTAGAGACGCCGGACAATGGTTTTCCGGTTGGATATGGTCCAAATGAGCATATGAAAAAAATCGAGAAACCGAAAACGCCGTCGATGCGTGAGAGGTGGAAACATGCTAGGACGAAAATGTCGACGAAGAAGAAAATTCTTTTGATTTCGATTCCGAGCGCGATAGTTCTAATTATCGGAGGAATTATTGTTTTTGGGGTTCTCACGGGAGCGTTTAAGACGGATTATTCGGGAACATATCTTGCAGCGAAAGAACTTCGAAATGAGATGCAAAAATTGCGTTCGGATGCGAACTGCGATAAAGTTGCGGAATATGTGAATAATGAATATACGGCGAATGACACGTTTAACGGTTATGTTGAGGCTTGTAAAGTGATTGCCGAGGGAATTTCGGATTCAGTGGTGACGAAAGTTGGCGATACGGCTGGAGTGCTGCGTGATGAGGAAATCCGTAGGCGATATGAAACGCTTAAAACAGCGATTGCGGCGGCAAAAGAGGGGAATAAAGATGTCAATGAAACGCTTGATAAATATTCGACTTGGCACGAATGGATTAAGGCGGAGGCTTCGGGAGATACGACGTATTCAGAAAGCTGGCCGGATAGTGATTTGAAAAAAGCAGTGGAAATTTTGACGAGTTCGGACGTGAAAGAATTTAAGGAGTATGCAGAAAAGTGGTATGAGCTTAAAAAAGCGGCAGCTGATGCGGCAAATGCATATTTTCATCACGGAAATAATACTGGGGAAGATTTGAATGCGTTGAACGAGGAAATGAAGAAAAAACAGCAGGAATTTAATACTTGGAAAAAGGAAAATGAGCCGGATATTTCGGAGCTTTATCCTTTAGAGTTGGTTGATACGGCAAAACTTTATGCGAAATTCGAAGAATTTTATAATTATGTGCGCGAGACATATCAAAACAATTACAATACGACGGTTGGGGGATGCAAAGAGATGCTCACGTCGGTAGTTTGTGAATAATGAAATAAAAAACAGTAATTCTACTCCCCGCTTCGCCCGACCCCGTCGTTACGGGACGGGCTCGCTAAAAACGCTCCCGTTGTCGCTAAAGGTCGTAGAACTACTGTTTTTGTCTTTTATTATTTAAAAATTACCGCGAGTGTATTTTTCGGAAAGATCTTCGTAATCGTAGGTTTCTGCTTCGGTGAACCAGAGTTTTACTTCTTCTTTAGCTTCTTCGACGGAGCCAGAAGCGTGGACGAGGTTAGGAACGCCGATACCCTTTGCATCAGAGTAGCCGAAGCTCATGTGGGAATAATCGCCGCGGATGGTGCCCATTGGAGCGGATTTTGGTTCGGTTGGGCCGACGATTTTGCGGACGAGTTCGACAGCTTCGATACCTTCAAGACAGATAGCGATGACTGGACCTGTAAGCATGTAGTTCAAGTTGTAACGGAAAGTTTGTTCGCCACGACGAGTGATGAGTTTGCCGATTTCTTCGTAGTGTTTTTCATAGAGTTCGGCGTCTGGGGCGACCATTTTAATACCGACGATTTTAAGACCGACGCGTTCGAAGCGTTGGATGATTTCGCCGACGATGCCACGTTGGACGGCGTCAGGTTTGCAGAGAACGAGAGTTCTTTGGACTAAATCTTTTGAGTTAATTTTTTGTGCCATTTTTACTCCTTAATTATTAGGGATATTATAGCATAAGATTTTGAAATGGTGGTATAATGAAAATATGAAAAAGAGGTCGACAGATAAAATTCCGGTTAGAAATGTTGTTGTTAAGGTGATAAATATTTTGTTCACGATTTTTTCGCTCGTGAATTTTTCACTTCTTATTGTGACGATGGGAGCTTGGATGACGGGAATCGAAGGGATGCTTTTGAAACCGGCTGTGACGGAACCATATAAAATTTCTGGAATTGGGATTTTGTACGGTGTGATTTTCGCGTTTTTGTTGGCGATTGAGATTATGATGTTGCAAATTAAAGAGAAGAATGCGGCGGAGATTTTCTCAGTGGTCGTGAATTTTCTGTTTTTGGGATTTGTGGCGATATATCTGACGATGAATATTTCGGCGTTTCCGTATATTTTCGTTGGATTAGGACTTTCGTTCTCGATTATTGGGACGATGATTATGGTGCCGAAAGATATGACTGATTAAATTTTGAGTTCTTTATAGGCTTCGGTGAGGATGTCGAAGAGTTCTTTGTAATCTTCTTCTTTAGCGGACTCAACTTTTGCAAAGATATAGATGACATTGTCTTTAACTTCAAGATTATATGGCAAGTTTTTGTCGTATAGTTTAGCCATAAAACCAGGATTTAAGAGCTCAAGAGCCGGAATTGCATCTTGGCTGGATGCGTAGACGGTATAGCGTCTGTTAAAATCGTCCCACTCAAGATTGAACTTTTTATAATCCTTTGGTTTTTTAATCTTTTTGGCTTTTTCAGATTGGACAATAACCCCTTGATAAGATTTTTTGACGTTGATTTGCCCGACGATGTAATATGAGCTAAATGGACCTGGGACCATGGAATAAGTATACATTTGGACAAGACAGTCATTCCATTTGCCGACGACATGGTTGTTGACGTCCGCAGTCGTAAGAAGATACGGGGTTGGTCCGCGGAAAATTATGCCTTTTGCCGGAAGGGCGAGACGACCCCAATCTGGGCTGTAGAATAAATGGTTTTCTTTTGCGAAGTTCGCAATACTTTCGAGGAGGTGCGGAGTGGATTCGGTGGACTGGGTAATGCCATCGAGCTTTAATGTCTTGCCGTCGTAAATGAAATTCCAATATTCGATAACATCAACGGCGTCATCGCTGCTTATGAGTTGTTTAGTTTTGACGTCTTCAATAGTGTCGGTGCCATTAAATTTAAACATGACTTTGAGTTTTACTGGATTTTTTATTTCATCATCATTAACCGCATCGTAGAGGATGACACGGGAAACAGTAAGTTTTTTGACGACGTTTCGGCGACCGGTGCGATCGATAGCGTCGAGCATTAAGGCTGCATGTTCAAAATACCGTTCGGTGGTGTATAATTTGATGTTTTCAAGGTTATAGTCAGACCAATCTTTTTGATAGGCTATGAAAATTCGTTTAGCTTCTTCATGAATCCATTTTTCTTTTTCAGACGTGTTGCGGTCGAGGGATTTGAGTTGTTTTTCTTCGGCGAGTCTATTTGCGATTTGTTTCTTTCTTGCATTTTTTAATAATATATAAATGAAGACGAAGAACCCGCCGTAGACGGCAATAGCAATAATTAATGCGACAGGGGAAGATTTGCCGCTACTGCTTGAACGGCTGCTGCTAGAACTACTGCTCGAATGACTGCTTGATGAGTGGCTACCGCCACCGCCACCGCTACTGCTTGAACCGCCACCACCGGCAAAGCCGAAAATTGAAATAACTAGGGATGTGAGAATAATAAATGTCTTCATTAAGTATATTTTATCATAAACGGATTGTCACAGGAATTATCAGCATACTGTCATTTTGCAAGATGATGAATAGTGTGATATAATTTTTTAAGTTGTGGGTGATTAGCTCAGTTGGCTAGAGCGTCTCGTTTACACCGAGAAGGTCGGGGGTTCGAGCCCCTCATCACCCACCATCGGGTCAAAGCCCGTTTTTTGTGGTATAATAAAAGAGTTAATAAAAAGGTTTTATATGAGTAAAGAGGAAAACGAACAAAGTATCGTGATGAAAATGCGTCACACCCTTTCTCATGTCTTGGCGGCAGCCGTGCGTGAGATGTATCCAGAAGCTAAATTTGGTATCGGTCCTGCAATCGACACAGGATTTTACTACGATATCGACTTCGGTACAACAAAGGTGACAGAGACTGACCTCGCTCGTATTGAAAAGAAAATGCGCGGAATTGTCGCTCGCAAACTTCCGATGACTTATCGCGAAGTGAGTCGTGAAGAGGCGATGAACTGGGCAATTGAACAAAAACAAGATTTAAAGAAAGAATTAATCGAGGAGCTTCCAGAAGGAGAGAAAATCTCTTTCTATGACCTCGGAGAGATTTTCTCAGATTTGTGTAAAGGTCCGCACGTCGAAAATACGTCGGAATGTGGCCCGTTTAAGCTTAATAAAGTTGCTGGAGCTTATTGGCGCGGTGACGAGAAGCGTCAGATGCTTACGAGAATCTATGGCGTCGCTTTTGAAACTCAGGAAGAACTTGATGAATATTTGAAGCGCCAAGAGGAAGCAAAAGCTCGCGACCATAGAAAACTTGGCAAAGAGCTCGACCTTTTCTGCTTCTCGGATCTCGTTGGTGCTGGTCTCCCGCTTTTCAGCCCTAGAGGTACCGTACTTCGTGACGTTCTCGCAAATTACTCACTTTCGCTTCGTAAAGAAGCTGGATTTGAGCGCGTTTGGACGCCACATATTACGAAAACTGACCTTTATAAAACTTCTGGACACTTCGCAAAGTTTGGTGACGAACTTTTCATGGTGAAGTCGCAGGTTAATGGTGATGAATTCGCTTTGAAGCCGATGAACTGCCCGCATCACGCACAGATTTTTGCGTCGCGTCCTCGCACTTATCGTGAGATGCCGGTGCGCTATATGGAGCCGACAACAGATTATCGCGACGAGAAAACCGGTGAGCTTGGCGGTCTTTCGAGGGTTCGTTCTTTGACGCAAGACGATTCACACGTTTTCTGTCGTACAACTCAAATTAAAGATGAGATTCAGAGGCTCGTTGCGATTGTGCGAGAGCTTTATTCGACGGTGGGGATGAATAAGCTTCGCGCGCGTCTTTCTTATCGAAGCGATGAGGATAAATACCTCGGGGACAAAAAACTCTGGGAGATGGCGCAGAAACAGATTAAGCAAGCCGCTATCGACAATAAACTCGAATATTTTGAAATGGAAGGTGAGGCTGCATTCTATGGTCCGAAAATTGATTTTATGGCCGAGGATGCAATTGGACGCGAACATCAAGTTGCAACGGTCCAGCTCGACTTTGTCCAACCAGAGAGATTTGAACTTGAATTTACGAATGAAAAGGGCGAAAAAGAGCGTCCAGTGATGATTCATCATGCAACACTTGGTTCAATTGAGCGATTTATGTCGGTCTTTATCGAACACACTGGTGGCTGGTTCCCATTCTGGGCAGCGCCGGAGATGGTGCGAGTTTTGACTGTGAATGACCAAGTTTCCGACTATGTTTCGGAAATTCGTGAGATTCTTGATTCGGTCGTGCTTGAAAAACCTTTGAAACACAATGAAATTCGTTATACGGTTGATGATTCGGATGATTCGCTGGGAAAGAAAATTCGTCGCGCAACTGAGATGAAAATTCCTTGCGTCTTAATCGTTGGTCCGAAAGATATTGAGGCAAAGGAAGTCTCGGTGCGTCTTCGTGACAAAGAAGAAAAAGTGAAGCTGTCTAAGCTCGGAGAATATCTTGCAAACCTATAAAGGCCCGGTTATTGTCATTGTAGGTCCGACGGCGTCAGGAAAAACTGGCGCCGCCATTTCGCTGGCGAAAAAAATCGGTGGAGAGGTGATTTCGGCAGATTCGCGGGCAATATATAAATATATGGATATTGGGACGGCGAAGCCTTCGATTTCTGAGATGGACTTTGTGCCGCATTTTGGGATTGATTTGGTGGAGCCGGGCGAG
The DNA here is from genome assembly GCA_017480035.1 of Candidatus Saccharimonadota bacterium. Classification (GTDB taxonomy): domain Bacteria; phylum Patescibacteriota; class Saccharimonadia; order Saccharimonadales; family Saccharimonadaceae; genus Nanosyncoccus. The sequence continues at coordinate 19,971 of JAFVBJ010000003.1, read as the reverse complement.
AGATTTACGGTGGTGGATTTTAAAGAATATGCTACTTCTAAAATTTCTGAAATTCGAGCGCGAGGACATGTGCCGATTATTGCGGGCGGAACAGGTTTGTATGTCGATGCGTTAGTTTTTGACTATCAATTTGACGGTTCGAATAAAGATGATAAACATGGTACTCCGGAGGGGAAGGAAAATGCGGGCGAGTATAAAGATCGTTTGCGGATGAGTAAAGATTATTTGGTTTTTGGGATTTCTTGGGAGCCGGATGAGCTTAGAGAGAGAATTGCGCTTCGAGAGAAGAAGATGTATTGTTTGGAGCTATTTGAGGAGACGAAATTTTTAGTGTCGAAATATGGATGGGACTTGCAGGCGATGAAAAGCAATATTTATCAATTTGCGTGGAAATATTTGAACGGGGAAATAAGTTTGGATGAAGCGATTGAACAAAATATATATGACGATTGGCATTTGGCGAAGCGACAGATGACATGGTTTAAGAGAAATAAAGAGATAAAATGGTGTCGCCTCTCGGAAATTGAACAAGAAATTTTATCAAAACTTGCTTAAAAATTTTATTCTTTTGTGATACAATAAAGTTATACAAAGAGAGTAAAATATATGGCAAAAGAAAATAGTACACCACTTGAAAAACTTTTCGGCTCAAGAACGAGAACGAAATTGCTCGCGTTACTTTTTGGGATGCCGGAAAAATCTTATTATGTGCGCGAGATGACGCGTGTGATTGAGGAGCAGATTCATTCGGTTCGTCGGGAACTTTTGAATCTTGAGGGGATAGGGATTATTAAGAATGAAACTTATGATAATAAAGTGTATTATTCGGCGAATATGAAGCATCCGTATGCATATGCGTTATCTGAGTTGTTCTCGATGAAGAGTGTGACAGTTGAAGATGCAGAAGTGCGCCCGAGCGGATGGGAAGAATATGTCCGTCCGGTCAAGGCATTCTTGAAATGCTTGATTGTAACAAATCGTTTACCAGGGCAAGAGGGAATTGACCTTTTGATTGTGGGGGATGACAAGACGAAGAAATTGACACATTGGGCGGAAGTAGTCGAGAAGAAACAGGGAAAGCCGCTGAATTATGTGATTCTTTCGGCCGATGATTTTTCTTATCGTTTGTCGGTGAAAGACAGATTTATTTCAGAGGTAATGATGATGGAAATTTCGGATACGTATGATCCGGATGGAATGTTAAAAGATTTTATAAAGAATAAATAGGAGGTATTATGTTTGAAATCGAAGGAACAAAAAACCCAGATGAAATCGCGATTAAAACCGCGTCAAAAACAATTGTAATCAATGTCGCAGAATCGACAATTTCGGCGGATTTGCCGGTTGGAGTCATCTCTGGACCAGGTGAATTTGAGATTGGCGAGGCAACGATTCGTGGAATTGGCGTCGGAGAGGATAAAAGTTCGACAATTTACGACGTTGAGGTATCTGGGGTGCACGTTGGAATTACGGGTGGAATTGAAGATGGACTCGATGACCTCGGTATTTCCGATGTCCTTTGTACAACTTCTGTACGTGCAGTGAGAGAAATTTCACCAAAGCTAGTTATTGCGATGGGGAATGTTGATGGTATGGTGACGGAGCTGAAACTAACGGCCAAAACAGAGAAGAAGTTGAAAGTTAAGAAGATTGATGACCTTCCGGCTGCAATGGAAGTTGTAGTCTTGAACTAAAAAGTATTCAGAAAAATCCCGGATATGTGTACGGGATTTTTTGAGCGATAAAATAAGTGTTCGGAGTTTTTGGAATATGTGTACGAGAAAACAAAAAATGTTGTGAAAAATAATGGAAAAATGATACAAAAAATAACAGGGGAAAAGTTTGAACACAAAAATTATACAAAACAGCGAAAAAGCTAAACAAGTGTTTAAAAATAAACATAAGCGGTAAAAGTGTATAATTTTTTGGAGTTTTTCGTTTTTTTGACGTATTTCGTATATAATAGACGTATGCAAGTTGATATTCTGAACATATTTGTTGTATTTGTGATTATCTTGGTTTCGATGATTCTTCATGAGATGGCACACGCGTATGTGGCATATTGGCTGGGAGATTCTACGGCGAAAGATGAGGGAAGGTTGTCGCCAAATCCATTAGTGCATATCGACCCTTGGATGTCGATTGTGGTGCCGCTTTTATTGTTTATCTCTGGTGGTCCGGTGTTTGGTGGCGCAAAACCGGTGCCGATTGATAGGAGAAACTTGAAAGGTGGGGCATGGGGGATGGCACTAGTAGCAATAGCTGGGCCGGCGATGAACTTTTTATTGGCGCTCGTGGCATTCTTATTGTGGCATTTTACAGGGGTGGATGTGCAAGGTGGCTTCGCTTCGGACGTATTTGTACAGATTGTTGTGACGAATCTCGGGTTTTGTCTCTTTAATTTGATTCCGATTCCTCCGCTTGATGGTTCGCGTGTGCTTTATGCGATCGCCCCGGATTTTATCAGGGATTTTATGGAAAGAATGGAATATACGACGGGACTTTTGATAGTGATTGTGGTGGTCTATTTCTTTTCATCTTATCTTTCGGCGTTTTTGATGCAGGCGGAACAAGCAATTTTGAACTTTTTCTTCTTTTTGGTCGGGATGTAGTGTTATAATAGAGATAACCCGGTAGCGATATGATTTTCCTGAATAATCATATATAGGGATTTCGTGACGCTACTCCCGTGGGAGCGCGTATAAGATTTTACCCACCTTGTACATACTACAGGGGAAAATGAGCTATCGGGCCTTGATAAGTTTTTAATAGAGTGGGCAAATGAAACAGAGAATAAGAGTAGTTGGAATCGTTCATAAAGGGGACGATATTTTGCTCTTAAAACGTCCTAGGGGGCGCGTAGAGGCCGAGATGATTTGGGAGCTTCCTACGGCGAAGATTTCGTTTGGGGAGCAGCCAGAAGAGGCGATGGCGCGTGCGATTGATGAAGAATTAGGGGTAAATGTTGAATCTCTGGTGCTAAAAGATGTGATTACGTTTGTGGCGCTTTCGGCTTCGAGTCGGCTTTATAATCTCTATATTATCTATGAAATTACACTGTCTAGCGATGCGAAGATTACGCTGTCTGATAGATATACTCAGTATAAGTTTCTAAGATATGGGGCAGATAGCATCTCGAAGTTAAAAATTGATGATGCGACGCTTTCGGTACTTTCGGTTGAACTTGGAATGGGGAATAATCGTTCTGAGGCGTTTGATAGGCCGATTACGACGGGTCAAACAGAGAATGTTTATCGAAATGTGGCGAACGGGGTGACGATTTATACGGATGGGGCATCGAGAGGAAATCCAGGGCCAGCAGGATTGGGATATTATGTAATTGATGAAAATGGACATGAAATTAAGAGGGGTGGGGAGTTTATTGGTTTTGCGACATCGAGGGTGGCGGAATATTATGCTCTGAAAGAGGGGTGTGAACAGGCAATTGAACTGGGGTATAAATCGGTGCGATTCGTGTCGGATAATTTGATGATGATTAACCAGATGAATGGGATTTATGTGGTGAAAAATAGAGATTTGATGCCGATTTATAACGACATTCAGGAACTTTTAAAACAATTTGAGGCGGTGGCATTTGTGCATGTGAGGCGGGAATATAACAAAGAGGCGGATGAACAGGCGAATCTTGCGATTGATAGACATTTCGACGAAAATGAGACTCGAACATCAGGGGAAGAGTTCACAAATTAGCGTTAACGTGATATAATAACAGATAGCTCGAAAGACAATCGCTTGATTTCAAGAGGAAAGTCCGGGCAACATAGGATAAGGTAGTCGCTAACGGCGACCGTTCGAAAGAATAGGGAAAGTACCACAGAGACAATACAACCTTCGGGTTAAAGGTGAAAAGAGTGAGGTAAGAGCTCACAGCGTTGTATGGTGACATATGGCGGAGGCAAACCCTACCTGTTGCAAGGAGTGCTATCAGCTTCGATCCGAAGACGCACGCTCACCGCTAGAACCAATCGGTAACGATTGGACTAGATAGATGATTGTCGGTTCGTGTTCCCGCACGGATTACAGAACCCGGCTTATTGAGAGCTACAATTCAAACCAAAAAACCGCATCTTAGCGTTTTTCGTTTCTCGCTCGTCGATAAAGACGCGCTTCGAAACGAGAAAACACTAATCTGCGGTTTTTTCTTTTTGAATTGTTAAAGTATTATTTAATGAGGCCTTTTTTCTTAAGGGTGCGGAGTGCGGAAGCACTGATGTTAACCTTAACTTTCTTGCCGTTTACCTCAAGCGTGCGCTTTTGGATGTTTGGCTTAAAGACCTTGCGGGTTTTGTGTTGGGAGAAGGAAACGTTGTGGCCGTACATTTTGCCTTTTCCGGTAAGTTCACAGATAGCCATTACTTATCTCCTTTCTTAACTGTTTCAACGATAGCTTTGAAGGCGGCTGGTTCGTTCACTGCGAGGTCCGAGAGGACTTTGCGGTCGAGAACGATACCTTGTTTCTTCATGCCATTGATTAATTTCGAATAACTCATACCGTATTCGCGAGCTGCGTTGTTGATGCGGGTGATCCAGAGAGCGCGAAGGTCGCGTTTCTTGTTTCTACGATCACGATAAGCGTAGCGAAGGGCCTTGATGACACCTTGTTTTGCTAAACGATAGCTACGAGTGCGGTAATGTTGCATGCCTTTTGCGGCATTTAAAATCTTTTTGTGCTTTGCGCGTGCAGGAACGCCTCTTTTAACTCTCATGATTAAACTCCTAAGCTTGTTTTAACGTTTTTTGCAATTTTTCCGCTAATCGAAGCAGCAGTATTCATGTTGCGTTTCCTAGCTTTTGATTTTTTGGCAAGAATGTGGTTGCCATATGCGCGTTCGCGGATAAGTTTTCCGGTGCCGGAAATCTTGATGCGCTTTGCGGTGCCTTTGTGCGTTTTGAGCTTTGGCATATATTTCCTTTCGTTAGTTTATTATTTTGAGCTTTTGCTCGAGGTGCGAGCAGGGAACCGTGGAAGTAGGAAATTACTTCTTCCGAATTCCGATTGCTAGATTACGTCCGCTAAATTGAGGTTTTCCTTCGACGACAGCGATTTCTTCGAGGTCTTTGATGATACGATCAAGAAGCTCGTTTGCGAGTTCTTTGTGCGCCATCTCACGACCTTTCAGGACGACCATGATTTTTACGCGGTCGCCATCTTCGATGAAGCCCTTGATTTTACGGAGCTTAATGTTCAGGTCGTTATCAGAGATTTTTAGACCAACCTTCATCTGTTTTAATTCAGACTGTTTTTCGCGAGCTTTTTTGCGATTTTTTGCTTCCTCTTTCATCTTTTGGTATTGGTATTTACCCCAATCGATGATTTTTACGACAGGAGGATTTGCGCTGGCGGCAATCTCGACGAGATCAACACCTTGCTCGCGAGCGAGGGACTGAGCCTCTTTGCTCGACATGATGCCGAGCTGTTCACCACTAGAACCAATTACACGAACCTCAGGATAGCGAATTTCTCCGTTAATGCGGGTATGCGAATTTCTGTTACTAATGGTGTAGTCCTTTCTCTTATAACCTTAACTATTACATTATAGCAAAATTGGTTGGATTTTTCAAGAGGGAAATAGGGGTAAATTATAAATTGTTTCGATATGATAATGCTTCGATGATATGGGTTTCTTTTACGGTATCGGAAGCTTGTAGATCTGCGATAGTTTGGGCAACTTTGATAACCTTAAAATAGGAACGCGCAGAGAGTTTTAGTGTCTCGGAGGCTTTGTTGAGCAGATTTTTTGCGGATTTTTCTAGATTGATGTATTTGACAACTTGAGTGGAAGTGAGAGTCGCGTTATAAGTCGAATTATCCTTATACCTGGCATGTTGGCGTTCTATTGCCTCTGTTATATTATTTTTTACAACATTTTGATATTCGAGAGGAGTTATGGCGTTACTATGAGATTTTTGGCTAGGAAAAATTTGTTTGCAGAGCTCAGAAGTTTTTGTTCGGGGAAGATTAATTCGAATATCAATGCGGTCAAGAAGTGGCCCAGACAACTTATTTTTATACCTCTGTATTTCAAAATTTTTACACTTACATTCATGATCTTTGTCTCCGAGATAACCACACGGACAGGGGTTCATAGTGGCGAGAAGCATGAAATTTGCAGGGTAAGTGCAACGGTCATTGGCGCGTGCGAGGGAGATTTTGCGGTCCTCGAGGGGTTGGCGAAGTGATTCAAGTGTGATTCTGGGGTATTCTGGAAGCTCATCAAGATAGAGGATGCCGAGATGAGCGAGTGAGATTTCGCCAGGTGTGAGTTTCTGACCACCGCCGATGAGGGACAAAAGGGTTGAAGTGTGGTGAGGGGCGCGGAAAGGCCTTGAAGTGACGATTTCGCTAGTGAGACCAGAGAGGCTATGGATTTTTGTGATTTCAAGCATTTCATCGGAGGTTAGTTCTGGTATGAGATCGAGAGCGGCGTGAGCTAACATGGTCTTTCCGGCGCCGGGAGGACCAGAAAAGATAAGATTGTGATGTCCGGCGATGGCCGTGACGAGAGCCTTTTTAGCGAGTTCCTGACCGCGAATATTAGCTAACAATACTGCATTTTCATCTGTTTTGGTATTTTTTACAACAGATGAGAATGTCGAAGTGTCAGCGGGTGTAATTTGATTTTTTAGGACTAATATGAGTTCGGTAAGGGAATTGACGCCGATGATTCGAGGACCGGGTATGAGTGAAGCTTGAGAAAGATTGTCTTTTGGGATGAAAAATTCGGGATAGTTAGCGGATTTCCCGGTTTCGAGAATGTTGATGATACCACGAACTGGGCGAATCTCTCCGTCCAGAGAAAGTTCGCCGGTAAAGATACGGTTTTTAGCGTCAGATTCAAGTAGTTGTCCGGAAGCAATCAGAATGGCAATGGCGATTGGAATATCAAAGAAAATGCCGTCTTTGGCGAGTTCTGCGGGGGCTAGATTGATTGTAATATGGGAATCAGGCCATTTTAGTCTAGAGTTTTTAATCGCGTTTCTGACGCGATGTCTGGCCTCTGAGACGGTTTTGTTTGCCATGCCGACAATGTCGAATTGGGGTAGTCCTTTGGTGATGGCACATTCGACCTCAATAATGTATCCATCGTAGCCGTAGGGGATTGATGTGTAAACTTTTGCTATCATGATAGCGCCGCATATTATCAAAAAAGTTTTATTTTGCAAGCATAAGCAGATTCAACAGGGGTGGGTGGTTTTTGCTTATGCTTGTAAAAACGGGTTTTTGTGAAGTAAAATGTCGATTTTGGGCAATTTACCTCTGTTGTAAGTGTACATTTGTGCTTATGATTAGCCTGTTGTATGTCTTTCTTGCTCGCTGGCTCGCAAGTTTACCGTTCAGCAAGCTCTGCTGGAGCCTGTTGTGAAAAATACAAAAACAGGGGTAGAATTTGGTTATGTTTACTCTTGAAAATAGGGAATGAGTGTGATATAATGGATGGTAAGTTGGGGCTGACAAAGCTTAGACGGTTTATTAACAGATATCTAGCACTACGATTGATACCGTAAGTATTGAATAAATGAAGAAAAAACTTCAAAACATGTGCTTTATGCACCTGTTTATGCCTAATTAACTATTGTAATAGGCTGGTTCTAGAGTCGAGTTTCCATAGATTCTTGAGCTATCATACTTTATGGGGATAGAATTTACCTCTTGACTGGGGTGGATTTGAAGATTTTTGTCATGGCGTCTTTTAGGTTTTGTCTCTTGCAGCCTATCTGATAAGCCGAGAATAAAAACAGGGGACTATGAGTGTAGAAGGATATCCTGAAGATTTATCGGACCGGGAGGCAGTATCCCGCAGCTCCACCATCTTTATTTCGAACCATAATCGCCTACTTAGGCGATTTTTTGTCTATTTGATCATATTAATATTGCCGTAATGAAAAACACTCGTCGAGACGGAAGAAAAGTGTTCAGATCTTAAATAAAGTGTGCAGAAAATCCTGTGGAAAAGTGTCTAAAAAATTATACAAAAATTGTTCAAAAAACTTTGAAAAATCTATTGACATAAGCGTTTTTCTGCGATATTATAGAGGTAGCTTTTGAATAAAAATATTATTCAGAAGCCTAAAAACAAAAATAGCCAAAATAACTCCACACTCTACGGATTAAGTCAGTTTTCCTCGCAGTTTAGCTGACTTAATCCAACTAAGACAAAGAATTATAAAACAAAAAGTTCGAATAAAAAGAACAACAAACACATGAAATTATAAAGCGGCCGAAAGGCCGCATTTTTTAATAGGAAATTAAAATGACCTTTAGTTATTACGGGATATTTATGGCAGAATTTTGGAGGAAAGTTGATTGGTCTTTTGTATAAATATGTTGTATAAAATACAACATATGTGTTCAAGTGACTTAACAGGGGAGAAATGGCGAGTGTTGTAAAAAATACAATAAAATTTGTGCTCAAAAGTCTTGCATTTTTAAAACGTTTATGGTAGTATGAAATTAGTCGAAAGACAAAAATAAAAACGCAAACATTAACAATTAGGGCACAATCAACTGCTTCGGCAGGAAAGTGTGGAATTTGGCGAGCTAAAAGGTAGTTTCTAGCCATAAATTACAATTAGAAATTACCTAAAGCTCCGCTAAAGCGTTTGATAGTCCAAACGAAGATCAAATAATACTAACCGGAAATAATCTTTAATCAGCTTAGGTGACTAACCTGAAGAAAAGAATAAAAAAGTTAGAAGTTGTTTGAAAAGAGAGAGGAATATCAAACTGAAAGCGTAGAGCGCGTTTAGACCCTCTTTATTAGCACATCAAAAATAATCAGAATGAAGAAGGGAAAAACAAGGACAGATGCCCCTCTATACGAGGAGCGGTCAAAAAGCTCTAGACGGTGAGGGTTGCGGCTTATAGTAATGTTATTTTACGCCGGATAACCCCCCGTCTTCAGCCCTAGAGATTGAACTCTAGGGAAGCACATCACGATTAAGGTCGTGGCCAAAAATAATGACCTAATATCCTGCAATATTGCTGGGATATCTCTTAAAACTTATGGGAGTAACACAAAAAATAAAGAGCGCGATTTTCTCGCAGTTTTCGTAGCTCTTCTTTACACGGATTTTCATGATGCTTATGGTATAATAGAAGCATATGAGCCGTGTTTTTCTATTTATGTCGATAATTTCGGCGGTGATTCTCTCAGCGATGTTGTTTTTTACTACTCCGGCGGATATTGGACCACTGGGAATTTTTGTTTTCTTTATGATGACTTATCTGGTGATGCTTGGAATCATGACGATTTTGATTCAGATTTTCGTACGATTTGTCTATAAGAGGAAGAAAATGGGATGGAAGGATTATGCTGATGCGGCGATTTTGGCGTTTTGGCCGGTGATGGTGCTGGTTTTCATTTCGCTTGGAGCTTCGAATTTGGTTTTTTCTCTGATTGGTGCGACAATTTCGGTAGCTTTGATTCTTTTTCTAATAAGGAAAGTGTGATAAAATAAGCATATGGATAATGGGAATGTGGGACCAGGAAACATGAACGCACAGAATTTTGAGCGTTCAATGTCGGAGGCTCCACAGTTTAACCCTGAAGTCTTGCCGACGCCAGATGACAAGGAGAAGGATTCTGGAGGTGGCGCAGAAGCAGTTGGCGACAATATGAATGGCGGAATATATCTTGATCCGTCGATGTTGGGTGCTTCGACAATGAATGCAGCGCAGTTTGGCGAACAGGCGAATTCTGGACTTGGAGAAGTGGTTTCGGAAGATGTGACTGGGGTAAAAACGTTGTCATCTGATGAAGTAATAGGTACAGATATTGACGTCTCAAAATTTGAGAAAAACGGAGTATCAAAAGAGATGGAACAGAGACTTGACGAGATAAAAAAAGAGAAAAATCTCTATCGTCAGAGTGTCGATTTTATGACCGAGTCGAAAAAATCGCTTGCAGCGAGCTTCTCAGATAGAAACTACCTTACCGGAGGAGATAAATAATGTCGTTCTGGGTGGCGTTAATTTTATTGCTCGCGATAATCGCAGGGGTGATTATGTATGTGGTTAAAAATCTTAACCATAAGCGAAAACTGAAGGATTATGAGAGACAGTTGAAACTCGTGCCACTTTTGATTCATTTGCCACCATCAACAGATGACATCGAGGTTGGGGGCAGAGATGAGCGCGATGTGAATGAGGAGGCAATTTCGGCGGCAACGGTGATGTATTCAATTATTGCGTCGACTTTGAAGAAAAAGGGTTTTGACACAAAACTCTACGGACAGAGATATTTTTCATTTGATATTATTACGGTTGGGAAATTTGTAAAATATTATGCGGTGGTACCAGCAGTACTTGAGGAGACAGTAAAACAGGCGATTGTGTCGTCCTATCCGACAGCGAGGCTTGAGGAGGGGGATCAAGAGGTGATTTTCCAAGACGGAATGACAGCAGAGGTGATTGCTGGGGGAGAATTTGAGCTGAAAAAAGAGTATGTCTATCCGATTACAACCTACGAGGACTCAAAATGGGATGCCCAGACAGCGATTTTAAACGCGATGACGAAGGTGAAGGACGGGGAAGGCATGGCAGTGCAAGTACTATTTCGTCCGGCGCAACCTGGATGGGTAAAAATTGCCGAGCAAAAAGTTTCGGATATTAAAGATAATAAAAAATCTTGGAATGGCAGTAATTTACCGACGCGAATACTACATTTATTCTTGGATGTGATAAAAGCTCCATTTGAAGTTCCGGATGAACACAAATATGATGATGGCGAAAACAAACCGCTTTCGCAGCCAAAACAAGAAGAAATTCAGGCGATTGAAAATAAGGCGAAATATCCGGGATTTGAAGTGCTGATTCGTGTGATCGCGGCGACAAGCTCAAAACAGAGGTCAGAAGCGCTTGTCGGAGGAATCGTAGCGTCGTTTTCGCAGTTTGATTCACAGACTTTTAATGGTTTTAAATATAATCTGAATAAGAAAAGTGAACAACTCGCATCAGATTATATCTTCCATAATTTTCCGCGTTCGAACAAAAATTGTATACTAAATTCGGTTGAGCTAGCTTCGATTTTTCATTTGCCGAGCCAAAATTCGATTCCGTCATCTGGGGTCGAAAGACAACAGACGAAGCAGGTTGATGGACCAGCGAAATTGATGGATGATGGAGTGATACTGGGGGTGAACGAATATAGGGGGGAGAAAAAAGAAATCCGTCTTGGTCAGAAAGACCGTCGTCGCCATACTTACGTGATTGGTGCTACTGGTATGGGTAAATCGGTATTTCTTAAGAATATCGCCTATCAAGATATGATGGATGGACGAGGATTCGCGTTTATTGATCCGCATGGGGACGTGACAGAGGAGCTTTTGTCGATGGTGCCACCAGATAGGATTGATGATGTGATTTATTTTGACCCGAGCGATCTCGAGAATCCGATTGGGATGAATATGTTTGAATGGCAAACTGAAGACCAGAAGGATTTCATCGTTCAAGAGGGGATTAATATGCTTTATTCACTTTATGATCCGGGGCATACTGGTATTTTTGGCCCGAGAGGTGAGCAGATGTTTAGGAATGCGGCGATTCTTTTGATGTCGGACCCGAAAGGTGCAACGTTTATTGATATTCCGAAATGTTTTATTGACCCGGAGTTTGTGAAATCAAAATTGAAATATGTGACAGATAAGAATGTCTATGATTATTGGACAAAAGAGTTCCCGGCAAGTCAAAAATCAAATGACGCGGGCGAAGTTGTGACCTGGTTTAACTCGAAATGGTCTCCGTTCATCTCGAACAGAATGATGAAATGTGTGCTTGGACAGATTAAATCTGGGTTTAATATTAGAGAAGTGATGGACGGACAGAAGATTTTGCTCGTGAATCTCTCTAAGGGTAAGCTCGGGGAAATGAATTCGAAGCTACTCGGTATGATTTTTGTAATGAAATTCCAAGCAGCAGCGATGAGCAGGGTTGATACACCAGAGAATGAGCGTAAGGATTTCTGTTTGTTTGTGGATGAGTTCCAGAACTTCTCAACAGAGAGTTTTGAGTCGATTTTATCAGAGGCGAGGAAGTTCCGTTTGAATCTCTTTATTGCGAACCAGTTTATGACACAGCTAACAGATAAGATTAGAGAGGCAGTGCTAGGAAACGTTGGAACTTATATCGTGGGGCGTATCGGTGTGACGGATGCGGAGATTATGGAGAAGGTATTTGCGCCGACATTTAAGGCGGAAGATCTCAGTAAACAGCCGAACTATCACGCAATTGCAAGAGTGATGATGTATGACATGCAAACCGACCCGTTCACGATGAATCTTCTGCCGCCGATTGGGGAGGAGAATCCTGATGTGTTTGCAAGTTTGAAGAATTATTCAGCGACAAAATATGGTCGTCCGATTGCAGAGGTGGAGCGGGAGATTAATGAGAGAATGACCGTGAAGAAGCCTGAGCCGAAGATGGCGACAGAGAAAGCGGAAGAGTTGGTGAACGCACTGCCAGGGGGTTCGGGGGCGGAAAGAAAGTCGATGTTAAGAGAAGCGACAGATGAAGAAGAGCAATTACTAACGCCGAAACAGGCTGGGGCATCGGTGCAGGTGCCAAAACGCCCAAATTATCTTGATAAATTTAAGGTTCAGCCGTCGAAAGAGGCCGTAGAACAAGCGGAAGAACAGTTAGCGGCACTAGAGCGCAAGGATAAGCGCGAAAAAGATAAGATGCACGACGGGGACGTCATAAAATTGCACTAAAGCGATTTTGAAATAAAAACGTAAAATTATAGCACTTTGGGCGTTGAGGGGCCTTAGAACGCCTCTCAACGCGTCAAAAGGGGATTTTTGCTTGACTTTTAATACCACAAGGGCTATACTTAATAAAGATACAAGAGAGGTAATCGGTGGGATAACCCACGGTATCTGGGATAGAAAATAATAAAAGGAAAAGAGATGGCAAAGAAAGAAGAGTATGACAGCTCTGAGATTCAGGTGCTTGAAGGTCTTGAGCCGGTTCGTGTCCGTCCTGGTATGTACATCGGATCAACAGGTTATGACGGTCTCCATCACTTGATTAAAGAGATTGCGGATAACTCCATCGATGAAGCGATTGCGGGTTATGCGAGTAAAGTATCAATCACACTGCTGAGTGATGGGGGTGTGAGAGTAGATGATAACGGACGTGGTATTCCGGTAGATTTACACCCGAAAACTCATAAGTCGACGCTTGAGACGGTACTCACGGTGTTGCACGCTGGAGGTAAGTTCGGTGGAGGCGGATATAAAGTCTCATCTGGTCTTCACGGCGTGGGTTCGTCGGTGGTGAACGCACTTTCGACGCACATGGTGGCAGAAGTTTATAGGGATGGAAAAATTCATCATATTGAATTTGATACTGGTAAGCCGACCTCAGACTTGCAAATACAAGGAAAAACACAAAAACAGGGAACAAGCATTACATTCTATCCAGATCCGACAATCTTTAAAGAGACGACGACCTTTGATTATGATTGGGTTTCGCACTATGCAAGACACCAAGCATATCTGACGAAAGGAATTTTGATTGAAGTTTCAGACGAAAGAACAGGGGCGAGAGAGAGCTTTTATTTCGAAGGTGGTATCTCGAGCTATGTGAAACGTCTTAATAACGGTAAAGAGGTGCTCGCGGACAGTATTTTCTATGTTGATAAACAGATTGAAGATTCTGAAGTTGAAATCGCAGTACAATATAATGATACTTTCGCAGAGACGATGAAACCATTTGCAAACAACGTGTTGACTCCTGATGGTGGCACGCACGTAGTTGGTTTCAGAACGGCCCTTAACCGCGTGATTAATGATTATGCTCGTAAAAATAATCTCTTGAAAGAGAAAGAAGATAATCTGACTGGGGACGATATAAAGGAGGGTCTCGTTGCAGTTATCTCTGTTAAGTTGCCAAATCCGGAATTTGAAGGACAAACGAAGAATAAACTCGGAAATCCAGAGGTGCGTGGCTATGTCGACAAGGTAATGAGCGAATATTTTGGCTACTACCTTGAGGAAAATCCGGCAATTGCGAAGAAAATTGTTCAAAAAGCAACGCTTGCGGCTCGTGCTCGCAAAGCGGCACGTGCGGCGCGTGATAATGTTATCCGCAAGGGTGCGTTTGATGGGTTGAATTTGCCGTCGAAGCTCGCTGATTGTAGTTCTAAATCTCGTGATAACTGTGAACTCTTTATTGTAGAGGGTAACTCCGCTGCAGGTTCTGCAAAAGAGGGGCGCGATTCGTCAATTCAAGCAATTTTGCCACTTCGCGGTAAAGTGCTTAATACGGAGAGAGCAAGGCTTGATAAGATGTATGCAAATGCCGAGATTGTCTCTCTTATTAAGGCGCTTGGAACAGGGATTGGCGACCAATTTGATATTAATGGGCTTAGGTACGATAAAATCGTGTTTATGACAGATGCCGATGTCGATGGTGCACACATTTCGACACTTCTTTTGACATTCTTCTTTAGATATATGCCAGAACTGATCAAAGAAGGCCACGTTTATCTTGCAAAACCGCCACTTTTCGGGTTAATTAAGGGAACTGGAAATGGGCGCAAGATTGAATATATCTATAATGAAGATGCGCTTGAGGCGACGCTGACGAAGCGAATAAATGAGAAAAAAGCGGCTGGGACTAAAGTAAATGAGGAAGACGAACGCTTCAAACAGGCTGGATATACTGCACAACAGCGCTTCAAAGGTCTTGGCGAGATGGATGCGGCGCAACTCTGGGAAACAACGATGAATCCAGAGAATAGAACGATTATTAGAGTTAATATTGAAGATGCTGAAAAAGCAGACGCAATCTTTACCAAATTGATGGGTCAAGAGGTCGAAATGCGTAAAAACTTCATTCAATCAAGAGCAGCAAGTGTTGACCTTGATGATTTGGACTTCTAGGAAAGGATAGACTATGGTGAAAAAATCAGAAAACCCAGAAGATGAGAAAAACGTTTCGAAGAACACCGGAGTTCCAGATAGCGCGGACGATAAAGGGGTAGATGAGACGTTTACTAAAGGTGGAACCCGTGAAGAAAACACCCATGAAGCCACAGAGAGCGATTCTGACGCTAATGAGGGTGAAATCGTAAAAGTAGGCGGTTTGACCGCAACTGAGGGGGCAGATGGCGTAGAAGAGCTCACAGTTGAGAACGTGATGGAAGATTCGTTCATCCGTTACTCAATGTCGGTGATTATCGATCGTGCACTCCCAGATGTGCGTGATGGCCTTAAGCCTGTTAACCGCCGCATTCTTTATGCGATGCAGAAGAATGGCTGGAAAGCTCCACACGCAACAGTAAAATCGGCACGTATCGTCGGTGAAGTGATGGGTAAATACCACCCGCACGGTGATTCGTCGATTTATGATGCGATGGTGAACCTCGCACAACCTTGGAAGATGAGATATACTCTCGTCGAAGGTCAAGGTAACTTCGGTTCGATGGATGGTGATGAGCCAGCTGCTTCACGTTACACTGAGGCTCGTATGGATAAGGTCGGAGCGGAACTGCTCGCTGATATTGAGAAGGAAACAGTTGATTTTCGTGATAACTTCGACGGTACAGAGAAGGAGCCAGTAGTTCTTCCAGCTGCACTCCCTAACATTCTTCTTAACGGTCAGATGGGTATTGCGGTCGGTATGGCGACAAATATTCCGCCACACAATCTTTCGGAAGTGGTTGATGCGACCGTAGCTCAGATTGATAATCCAGATATCACCCTTGAAGAATTGATGAAGCATGTTAAAGGCCCAGATTTCCCAACTGGTGCGGAAGTTTACGGTGGTGAACCGATGAAACAGGCTTACGCAACAGGTAAAGGTTCGGTGACGATTCGTGCAGTAGCAAATATCGAAGAAAGAAAAGGTGGTCGCTATAACATTGTGATTTCTGAAGTGCCTTACGGTATGAGCAAGGAAGCGTTTATTGAAAAGGTGCGCCAACTTGTGATAGATAAGAAAATTACTCACATCGCAGACGCAAGAGATGAATCGGCGCGCGGTAAAGTTCGTGTTGTAGTCGAACTAAAGAAAGATGCCTTCCCAAAGAAGATTTTGAATCAACTCTATAAGCTGACTGACCTTCAGACGACGTTCCATTACAATGTTTTGGCGCTCGTTGACGGAATTCAACCTCGTGTGATGGGTCTCAAAGAGATTCTCGCGGAATTTATCAAGCACCGTCAGAAAGTGATTCGTAGAAGAACAGAGTACGACCTCAAGAAAGCGAAGGAACGCGCTCATATCCTCGAAGGTTTGAAGATTGCGCTTGACAATATTGATGAGGTAATTAAGACGATTCGCGAATCTTATGATGATGCTGATAAGCAACTCATGAAGAAATTTGGTCTTTCAGAAATTCAAGCTGCCGCGATTCTCGCGATGCAACTACGCCGTCTCCAAGGTCTTGAACGTGATAAGATTGAGGAAGAACTCAAAGAACTCCACGCTTTGATTGCAAAATATGAAGAAATTCTCGCTGATGAGATGAAGATTCTTGCCGTAGTTAAAGAAGAACTTCTTGCGATGAAAGAAAAATATGGCGACGAGAGAAAGTCAAAGATTTTCAATCACGAACTTGGAAAATTCTCGGAAGAAGAGCTTATCCCAGAGGAAGAGTCAGTGATTTTGCTGACAGCAGAGAACTATGTCAAACGTGTTTCACAAAACGATTTTCGCCGTCAAAACAGAGGTGGAAAAGGCAAGAAAGGAATTACGACGAAAGAAGAGGATGTGATTTCGCAGATTATTACAGCTTCGAGCCACGATTTCCTCTTATTCTTTACTTCCCAAGGGCGAATGTTTAGGATGAAAGCTTATGAAATCCCGCAAGCTTCGCTTCAAGCAAAAGGAACGGCAGCAGTAAACTTGCTCAATATGCACCCGGATGAGAGAGTGACAGAGGTGATTAAAGAAGATTCTGGCGTTTCGACCGACGAAGGATTCCTTTTCATGTGTACAAAGAAAGGTACGATTAAGAAAACTGCAATTTCGCAATATCTTAATGTTCGTTCGAATGGCTTGATTTCAATTAAGCTTGATCCAGGAGATGAGCTTAAATGGGTGAAGGCAACAACAGGGAAGAACGACGTGATTATTTCGACTTCGGCTGGACAAGCAATTCGCTTTAATGAGGCAGATGTGAGAGCGATGGGCCGCTCAGCGATGGGCGTCAGAGGTATCAGACTCCGACCGAAAGACGAAGTGGTTGGAATGGATATCGTGACCGACCCGAAGCAGAAATTAATTGCAGTTTCGGCGAACGGATACGGAAAAGCGACGTTAGTTTCGAACTTCCCGACACATAAGAGAGGTGGAGTTGGAATTAAAGTTGCAGCAGTCACGGCGAAAACTGGTACAATCGTCGCTGTTCATACGCTCGACCCAGAGGCATCAGAGGTAATTATGATGTCAACGAAGGGGCAAGCAATTCGTGTGGCTGTGAAAGAAATTCCAACACTTGGACGTGCAACGCAAGGTGTCCGCATTATGAAAATGGCGGATGGTGATACGGTAGCATCGCTTGGAATTGTGCTTCCGGAAGAAAAAGAAGAAGAATCGACCGAACAGGGAGAAAAAGCTTCCGCTAAAACCGAAAAATAGCGAATTTTAGCGAAAAAAGATGGACTTCTGTACACTTCTAGCAGGGGTCCATTTTTGTTCTACCTCTAGGAGTGTACACTTTTTACAGGGGTAGAAGTGTACATTTCGACATTTTTTGAAAAATTTTTGTTGTTTAAGCGGAAGCGGGAAAGAATTTTTATAAGATTTTTTGATTTTTCTACCCCTGTTATTTTGAGATTTTCTGAAAAAAGTTCGTGCTTATGCTTGCAAAATAAAACTTTTTTGATAATATGCGGCGTTAACTTAAAAAAGGAGTTAAATGCATTATCAAAAAATTAAGCAAAAATTAAAAGTTGGAGCCGTAGCGACGGCGATGGTGGTATCGAATTTGGTGCCGAATACGGCGTTTGCGAGTGAGCTTTATCCGGGGCATGATTATGTGCCGCTTGATAATAGTGGTTCGCCGGTGTTTTATATATCAAAAATTGATCCGACGAATAATCAGCTGGAATTTTTCTATAACACAGACGCGAATAATGCGGAAATTTCAGGGGTGGAAGTGGGATGGATTGCAGATAGATCGACGAACATTTTGGGTATGGACATTCTTTCGTATGAAAGTGCGACGAATGCTTGGTCTCAGAGAGTTTTTTCGAATGGGACAAAACAATTTTCAGAGTATTTGGACAGGGAAGATGGGGGAGTGAAATACTATACAGTGGATGCGGAAGTAAGTCTTACAAATAATGTTTTTAAGGATTTGTTTTATATCGTAAATCTGGCGGATGGCTCGAAATGGATTAATTCGGTTGAATACGGTGATTGTGGATATTTTTGGAGCTACGGGAAGAGCTGTAATGTTCTGAGTTTTATGCCGGGAATGGAATATAACAATATTTTATATACTTTGAAAGATGTTGAGATTAAAAATACGGGGAGTTCGACGACCGAGAGCGAACCGACGAATAACTCGATAGATGAGCCGGAAACACAACCGAATACTGATGTGGTAAGTGATAATTCTATAGATAGAGAGCCGACCACACTCGAAAATAATGAAAAAGTCGAAATGGTGTCATCTGAAATGCCAGAAACGATTGAAAAAGCTGTGACTGTCGCAAGTTTTGTGAAAAGTACCGTTGAAGAAACGGATAGCGAAGATTTCGATGAAGATGAAGACGATGAAGATGTATATGAGGGGAGTGGTGATACTACACTTGACGTCCCGTTGCTTGGTAAGAGTGAGAAGGAGATTAACTACCTCTGGTGGCTGCCATTCTTTCTCGGAGGCGCTGCGCTCGGCGCAATTTCAACCTGGTTCCTATTTTCAATTTTGAAAAAACGAAAGGAAAGTAGGACGCACATTATATAGTCATCTAATCTGAGAAGATTGGATGTATATTCAAAACATCAATACCTTTTCGTTCTCCCGTCTAGTCATAATTTCTCGTATAATAAAGATACTTTTATACCGTTTCCTCGAATACTAGACGGGATCTCCTTGAAATGTGATACAATAAGATTATGGATAGCTTTTATATTCTTTTAGCTTTTACGCTCGGGTGGTTTGTAGCGCAGAGCACAAAAATTATCATTGCTCTAATTGTGCGAAAAGGGAAAATTAAAATTTCAGAATTAATTGAGCTCGTGATGAAATCTGGCGGAATGCCATCTTCACATACGGCCTGTTTTACGGCCGCGTCCCTTACGATTGGATTCAGGTGCGGTTTTGACTCGGCAATTTTTGCGTTAGCAGTCGCGATGACTGTAATTATAGTATATGATGCGACGAACGTGCGATATGCGGTAGGGCAACAGGGAAAACTACTTAATAAAATTGTCTCAATGTCAGAGTCTCAGACTGCGAAACCGTTGAAATTGGTCGAGGGGCATACAGTTCCACAGGCGATCGTCGGGTTTATTGTAGGGGTTTTAATCGCTTTTGCGATGCAATTTATCACATTCGGACGCATTTTATAAAGAAAAATAAGATTTTTTGAAAAAAGTCGAAAAAAAGTCTTGACTTAATTTCGGGTTTGTTATAAGATGAGAAGTATCAAACAGCTGCGAGAGTCTTATTTCCGAGTGTTTGTAGAATTTTAACAATTCAGTTGTGCAATTTTTCGAAAGCATCGTAGCCGGCTCCGCCGTCTTCGATGAAAATCGGAAACTTCGTTTCTGATTTTGCGAAGCAAAATCAAGGCTTCGCCTTATCGATTTTCATCGTCAGTTTTTTATTTGAGTAATCAAATTTGAATTTATGACTTCTTCGGAAGTTCTTAATGGAGAGTTTGATCCTGGCTCAGGCTGAATGCTGGCGGCGTGCCGAATACATCCAAGTCGAGCGGTACCAGGGTTTCACCGTGTACTTGACACTCCGGGCTTAGTAGCGGGAGGTTAGATTT
>JAFVBJ010000002.1 GCA_017480035.1 Candidatus Saccharimonadota bacterium | reverse complement strand
TACGAGAGGACCAGGGTGGACGAATCTCTAGTGTATCGGTTGTGGCCACCTGCTGCATTGCCGAGTAGCTATGTTCGGAAGAGATAAGCGCTGAAAGCATATTAAGCGCGAAGCCCACTCCAAGATAAGAATTCCCTATGACCTCCCAGAAAGAAGATCTGGTTGATAGGCGCAAGGTGGAAGCATGGCAACATGTGTAGCCGAAGCGTACTAACAGAGGCATTGCCTTTTTATGCTCAAACTATCGCACTCATGCTTGCATTAGTGGAGATAGTTTGATATACTTATTTAGCAATCGGTGCTGGATAGCACTGTTGTAAGTTTATTTACAATTCGTTTTGGCAACTTTTGGACATCAATACTCGCATATTTAAAGTCCAAGATACTACTTTGATAACCGTATGGATGCGCTATTATCGATCCCGACCTTCAAAGAAAGTCTTATTACTTTAAGTAGCGTAATTGGTGCCCATAGCACTGGGGAAATACCTGTTTACATTCCGAACACAGAAGTCAAGCCCAGTAGCGGCGATTATACTGCAATAGCGGGAAACTAGCAAGGTGCCAAATTATACAGTAAGGCTTCCAAGTAGGAAGCCTTCTGTCTTTTAAAAACTGCCAGATTGGCAGTTTTTTGTGTGCTGTGATATAATATGCTTATGGTTAAAAAGGAAGATCAAGAGATTTTAAATCGCATGAATAAGCTCACGAAAGATACGAAGCGTGCCGCAAAAAAGGCTGCAAAATCTTCAAAACGTGAGTTAAAAGATTTGCGCAAGAAAAAAGCTGAAGCAAAGAAAAATGCGAAGGAAGCTGCATTAAAAAATCTTGCAGAATACGAAAAACAAGTCAAAAACATTAAAAAAGAAGTCAAAGAAAACACAAATGCGATTTATGGTCGCGAAAAACGCGGTTTAAAACGCTTTTTGAGACGCCAAGACATCCCTGAAGCCACATTTCTCGGGCTAGTTGTTAATCTTTTCTTCAGTTTCTTTGAATTTTTCGGTGGGCTTATCTCCGGTTCGGCTGCGATTATGTCTGATGCAATTCATGACCTTGGCGATGCACTGTCTCTCGGTTTTTCGATTTATTTTGGTAAAAAAGCCAATCACGGCCCAGATAAGAAATATACCTACGGCTATTCGCGCTTCTCAGTTCTCGGTGTTTTTGTCACGACGGTCATCTTGATTGTCGGCGCAGCTTTCATGATTTATCTATCGATTCTTCGCATTATCAATCCATCCGAGCTCAATCTTTCCGCTATGCTCGTCCTCTCTGTTATTGGTCTAGTTTTGAATACTTTTGCAACTTTCCGCACTGAAAATGGTCGGTTCAATATCATTAAAGCTATCGAGAAAAAGACGTATAACGGGATTCTCTTTGAAGATGTAGTCGGCTGGATTATTGTCCTGCTCGGCACAGTCGTCATGATGGGAACTGGTTGGCTTTGGCTCGACCCAGCGATGTCTATTCTTATCTCAATTTATCTTATATCTTCTTCATTCTCTTCATTTAAAAAAGTTCTCGAACTTTTCCTCGAGAAAGTCCCAAATGGCGAATCGGTCGATATTGTTAAATATCAAGTCCTCGCGATTCCACACGTCAAAGATGTTCATAACATTCATCTCTGGAGTATGGATGGGAAAGAGCTTTGTGCGACGATGCATGTTGTTGTTGACGGTAAAATAGTTGACGGAACTCTAATCGAAAATTCTGTTGAAAATTCGATGAATATCAAGAAGGAAATTCGCAAACAACTGAGAACAACCGGAATTAAAGAAGTTACTCTCGAGCTCGAATCAGAAACCGAAAAGTGTAAAAATAAAGTATAAAAATACACTCTTCCGACCTAAAGACTTGGCCCTCTGTGTGATGGAATAAAAATATTAAAAAACGGGGTGTAACCTTGGCCTAGCGGCCTCGAGCGCACCCCGTTTTTTAATATTTTTATTCGGTCTCTGATTCTTCGATTGCCGAGAGTAACGAATCTTCGACGTTAGTCTTTTTCTTCTTCTTTGGTGCTTCTGCAAGCTCAATATCGAGCTCATATCCAGTAAGTTTCGAAGCGAGACGTACGTTTTGACCTTGACGACCAATCGCAATTGATTGTTGGTCTTCGGTAACAAATACTTTTGCGTGTTTGTCTTCGATTTCGACCTTCATGATCTCGGCTGGCGAAAGTGCCTCGCGGATATATTCCGAAGCATTATCGCTCCAGTTGATGATGTCAATTTTTTCTTTTTCGCCAATCTCATTCATTACGGCTTGAACACGAACGCCACGTCCACCAACGAAAGTTCCGACCGGATCAATACCAGGAACTCCGCTTGCCACTGCAATTTTTGTTCTGCGGCCAGCTTCGCGTGCAATAGCACGAATTTCAACGGTGCCATTTTCAATTTCTGGAACTTCTTGAATGAATAATTGTTTCACAAATTCAGCCGAACCACGCGAGAGAATGAGTTGTGCGCCGCGATCGTTTCGCTCAATTTCTTTTACGAGAACTTTGATGCGGTCTGAAACTTGATAATATTCACCGTCAATTTGTTCGCTGCGTGGCATAATGCCAGAAGCTTTGCCGAGGTCGATACGGACGATTTTCGGTTCGACGCGTGAAATAACACCCGTAACAATCGTTCCGACTTTGTCTTCGAATGCTGCGAGCACTGAGTCGCGTTCTGCTTCACGAAGCCTTTGAACAATCACTTGTTTTGCGGTTTGTGATGCAACACGTCCAAAGCTTTTAACTTCTTTCTTCTCGGAAACAATATCGCCGATTTTTGCATCTTTTTCAAGTTTCTTTGCTTCAGCTTCTGGAATTTCTGTTGCTGGATTGTATGCAACTTCATCTTCAATCACTTCGCGGTCGATAAAGACGGTCGCTTCACCATTTTTGAGATTTAAAGTTGCGCGGACATTCATGTCCTTTTCGCCTTCTTCTTTGCGCCATGCTGCTGCGATTGCAGTTTGAATCACGTCAAGCACAGTTTCTTCAGGGAGATTTTTCTCTTCAGCGATGACTTTTACCATAGCAGTCATCGATTTTAGATCAAGTCCTTCCATTTTTTCCTTTCTGTTATTAACTCGTTAGTTAAAATTATCCGGCCTTACTAGGTCGGATTGGTATACTTTTATTATATCAAAGTACGAAAATTTTTGCAAGTGTGATATAATAACCGTAAGTACTATGGAAGAAAAGAAGAAAAAATACGATTCAGATGACGTCATCCTTGGTCTAGATATTGGAACTGAATTCGTCAAAGCTGTTATTGGCGCAAAAAGAAAAGACGGCACCCTCGAGATAATCGGTGTCGGCAAATCACATCAGTCGATGGGAAATATGTATGCTGGCGCTATCGCCGATATCCCGGCCGTGATTAATGTTTGCGAGAAAGCTCTCTCCAAAGCCGAAGAACAAGCTGGTGTCGTATCGAAAGCCGCCGTGGTTGGTATTGCCGGGGAATTGATTAAAGGAAATACAAACACCGTACGTTATCGCCGTAAAAATGGCAACAAGCCAATTTCCGAAACTGAAATGGAGCTTATCATCAAAAAAGTCCAAGATAACGCTGGTGAAAAAGCTCGCAAAGAAGTCGCTCTCGAAACTGACAATCCGGACGTCCAAGTCCGCTTGATAAATTCCGCCATCGTTTCTCTGACAATTGACGGTTATAAAGTCAGTAATCCAATCGGATTCAAAGGTTCTGAGCTTGTTATCCAGTTCTACACTGCTTTTGCTCCACTCGTTCATATCTCTGCTATCGAAAAAGTTTGTACTGAACTTAATCTTGACTTGCTTGCTGTTGCAGTCGAGCCGTTTGCGGTCTGTCGCGCATGTCTCGGCGATGACCTTGACTCGAATTTCTCTGGCGTCGTGATGGATATCGGCGGCGGCACGACCGATATTGCCGTAGTTGACGATGGTGGCGTCGAAGGAACGAAAATGTTTGGTATTGGCGGACGTAGCTTCTCGCATCAAATTGCCAATAAACTTGGTCTTGATTTTGATACTGCTGAACGTTTGAAATTGAATCTTGACCGTGATTTGTTGTCAGACCCAGAAATTACCACTATCGCTGACGCTGCAAGTGCGAATGAAATCGAACAATATCTCGAAAATGACGGCCGTCGCGCCAAAATTGAAGCCGCAATCGACGCAAACATTGACGTTTGGCTCTCTGGTATTGAAATCGCACTCGAAGATTTCTCAAATATCGAGGCACTACCAAATAAAATCTTGCTTTGTGGCGGTGGTGCTGGCCTCGTTCGTCTTCAAGAAGCTCTCGCAACTGAAGATTGGTGGGAAGATTTACCGTTTGCTCGTCGCCCAGTCGTCCATCTTTTGGATGATATTGATATTCCTGGAATCGAGAACGTCACTGACGTCGATCTCGATTATTCGTATATCACTGCTTTTGGTCTTCTTCGTGTTGCTCTTGATACTATGTCGAGTGCTGACGAAGAAGCAACTGGTTTGCGCGCCAAAATCGCGAAATTATTACAAAACTAAAGGAGGAAAATGAGTAAACTCTCACAAGAAGACAAGAAAAAATACCAAACCGTCTCAAGAGTAGTCGGCATTATCATGCGTATCGGCAATATCGGCTGCTGGATTGGTGTTGTTGGCCTTATTATTGGTACAATTGCACTTGCAGTTATCGCTCCAAACATTAAAGTTGACAAGGACGCAAAAGAAATTTCGCTCTTTGATAAAACATCAAGCTACACAATTAAAGACAAAGATTTAGTTATCGGCGATGGTAAAGATAAAATCATTATTAAAGACAATGAAATTAGACTCAACGGCGACGACGGCGCTGCAGTTTCAGTTAAGTTGACCGATGGTAATATTGAAGAAATCGAAAAATTCATCGAGAATGACTTAGTGAAAATAATTGCAGTCATTCCATACGTCATGGCGCTCGGCGCAGTTGCATTGGTCTTTGCAGCTCTCGCTCTTGGTCATGGTGCTCACGTCTTCAAAAATATCGGCAAAGAGGAAACTCCATTTACTGAAGAAAACGTTGAACGTAGCGAAAAGTCAGTTAAATATTTACTCATCATTTTGGTTATCTCATGCTTAATTGACATGATTATGGCAGTGGTTATCACGAATGGCAAAGCATCTGGCTCTCTCACCGGTAGCTCGGTTGGCTCAATCTTGACACTTTATGTCGCGATTTATGTTTTGAAATCCGGCCTTGAAGCCAAAACGCCTGCCAAAAAAGAAGACAAATAAACTATAGACAAAAAATAGCACTATCTACGAGTTGCGCTTCCGGGTTCGCTCCGCTCACGTCCGAGGGCGCTAGCCCAAGTCTTACAACCCGTAGAATAGTGCTATTTTTTGTCTATGCTATTTTTTGGCTACTTCAATATATTCGCCGCTCTTTAAATCGCCAAGCTTATAAGCTCCAAACTCAATCCGATGAAGTTTAACTACTTCATATCCGAGCGCAGCAAACGTGCGTCTGATTTGGCGATTCCGCCCTTCGCTCATCTCGACTTGCCACTCTGTACGTGCGTCATTCATCTTTGATAAGAATAATTTGCTTGGACCATCCTCCAATTGAATCCCGAAATCAGATATTTCTTGTTGATGTAGTGGTTCTAGTGTGCGATTCAATGTCACGAGATAAGTTTTTAGCTTATAAAATTTCGGATGAGTGTGTGAAAATGCAAAATCACCATCATTTGTCAATAAAATCAATCCAGAAGAATTTTTATCAAGTCGGCCCACGGTCTTTAGTTTTTGGTATTTTTCCGGTAAAAGCTCATAAAGCGTCGGCGTATCACCTTGCCTTTTGCGTGAAGAAACATAGCCTTCCGGCTTATTTAGCATCAAATAAACATATTTTGACTCTGAAACACTGATCTCTTTACCGTCAAAAACTACTTTATCTTTTTCGGATATCCTCGCTCCGAGTGCTGCCGGCGTGTCATTCACTAAAACTTTTCCGTCCGCAATAAAATTATCGGCCTCTCTTCGCGACAGACCGATTTTTTCAGCTAAGAATTTATTAAGCCTGATATCCATTTTCTTCTGGTTCTGTCGGCTGTCCTGGAACTACAGCTGCCGGCTCATTCGAAACTTCTTCGCCAGTTTCCGGCGCCGCAGCCGCTTCGACTGGCACACCGTTATCGTTTAAGACTTCATGCACAGCATTCACAACATCTTCGATTCCAACTTGCGATTTTACGAGGTATCTATCGGCACCGAGCGCATTTCCGCGTTCTCTCTGGTCTTCGGATGAAAGCGCAGTCATCATAATCACTTTGATATCTTTTGTCTCAGGAGTCTGGCGTAGAATATCAAGCATATCAAATCCAGAAATCTTTGGCATCATCACGTCGGATAAGACCAAATCCGGCTTTTCACGCACCGCTGAAGCGAGTGCTTCTTCGCCATCACCAGCCGAAACAATCTCATATCCTTCGGCGGTCAAACGAATCGAATAAATTTCGCGTAAACTTTGGTCATCTTCAACTAATAAAATCTTTGCCATATTACCTCTTATTTCTTTTATTTTATAACACTTATGCGTTTTTTACAATCGATTCTGTTGATATTGGTGCTCCTGGTGACGGTCCGCGATTTGCTTCCGACGCTAATTGCGCTCCATTTGACTGTTCAATCAGGGTTGGTTTTTGTGGTGTAGTTTGTTGCCCAGTCACTGGGCTGACACCGCCTTGCTTAGCCGCAGTCATTGCTTCGGTGTTTGCCATAATTTGCTTACGGCGTTCATATTCCTCAAAAGTTAATCTCGGCAGGGAAAGATAGAAAGTTGAACCTTCGCCGAACGAGCTTTCTGCCCAAACTTTTCCGCCCATCGCTTCTGCACGCATCTTCACAATATAAAGTCCTAGTCCAGTTCCACCAATCTCGCGTGTCTGGGAATTGTCAACGCGATAAAATTTCTGGAAAATATGAAGCAAATCATCCGGCGAGATGCCAATTCCGGTATCTGTCACATTAACTAGTACTCTATCTCCATCACCACGCACGTTCACCCAGATTGCACCGCCAATTTTCGTATATTTGATTGCATTTTCGACTAGATTATTCAAAATTTCGCGCAAGAAATCAACATCAACTGTCGAATAAGCTGCTTGCATAATTGCATGGCCGCCGCCATCGGAAATATTCGTTCCGGTTACCGCACCAAAAGTGTATTTAATGTTTTTCTCGCCCATCGCCGGCACTTGTCCATCGACAATTTTTCTCACCAAATCCACCATTTCTACTGGCACGAGATGAAGCTTTGCTTTTTTATCATCGAGTTTTGTCACGTCAAGCAAATCTTTGAAAAGCCGTCCGAGATGTTGTGACGACGAATGCGCTTCCTCGAGATATTTTCGCGCCCTCTCGTCAATTGTTGCACATTGTGGATTCAAAGCGAGTCCGAGATACCCTTCAATCGACGCGACCGGCGTCCTCATTTCGTGTGAAGCGGTCGAGATAAATTCTGTTTGCTCACCTTCGTGTTCGAGTTCAGTTTTAATATCGCGTAAAGTAATTACTTTTTCGCCATGACCAGTTTTTACCGGCGAAACTGTCACTGCAACTGGTTTTCGCTGGTTTTGGACGTTCACTAAAACATAATTTCTAGTCTGGAAATCTTCATTTCGCACAATCGCACCCATTACTTCGTTTGAAGAATCCTCAATAGGCACACCTTCGCCATTTTCAAACTTCAAAACTCCAGCAATGCTCACTCCAACTGCCATTTCTGGCGAAACATAACCTACCATCGCAGCGGCTGCCGGGTTAATCATCTGGATTGCATTATTTCCATCAATAATAATCACGCCATCGGTGATAGTGTCAAGCACCATTTTTGCAAGCACCATCCTATCATTAGACGATTGCGTTTGGATAGTCGCGCCCTTCGGTGCTTCTTTTTTCTTTGATTTGAGTTTATCAAAAATGCCCATTGGTTTTATTTTAACATAAAAACTTTAGATTTTTCAAAATATTTATGGTAAAATTATATATATGAATAAAGACGTCATCTATATTGAGCCGGAGGACGATATTACTGATATCATTTCCCGGATAAAATCCTCGAAACAAAAAGTCGTGGCGCTCATTCCGCCGAAGAAACTCGGCATTATGCGTAGTGCCGTAAACATCAAATTGATTGCAAAAACCGCTAAAGCCGGCGACAAAGCCGTCGTGGTTGTAACGACTGACCCGAGTCTTGTGAAGCTCTCGGCATTTTCTGGTCTTCCGGTCGCAAAAACTCTGAATTCTCGTCCTATGTTGCCATCGGAGTTTACTAAACGCAAAAAACAAGAGACCGAGGAGCTTGCCGAAAAAGATCTCGACATGCCAGCCGAAGATGACTCTAATGCCGAAGAAATTATTGACGAAAAATCGAAGAAAAAAGCCGAAAAAGATGACGTCGAGCTTGATTCTGATGATGTAGAAGAAGATAAAAACAAGAAAAAGAAAAAATCAAAGAAAGACAATAAACTGACTGAAAAAATCCCGAATTTCGACAAATACCGCAAATGGATTTTGATTGGTGGCGGAGTTGGTATTGTTTTGATTGCATTTCTCATCTGGGCTTTTGGTTTTGCTCCGTACGCGAAAATCACAGTCAATATGAAAACCGTCTCATCAAACATTTCCGAAAACGTCACTCTCGTCACTGATCAGAAAAATGTCGATAATAAAGCCGGCAAATTCTTGCTTGAACAACTGAAATACGAAGATGAATCTAGTGTCGAATTTGAAGCGACCGGTAAAGCCAACAAAGGTGAAAAAGCTAAAGGTTCAGTTTTCGTTATCGCAAAATTCACCACAGCCGGCTCTGTAAACGTCCCAGCCGGAACAACTTTCACCTACAGTGGTAAAAAATACACTTCGAATACAGCCACCTCATTTAAATGGGACGGCCTTGGTGATAGTTCATGTGAAAATGCTTCCACTTTCTTAAAAGATGGCTACTGCAAAAAATCTGGTAAAATTGACGTGACTGCTTCTGAAGGTGGTACCTCATACAATATCAGCTCAGCCTCATCCGGTTGGACTTCGAGCATATCTGGCGTCTCAGTTTATTCTTCAACTGACATGACCGGCGGTACCGACAAAAACGTCACTGTCGTCTCCGAAGCCGACATTAACGATGCAAAAAGCCAACTCGCAAATAATTCCGAAGCAAAAGAAAAACTCTATGCTCAAATTGGCGATTCTGTCGTCAAAATCGAGTCGAGCTATAATGTCGAAACCAAAGACCCAGTTAGCAGCCCGAAAAAAGGTGAAGAAGTCGAAGATGGCAAAAAGGCTAAACTTACCGCCAAAACCACCTACACAATCTACGTTGTCGACCGTACTGCTATCGACGAATACGTCAATGCTTTCGAAGCTGACAAACTCGGCGAACATGATCGTATTTACTCCACTGGAAACCCATTCTTTGAACGATTCCTCGAAGGTACAGACGGCACCTACACTGCCAAATTCAAAACCACGATTAAATACGGCCCAGAAATCTCCGAAAGCTCAATTCTCGAGACCGCAAAAGGCAAAAAAGTCGGCGAAGTTAAAGCTCTTGTGAAAGACATTTCAAGCAACATTAATGATGTTACGATTGAAGTTAGTTTCCCATGGGTTCGCAGCGTTCCGAATGATAGTAATAAAGTTGAAGTAAAAATTGAGGTGGAGGAATAATGAAACTAATTGGACTTGATGTTGGCACAAAACGTATCGGCGTTTCAAAAGCCGATACATCAACAAAAATCGCTGTTCCGGACGGATTTGTCAATGTAAATGGCCAAGAATTTGCTGAAATTGCGCGTATTGCACGCATGTATTCGACGTCGACTTTCGTCGTTGGACTTCCTCGCAATAATAACGGCGAAGAAACCAAACAATCTCTCTATGCTCGAAATTTCGCTCGTCAACTCGCGATGAGTATTCCGAACACGCGCATTTATTTTGAAGATGAAAGTTTAACCTCAGTCGAAGCTGAACGTCGCTTGAAAGAACGCAAGAAAAAATATCAAAAAGGTGAAATTGATGCCGAAGCCGCGACAATCATTTTACAAGATTTCCTTGAGCGTATCGCCTCAAACGGAAAAGTCGTCATCGAAAGCGCCTATACTTCCGAACAAGCAAAAATCGAAAATGACGAAGAAGGCGGCAGCGAAGTTGTAGATAAAACAGGAAAAAAAATGACGAATAAAGCAAAAAAAGTGAATAATAAAAAAGGCAAGAAGAAAATCGGTGTGATTCTCGGAATCATTTTTGGTATCTTAGTTTTGCTCGGTGGCAGTGGCTTTGGCGTCGCACTTCTTTGGTATACCAATGCTCTAAAGCCGGTCGTTGAAGCTGACTGTAAGTTTAAAACTGCTGAAGAAGAAGCCGCGAGCACTGAATCTGATAGCAATGAAGATTGTAAATTCAAGCAATTCGAAGTCAAAGACAACCACACTGCGTCTGCCATCGCAACCAACTTAGCAAACGAAGGCTTGATTCGTTCTGATTTAGCTTTTAAAATCTATGTCAAACTGAACAAGCCGAGCTTGAAATACGGCATCTATGATTTCCGTAAGACGATGAGCACCGAAGAAATTATCGCCAAACTCGTCGAAGGCGCTCCGGCAGACAACGTTTTTAATATCACAGTTCTTCCAGGTGAAACTGTTGCCGACGTTAAAATAAAATTGAAAGAATTTGGTTATCGCGACGAAGAAATCGCCGAAGCTTTTGAAAAACAATATAATAATAAAGTTCTAGCTGGTCTTTACGATGCTAGTGGCAATCTCGCTAACGTCTCACAACCGCGCTCAGTCCAGCTCGAAGGCTATATTTACGGTGACACGTATCAATTCTATAAAGGTGAAGCTCTCGAAAAAATCATCAGTACAATGGTTGACGCTCTCGGAGATGTCGTCACTAACAAAAATCTCGAAGCTCGCTTTAAAGAACAAGGTTTGAGTCTCCGCCAAGGCATCGTCCTCGCTTCAATCGTCCAAAAAGAAGCTAAAACTGAAGATATGAACGGTGTTGCGCAAGTCTTTTTGAATCGTCTTCGTACCGGCATGAGTCTCGGCTCTGACGTTACCGCGAAATATGCCGCCGACCTTGATGATCCAGAGAGAAAGACTCTTATTAGTAATGCCGATGTCCTCGCGCATGATTCGCTTTATAACACCCGCGTCCATACCGGACTCACTCCTGGTCCAATTTCTAACCCTGGCGTCAACGCTCTCGAGGCTGTTGCAACAGGGGACGAGTCGAAACGCTCGATGTACTTCTTCTTGACAGGTGACGACGGAAAGATGTATTATAGTAGTACCGAGGAAGGCCATAATCAGAACATCCGTGATCACTGCCAGACTCTCTGTGGCGTTGCCTTATAATTAAGACAACTGGAGCCTCGGTGGAATATGACAAAGAATACTAATACATCTGAAAAAACCAAGTCGACGAAGCTAAAAACTTTTCGTCGTGCTTTGCCATACATTGTTCTCGGGGCAGGTGTTATCGCCCTTGCCTTTTTTGGCTCTAAAGATAAATTTGAAGAGCGCGGCACTAGTATCGATATGCGTGCTCTCGCCCAAAACAACTTTTCTGCTTCTGCCGACCAGACTGCCGAACTCTATGTGATTTCCGAAGTCGCTTCAGCGATGAATACTCCGACCGCTTCCGTGCTCGCAATCAACTATGATTCTGTCACTTCTGCTGTCTCGCTGGTTGCAAATGGTAGCCCAGACAAAATCGACAAACCGAGCGTAGTTGACACATCTCATCTTGCTGTTGGCGTTGTTGTCTACACTGTTCAGGAAGGCGAAACTATCGCTTCGATTGCCGCAAAATACTCTGGCGTAACTGAAACTATGATTCGTTGGTCTAATAATTTCAAAGCTTCAAAACAAGTCTCCGCTGGCGAAAAAATCTACGTTCCGAGCCGCGCCGGTTTCGTCTATACTGTTAAAAACGGTGAGACTGTCAACTCTATCGCCACGAAATACCAATCTTCTGTCGAAGAAATTATCGCTGCAAACAGCCTTGAACTCTCTTCAAATCTTTCGACCGGCACAAAAATTCTCATCCCTGATGGTAGTCTCCCGGAAAACGAACGTCCGGACTATGTTGCTCCGGTCGCTACCCGTCGTGGCACTGGCACTTATTCCTACTCCGCGCAATATTCTGCCGGTAACCGCTATGCTTACGGTTGGTGTACTTGGTATGCTTGGAGCAAACGCCCAGACCTCCCGTCAAACATGGGTAACGCTAGAAACTGGGCAAATGCCGCTCGTCGTGCTGGTTTCCCGGTCGACGGTAAACCGCGCGCTGGCGATATCTTCGTCACTGGCGCTGGCACTTTCGGCCACGTTGGCTATGTCACCTCCGTCAATGGTAACGGCACAATCAATATTTGTGATATGAACGGGCTCGCTGGTTGGGGTAGAGTTGGTTGTGGCACAGTTAGTGCTAGCCAATATACCTACATCCACAGAAAATAACAGAGATAAACCTTGAAAAAATAAGCATTTTGTGATATAATAAAAAGATAGGATATTATTATGTTTGTTGACACCGCAAAAGTGAAATTAGAGGCCGGTAAAGGCGGCGATGGCGCCGTCTCCTTTCGCCATGAAATTTATATTCCAAAAGGCGGTCCAGACGGCGGTGATGGTGGTAAAGGTGGTTCAATCATCTTTAAGGCCGACAAAGATACAAATACTCTTCTTGATTTCCGTTTCAACCCGGAATGGAAAGCTGAAGATGGCAAAAACGGTTCCGGACAACGTAGTGCCGGACGTGCTGGAAAAGATTTGATTATCGAAGTTCCGATTGGCACAGTCGTCAAAAAAGATGGCGAAATCATCGCCGACCTTACTCGCGACCAAGAAGAAGCTATTATCGCGAAAGGCGGCGACGGCGGCTTTGGTAATGCCCACTTTAAGTCCAGTACTCGTCAGACTCCAATCATTCATGAAGTTGGAGAACCGGGCGAAGCTTTTGAAGCTGAACTTGAGCTGAAACTTCTCGCTGACGTTGGCCTTGTCGGTTTGCCAAATGCCGGAAAATCGACTTTTCTCTCTGTTGTCACAAACGCAAAACCAGAAATTGCCGATTATCCATTCACAACTATTACGCCAAATCTCGGCGTTGCAATAGTCGATCGTCGCGATATTTTGATTGCTGATATTCCGGGCTTAATCGAAGGTGCTTCGGAAGGAAAAGGTCTCGGACACGCTTTTCTTCGTCACGTCGATCGCACCGCCGTCCTTCTTCATCTCGTCGACGTTTATAGTGACGATGCTGGCGAAGCTTATGAAATAATTCGAAACGAACTTGATAAATATTCCGACCTAAAAGACCGCCCAGAAATTGTCGCTCTGACAAAGTGCGAAGGTCTTGACGATGAAATCGTGAAGATGCAGATGTCTTCAATCCTCGCGAAAAATTCGGACGCAAAAATCTATACCATCTCAAGTTCAGCTCACCAAGGTCTCGATGAACTTCTCTTCGCTCTTAAAAACGAGATTGAAAAAGCGAAAAAGCTTGCGAAAAAACCGGCCGAGAAAAAAATGCCCGAGAACTTTGATGAAGAGGGAATCGCACATATTTCGCTAGACAGTCCAGAATCATTTGAAAATTCTCCCGTTGAATCGACTGAAGCTCTGCCTGTAATTAAACTAAATCCAAAGAACGTTAAAAATACTTGGGAAGTTGAAACTCTCGAGCCGTTTGATGACGGCACAAAATTCTTCCGCGTGACTGGTGAAAAAATCGAAAAATTCGCTCGCAGAACCGACTACGATAACTATGAATCATTAAATCGCCTCCGCGACATCATGAAAAAATACGGCATCCGCGCCGAACTGACTTCACGTGGCGCCGAAGCCGAGTCTATTATCGAAATTGCCGGTCATCGCTTCACGCTTGTCGAAGGTTGGGATGATTAAAAACATGAAAAAGAGCCTCGAAAGAGACTCTTTTTAACGAAAAGTTAGTTTGGTGTTGGGATTTCTTCGAATCGAAGGCAATCTGCGAGTTTCGCAAGGAGTTTCTGATGATAAAGCCATTCATGCATACATTCTTCGATATTATAGCGGCTTTTACAATGCAATTTATTATTCCTCTTGTTCGGAACCAACAATCTTCCTCCGGCCGGACGGTTATGATATTCCAGCTTGCAGCCATTCTCGCCGAGCATCACGCATGGACTTTGTGGTCTTGCGTAGAGACGTTCCTCGACAACCGGACTATCAACATTGCGCATTCGCACAATTCTCGGAAAACCATGGTGGAAGAACGGGTCGCCGTCAATTACTTCGATTGTCAAATATCCTTTTTTGAATTCTTTGAGCATCTCATCAAAGGATAAATCCTTAAAATCATCCGGCGACAAATGACAGCCGCAGCGTTTACAGCATCTTCCTCCGCATTCAGCGCAAATTGAATAATTACATGTAGTTTCTTCGGTTCCGACTTTGTCGTAGCGTCTCGCGCCTCGCGTACTATAAAAAATTGCATCCCAAAATTCTTCGTCATTTTTAAATTCTTCAAAGGTTCTCATTGCTAACCCTCCCTTCGTGTGCAATGCTAGTACTTATATTATACAATATTTTACATTATCTTGCAAGTATGGTATAATTTGACTATGGCAAAAATCAAATTCACGATTATTACGTTATTCCAGGAAACTCTTGAGCCATATCTTAACGCTTCGATGATGTGGAAGGCGAAAGAAAATGGTATTGCTGAGTTTGATTTTGTGAACCTCAGAGATTTTGGTCTTGGCCCGCACAAAAAAGTTGATGACACAATTTACGGCGGCGGTGACGGCATGCTCCTGATGTGCGAACCGGTTTTTAATGCGATTGAATCAGTCAAGAAAGACGACCCGGACGCGCTCGTTTATCTTCCGACTCCAGCTGGAAAAATTTGGGAACAAAAGGATGCGCAGGCTATCGCCGATAAAGCAATCGCTTCGACCGAAAAACCGCTACATATCATTATTCTTTGCCCACACTACGAAGGCTATGACGAACGCATTCTTTCGATTGTCGACGAAAAATTTTGCTTAGGAAAATATGTTTTGACTGGCGGCGAGCTCCCGAGTCTTATCCTGATCGACTCCGTTGTCCGCCTTATTCCAGGCGTTTTAGGTGGTGAAAGATCCGCCGAAATCGAAAGTTTTTCAGACGGTGATAATATCGAATTTCCGCAATATACCAAGCCATACGATTTTCGCGGCATGAAAGTCCCGGATATTCTTCTCTCTGGAAATCACGGAGCGGTGGATAAATGGCGTGAAGAACATGAAAAAACCGTGAAAAATCTTCATAAAAATTCTTGACAAGCATCAAGGTTTTATATTAAAATAAACATAAGCTGATACGCTTCACACGGGTTCCACTGAAAGTTAGTGGAGTGTGGAGATTTCAAAAACAAACAGCGGATTAAAACAAAACAATGTGCCCGCGGGTGGGCGCGCATCAGCGCGAAAAGACCTCGAAAGAGGTCTTTTTAATGTATAATAGATTTATGAATTTCTTTAGTCCAGTGGAGGAGATAAAAGGCGTTGGTCCAAAAACTGCGGCCGCGCTCAATAAATACGGCTTCGAGAAGATAAAAGACCTCGTCTATTATTTTCCGCGCGATTATGAAGACTATCAAAAAACTATTAAAATTTCCGATCTCGAACCCGGAAAAGTGATGATAAGAGGAAAAATCCGAAACTTAAAAGTTCAATACACTCGTCGTCGTAATTTTAATATCACAAGCGGCGAGATTTATGATGAAACCGGCTCCGTGAAAGTCGTTTGGTATAACCAACCTTACCGCGCAAAAGGTTTTGATGAGAAAAAAGAATATTTTTTCACTGGCAATTTCGATTTTAAATTTAATCGCTATCAATTAACTAATCCAACTACCGTTATCGCTGATGAAATTGAAGAAAATAAAAACGGTTTCCAGCCGATTTATCCCGCCAAAGGCAGCTATAAATCTATCTGGTTTAAACGCTTTTTCGAGAATCTCCGAGAAGAAATTGCTGCGGCACCAGACATGCTTCCGGATGTGGAGCCTGGCGCTCGGGCTGAGGCGCTATTTAACATTCATTTTCCCGAAAACTACGCCGAAGTTGAAAAAGCCAAAACTTATCTTTCGTACGAAGAACTTTTCGAGCTTATTCTTGCCGCGAAACTTAATAAAAATGAAAACGCGAAATTAAAAGCCGAGCCTCTGAAATTTGTTGCTGAAAACACGAAACAATTCGTCAGCAGTCTTCCGTTCAAACTCACGAACGCTCAACGTCTTGCTGCGTGGGACATTCTAAAAGACCTCGAGAAAGAATCGCCAATGAATCGACTTCTTCAGGGCGACGTCGGCTCCGGTAAAACTGTAGTCGCCGCTATCGCTATCTACCAAGCATACAAAGCTGGCGCACAATCTGCTCTGCTCGCCCCAACCGCCATTCTCGCTACCCAACACGCCAAAACTCTTGAAAAACTTTTGAAACCTTTTGGTGTGAAAGTCGAACTTTTGATCGGTGCCACAAAAAACAAAGACGAGTTGAAAAAACGCATCGTCGACGGAAAAGTTCATGTCGTCGTTGGCACGCACGCTATTATCACTGACGACACTAAATTCAAAAATCTTCGTCTCGCCATCATCGACGAACAGCATCGTTTTGGCGTGATGCAACGCCAAAAACTTTTAATGAAAACTGGAAATCTTGCGCCGCATTTTCTCGCGATGACTGCAACTCCAATTCCGCGTTCTTTGCAGCTGACAATTTTTGGCGACCTTTCAGTCTCGACTATTTCTGAACTTCCGAAAGGACGCACGCCAATCGAAACAAAAATCATGAATGAATTATCGATGAATGAGGATTTATATCCAATTCTTGTCGAAAAAATGAATAAAAAAGAGCAAATTTATTGGATTTGTAAACTTATTGAAGAAGGGAAGACTGAAGCTTCAAACGTAAAGAAAGAAGCTGATAAACTGAAATTAATTTTCAAAAAACGTAAAATTGAATATCTTCACGGCAAAATGAAACCGGACGAAAAAGATGAAATTATGCAACGTTTTAAAGATGGTGAAATTGACATTCTCGTCTCGACAACTGTTGTCGAAGTCGGCGTCGACGTCCCAAACGCCACCCAAATCGTCATTAAAGACGCAGAGAGTTTTGGTCTCGCTCAACTTCATCAGCTTCGCGGACGGGTTGGTCGTGGTAAAAAACCTTCAAGTTGTTTTTTGATTGTGAACGACGACAAGGAGCCGAGTAGGCGCCTAAAGGAGCTTGAAAAATCGACCGATGGTTTTCATCTTGCGGAGGTCGACTTGAAATTGCGTGGTCCAGGCGAAATCTACGGTCAACTTCAACATGGCGTAATGAATCTAAAAATCGCAAGTTTGACCGATACGAAAACTATCGAGCGTGCTCAAAAAGCCGCCACGCAGTTCGCGGCCGCATTTGCTAAAAACCCGGAAATTATGTTAGAATATAAAGAGCTTAATTCTGGAATTAAAAGATATCAACAGCTAACGACCTTAAACTAAAATGTATTCAACTATCGCAATCAAAAAAGATTCAAAAAGATCCGGGCGTATTATTGGCACGCACCAAAAACTCGATAAAATCGCCCATAAAATCGTTGTAAAAAATCTTCCAAAAGGCGTGAAATTTCCGTCAATTGAGAAAATTCTACTTTTTGAAGGTATGGGTGGGCCAGACGGTCTGAAACGTAAAAGTCCCGGTAAAGACGAACCGATGCATTTTATTCTTCCAGATGATGATGACGGTAAGTTGATAAAAATGATTGAGGACCATCAATATAATTTGAGAAAGGCACTCGAAAAAGGCGATGAAATTCGCGCCGCATTTGAGGCTGCATGGATGGCTCATGCCGTGACTGACGGTTTGACTCCGGCGCATCATTTTCCGCTCGAAGAAACGCAAAAAGAACTCATGACTGAAAAAGAATTCATTAAAGTTTTTGGCATTCCAATTAAAGGCATTATGCACGGTCGCTCGACTGCCGAGACGCTCCGCAATAACTGGCTCTATTGGGGTTCAAATGGCTACATGAGTAAACATATTGCCTTTGAATATGGTGCAGCTATCACGCTGGCCGCTTTGCCGGAGAGGCGAGTTATGCCGAAAATCACAGCCGACGAGCTGGAAAATCCAGAAATCCACGAAGCTTTTTATTCTTCGCTAAATAAAATCGCAAAACTCAATATGTATAGTAAATTTCGTCACAATGGTTGGACTGCCGACCTTGCATTTGAAACGCGCGATATTCTTCTTCCGGAAATCATCAAAGCAATTTCGCTTTGCTGGCTCGCTTCACTTCCGAAAAATAAAGGTAAAAAATGAACACTGCAAACACTCGCATCACTGGCGGTGAATTTCGTGGACGTGGAATAAAATCGCCTAATTTAGAGAAAACTCATCCGATGGGTTCGCGCGAGAGGCTTGCCATCTTAAATTCTATTGGTCCAGAAATCGTCGGCGCGACCGTGCTTGATTTATATGCTGGAACTGGCGCACTTGGTCTTGAAGCTCTTTCTCGCGGCGCTAAATTTGGCACCTTTGTCGAAAAAAATCCCAAAACTCTCGCTATTCTGAAAGAAAACCTTGAGAAGCTCGGTATAGAAAACTTTTCAGTTTTCGCCATGAAGGTCGAAGATTTTTCTGATGAAAATTCTTCTGAAATTGTTTTTATCGACCCACCATACGATAAGTATGAAATTTTTCTTGATAATTTTTCGAAAATCTATGAGAATAGCTTAAAAAATGCCAAAAAAATCATTATTTCTCACCCCAAGAACCTCAACATTGACCTAAAAGAGTTAAAATTATTCCGAAGAACTGATAAATCTTTTGCCGGTGCTGGCATCTCTATCTTTACAAAATAAGCTAAAAAAGGTATAATATAAGCAATATTTTTGGTCTTATGGTGGTAACGGCCGGTAAACGGAGTTATTTATGAATACTAATGGACAAGATGTAGCAAAAGCTCACAGAGTAAAAATTATTGTCGTCTCGACAATTGCTTTTGTCGTCATTCTCATCGTCGGCATTTGGGCAATTTCTGCCGCCATCGGCTCAACCAAGAAAAACGACGAAAAATCTGGCGCTGAAGTTGCTGTCTCGAACGAACAAGCCAAAGAAGAAACCACTAACCCAACTGGCGCTGGCGCGACTTCCCCCGCAGACCAATATTCTGCCCAGGATATGACTGCTACCCCAGCCCCAGTTCAAGAAACTCCAGTGGTCCAAGAAGACATCCCTAGCACCGGTCCGTCAGAAGTCATCTTCTCTGCGATCATGGTCGGCGTCGTCGTTTTCTTACTCGGCGTAAACATCAATCTCATCAAAGAAAATTAGTAGAAAAAATAAACCGCTTGTGCTATACTTGTTATAAGTATGGACTTCGATCTCATCATCAAGTTTTTTACGTCAGACGAGTATGATACTTCCCGTCCAACATTAGAGAAAGTTCTCGGTGGGAATATAATACTAATCGTTTTTATTGCCTTAATTGTCATCGCCACAATCGTCGGTCTCTATGCGCTTGGCATGAAAATTTTCGGCAAGAAAAAAGCTTGGAAAGCTATTATTCCGGTCTATGGTTTGATGATGTTGTTTAAGTCAATTAGCCTTAACCCATGGCTTGCAGTAGTATGTTATGTCCCAGTCGTTGGTATAATCCCGTTCGCAATTTTTAGCTTTTTTGTTCCAAAAGCCTTTGCCCAAAAAATCGATTATCAGTTGCTTGCGATTTTCTTCCCGTATGTCATTTTCAACATGCTCGGTTTTGACGAAAAATATGAATTTCAGTATGTTAAGGGCAAAAACGTTGCATTTAAAGACGAATTTCGTACTGTTATGCCAGAAGATTTGACTGGTGACGCGTTAACTCCGGCTAATGCCGTAAATGGCGCTGCAGTCACTTCGCTTTCCGCTAAAGAATCGATGATTTCACGTGCTGCTTCTGCTGCCGCCGAACAAACTCGTCTTATTCGCGAAGAACAAGAAAAAGCTGCCGCCGAAGAAGCCCGTAAGAAAGCTGAAGAAGAGGAAGCGAAAAAGAAAGCCAAACAACGACCAGAAGATTTTAATTACGACATTTTTGATGAAAGCAAAGCAGACCTCGGTCCAGAATCTGCTAGCCTTAACATCGATTTCAAAACTGTCAACGGAAAATTCCAATCCGCTCCAGCCGCCGCAAAGCCAGCTCCAGCCGCAACACCTGCTCCTATACCGAAGCCAGCCCCAGTAGCTCTGCAACCTGCTCCAGCAGCTCCAGGACCTGTCGCCCCAGCGCCACAGCCGGTAGCCCCACAACCTACTCCAGTAGCTCCAAAACCGGTAGAGCAACAAACTCCGCAGCCAGCACAGACTCCATCACCAACTCCGACTCCGCAACCTGCGCCAGCCACGCCAGCGTCTCCTGGCATCCAAATCTCCGCTGTCCCGCCAGAAAAAGCCTAAATTCGCCGCAAAATCGGCGAATTTTAGTATATAATATATAGTAAATAATAGGAGATTTTTAATGTTTGATTTAACAGATAGAGTAGCAGTTGTCAGTGGCGCGTCAAGTGGCCTTGGTCAACAGATGGCTCGTGCTTTTGCAAAACAAGGTGCTAATCTTGCAATCCTTGCTCGTCGTATTGAACGTCTCGAAGAATTCAAAAAAGAGCTTGAAAAAGAATATAAAATCAAGGTCATCGCGATTAAATGCGATGTGACTGACACTGAAAATATCAACTCCGCCGCAGCTAAGGTCGAAAAAGAATTTGGTAAAGTCGACATTCTCTTGAACTGCGCCGGTTCCGCAAAAAATAACGATACCCTTAATATGACTGACGAAGAATGGGACTTCACTATCGCGACCGACGAAACTTCTGTCTTTAAAATGACTCGTGCTTTCGGCAATATCATGAAGAAAAAAGGTTATGGTCGTATCATTAATATCGCCTCAATTTATGGCATGGTTGGAAATGCTGAGATTCCAACGATTGCTTACCACGCATCGAAAGGTGCTGTTGTAAACTTCACTCGCGCTGCCGCTTGTGAACTCGCTGGTTCCGGAATCACCGTGAACGCAATTTGCCCAGGATTTTTCTATACCGAACTTACCACTGAATCGCTCGATTCCGATTTCTTTAAGAAATTTGCCGACGCCCACGTCCCGATGAAACGCTACGGCAAAGAAGGTGAACTCGACGCTGCCGCTGTCTTTCTTGCGTCTGAAGAAGCGCGCTATGTCACTGGTGTGATTCTTCCAGTTGATGGTGGCTATACCGCAGCTTAATTTATAAAGGGGTGGAAATGCCAAAATTTGAATTAGTCAGTAAATACGAACCAACTGGTGACCAGCCACAGGCCATTAAACAGCTTGTTGATGGCCTGAAAAAAGGCGAGCGCGAACAGACTCTGCTCGGCGTAACTGGCTCTGGCAAGACTTTTACGATGGCAAATATCATCGAAAAAACCCAAAAACCGACTCTGATTTTGGCACACAACAAAACTCTTGCTGCACAACTTTATTCTGAGTTCCGTGAATTCTTTCCGAAAAACGAAGTCCATTATTTTGTATCATATTTTGATTATTATCAACCGGAAGCTTATATCGCTTCGACCGACACTTATATCGAAAAAGATTCCGCGATTAACGAAGAAATTGACCGTCTGCGCCACGCCGCAACTGTCTCGCTTCTAACCCGTCCTGATACGATTATTGTCGCATCAGTTTCATGTATCTACGGCATTGGTTCGCCAGATCACTATACCGAAATGTCGCTTCCGCTCATCCGTGAAAACGGGAATTGGCGCTTGATGGAGACAAAATATTCAACCTTAGCTTCTTCAACAATTGCTGGTCTCGAGCAAAAACAAGCTATCGCAAACATCAAAACTCAAACGAGTGATTCGCTTAGCCAGACGAACTTCATGATTTATCTTGTTGCGATGCAATATCATCGAAACGATCTTGCTTTCGAGCGTGGAAATTTCCGTGTCATGGGTGACACGATTGATTTGTTCCCGGCAAGCGGCGAAGTCGGATATCGTTTTGAATTTGGCTTCGATAATCTCGAGCAAGTCAAAATTATTGACCCACTAACCTCCGAAGTGCTCGAGAAACCGGATCAAATCCACATTTTCCCGAATACTCACTACGCTACCCCGAAAGATGAACTCGAAAAAGCCCTCGAAACAATCAAAGTTGAATTTGATGAACGCTTGAAATTTTTTGAAGAACACAATAAATTCCTCGAAGCACAGCGTCTTTCTCAACGTACGAAATATGACCTCGAAATGCTTGCCGAGACAGGTTTTGTCAAAGGAATAGAAAATTATTCCCGTCACCTTGATGGTCGTAAAGCCGGCGAGCCGCCAGCAACGCTGCTTGACTTCTTCCCAAAAGATTTTTTGCTTATGGTCGATGAGTCGCACATGACACTCCCGCAAGTTCGCGGCATGTATAATGGCGATCATGCAAGAAAAGAAACTCTTGTTGAATATGGTTTCCGTTTACCTAGCGCGCTCGACAACCGTCCGCTCACTTTCTATGAGTTCCAAGACCATATTAAGCAGGCGGTTTACGTCTCGGCAACTCCTGGCGACTATGAGTTGAAACATTCTCCGAAACCAGCCGAACAAGTGATTCGCCCGACCGGCCTTCTTGATCCGGAAATTGAAGTTCGAAAAACCGAAGGTCAAATCGACGATTTGATGGAAGAAATCGATAGGCGTATCGCAAAAGGCCAACGTACACTCGTCACAACTTTAACAAAACGCATGGCGGAAGATTTGTCGGAACACCTGAAAGACCGTGGCGTAAAAACTGCTTATATTCATTCCGACATCGATACGCTCGAGCGTGGCGACATTCTTCGTGACCTGCGTCAAGGCGTCTATGATGTGCTCGTCGGGATAAATCTTCTGCGTGAAGGTCTTGACCTTCCGGAAGTTAGTCTTGTCGCGATTCTCGACGCCGATAAAGAAGGCTTTCTCCGTTCCGAATCTGCTCTAATTCAGACGATTGGCCGTGCTGCTCGTCACGTTGAAGGTCATGTTATCATGTATGCTGATCATATCACTGAATCGATGGAAAAAGCAATCTCCGAGACTAATCGTCGTCGCGAAATTCAGCAAGATTATAATAAAAAACACAACATCACTCCGAAATCAGTCGAAAAGGAGATTTCCCAAGGTCTTCGTGCAATCATCCCAGAAAAAGAGAAAGAAAATAAGCTAGACCTCAAAAAAGTTCCGAAAGAAGAGGTCCCGAAACTCGTTAAAGAGCTCGAAAGCCAGATGAAACTCGCGGCTGCAAATCTTGAATTTGAAAAAGCTGCCGATTATCGCGACTTAATCGAAAAAATCAAAAGCGAAAAATAAAAACTTCTCTTTAAATATGTTATAATATTTTTAAGGAGAATTTTTTCATGAAAATAAAACGCGAGGATATTTTGCATTTGGCAGATTTGTCGAATTTTTCGATGAGCGACAAAGAAATCGACAGTCTCGGCAATGATCTTGAAAACATTATTAGCTATATCTCAGAACTAAATGAGCTTGATACCGACGGTGTCGAGCCGACCTACCAAGTTTTTGAGATGGAAAATATCTGGCGCGACGAT
This sequence comes from Candidatus Saccharimonadota bacterium, assembly GCA_017480035.1. Lineage (GTDB taxonomy): Bacteria > Patescibacteriota > Saccharimonadia > Saccharimonadales > Saccharimonadaceae > Nanosyncoccus. Next base: position 336,309 of record JAFVBJ010000002.1, on the reverse strand, counting down.
GAAATTAAAGAGCAGGAAGCGACTCGCGAAGACCTCCTTGCTCTGACAAAAGAGTCAGAGGAAAATCAAATTAAAGTTCCGAAGGTGCTATAAGATATGAAAATTGCAGATAAGAACACATCCGCCGTCTCGCTCGTTAAAGAGGCGCTCGAAAAAGCGAAAAAATATGAAGATAAACATATTTTTGTCTCTCTAAATGAGGAAAACGCTCTAAAAAAGGCTGAAGAAATTGATAAAAAAATTGCAAAAGGCGAAAAAGTCGGTCGTCTTGCTGGCGTTCCGTACGCTTTGAAAGACAATTTCCTCTCAAAAGAAGGGAATACTACTGCCAGCTCGCTCATTCTCGAACCATTTCATTCTCCAATCGATTCCACGACTGTGAAAAAACTTGAAGAGGAAGGTGCTATCATGATTGGTCGTACCAACATGGATTCTTTTGCGCATGGTTCTTCGACCGAAAACTCTTATTTTGGCCCAACCAAAAACGCCAAAGACGACGAACGTGTTGCTGGTGGTTCAAGCGGCGGTTCTGCCGTCGCGGTCGCGCTCGACATTGTTCCGTTTGCAACTGGCACCGATACTGGTGGTTCGATTCGCCAACCAGCCTCATTCAACGGTGTTTATGGTTTCAAGCCGACTTACGGCACTATCTCGCGCTATGGTGTTGTTGCTATGGCGAGCTCGACCGACTGTATTGGTTTCTTTACAAAAAATACTGAAGATATGAATCTTCTCATGGAAATTTGCGCTGGCCAAGATTCGAACGATATGACAACTTTGCCTGATTATTATAATGAAACCGAAGAAAAAGAAGTTAAGAAAATTGGCATTATTAAAGATTTCGATAACGACAAAGTTGACGAGAATATCCGTAACGCTCTTGCGAAAAAAGTTGAATTTCTGAAACAGAAAGGCTACGAAATCGTTGAACTCTCGATGCCAACCTTAAAATACGCTCTTGCGGTTTATTACATTATCGTCCCAGCTGAAGTCAGCTCAAACCTCTCACGTCACGACGGCATCCGCTATGGCTATCGCAGTGACAATGCTAAAGACCTCGGTGAAATTTTTAGCAAGTCCAGAAACGAAGGTTTTATGAGCGAAAATAAACGCCGCATTATGATTGGCAATTTCGTTCTTTCGAGCGGTTTCTACGATGCATATTACTTAAAAGCTCAAAAAGCTCGCACTAAAATTATCGAAGAATATAAAAACGCTTTCGAGAAAGTCGATTATATCTTGACTCCAGTCTCGCCGAACCCTGCTTTTAGGCTCGGCGAAAAAGTGAACGACCCAGTTTCGATGTATCTCGAAGATGTTATGAGTGTCCCAATCAACCTCGCTGGCGTACCAAGTCTTGCAGTCCCAGCCGGCACGACCGAAACTGGTCTCCCGCTTGGCCTCCAAATTGTTGGCCCGCGAAGAAGCGATAAAAACCTCTTGAAATTTGCTAAAATTCTCGAGGAGGATAAATAATGCCATCCGTCGTACTTTTGATTTTTGCGATTATCTTTATCGGCATTTTGGTTTTTATCGCAATCTCTGTCACCGGCAATAAAGTCTATGAATTTGACAGGGAAGAATATCAAGCCGATTTTCTCGCAATTGAAAATAGCCTAACAAAAGATAACGAACTGAGTTTTAATGCTAGCGTCATCGAAGCCGACAAACTCCTCGACAAAGCCTTAATGGAAATGGGTATGCCTGGAAAAACTATGGGAGAACGCATGAAAGCCGCCAGCAATAAATTCAGTTCAAATAACTCCGTCTGGTACGCTCACAAGATGCGAAACGCTATCGCCCACGAACGCAATTTCAAAATCGACTATAACAAGGCCGCCCACGCCTTAAAAGCTTATCGCCAAGCATTAAAAGATTTAGGAGCAATCTAATGAAATACTATCCAACTATCGGCATTGAATGCCATGTCCAACTCAGTACAAAGACCAAGCTTTTTTCCGAAGTCGACAATGATGCGCGCGGCAAAGAGCCAAATTCTTGTGTCTCGCCAGTCGACTACGCTCTCCCAGGTATGCTTCCGCGCTTGAACGGTGAAGCTATTAAATTTGCCATCCGCGCCGGTCGCGCTATGAATTGTGAAATCAACGCTTCTTCGCGTTTCGACCGCAAGCACTATTTCTACCCAGATTCCCCGAAGGGCTATCAAATTACCCAATTCTATCATCCAATCATCGGCGCTGGTTACATCGAGCTTCCAGATGGCAAGAAAATCCGTATCGAACACGCTCATCTCGAGGGTGACGCCGGAAAACTCACGCATTTTTCGACTTATTCACTCGTCGATTTAAATCGCGTTGACACACCACTCATCGAAATTGTTAGTATGCCAGACATCCATTCCGCAAAAGACGCCCATGATTATTGTAAAGCTCTCTGGCGCGCGATGTGCTATGCTGAAGTGACGAATGGTGACCTCTATAATGGCAATATGCGTTTTGATGTGAACGTTTCACTCGCTGAGGAAGGCGCCAAAGAACTCGGTACTCGTGCCGAAGTAAAAAACCTAAACAGTTTCAAATCAGTCGAACGTGCTGTCGAATATGAAATCAAACGCCAAAGCAAATTGCTCGACAAAGGTGAAAGAGTCATCCAAGAAACTCGTGGTTGGAACGATGCAACCGGCGAGACAACCGGTCAGCGCTCGAAGGAAGAAGCAAAAGATTATCGCTACATGCCAGAGCCTGACCTTCCGCCAATCAACTTGAACCAAGAATTTATTGATGAAGAATCGAAAAAACTCCCACTTATGCCAAAAGATTACAAAGAGAAATTCACTGGCAAAATCGCTGACGACACGCTCGAAGTCTTGCTCGACTACCCACCACTAATGAAAAAACTCGCCGAAATAGAAGATGCGAAACGCGTTTCAAACTGGTTTGCTTCCGTTCTTCTCGCCGAAGAAAAATCCGCTGAATATCTCAATGATCTTCCGACCGCTAAACAACTCGACGACCTCGCCGAAATGACCGAAAAAGGCGAACTTTCCTCGACTGGCGCCAAGGAAGTCTTCTTGAAATTCTTTGACCCAGAGATGAGTAAACGTGATACAAAAACTATTGCCAAAGAACTCGGAGTCATCCAAGAAAATGACCTTGGTGAGCTCGAAAAAATTGTCGACGAAGTCCTTGCAGACCCTGCGACGAAGCAAGCCCAAGAGGATTTTAAAGCTGGTCAAGAAAAAGTCATCGGTTTCCTCGTCGGACAAGTCATGAAAGTCTCAAAAGGCAAAGCTAACCCGTCTTCTGCACAGCAAATTCTCCGTCAGAAGTTAAAATAGATTGACTTTTAAGCTTAAGTGTGATATAATAGAAGTATAAGGCTCGCGTGGTGGCGAGCTTTGTACTTTTCGCGCAGGTTTTACTATCGCTTAGAAGGGAGGGGCTCTATGCAACAAAAACAGAACTCAAAGGGTTTTGAAACCCGCTTGGTATACAATCGTACTAGTGAAATGATTCGCTGTTATAATAGTGAAGGAAATTTCGTCGAGCTGATGCCGATGGGAGGAACTTTGCTCCCAGAATATGAACTCGGAATTTACTACGTGGTTTCCGATGCGGAATTCAAAAGAATCGTAGATTCCGGCCGTACAACGAAAGATTTGGCTCGTATTCTCGACCAAAAACCCAGCAAAGGCCGTGGAGAAGTTGAAATTGTCTATTTAGAGACATGGGACAGAGACGACAGAGGCACGACTTGCCGTATCGTTCCTTGTTCAACCAACTCTTACGAGAGAAATGACCCCAAAGAACGAATCCACCATGTTCTAGATGTCTAATAACTAATCTTCCTGCGCACCCCCCAGTGTTTACTGGGGGATTTTTTAATTCAAAAACTCTTGAACGACAGCCCAAAATATGCTAAAATTTCCCTAAGGTCTTAATCTTTTTGTGTGGAGCAATAAATACACGAAAGGGAATCGTGGGCAGTCGCGAAGCTCATGATAAGACAAATAATATTAAATAATAAAGGATAAATATGTCTGAAGTTAAGGATCTTGCAAAGTTCCGCAATATCGGTATTATCGCTCACATCGACGCCGGCAAAACGACGACCTCTGAGGCGATTCTTTACCGCACCGGTTTGAAACACAAAATCGACCTTGTTAAGGGCGATACCGGTGGTGCAACGACCGACTGGATGGAACAGGAGAAGGAACGTGGTATCACGATTACTTCCGCTGCTGTTACCGCTTACTGGAAAGGTCATCAAATTAACATTATCGATACCCCGGGCCACATCGATTTCACCGCTGAAGTCGAGCGTTCGCTCCGTGTCCTCGACGGCGCAGTTGTCGTCTTCGATGGTAAGATGGGTGTTGAAGCACAATCTGAAACAGTCTGGCGCCAAGCTACCAAATATGGTGTTCCGCGCATTTGTTTTGTTAACAAAATCAACCAAATCGGTGGTGATTTCTATAAATCCCTCGAATCGATTCACAAGCGTCTTTCGAAGAATGCTTTTGCAATTCATCTCCCAATCGGATTTGAAAAAGACATCTGTGGTGTTGTCGACCTCATCGACATGAAAGCTTACACTTACAAAGACTATGCTGACCACGAACTTACTGTTGGCGAAATCCCTGCAGATATGCTCGAAAAAGCTAAGAACTATCGTTCAATGCTTGTTGAAGAAGCTGTCCAAGCTGATGAAGCTCTCATGGAGAAATATTTCAGCCAAGGCGAAGAAGCTATCACTGAAATCGAACTTAAAGCTGCTCTTAGAAAACGCGTCCTCGATGGCGATTTCTTCCTCGTCACCGGTGGTGATGGTCGTGGTGTGATTGTTGAGAAAGTTCTCGACCTCATGACCGACTATCTCCCATCTCCACTTGACCGTGACCAAGGTCAAACTGTTGGTACCGATCCAAAGACTGGCGACCAAATCGTCCGTAAAGCTGCCGACTCTGAACCACTCACCGCTCTCGCCTTCAAGATTGCAACCGACCCATTCGTTGGTAAGCTTATCTTCATCCGTGTTTATGCTGGTGTCCTTAAATCTGGTTCATACGTTCTTAATGCAACAACCGGAAACAAGGAACGTGTTGGTCGTATCGTCCGTATGTTCGCTGATAAGCGTGATGATATCGACGAAGTTACTGCTGGTGACATCGCGGCAGTTGTCGGTCTTAAGGATACTGTAACTGGTACAACTCTTTGTGATCCAGCACATCCAATTCACCTCGAGTCAATCGAATTCCCAGAACCACCTGTCTCTATCGCAGTTGAACCAAAGACTAAAGCAGACCAGGAAAAAATGGGTATCGGTCTCTCAAAGATGGCTGAAGAAGACCCAACCTTCCGTGTTCACACCGATGAAGAAACTGGCCAAACCATTATTTCAGGTATGGGCGAGCTTCACCTTGAAATCATTATCGATCGTTTGAAGCGTGAACATGGTGTCGAAGCTAACACCGGTGCTCCACAAGTTGCCTACCGTGAAACAATCCGCGGCACTGCCGAAGCACAAGGTAAGCACATCAAACAATCTGGTGGTCGTGGTCAATACGGTGACGTTTGGATTAAATTTGAGCCAAACGAAGCAGGTAAAGGCTTTGAATTCATCGACCAGATTAAAGGTGGTGTTGTCCCACAAGAATATCGCAAACCAGTTCAAAAAGGTGTCGAAGACACTCTCGCTGGTGGTGTTATCGCTGGCTATCCAGTAGTTGATGTTAAAGCAACCCTCTATGATGGTTCTTATCACGATGTCGACTCTTCCGAGCTCGCCTTCACCCTCGCAGGTGCTCTCGCAACTCGCGAAGGTATCAAGAAAGCTAACCCAGTTCTTCTTGAACCAGTCATGAAACTTGAAATTACCACTCCAGAAGACTTCATGGGTGACGTCATCGGCGATATTAACTCTCGCCGTGGCCGTATCGATGAAATGGAAGATCTCCAAGGCGGTGCAAAGCTTATCAAAGCTTTCTGTCCACTCGCAAACCTCTTTGGTTACACTGGTGATCTCCGTGGTATGACCCAAGGTCGTGCTGCTTAGACAATGGAGCTCTTTGGTTACGAAGAAGTACCACCAAACGTAGCACAAGAAATCATAGAAAAACGCGCCTCAAAAGAATAACAAACAAAAATAGCCTCGAAAGGGGCTATTTTTTATGTAAAAACGTCTTTTTCTCTTTACAAACCTAGAAAAATAGAGTAAAATAATACGTATCAGGTCTTGCGGGCTGGTTTAATATTAGTGCTCGCTTGACAAATAATAATAAAGGAGAAAACTAAGAATGGCTGATTTCGACCGTTCAAAACCACACATTAACGTTGGTACTATGGGCCACGTTGACCACGGTAAGACTACCCTTACCGCTGCGATTACAAACGTTCTCGCAAAGAAACTCCCTTCAGACGTTAACAAAGCAGTCGCCTACGACCAAATTGATAACGCTCCAGAGGAAAAAGCTCGCGGTATTACTATCGCAACTTCACACCAAGAGTATGAATCTGAAAAGCGCCACTACGCACACGTTGATATGCCGGGCCACGCAGATTACATCAAAAACATGATTACCGGTGCTGCACAAATCGATGGTGCTATCCTCGTTGTTGCTGCAAACGATGGTCCTTTGCCACAAACTCGTGAACACGTTCTTCTTGCTCACCAAGTTAACGTTCCAAAAATCATCGTCTTCCTTAACAAGATGGACCTCGCTGATCCAGAACTCGTTGAGCTCGTTGAAATGGATGTCCGTGAACTTCTTAACAAGTACGGCTTCGATGGCGACAACGCTCCAATCATCAAAGGCTCAGCAACCAAGGCTCTCGAAGGTGATCCAGAAAACGAACAAGCTATCATGGATCTCGTCAAAGCTATGGATGAATACTTTGATATCCCTGAACACGATCTTGCAAAACCATTCCTTATGCCAATTGAGGATGTCTTCTCAATCAAAGGTCGTGGTACTGTTGCAACCGGTCGTATTGAACAAGGTGTCGTTAAATTGAACGACGAAGTTGAAATCGTCGGTCTCCGCGACACTCAAAAATCAGTTGTTACTGGTATCGAAGCATTCCACAAAACTCTCGACCAAGGTCAAGCTGGCGATAACGCCGGTCTTCTCCTCCGTGGTATCGAGCGTGATCAAATCGAACGTGGTCAAGTTATTGCAGCTCCTGGCTCAATCACCCCACACACTGAATTCGAAGGCCAAGTCTACATCCTTAAGAAAGAGGAAGGCGGACGCCACACTCCATTCTCAAAGGGTTACAAACCACAGTTCTACTTCCGTACCACCGATGTTACTGGTGAAGTCGAACTTCCAGCAGACAAGGAAATCGTCATGCCTGGCGATACAGTAACCTTCAAGGTCAAACTCCTTGCTCCAATCGCTATGAACAACAACGACCGTTTCGCTATCCGTGAAGGTGGTAGAACAGTTGGTTCAGGTGTTATTACATCAATCATTAAATAAGTGAAGTAATAACTTCTAAAAGGCAGCCATCTCGGTGGCTGCCTTTTTGTTTGGCGTGGTATAATGATAAAAAGATGGGCTATGAAAATAAGTAAGAATAAAAATAAAGCTATCGCTGTTGGAGCTATTATTTTTGTACTTTTATTGATACTCGGAGCGCTTTTTGTGATTAATCGACCTAAAGAAGAAACAAAAGAAACTGAAAATGATGCAGAATCTAATCTAGTAGAGGAAAACACGGAAAAAACTAAGGAGACTGACGGAAAGTCCGATGGAGAAACGGAGGATAATGAAGTCGAAGAGAATAAACCGGAAGAGAAAAGGGAAGACGAAAAAACCGGTAAGAGTGCCAACCAAAGCAATAATAAAGATAATAAGAATAGTAAGTCAGCCCCTAGCACTAATTCAAATTCAACAGTCACGCCAAAACCGACATACTCATGTCCTAACGGATATCAACTAAACGGCACGAAATGTGTTGAGACTATCAATGCAAAATATGGTTGCCCGTCGGGAATGCATGAAAGTGTCAATAATATGTGTATAAAATTTGATGAGGGGTATGAAGTTAATAAAGAGCATAAATGTCCAAGCGGTGAGACTATGATTCATATGACTGGATTCATGGGGACAGCCGATAAATATGAATGTTACCCGCTGCATAAAAAGGAATATAGCTGCCCAAGTGATTATATACTTGGCGGAGAAAAATGCACAAAAACGATTAACGCTACCAATAAATAAAGATAAAAAATCACCTCTTTACAGAGGTGGTTTTTTGTGGTATAATTCCTTCATATTAAATTAATATTTAGCCTGAAAAACTCCATTCTTTCGAGGTTATCAGGCAAGAAAGGCAAAATTTTATGGCAGAAGCCAAAAAAGATGGCGGTCTCAAAATCCGTATCCGCCTCAAAGCTTATGATCACCGCGTAATCGATCAAAGCGCAAAACAAATTGTTGATACTGCAATCCGCACCGGCGCAACCGTGAGCGGCCCAGTCCCTCTCCCAACTAAACGCAGCACTTTCACAGTCGTGAAATCCCCACACGTTTACAAGACCGGTGGTGAAGCATTCGAGATGAAAGTCCATAAACGTCTTATCGACATCAGCAACGCAACTCCAAAGACGATTGATTCACTCCAGAATCTCTCACTTCCAAGTGGCGTCGACGCTGAAATCAAGATGTAATAAAAATAACCTCCTTCATGGAGGTTATTTTTTATGTGTCGATAAGAATAATTCTATACTTGCGTGTAGTAAGACTTGGGCTAGCGCCCTCGGACGTGAGCGGAGCGAACCCGGGAGCGCTACACGCAAGTATAGAATTATTCTTATCAATCTGTTATAATACCTCCATGAAGGAGGTTAAAAAACGCATTTTGTGGGTGGACATCGCAAAAGCCCTCGCAATTTTGAGCGTCCCGATTTCTCACACGCTTGAACTTGACCAAACTCTCCGCGCGATGATTTTCTCATTCCACATGCCCCTATTCTTCATTCTTTCTGGCTTTACTACTCATCTCGCCGAAGACAAACTGACTTTATTGAAACGCTTGAAAAAGAATTTCAAATACCTCATCATCCCGACGCTTGTCATTCTCGCGATCTTTTCGTTCGCCTACTCTTATTATAACGGCGAAATCCTCAACTTTTTCCAAAATTTCGGTTATTGGCTTAAATCTTTCTTTATCGACGTCTACCCTCCGGACGGCCTCTATAACGCTAGCGCCGTTTGGTTTCTTGTCGCACTTTTCTGGGCAAAACTCTTGATGGATATCGTCAACATTACCGTTAAAACCGACAAAAACGGCTTAATTTTCTTTGTTTTTGGTGTTATCGGTATCTGTATGGGTGTTTTCGAACATCGCATCCCGTTCTTCGTCGACCTCGGGCTTGTCGCGACGATGTTTATGGAAATCGGTCTTCTCTGGCGCAGACACGAAAAAATCATCAAAAAATACACTACTCCGCTCCTGATTCTCGCCTGTGTTTATTGGTTTTCGAGCGTGATGCGTGGCTGTTATCTCGAATTTTGGCTCCGCTTCTATGCTGGCTACGAAGCCTCGATTTTGACCGCTATCGCCGGTACTTTTATCGTCGCGAATCTCGCTATGCTCCTCGAAGACGCGCTAAAAAAAGCTGGCCGCGTCCTGAAATTCTCTATTAACTCTCTTGTCACTCTCGGCAAGAACACTATGCTTTTTTACCTTATCCACTGTCTCGATACTATCCCATTTTTCTTCAAACTTTGGTATGTCCGCGACGGCACCATGGACAAAAAACTCATCGCTATCTCTTGTGTTTTGCGTCTCGCACTAAATCTTGCTGTTTTTCTCATTATCTATCATGGCCTCAAATTCCTCCGTTCGAAGAAGTCCGAAAAAGCATAAGCATTTCTTGACTTTAAGGTTAAAATATGCTATAATGTAAGTATATGGGTTTTTCGCACGGCCCAAAGCACATTAAGGTGGAAATTTCATAATAAGGGGGGTAGTTTATGAAGAAAATCAGCATTGAAACCGTTAAAAGCATCGCGATTGTCATTATGGCAGTCGCAATCATTCTCTTGGCAGTACAGAAAGTCCAGGGAAAGACCGAAAACGATGTCACTTATCGCCCGGCCGACGAAAGTTTGGTCGAAAAAGGTTTTTACCCTGGTCGTATTTACGGCGACTACACGGATCGCGTTTTCTGTTTCGACGCTTATCTCAATCATATCGGCGCCGAAAAAGTGCAACGTTATATGTACGAAACGGCTGCTGGTACAGTCCAGGAGCTTCGCTTCACGCTCGGAAATTTTGATTACAAAGTCAAAACCACCATCTTCCGAAATGACTGCTATTATTTCGGTCTCTATACCGGACTCGAACTCGACGACGGGAAAGTTATTTACGCTATTCCGACGACGAATTGCGGTTCATTCATCATGGATTCGACCAGCCCATTCCTGATGGATTGGCAAATCTTTGATGTTCTGCACTGTATCACTAATCCAGATAGCGAGCTTAGAAGGGAGTTCCAATCTGGCTGGGAAGATAATTGCCCATTCCGCGGACTCGGTATCGACCATTACGAAAAATGGCAAAACAGTGAAGTAATCTGGCATGACGACGTCGGCGATTTTACTTTCGACGACGGGCTCGACTTACACTACTAATAACAATCCACCTGAAAATGCCTCTCCTGGCGCATTGGAGAGGCTTTTTTATGAGAAAATCCCCTAGAATATGGTAAAATATATGTATGACGTTCGTAATGCGAATGAAGAAACGTTTTTATTTCGTCGCTGCGGGATATTTCCGCTTTTTTGCGAACCACTCTTTCAAAAAGTGGCATCCGCGCGTAATTGCAATCACCGGCTCAGTTGGGAAAACCACAATGCTCCATCTTGTCGAGCAAGAACTTGGCAAAGAAGCTCACTATTCTCATGACGCTAACTCTGCTTTTGGTATTGCGTTTGACATCGTCGGCTTGAAAGGAATTTACGGTTCGAAGCTTCGTTGGCTCTATCTTTTTCCGGCGGTCGCAATCCGTTCGCTTTTTTATAAACGCACCGAAGAGTTTTACGTCGTTGAAATCGACGGCGAACGCCCACATGAAACTGAATTTCTCGCAAAATGGCTAAGACCAGAAGTGACGCTTTGGGTGGCGCTCGGTCGTTCTCATGCAATTCAATTCGAAAATCAAGTCAAAGAGGGGACTTTTGAGAATATCGACAAGGCTATCACGCATGAATTTGCGATGCTCCCGCAATACACTAGAGAAAAAATCTACATCGACGGCGACGTACCCCTGATGGTAAAAGCCTGCGAAAAGGTCAAACTCCATCATAATATCTCTGCTGACGTCGTTAAATGTTATAAATCTGAGTGTAAACGCTATTCTGTGCACGCCGACCACACTGATTTTACTATTGGTTCCGATAAATTCCATTTCTATAATCCTATGCCGGCCGACCTCGCAATTCAACTCGCCGAACTAAAAAAGCTTTGCGAATATCTCGACATTCCGGTTAAAACCGACTTTAAGAAAATGCCACTCCCTCCTGGCCGCAACTCTTATTTTGAAGGGAAAAACGGTCTGAAGCTCATCGATTCTTCTTATAACGCCCACTTGATTTCAATGGAAGCGATTATGGAGATGGTGACTGAGATGAAAGAAGAGCGTAAATGGCTTGTAATTGGTGATATGGTTGAACAAGGTGAAATCGAAAAAGAAGAACACGAAAAACTCGCCAAAGTCTTGATGAAAGTGAAACCAGAACAGGTCGTTTTGATTGGTAAAAGAACCGAAAAATATACCGCTCCAATCTTAAAAAAGCACAAAATCAAAGTTTTTACGACTCGCGAACCGCGTGAAGCTTTGAAATTTATCGAAGAAAATGCTAAAGGCGGCGAAGCTATCGTCTTTAAGGGGTCACAATACCTTGAATGGATTATCGAAAAACTACTAAAAAATCCCGAAGATGCGAAAAAATTGCCTCGTCGCGACAAAGGTGCGATTAAGAGGCGCAAAAACAGAGGACTTGATTCATAATAAGAGGAAAGGAGTGCGGATGAAAAAACTATATGTGATTCACGGCTGGACTTATACCGTGAAGCCTTGGCAAAGAACCATTGATATTTTAAAGCACGAGTATAAAATCGACGTCGAAATGTTGAATGTTCCGGGCCTGACGACTGGTTCGAAAAAAATCTGGACTATCGAAGAATACTGCGACTGGGCCGATCGCAATATCCCAAAAGACGCTATTGCGCTCGGACATAGCAACGGAGGACGCATCCTCTTAAATCTCTGTGCTGAAAAATCCGATAAATTAAAGCATTTGATTTTGCTAGATTCCGCCGGAGTCTACGAAGAATCGAAAAAACGCGAAATTTCACGAAAGCTCAGCAAAATCTTCGCACCTCTGAAAAAATCCGCGCTTCTACGCAAGATTTTTCATAAAATCGTTGGTGCATCCGACTATGACCGCGCCCCTGAAAATATGAAAAAGACTCTCAGTAATATGTTATCAAGCGATAAAAAACTCGACATCTCGAAGGTAAAAACTCCGACCACTATCCTCTGGGGCGAGAAAGATTCAACCACCCCTCTCCGACAAGGCGAAAAAATACACGAACTGATTGAGGGTTCCGAGTTTTTGACCTATAAAAACTGGACCCATGCTCCATATATCGTCGATCCGAACGGTCTCGCGCGTGCCATCAATAAAGTCATGGAGGGAATCGAGTAATGTTTTTCCTTGGTCAAGCCGCAAATTACAGAGGGAAAGTTCTTTCTCATACCTTTGCAATCGGCTCCAAAAAGGATTTTGAGGCTTTGAAAGCTCATCTAGCGGCCCGTTACAATGTACCCGCTAAGCAGGTCTACTTATACCATAATGGCCGTTCTGCGCTCTCTGTTGGCCTAAAAAGCGTAGTTCCGAAGAAAAATGGTGAACATCCGGGCGTGTTAGTCACTTCGCTTACCTGTTACGCTGTTATCGAAGCGGTTAAATCGGCTGGTTTTACCCCAGTTTTTGCCGACATTGACGAAAAAACACTTCATTTTAACGGTGAAACAATCGAAAAAGCTCTCAAAAAGCACAAGAATGTTAGAGCTGTTATCGTCCAGAATAATCTCGGTATTCCGGCAGATATTAAATCGATTAAGTCTTCCGTTAGAAAACATAATTTGGTTCTCGTTGAAGATCTTGCTCATTGTGCTGGCATCTCTTATAAGGATGGTAAAGAAGCTGGCACGGTCGGCGATTTTGCAGCACTCTCTTTTGGTAAAGGAAAATCTATCGACACTATCTCTGGGGGCGCATTAGTTCTTCGCTCAAAAGAAATCACTTATATTGAACGCGGCAAATATAAAACTAAAGAAGTCAAACTTCCGAAAGAGCCGACAAAAAAGCCGAAATTCGGCGACCGTTTCCGTGACCGTTTTTATCCACTCTTTGGCGCAATGATTCGCGGACTTTATTTCTTCCGTCTCGGCCGAATTTTTACGAGTTTTCTCTTGAAAACTCACCAAATCAAGCGTTCAGCCGACGCCGACCTCGATCTAAGAGTCCGCTTAACTTACTGGCAGGCTAAACTCGCTTTGAAACAACTTGAAAATCTCCCGAAAAATCGCCCACCAATTCGCGAATTTTATCTGGTCGACGACCGCGACATCGTCCTAAATGAGCTTGAGCGAAACGGCTTTATTATGAACGATACATGGTATGATATTCCGGTTTCTCCTGAAAGATATTACAAAAAAGCGAAATACCCAGAAGATGAATGCAAAAACGCCGTCGAAATCGCAAAACACATTGTGAATTTGCCGACTCACTACAAAAAAGCCGAACTCGCTCCGGCGCGTAATATTATCACAAAACATGTATACAAAGGGGAAGAAAAGTGACAAAATACACTGTTTTAAAGCATGATGAAGGAAATTTTCTCCAGAGTGATGAATGGGGAAAGGTTGCTGAAAAAGTCGGACACAGAGCTATCCGCCGCGACTTTAAAGATGGCGATTCAGTTTTGATGCTCGTAAAAGATGCTCGTCGTGGCCGCTATCTTGAGATTCCTGGCGGTCCGTTGATTGATTGGCAAAAGCCGAAAGTTATAAGAGAAGTTTTTGATGAAATCAAGCGCACTGCAAAAGTCGAAGATTGTGTTTTTGTCCGTTTTCGTCCGCAACTTTTTAATACCCCTGAAAATCGCAAAATCATCGCCGAGACTGGTGCCAAGCCTGCCCCGTTTCATCTTCATGCTCAAAATACTGTGATTTTGGACCTTGAAAAGCCCCTAGATGACCTACTTAGCGGTATGCGCCGACAGACACGTTACGAAGTCAGACGTGCCGGAAAACTCGCCCTAGAGGTCAAAAAAGGCAATTCCAAGGAACTTTTTGAGGAATTCCATAATGTTCAAGTTGAAACCGCTAAACGCCAGAACTTTATCCCCCCGAATCTTGATGAGCTCGAAGCTTACCATGAAGTTTTTGGTAAAAATGCGATGATTTATTACGTTGAAACGACCAAAAATCTTACCACTGACGGCAAAAAGGTCATCGAAGGCGAGCCAGAAGGCGATTATATCCCAGCTGGCACGAAAATTAACTACGGTCTTTTTCTCGATTACGGCTTAGAAGTAGAATATTTCGAAGCAGCAAGCACCGAATACGGTCACGCTGTTCCGGGAGCATACGCGATGCTCTGGCAAGCGATGGCGGATTACAAGGAAAAAGGCTTAAAACGCTTTAATCTCTGGGGAATCGCCCCGCCGAACCAGCCAAATCATCGTTATGCACGCGTCACAACCTTCAAAACTGGCTTTGGCGGCGAACAAGTTGAGTTTATTCACGCCCAAGACATTGTGATAAACCCATTAAAATATCAGATTACCAAACTAGTTGAAAATATCAGAAAGAAAAAGAGGCATTTGTCATGACAATTAAGCTAAGAGACGCTAAAAACAAGAAAGAATGGGATGGTTTTGTTACTTCACATGAAGAGGCAAATTTCTTGCAATCTTGGGATTTTTATGAGTTTCATAAAGCCCGTGGTGAAGAAATCGTCCGTCGTATCGCCGAAAAAGACGGTAAAATCGTCGGAGTTTATGCTGGTGAGGTTGAACACGCGAAACGTGGTCGCCATATGGCAATCGCTGGCGGTCCAATTCTCGATTGGGGCGACAAAAAAGTCATAAAAGCCGTTTTTGACGATATTAGAGAACAAGGAAAAACTCTCGGCTGTGTTTTTGTCCGTGTCCGTCCGCAGTGCGAAAATAATGAGAAAAATCTCGGAATTTTCCGCGAAAATGGCTTAAAAAAGGCTCCAATGTATCTTTCGGTCGAATATGCTGGCGTGCTTGATTTAACAAAAACCGAAGAAGAAATTATGGTCGGCATGCGCCAACGCCTTCGCCGCGCTTTAAGGAAAGGCGCGAAAAACGACATTAAAATCGAGAAATCTACCGACCCGAAAGACATCCATACTTTCTATGAAATTCAGCTTCAAACCGCGAAACGCCACGATTTCTATGCCTTCTCGGAAGATTTCTTAACGAAGCAATTTGAAGCGTTTGCCACAAACGGCGAAGCTGTGCTTTATACCGCGAAGCATGACGGCGAAATTCTCGCCCAAAATTTCATGATTTTCTATGGCAATGAAGCAAGCTATCACTATGGCGTAAGCTCCGAACTTGGCACAAAACTTTCCGGCGCTCCGCTTCTTCACATGGAAGCGATGCGAGATGCCAGGGAACGTGGAATTAAGCGCTATAATTTCTGGGGAATTGTGGATGAAAACGATACGAAACATCGTTTTTACGGCGTCTCGGTTTTTAAGCGAGGCTTTGGCGTCGACGAGTTGAAATACCTTCCGGCGCAAGATTTAATCTTAAAACCGTTCGAATACTACACGAAGACTTGGCTCATCGAAACTTTCCGTAAAAAAGTCAGGCACGTGTAAAGCTTATGCTTGCAGGTAGGCTAGACTCGTGCTAACCTTATAATAGAAGAAAAGGTAGACGAACTATGTCTACTTTTTTAATTTTATAAGAAATGAAAATGATAAAAAATTTTGATAAATGGAATAGCGTTAAGAAGGAGCTAAATAGCAAGATTGATAAACCGCCAACTATTCACAATGGTGAAATTTGGTGGTGCAGCGTTGGCGTGAATATTGAGTGTGAAGAGGATGGTAAAAACGATTTTTTTGACAGACCCGTCCTAGTTTTTAGGAAATTAGCAAAAAATAAATTTTATGGCATTCCACTGTCAACCCAAGAGCAACGATTCGAAAATTATACTCATAAATTTCTGTATGCAGGCAAGAATGCTTATGCTCTACTCGATCAAATGAGAGTTTTATCAACCAACCGACTCAGGAATGATTTTGTACCAGTAAAAATTAGCAGAAAAAACTACGCAATTATAAAAGCTAAACTTAGTATTGTTCTCGGCTTTATGGATTCATCCATAAAAATTTTTCCTCCTAGCTAAAAGCTAGGAGGCAGGGGAACTTCGTCCTTCGACGTGTCCGTTAATACTAATATTATAGCAAGGCGTAAAAGTTTTGGCAATAAAAAACACCACCTCTATGTGCTAGAATAAAAGTATGGAAACGCAACAAAAATCTCACCCAGTTTTATTATTTTTCTTATATACTATCGTTACTCTTGAAGCTCTGTTTTTAACAAACAATCCAATATGGGGTATTGCTTTTGTTATATTCGCACTCCCGATTTTAATACCAGTCTACATAGCATTCGGAAAGGCTTTTGCGAAAGCAAAGCTATTTCTTAGCAAGGAATGGATAACGCTCGTTCTTCAGATAGTGCTAATGTTGTTTGCCGCATTTATCGGGGCGCTTTCGACGAGAAATACTGGCAGCGACTGGAGAAGTGACGCTCCATATATAATTTGCATTGATGGATGCTCGTCATATTATTCTTTCTGGGATGTCTTCGTGAGATATCTTATCTCGACCTCAATATTGATGGTAGTTTACCATATACCATTTTACATTAGCCACTTTAAAGCCTTAAATAAGGAAGAAAAAATAGAGAAAGAGGCGGCGTTGGCGGCCGAGATAGAGAAAGTGAAATTAGCCGAAAAAGAGGCGGCTGAAGAAAAAGCGCTTGAAGATATCTTAAAAGATGCCCAAACAAAACAAAAGGATGATAGGTAAAATCGACAAAAAACCGGCTCTTTCGAGCCGGCTATTTTTTATTTGCGTTTCGTAGTCTTTTTTGCTGTTGTCTTTTTTACAACACTTTTCTTTGCTACTGGTTTTTTCGCAGTAGCTTTTTTCAGCTGGACTTTGGCAGTCGCAGCAACGCGTTTAGTTGTAGCGGCTTTCTTTGCCGAAATGGAGCGTTCAGTTTTTAAATCGGACTCTTGGTCGTGGTTGTGTACGCCATAAATCAAGTTTGCAAGACCATAAAGCGTCATATATGCGCCAAAGAATTTGATGAAGGCTGGTGCATTGTCGGTCACGGTTGCATTACCAGAGTTCAAAATTACAAAACCCATCACACAGCCACAAATTCCGGTGATAACCCAGATGAATTTGTCGGTTTTATCGTCAATTGATTTTAGGCCAATCAAGATTTCAAACACGCCGCGCACGACTGTATATCCTGCAATTAAAGCAAGATGCCAGACGAGCTCTTGGTCTGAAGTGAAAAGCAATGCGAACGCTGCACCAACTTCAATCAGAGCCGAAACGAGCGTAAATCCCCAAGTTTCATTCAGATGTGTGCGACGTAGAAGATTAAACAGCTCGATAATTCCAAGTCCAAGAAGCAGGCTTCCGACAATCGAAACGAGCGCACCCGTATCCGTAAGATTAGTAAAGAGGGCAAACCAGCCAAAAAGCAGAGCTACCGCACCCTCAAAAGCGAAAATAAGCCAGTGGCTATCGACATATTTTCTTTTTATTGACATATAACTCCTTAAGTTAAATAATTCTTATGCTTATTTTACCAAAGTAATGTAAAAAATTCAATAAAAAAAGGGGGCCGGTCATCCATGACCAACCCCAAGAAGGAGATTTTTTGGAAAAACAAATAGTATTAATCGCCAAACGGACCATCGTAGGCATTGCGAGGGTCGTCGTACGGATCATCATACGGGTCGAAATTACTATTCGTGAGACGATAAGCATCAATTTCTTGCTGAATACGCTTCCGCCAGTCGAAAATTCCGCCCTTGCGGTAGCGTACAGAAGTGTGAATTTGCATATTCCCGACATCAGTGACAATCAGTCCGCAGCACTTGTGGTGAATCGGAAAGCAGTTCATGACATTGAACGCGACGATTAAATCTTCAAACTCACAGATTGCCGGATTTAGGATGCTTTCGACCGGCACAAGATACTTCCCGTTCAAGCAAACGATGCAATACCCGGCGGACTCTTCTTCTTTCGCCTTCTCGCAAGCGAGATGATAAACCATCTCTTGCGGGGTCAGCTGTTCAAAGAAGCTCGGATTCTGTCTGCGCTGCTTAATCTCAAACAACTCAAGATTCGTTAGTACGCGCTTAAAATCCTTTACTTTGATGTTTTTCGCAGGCGTGATGTCGCATGGCTCGTAAAGTCCGATGAAATTGTCGAGATTGGCCGAAAATCCTTTCATATTTCCCATCAAATTGATAGTTCTTGGAATTTCAAACCAAATCACGTCCATTTCGTGGTAGATTTTGCCGCCGTACCAGTATTCTCGCATCTCCGGATCGTAACCGTCTTCATGAGCATTCTCATCGCAACCTTGTATCGCATGGCCGCCGGCGATGAGTTCGCGGACTTGCGTTTCGGTGTCGCCGCTTAAATCTAGATCGACCTCCGAATCGTCCACTCCCGGAACGTCAAGTCTACGTAGATTGTCCATGAATTCTTCGTAGATATTACCGTCGACCAGAAAGAATGTTTCACCATCTTGCGTTGGCAGCTTTGAATTCGAGTCGATACCTTTGGCTATACTACCGTCTTCTAGCTCGTGTACGGAGTATTTCTTGGTGTATGGCACAATAATATGTACCACCACGCGTTTTCCTTCGACACCTTCGTTCGCTAGCACCGGAAAGATAAAGCGTATTGTATTTTTTGTCTTGTCTGCACCATTCAGAGGAATGGTGTTAAGAAGTAGATTGCCAAATTCGTCTTTGTCGAGCTTTGAGAAATCCATCGCTGCGATTCCTTCATCAGTTAAATCGTCGTATGACTCATTATTGTCGACGTCAAACAAATCTGTACACTTGAGTTCCTGAAGTAGTGTTTCGATGTCAACGCCAGATAGCAATTTTTTAACCACTTCGCTAATCACCTCTTCCGGAACTGGCTCATCTGGCTCTAATCCAAGCTGCTCGTGGATTCCAGCTAGCGCTTCTCCGAGAAAAGTTGCGAGCTCAGGCGGATAATCAACCTCTTCGATTGCTTTTTCTGAAATCACATCATCGACAGTGCCATTCTCGTTAATCTGGACATCATAAAGTGGATCATTCAGCTCTGGTCCTTTTGTCACTTTTTTCTTCGTCGACTCTCTTTTCTCGGAGCCGGTTTTTAGAGTGACTTCCGGAGCGGTTTGCTCATCTTTTTTCTGGTTTTTACTCATAAAAACCACCTCCTTTTAAAGTACTTAACAACAGACCTTATGCTACGTCTTTATTATATCATACGGGAGAAATGCTTGCGAAAGTATTATTCTCCATGTTATAATGAAGTCTCAAGGAGAACTTATGAATTACAAAAAACCCACTAAGGCTATCATCACCGATGCTGGTTTTGCTAGTCGCTACTTACCAATCACTAAAACTGTTCCAAAAGCGATGCTTCCGCTCGGCGCTAAACCAATCATGCAGCTCGTAGTTGAGGAATGTGCAGAAGCCGGAATCGAAGAGATTATCATCGTCGCGACTCACGAAGGTAAAGCCGTCTATGAAGATTATTTCAACAATGCTTGTACTAAAATCAAGAAACAGCTTCACGCTCAAGGCAAAGACGACCGCTACGCCTCAATCGAAAAAGTTCTCAACTTCCCTAAAATCGTCGTTATCGAACAGGATCCAGCATACCCATATGGTAACGGCTCCCCAATTGCATCCGCAAAGAAATTCATTAACGATGATGAGGCGTTTGTTGTTGCCTATTCGGACGATGTCGTTTTTGGCGCATCGGACGTTAAAACCTTGATCGAATCTTACGAAAAACATCCTGATGCAAAGGCAATTATCATCTCTCAGGAAATGCCACGCGAAGTTCTTAATAAATACGGCATTATCAAGATGGCTAATGAAGAGAAAATGACGCTCGACAACATCGTCGAAAAACCGGCAATCGAAGACGCTCCGTCGAATTTGACTTCCTATGGTCGATATCTCTTAACTCCAGAAGTCTTCGCGCATCTTGATCCGAAAAATACCGGACTCGACGGCGAACTCTGGACCGTCGATGCTATTACGAAAATGGCTGAATCTGGTGAAGTTTACGTCGAGAAAACTCGCGGGCACTGGATGACAACTGGCGATCCAAAAAACTACATGTTTGCGCTCATGCAATATACTTTTGACAATGAAGATTTTGCTGATGAAATAGAAGATTTTGTCAAAAATAGTTAATTGTTCTATAATAAGCATGAGGAGTAAAGATGACAAATAATTTAAACGTCGCAGAATGGATTATTGTCGGAATCTTAAGTTTTACGCTATTCGTATTCTTAATTCTCGGCATTATCCTTCTCGTAAAACTCATCAAACTCACGAAACAGGCGAAAACGGTCGTCGAAACCGGTCAGTCTATTGCTGATAAGGCCGATGACATCGCCGATAATATCAAAGATATGACTTCGATTGGCGGACTCGCCCGAGGTTATTTCAGCGAATATATCGGCCGCAAATTCTTCAAAAAGAAGAAACGCCGTCGTGATAACGATGACTAATCAAATTTACTCCCATAAGTTATAAGACCACCCGCGAGAGGTGGTCTTTTTTAGTGATTATTTAATAGTCTTTTTTTCTTTCTTCTTTTCTTCGCGGAGCGTCTTTAGGTAATTTATGTAAAAAGAAACATGAAGTAAAACGGTAATAACTGCGCTTGTAGTAAGGCATGTCATGAAAACATCCCAAAAAGAATAATATGAAATACATCCATCTGAGCAGATTATATATGGAGCATCGCTTCTCCAATCTCCACTATTCTTTGTTGAAAGGGCGCTGATAAATGCGCTTATAAATAAAAGCAGTATTTGGATAATAAGCAATGGCCAACCGCATTTCGAGAAAAACCGAGTTTTCGTAAAACCCACTCCAAATGCTGAGTATATTGGTATTGAGGTTGGAACTATAAAGAATGCGAGAAAAATACCTGTCGTCGGTATGCTCGTTAGAATTAATAATATAAAAGTGACGACAATGTATAAGATAAATAATGGTGCTGAACTAGTTTTTTGTTGCGTTTCCATATTCTCATTTTAGCATATAAGGCGGTCTTTTTGCATTTTTATTTCGCTTGTGTTAAAATTTAGTTAAATATAATAATTCATCTCTAGAAAGGGTGGAAAAATGGCTAAAAAAGTACAGAAAAAGAAGAAAAAAGGCGGATTCTTACTCGGTGCCTTGGTCGGTGCTGGTGCAGGTGCTGCCGGAGTCTTTTTCTCAAGTAAGAAAAACCGCGAAAAAGTTGGTCGTGCAGCCGAAAAAGCTAAAAAAGAAGCGAAAAAATATGGTGACCGCATCAACGCTGAAGGAAAGAAACTTTCCGCACGCATCAAAAAAGATAAAAAAGCTGACGAAAAAGCTGCTAAACGCGTCGCCGGTGTCGCAAAGAAAGAAGCTAAAGCTTCGAGCACACGTGCAAAGAGAACCGTTGCTGCTGCAAAAAAATCTGCAAAACGTGTCACTAAGAAATAATGACTTCTAAACTAAAGAAAATCCGCGACAAAAAGCTCGCACAGGAAGATTTGACCGCCGAGGAGCAAATCCTCGACGACATCTTCTATGACCTCTATCGCAACCGTGGTCGGGTCTATAAAGTGAATTTTTTCCGCGGCATTTTCTTTGGTCTTGGCACATTTCTCGGTGGAACGGTCGTCGTTGCGATTGTGGTTTTTATCCTGACATGGATATCCAGTCATCTTCCGCACAACGTCACCATCATCGACTGGCTTCTTGAAGTATTAAAAAACTAAAAATCCGTCTTTTAGCAGCCCTCAGAGACTGTGGTTTGAAGTATCATTTTAAGAAGAAAAATATTAGAATTTTTAAGGTATAACCTTGGGCTAGCGCCCCCCAAGCGCACCTTGAAAATTCTAGTATTTTTCGTTATAATCAATGGTATGACGAGTGAGGTAATTTTTCTTGAGCGAAAAGATATTGACGGCGACAAACTTTCGCCGAAAGATTTTGTTCACCTTCACAACCACACTCATTATTCTCTCCTTGACGGCTTGACTAAAATCCCTGATTTAATAAATTATGTCAAAGAACAAGGCATGGAAGCTGTCGCCGTGACCGACCACGGCACCATGTCTGGTCTAGTTGAGCTCTATAAAGAAGCAGATGCTGCTGGAATCAAGCCAATTTTAGGTTGCGAAGCTTACGTAGCTTATCGTAGCCGTACTGATAAAGACCCGGCTCACGACAAAGTTCGTTATCACATCACACTTCTCGCGATGAATGATAAGGGTTTCGAAAATCTCTGTCGTCTTGCAACTGAGGCTGAGATTAACGGTATGTATTATAAGCCTCGTATCGACCATGAGATTATGGAAAAATATAACGAGGGAATTATCTGTCTCTCGGGCTGCGCAAGCTCAGAAATCTCTGTCCGACTTAAAAATGACGACTATGACGGTGCGATGGAGCTTGTCAAATGGTATAAAAAGGTCTATGGCGACCGGTTTTATCTCGAAATGCAAGATCACGGCCATCCAAAATCTCCGACCCACTGGGAAGTCCAAAACCGCATCAATCGAGGACTCCAAAAAATTCACGATGAAACCGGCATCCCACTTGTGGTTACTTGTGATGGTCACTATCTAAAACATGACGATCAAGACGCTCATGAAGTCCTACTCTGCATCGGCACTGCCAGTAACCTCAGCGACACAAATCGCATGACCTTGAAAGATTTTCAACTCCACGTTATCCCCCCAAAAGAAATTATTGAACGTTGGAAAGATGAGTTTCCGGAGGCTGTTAAGAATACGAAAATTATCGCTGAGCGCTGCTCAACGAAACTTGAGCTTGGACGTATTTTGATTCCGAAATTTGAGGTTCCAAAAGGTGAAACTGAAAAATCTTATCTCGACAAACTCGTCTTTCAAGGACTGGTTTTCCGCTATGCTGGAAAAACTCAAGAAGAAGCGAAAGACATGTCTGTTGAGGAATGCCGTAAAATTCTCTCAAAAGAAGTTCTTGAGCGCATTGATTACGAACTTTCCGTTGTTGATAAAATGGGCTATAACGGCTACTTCCTCATCGTCCAAGATTTTATCAACTGGGGAAAAACTAAAGGAATCGTTTATGGCCCAGGTCGTGGTTCTGCTGCTGGCGCAATTCTCGCGTATGCTCTCCGTATCACCGAGCTCGATCCACTGAAATACGATCTTCTCTTTGAGCGTTTTTTGAACCCAGATCGTATTTCCATGCCAGATATTGATACCGATATTCAGGATACGCGCCGCGACGAAGTGATTGAGTATTGTACCGAAAAATACGGCAAAGGGCGTGTGTCTAATATTTGTACTTTTGGTAAAATGATGGGGAAGATGGCCGTTCGTGACGTCGCACGCGTGCTCGAAGTTCCATACGCCGATGCCGATCGTCTCGCAAAAATGGTGCCAGATCCGGAAATGGGGCACCATGTTCCGCTCGAACGTGCCATTGTTGAAGCGCCAGATCTTCGCCACGAATACGAAACGAACCCAACCGCAAAAGAAGTGCTTGACTATGCAATTAAATTGGAAGGTACGGTCCGTAGTCACGGTGTTCACGCTTGTGGTATCGTAATTGCTCCAGACGATTTAGTGAAATTTCTTCCGCTTGAAGTTGCGAAAAAACGTGGCGCAAACGGCGAAGAGATTCTCGCTACTCAATTCCCATCGACCCAAGTTGAAGAACTCGGCCTTCTGAAGATGGACTTTTTAGGTCTAATGAACCTTTCTGTTATGAAAAACTGTCTCCGCATGGTAAAGAAAGTCTATAAAAACGACATTGATCTATATTCAATCCCGCTCGACGATCCAAAATCCTACGAACTTCTCCAGGCTGCTCAAACTACTGGCGTTTTTCAGCTTGAATCTGCCGGCATGAAACGCTATTTGAAAGATTTGAAGGCTTCGAGTTTTGAGGATATTATCGCTATGGTCGCGCTTTATCGACCTGGACCGATGCAATTTATCGACAGTTTCATTAAACGCAAACATGGCGAAGAGCCAATCACTTATCTTCACCCTGGCCTCGAAAACGCCTTAAAATCAACTTATGGCATTATGATTTATCAAGAGCAGTTCATGCAGATTTCGCGTGAATGGTGTGGCTTTACGGGCGGTGAGTCGGATACACTTCGAAAAGCCGTCGGTAAGAAAAAAGTAAAATTGATGGAGGAATTGAAGCCAAAATTCATCAAAGGTGCCGTTGAGGTTGGTGGTGCGACTGAAGAAATTGCTGAGACTTTCTGGAATCAGCTACTTGAATTTGCGAATTATTGTTTCAATAAGTCCCACGCTGCGTGTTATGCCTTGATTGCATATTGGACAGCTTACCTAAAGGCACATTACCCAGACGCCTTCATGGCTGCACTCATGACTTCAGATATGCGCGATACCGACCGTCTCGCAATCGAGATGAACGAATGCAAACAGATGGGGATTAAAGTCCTCGGTCCAGACATCAACCAATCTTATGCTGACTTCGCAATTGTCGGTGGCGAAAAAACTATTCGTTTTGGACTTTCTGCCATCAAAGGCGTCGGAAAATCGCTCATCGAAGATATTGTGATTCCTGAACGCGACGAAAATGGCCCATTCAAATCCGTTTGTGACTTCGCAAAACGCGTCGATTCGACTAAATTTAATAAAAAATCTTGGGAAGCTTCCATCAAAACTGGCGCTTTCGACCGTTTTGGCGACCGTTCGGACTTGCTTTTTAATCTCGAGCAAATCCAAGCTTATGGTGCTAAATGTCAAAAAGATCATGCTAACGGTCAGACCGACCTCTTTGGTATGATGGGAGAAGTTGGCCTGATTCCAGAACCAGAAATTGTGCCATCCCCAGACAAAGCTTCCGACAAAGAGCAATTGCTCTGGGAGCGCGACTTGATGGGGCTCTATCTTTCCGCCCATCCGCTCGACAAATACGACACTTTCTTTAACGAGCAGACTCACCCATATTCTCTTATCACTCAAGAAAATGACAATAAACGCATTATCATCGGCGGCATTATCACAAACATCAAAGTCATCCTAACGAAAGCTACTAAGAAAAAAATGGCCTTCGTTACGGTAGAGAGCAAATCCGAAAGCGCCGAAGTTCTAGTTTTTGCGAAACTTTTCGAAGAACTCGGCGACAAGTTAGCCGTCGATAACATTGTCAAAATCACAGGCGACATCAGCGCCACCGACCAAAACGGCAATCCGACTTCCGACATCAAAATTCTCGCCAAAGAAATCCAAGTCATCTCAAATGACGTCCTGGATTCATATCAATCTGCCGGTGAAAAATTACCAGACCTCGCCGACGCGCCAAAACGACGCAAATACACTCCGAAACCCCAAAAAGAAGAAATCGCCTCACCAGTTTTACCGCCAATCAATCAACCTGACAATCCTCGCGACCATAAACTTTATATCTTAATCGAAGACGTCGATGATACCGAAAAACTCACGAATATCAAAGAGGCCTGCGATATTTGCCCAGGGCTTTCGCCAGTCATTCTAGTTTTGAAAGATGGTGACGAGAAAAAGCCAGTCGTGATGCCATTCAAGGTCGAAACAACTCCCGAACTTGTCGCTAAAATTAAGTCCATTGTCGGCGAAAAAGCGGTTGTGCTTAAATAACATCCGTGCTAAAATAATAAAAGTAATAAAGGGTGGAAGTTGAATAAAATCACAAAATATCTCAATCAACACATTAACGGTCAAGTTTTTGACCGCCCTTCCATTCTGCATGCTTATTCACGCGACAAGTCAGTCGTTGAAATCACTCCGCGCTTAGTTGCGATTCCGTACGACACTGATGATATTAAATTCTTGATGCGTTTTTCAAACGATATTGCCGAAAAGAACTTCAAACTTCCGGTCACCGTTAGAGGCGCCGGTCAGAGCAAAACCGGCGCGTGTCTTGGTGAAGGTATGATTATTTCGACCGAAAAATTGAATCGCATCGAAGAAGTCGACGAATCTGGCCGTCTTGTTCGTGTCCAAGCTGGCGTCACTCTCGAAAAATTAAATGCCGTGCTCGCCGCATATCACCTCTGTCTTCCGGTCAAAGCTAGCGAAAAGGAGACTATCGGCGGTCTTATCTCGACTTTCCCGACCGACCCATATGCCAAAAAATACGGTAGTATTTTCTATTTTGTCGAGCGTCTTGAAGCTGTCCTCAGTAATGGCGACCTCATCCAAACCGTCAGTTATACTCCGCACGGCCTGAAACTCGCCGAAAAATCCGATAATTTTGAAGGAAAAATCTATCAAAAAGTCGATGAACTTGTCACGTCAAACTCCGACCTCATCGAAAATCTCGCTAGTGGAGTGCATTCTCGCGCCGGCTATCCGATGATTTCTCAAGTTAAGAAGAACGACCAACATACTTTTGATTTACTCCCGCTTTTCTTCGGTGCCGAAGGCACACTCGGCGTTATTACCGAAGTCATTCTTCGCGTCGAGCCGATTTTACGCTCCGGTAAGCACGTTCTCGCTACTTTCCCAGGCCTCGATAAAGCTAACGAATACATGAAAAAAATCGCTAAGCTCGAACCTGTAACGCTCGATGTCTTTGACTCGCGAATTTTCAAAATTGCCGCTAAACATGGTAAATATCTCGGCCTACTCGAACCACTCATCGACCAAGGTTATTACGTCCTCGCCGAGTTCAACGATAGTTTCTTCTCCTCAAACAAGAAAATTCGTCAAGCCCTCGGCATTGGTGCTAACGCTGCCTCAATTACCGCTGAAAATAACGTCAATTCCGATGATTTTAAAGAAATCTACACTCTTGTCGAAAGCTATCTGAATGACGAAAACTCCATGGAGCGTCCGAGTCTTGTCGATGAATTCTACATCACCGGCGATGGCCTAGTGAAATTTGCCGAAAAAGTTAAAACTATTGAAAAAGTTTTAGACCAAGAACTCCCAATTTTTGGCTCCTATGCCACTAGCATTTATAGTGTTCGTCCAGATTTTGACCTCTCCGACGTCAGTGAAAGAAAACGTGCCATGCAGTTCCTCCGCTATTTCAGTAAAGTCGTAAAGGAATGCGGAGGCTCATTTACTGGTGGCCGCTCTGAAGGTCGCGTTAAAGGTTTAGTCTCAACCCCAGAGCTTACTAAACGTGAACAGACACTTTATGCTGATTTGAAACGGATTTTCGATCCAAATGACTACCTCAACCCAGAAACAAAACTCGGTGCCACTTTTGCCGATGTCGTGCGTCATCTCCGCACTTCTGAAAATCAGGGTTTGAAATAATCCTAATGTTTGAATCTTCCCTTATTTTGTGTTAAAATCTTTGGTATGAAAGTTAATACGAAGAAAACATCTGACACTTCGGTCGAAATTAAAGTTGTTCTAGGTAAGGACGATTTGAAAGTCGCCGAAGAAAAAGCCGTCAATCGTCTCGCAAAAGACGTGAAGGTTGAAGGCTTCCGTAAGGGGAAGGCTCCTCTTGATATTGCTAAAAAGAATATTAATCCAAACGATCTCGCATCGGTCACGCTCGACATCGCAGTTCGTACTTCTGTGCCGAAAGCATTCGAAGAAGGCAAATCTTCTCCGCTCATGATTCCGAACGTCGAAGTAACGAAATATATCCCGGGCGAAACCGTCGAATACACCGCTAAAGCTGATATTCTCCCTGAAGTGAAGCTCGGCGATTATAAAAAACTCGGCGTGAAAAAAGAAGTCGTTAAAGTTGCCGAAAAAGACGTTAAAGAAATCCTCGAAAACATCCAGAACGCTTATGCCGAGAAAAAAGTTGCCAAGAAAAAAGCTGAAATGGGTGACGAAGTTGTGATTGACTTCGAAGGTTCTCTAAATGGCGAAAAATTCGAAGGTGGCGCTGCTAAAGATTTTCATCTCGGTCTCGGCTCAAAACAATTTATTTCTGGTTTTGAAGAGGGAATCGTCGGTCACGAATCTGGCGACCGTTTCGACCTTGAACTTACTTTTCCGAAAGATTATCACGCTGACAATCTTGCCGGCAAGAAAACTGTCTTTAGTGTCCTCGTGAAGCAAGTTAATGAGAATATTAAACCAGCTCTTGACGATGAACTCGCAAAGAAATGTGGTCCATTCAAGACTATCGACGAGCTAAAAGCCGACATCAAGAAAAATCTTGAAGCTCAAAACAATGCTAAAGCCGAAGACAAGTTTAAAGATGACCTCGTTTTGAAATTAGTTGAAAAGTCGAAAGTTTCCGCTCCGGAAATCATGATTAAAGACCAACTAAACGTCATCAAAAATGACATCTCGGCAAACGCCGCTCGTCAAGGTTTGAAATTTGAAGATTATCTTAAACAGACTGGTCAAACCGAGGAAGATTGGGAAAAACAGGCTCGCGACATCGCTGAAAAACGCGTCAAAGCTTCACTCTGTCTCCAAATCCTCGCTCGCGACGAAAAAATCGAAGCCGATGATGACACTGTCGACGCTAAAATCGCTGAACTCCGCGAAGTTTACAAAAAATCAAAAGAAGCTCTTAAAAATTTGAAAGAGCCAAACGTCCGCCAAGACATCAAAAACCGCTTAACTATCGAAAAGACTCTCGACTATCTCGTCAAAGTCAACTCGAAATAAAAAATTCCCCCGGATGAAACCGGGGGATTTTTGTTGAAAAACTTTGGGATTAGTCGCCATCGTCCTCGTCGTCGACTTCATCGTTGCCGCTTAGCTGTCCCTGTACTTCACTGAGCATCTCTCTCAAGATGTCGAGCTCCGTCAAGTCGTTGTCGAACTCGACACTCACCTGGTCGACCTTCATGCTGACCCGCTCAATCTGGAAATAGCATTCCAGTTCGCGCGCCAAGAGTACCATCTCATCCAGCTGCTCCTGTAGGTCAGACAGAAAATCCGGCGCGAACTTGTTCTCTTCGCCGAGTGTCTCCTGGAGGTAGAGATATTGCGTCAGAGTCCCATCGAAATAGGACACTGTCAGCGCAATTCCTTCGCGGTACTCCGGCGTGTTCCATTCTGCGTGCTCGACTCTCGATTCAAGCGAGTCGATGTCGTCCGGCAGCCCAGCCGGCGGGCAGTTCACGAAGCTGTCGAGCATCTCATAAGCCGAAAGCTCTTCTCCTGTCAGTTGACTGAAAAAGTCCTCGCGCGCTCGTCGCTGGTCTAATCGCACTCATCAACCAAGCTGTTGGCGTTTCGTTTTTAATTGTTCCTCTCATCTGTCTTATCTCTGGGGCAATGAATGTTGTTGCATGGTCAATCATCAAAACCGCAATCGAACATTTCTGTCCTGATGAAAATATCTTCCCTGAGAAAAATCTCGATAAAATCTTCGAAAAAGAAGAGAAGAAGAAAGCTGAAGCTGAGGCTAAGGCGGACGCTAAAGCCGCAGAAGCGGATAAGAAAGCAGATAAGAAAGCTTACGAAAAAGCCGAGAAGAAGGCTAAAAAGTACGCTAAAAAGCTTGAAAAATAAGGTAAAATATGATAAACTAGCGAGTAAGAGTTTCTCGCTAGTTTTTATTGCTGTACAAAAAACTAGCAATAGCGGTCTTACCAACCGCGAACAGGTCCGAGTTTAATCTGAACTCCGGACAATCTATAAGTTAATTAAAGAGGAAATTTTAATGCCAACAATCAATCAATTGATTCGCAAACCTCGCAAAAAAGCTGCAAAGAAGTCAAAAGCTCCGGCTCTTGGCTCAATCGTTAATACTCTTAAAACCAAGTATTACGATCAACCAGCTCCATTAAAACGCGGTGTTTGTATCAAAGTTACTACTAAAACTCCAAAGAAACCAAACTCAGCTCTTCGTAAAGTTGCTCGTGTCCGCCTTACTAACGGTCAGGAAGTTTGGGCCTACATCGGTGGTGAAGGCCATAACCTCCAGGAGCACGCAGTTGTGCTCGTTCGTGGTGGTCGTGTTCCAGATCTTCCAGGTGTTCGTTATCACATCGTCCGTGGTACCCTCGATCTGCAAGGTGTCCAAGGTCGTAAGCAAGGCCGTTCGAAGTACGGTGCAAAGAAGGAGGACAAGTAATGCCACGTAAAACTACTACCTCATTAGAGAGAAAAGTTAATCCAGATCGTAAATACCAATCAATCATGGTTCAACGTCTTATCAACAAATCCATGCTTGACGGTAAAAAACAAGCTGCAGAACGTGCTGTTTATGAAGCAATCGAAGGCGCAGCAAAGACTTTGAAATCAGAAAACCCTGTCGAAGTGCTTGAAAAAGCAATCGCAAACGTTTCTCCAGATTTTGAAGTTAAATCTCGCCGTGTTGGTGGTGCAAACTACCAGATTCCATTTCCAATTTCTGGTCACCGCCAAATGCACTTCGCATTCTCATGGCTCGTCCAATCTGCTCGCGCTCGCGGCGGTATGCCATATGCAAAACGTCTCGAAGCTGAAATCGTTGACGCTTACAACGAAACCGGCGCAGCCTTCAAGAAGAAAGAAGACTGTCACCGTATGGCCGAAGCAAACCGTGCATTCGCACACTTTGCGAGGGCCTAAAACCATCCATCTCACCATTTTTCCTCGCTCGCTCGTCGAAAGACGCGCTTCGCTCGGAGAAAATGGCCATCTGAATGGTTTTAGCCACCTCTTAAAAAAGCTCCCCCGTAGATATGGGGGAGTTTTTGGTGGATGATGAGTTCATGCCTTATCGAAAGTCTGGTTCAGTTCGTAATCCTCGGCAATCTCTTGCTCAACCTTTTTGATGTCGAGCAGCTTCTTGTAGAATTCTTTCGTGACATCCAGTAGTTTCGGCTGTTCAGAGTCGATTTTAAGCAGTGCCTTACATTGAGCCGCGTCGAAATACCACTCCTGCTTCTCGAACAAACGTATGATGCGAGTTTTTGTGACGAACTTGTTGTTATAATCTTGCAAAAACTTCATCAAAGGCTTCTTCTCGAAGTCAAGCGCATTCTCAAAATACTCAACCAGGAAAGCGTAGCACGACATATCGTAGGCCGTCTCAATTGTCTCGGGATTAATAAAATCGAACAACTCAGTGCGGACGACGAAAATGTTGATGTCGTCAGATTTGCGACCGGACTCGCGAATCGTCAACGCTGTCACGAGGTAGACCAAGTTATCAACATTCGTTATCATCGGCCTCCCATAAGTTCCATCATAATGCTCCTGCCCGGCTTTAATTGCTTCGCGAATATTCCTGCGCATTTTGCGCGGATTCCCGCCAGCAATTTCGGCAGCATCATCGATAGCTACTGCGTGCGGCAAAACATCTTGCGTGAGAATTGCCGTGACGAGCTTCTCGATATCCTGGATTCCTTGTTCCGCCAGCTTGATATTCTCTGGCGCAACGTTATCGGACATGAAAAGTACTTTAATTGCCTGAATTCTGATGTTGACGTGGTGCAGGTTAGTTCTCATATACCATCCTCCTCTTAATGTGCAACAAGGGGAATCTCACCCCAGTAATTAGATGTGCGGGCGTGTAGCCCATTACTTATATTATACCACATTTTTACATTCAAGTAAAGATAAGGATTTTCTTATATAAAACCTTTATTTTTAATTCCGTTTGTGGTAAAATATAGGCAATAATTAGGAGGCAAAATGATTAAAGTAGCAATTAACGGTTTCGGTCGTATTGGTCGCAATGCGTTCAAAATCGCTTTTGAGAGGCGAGACCTCGAAATCGTCGCTGTCAACGATTTAACCGACACAAAAACTCTCGCACACTTGTTAAAATACGATTCAAGCTATGGCACTTATGACCGTGAGGTTGATTTTGATGATGAAAATATCATCGTCGATGGTACCAAAATCCGCGTTTTAGCCGAAAAAGACCCAGCTACTTTGCCGTGGAAAGACCTCGGCGTCGACATTGTGATTGAGTCGACTGGCCTCTTTACTGACTCAGAAAAAGCTCGCGCTCATATCGACGCTGGCGCCCGCCGTGTCGTCATTTCCGCTCCAGCTAAAGGTGAAGGCGCAAAAACTGTCGTCCTCGGCGTAAATGAAGAAGTCGTCGAAGATTCTGATGAAATCATCAGCAACGCTTCCTGCACGACGAACTGTATCGCCCCAGTCATGCGTGTCCTCGAAGACAACTTCGGCATCGAAAAAGCCATGATGACGACCGTCCATTCCTACACTGCTTCTCAGCGTCTTCAAGATGCTCCGGCAAAAGACCTTCGCGAAGCTCGCGCTGCTGCCGAAAATATCGTCCCGACAACGACCGGTGCCTCAAAAGCTGCTGCACTCACTATCCCGAGCCTCAAAGGCAAGTTTAATGGTCTTTCAGTCCGCGTTCCGACCCCTGTCGTTTCGCTTTCTGATATCACTGCCGTTTTGAAAAAAGACGTCACAGTCGAAGAAATCAACGAAGTTTTCGAAAAAGCCGCTAAGGAACCATACTACGAAGGAATCCTCGGTATTTCGAAGGAAGAGCTCGTCTCTTGCGACTTCCGCGGCAACTCTCATTCTTGTATCGTCGATTTGCCTCTCACTGATGTCGTCGGTGGAAACCTCATTAAAGTTGTCGCTTGGTATGACAACGAATGGGGTTACTCAAACCGTCTCGTCGAATTAACTGCTGATTTTGGAAAAAGAAAATAAGGAGTAAATAATGCCACGCCTCTTTATCGCATCAGATCATCGCGGTTTCGCTGACAAACAGCGCTTGCTCCAAGTTCTCGGAAGCTCGAATGTCAAAGATTCTTACGAAATCATTGACCTCGGCCCGACCACTCTGAAGCCAGAAGATGATTTTAACGATGCTGCGATTAACGTCGCGAGAAGCGTTCAAAGCAACGCCGCTTCGCGCGGAATTCTCATCTGCGGCTCGGCTCATGGTATCGCTATCCAGGCTAACCGCTTCAAAGGCATCCGCGCTATCTGTGGCTACACCCCAGAACTCGTCCATCTCGGTCGTCTCCATAATGATGCCAACGTTCTTTGCCTCTCGTCGGATTTTATGGATGAAACGACCATGGATCGTTCGGTCTCGATGTTCCTTTCGGCTGAATTTTTGCCAGAAGAGCGTTATATCCGCCGAAATGCTCGCCTTGATGAAGAAACAATTTATTAAAAAGGAGAAAAATGCAACCTGCTGTTGACTCAAGTGATGTTATAATCGCGCCGACGCTCCTCACCGCTGACGCGAACGAATTCACCAAATTCATCGGACTTTTTCCGACTTTTGCTAAACGTATGCAAATTGACGTTGTTGACGGCAGCTTTGTCGCGACAACCACCATCCAAGAATCTGCTATTACTGCTCTCCCGACGGAGATTCCGGTCGATTTTCACATGATGGTCGCGCGACCTAGTGAACATCTTCCGCATATTTTGCGCTTAAAACCGCATCTCTGTATCTTCCACGCTGAAGCGACCGAAGATTTGCTCCCGGTTTTTGCTCAGCTCAAACAAGCTGGAATAAAAGCAGGCGTCGCGCTCCTCCAGCGCACTTACCCCGGTTCTGTCGAGCAATACATTAAAGCCGCTGATCACGTCTTGATTTTTGCCGGCGCTCTCGGTAAAAACGGCGGTTCAGCCGACCTGCTCCAAGTTGAAAAGGTGAAACTAATCCGCGCTATCAATCCAGAAGTCGAAATCGGTTGGGACGGTGGTGTTAATATGGATAATGTCCGAACACTCGCTCATTCCGACATTAACATTCTAAACGTCGGCTCTGCTATCTTTAAGTCCGAAGACCCGAAAGCTTCCTGGGAAGCTTTGATGGAAGAAAAAGGCGGACGTGGAGTAAAAATCTAATGGCGCGCATTCTTTCTCTCGGTTCAGCTCTGCAAGACATTTATCTTATCGACCACGACGATTTCGTTAGTACAAAAGAAGGCGAAGTCGAAAAGCTCGGCCAAATTGTCGTCGGCTCGAAAGTCGACATCGACAAAATCTCTTTCGAAGTTGGTGGCGGTGGGACTAATTCTGCAGTCACTTTTGCACGTCATGGTCACGAAACGATTTTCCTCGGCAACCTTGGGGAAGACCCGGCCGGCGAAGCTATCGAGTCGCTTTTAAACGACGAAGGTGTCGATACGAGTTATATTACACATCTCAAAAAATCTAAGACCGGCGTTTCGGTCGTTTTGCTCGATACTAAATCTGGCGAGCGTACAATTTTGACCTATCGTGGTGCTTCCGCAAAATTCAATAATCTCTCTGAAGATGACCTCGACACTATCAACCCTGATTGGATGTACGTGACGAGTCTGCGCGGTGACATGGATACTTTACTCCGTTTCTTCGAAAAAGCGAAAGATATAGGCACAAAAATCATGTTCAATCCCGGAAAACTCGAAATTAAAGAAAATAAGAAATTACTAGGCTTGCTTGATTTGGTTGACGTTTTGCTTGTTAATAAAACCGAAGCTTCCGAAATCGTCCCTGGGAAAGTTCTCGAAGAACTTGTTTCGCACCTCTGTGCATATTGCAAAACCGTCATCATCACGACCGGCTCGATGGGCGCTATCGCGAGAAGTGGCGAAGAGACTTATCGTTTCGGTATTTACGAAGATGTCCCCGTAAAAGACACGACTGGTGCTGGCGATAGTTTTGGCTCCGGCTTCCTCGCTCATCTTGCTGCCGGAAAATCTTTCAAAGAATCGCTAATTTTTGGCTCCGCTAACAGCACTTCCGTCGTCGGAAAACTCGGCGCGAAGGCTGGTATCCTCTATGGCGACGAAGAACTCCACCCGATGCCAATCCAAAAGATTTAAGAAAAGTCCAGAAAGTCTGGACTTTTTTGATGAAATATGATATAATAGAATGTATGATTGTCAAGGGGCAATCGGAACGTTCTAGGATGTAGTAGTTGCAGCTCTTTGACGCGGAGGAGGTGTTTAGATGCTAATCTCGGGTATAACTTACGGCCTTAATAGCCTTGAAAATGAAACAAAACGGCCCGTTGAATCAGCACTTGGCACAGCCAGCTCCAGCGCGTATTATAAGGATGAAAATCCGAACCGTACGCATACGCCTGAGTTTAAACGCATGCTCGAAGACGCCCAACGGGAAGAAATGCTTCATGAAAAGAAGCACCGCGATATGTTGAAATCGGACGATTACAAAATGCTCCTTCAACAACTTAGCGGAAAACAGTTTGTTGGTAATCGTATCGACAAATTTAGGTAACTTCGACAACTTGAAACTGAGCTCTAAGGAAGCTCGACATACCTTGAAAATTGAATATTGACATCTTAAGAACGAATGAACCCCACGCAATTATTGCACCTTGAAAAATCCCCCGGACATTTCCGGGGGCATTTTTATTGGTTATTTTTTTCTAGTAGTGTAGTAATCGTCGTAGATATTTTCATCGATTTTGACGTGGCCTTGTTTGTTTGCAGCCTTCACGATGTCTCCAATATCGTCCGTTAGTTGCACTAATTTCAAATCTTTCGCTTTAATCATCCCCTCGGCGAGCAATTTTTTCTCCCAAACTTTGTAAAGTGGCTTCCAATAACTCTTTCCGACTAAGAAAACTGGCTGTTTCGGCATTTTATCTTCTTGCTCGAGAATCATCACTTCGGATAGTTCGTCTAAAGTTCCGAATCCACCAGGGAAAAACGCAAAAACTTTTGATGCCATCACAAGCATTACTTTTCTTGAGAAGAAATAATGAAATTCCATCGTGTCGGTCAGATATGGATTCGGGAATTGCTCGTGGTCGAGTGTGATATTCAACCCCACCGAGCGTCCGCCGTATTCAAAAGCACCTCTGTTAGCACCTTCCATAATCCCCGGACCGCCACCGGTAATCACAGCATGTCCGTTTTCAGCTAGTCTGCGTCCGAGCTCGCGTGCGAGTTTGTAGTATCTATGGTCTTCCGGCACTCTTGCTGACCCAAAAACCGTCACACCTTGCGAAAAAGTGCGCAAAATTTTCAAGCCTCGACCGAGGTCATGGGCATATTTCAGAGAGCGTTTAATGTCTTCTTCATTCAATCCGTATTCGCTCAAGTATTTTGTTTGTGTTTCTAAATCTATATTCATAAGCATATTGTATCACATCAGATGAAAAAAATCAGAAAAAATATGATATAATAACAGATAATGAAGACAATTGTTGTGGTTCATAATATTCGTTCTCTCTATAACGTCGGCTCGATTTTACGCACCGCCGAAGGTTTTGGCGTGCAAAAAGTAATCTTCTCGGGCTATACACCTTGTGCTGATAACCCAACTTATCTTCCTCATATCAAAGAAAAAATCAAAGAATCGATCCATAAAACCGCACTCGGTGCCGAAGAAATGGTTAAAACTGAATATACTAGCTCTGTCAGGTCAGCTATCGAGGAGCTAAAGAAAGATAAATATCGCATCATCGGCCTTGAAAACAACCTCAGCGACCGGCGACTAAAGAAACTTAATTCGCCGGAGCTACAATCCGCTCTAGGACGCGCCGCTACTTTCGGAAATAAGACCGTCCTACTGCTCGGAGAGGAAGTGTCCGGCATCCCAGAAGATCTCCACGACCTTGTCGACGTTTTCCTAGAAATCCCGATGAAAGGACGCAAGGAAAGCTTCAACGTCTCGGTCGCAACCGGAATTGCACTATATAAATTATTATGCGAGGAAAATTAAATGAAAAAGTATGATCCAATCAAAATCGAAGAAAAATGGCAAAAAAAATGGGAAGAAAACGAAGAGTTTAAAGCAAAAACTTCTAAAGAAACAAAATCTGGCGGCGAAAATATCCAAAAAATGTATCTCGCCGAGATGTTTCCATACCCTTCTGGTGCTGGACTTCACGTCGGACACGTCCGGAATTTCAGCATTGTCGATGCTTTAACTCGTTTCTACACTCAACAGCGCCTTAATGTTCTCCGCCCATTCGGTTATGATACTTTTGGTCTTCCGGCCGAAAATTATGCGATTAAAACTGGTATTTCCCCAGAAGTTGCGACGAAGCAAAATATCGATAACTTTAGAAAACAAGCCAAACGCCTCGGCTTCGCAATCGATTGGTCTCGCGAAATTAATACCTCTGACCCAAAATATTATAAATGGACACAGTGGTGTTTCTTGAAACTCTTTGAAAAAGGCCTCGCTTACCAAAAAGAGAGCTATCAGTGGTGGTGTCCGGTCGACCAGACCGTCCTCGCGAACGAACAGGTCGAAAACGGCCATTGTTGGCGCTGTGGGACCGAAGTCGAGAAGAAGAAAATGAAACAGTGGTTTTTCAAAATCACTGAATATGCTGACGAACTTCTTGATGAGATAGACAGCCTCGATTGGCCAGAAAAAATTAAAACTGCCCAGAAAAACTGGATTGGCCGCTCTGAAGGTGCAGAAATTGATTTTGCCGTATCTGGCAATGAAACTTCCACGATTAAAGTTTTCACGACTCGCCCAGACACACTTTTTGGCGCAACTTTTCTCGTACTCGCCCCTGAACACCCGATGGTCGCGAGAGTCATGACTGAAAATGCTAAAGAGAAAGTTCTCGAATATTGCAAAAATGCAATCAAAAAGTCTGAAATTGAGCGCCAAGAAAATAAAGAAAAAACCGGTGTTTTCACCGGTGCGTACGCTATCAACCCGGCAACCGGCAAGGAAATCCCGATTTGGGTTTCCGATTATGTTTTGATGGGTTATGGTGAAGGCGCAATTATGGCTGTTCCGGCCCACGACGAACGCGATCTTGAATTTGCTAACAAATTCGACCTTCCTGTGATTGAAGTGATTGAAACACCAGAAACAAACGACGATGCCGACGCTGTTTCGATGAGTTCTGGCGAAAATATTGACGGTAAAAAGATTTGTTATCATGGTGAAGGGAAATTGATTAATTCTGACCGTTTCAACGGCGTTGATAGTTCCGATGCTCGTGACGGCATCATCGAGTGGCTCGAAAGCCAAGGCATTGGCAAATCTCGTGTCACTTATAAAATGCGCGACTGGCTGATTTCTCGTCAGCGCTATTGGGGTTGTCCAATTCCAATCGCTTACGATAAAGACGGTAATCCGCATGCCATCCCAGAAGATCAACTTCCAGTCATTCATCCACACGTCGATGACTACGCTCCAGATTCAACTGGCCGTTCCGCTCTCGCAAAAGCGAAAGATTGGCTCAAAGTGACAATCGACGGCGAAGAAATGATGCGCGAAACCGACACGCTTGATGGCTATGCTTGTTCAAGCTGGTACCTCTGGCGCTACGTCTCTCCAGATTGCGACGACGCAGCTTGGGACAAAGATGAAATTGAATATTGGGCTCCGACCGACATTTATTGTGGTGGCGACCACGCTGTGGCACATCTCCTTTATGTCCGTTTCTGGTGTAAATTCTTTGCTGATCTTGGTTATCTCCCGTTCCGCGAACCAATCAAACGCCTTCTCTATAACGGCTACATCAACGCCCCAGATGGCAAAAAGATGAGTAAATCAAAAGGCAACGTTATCGACCCGCTCGATGTGATTAATTCTGGCTATGGCGCCGACACTCTCCGCACTTACGAACTCTTCATTGGCCCATACAATGAAGACGCAGCGTGGTCGACAAAAGCTATTGGTGGCGTCTATCGTTTCTTAAATCGCTGCTATAACCTCGTTTTCAACCCAGAAAAGACTGTTGATGAGAAAGTAAATATTGTAATTCGTAACAAAACTACGAAAAAAGTCACCGAAGATATGCATCGTGCCGGATTCAATACCGCTGTCGCAGCTTTGATGGAATTTGTCAACGAACTTTATAAAAATGGCGCAAACAGCGCAGATTTGGTCGTTCTCGCAAAACTTTTGAAGCCATTTGCTCCGCATCTCGCTTCAGAAATGCTCGAAGAGCTGAAATCTGATGATGAATGGCCGACGTGGGATGAAAAAGCGCTTGTCGCCGATACTGTCGAAGTCGTTGTCCAAGTGAACGGCAAGCTTCGCGCTAAACTCGAAGTCGCCGTCGATGATTTAACTGACACCGAAAAACTCACGAGCCTTGCTCTCTCCGAAGAAAACGTCAAAAAATACGTTTCTGGCGAGCCAAAGAAAGTAATTATTCCTCCACACGCTAAACTCATCAACATTGTTGCATAAATATGCTATAATATTGCTAATGGTTAGTAATGCGGAAATGTTTACGTCTGATGATTCGCCAAACGATGCGGCGAATTCGTGGGATATGTCTGATGCTGAGAATTCTTTTGAATATGGTGATGAAAAATCCGAGGAAGAGAAGCAATACGAAGCTCGTGAGCGTTCTTTAAAAAGTGAACTCGAGTCAATCGTAGACGGCCGCGCGAGGAATCTATTTGAAGCTGCCGAAGAATGCGGTAGAATCTTCCATGCAGCCGAGCATCCCTTCGCGAATCGTTTCGACCAAGCTTTTGATTCGATGACTGGTAGCGCAAAGGGCTCCGGCCAGGAAACATTAGAAATGCTTTTTGAGTATATCGATTCAAAATTTCCGTCACCATATAAAAACTCCAGTGAAATCGTTCCGGATGTCGACGAATATGGTCGCAAGAAGCTTGATGAAGCCGAAGATAATTTTATTCGTGCTTCAATGCGTGAAGGGAATATCCTAGGCGAAAATA
Organism: Candidatus Saccharimonadota bacterium; assembly: GCA_017480035.1. Classification (GTDB taxonomy): domain Bacteria; phylum Patescibacteriota; class Saccharimonadia; order Saccharimonadales; family Saccharimonadaceae; genus Nanosyncoccus. The sequence goes on along the minus strand of JAFVBJ010000002.1, from coordinate 296,468 downwards.
CCGACGAAATTGCAAAACTTTTTCGTATCGACGGTTCGCAGAATGACCTTCATATTGCCGATTCTTTGCGTCATTTATCCGACAGCATTGTAGAGTATCGCACGAATTTTGCTCGTGCCATTATCGGATATGTGAATGAGCCGACAAAAGAAACTCGCAGTCGTCTAACCCGCACGCAGTCAAACCACGAAGGCGTACTTTCGAATTCACTATTCAATATCGCCGCGACATTTGATGAAAGCAAAACACATATTGGCCGCAAACTTTTTGACCCGACTATCATTCTTGCGACTAACCTAACCCGTGGTAGCGAAGAATACTTCGATAGTATCATGGATTATTTGCGATTCAAGATGGAAAACACCGACGACGAACACCGTCCACGCGATGATGTCGATTCTGATGTAGACAATTCAAACGCTTTTCTCGCTCAACCAGATATTATTATGCGATAAATCCTCGAAAAAGCGCGAACCCCCTTGAAAAATACAAGATTTGGTGGTATTATAGCTTAAATTATGTATTAAAAAAGGAGCATTAATGCCTGAACCTAAAAAACAGAGCAGCCCACGTAAGACCGGCCTTCGCCGTTCACATCTTCGTTTGAAGCTCGCTCGTATGGTAAACAAGAAATCTCCAGTCAAAGCTTTTGAGACTGCGAAGAAAACCCCAAACGTCAAAGTCAAGACGAATAAATGCAAAGCTTGCGGTTGCGATTGCAAAAAATGTGACTGCAAAGATTGTAAATGCAAAAATTGTAAGAAAAGCGGTAAATAATGGCAAGTAATCGGCACCTCGGCAGAATAATATCGTTACAAAGCTTGTATGAATACGAGTTTCGTCTCAAGGCGGGCGACGCCACAGCCGATATTGACACGATTGTCGCAAAAAATATTGAACCCTATTCCAAAGCTCTCGGAGATACCGAGTTCGTTTATGGTCTTTCAAAAGGCGTAGTTGACAACATGAAAAAGCTCGACGAAGAGCTTCGTCCGCTCGCTCCAGAATGGCCAATCGACACTATTGCTGCGATCGATAGAAATGTCCTTCGCATTGGTCTTTTTGAACTCGAGTCTAGGAATGTTCCACCGAAAGTTGCAATCAACGAAGCTGTTGAGCTTGCAAAAGCTTTTGGCTCGGATAATTCCTCGAAATTCATCAACGGCGTGCTTGGCACAGCCTTCAAAGAGCTTGGTCTAGGAGATGACAAGGAAAAGAAAGATGCAGAGTCAAACTCCAAGAAGTCGGAAAAAACCGACGCCAAAAAGGTTGACGCGTAAGATTCCTGAAGCGTTACCAGATAAATACGACGAAACATCTAATTCTAAGCATCCTAAAAACTTTCGCAAAAAACCTGCCATTCAAGAAATCGTCCGTGAGCCGACCTCTGGCGGAATCGTTTTTCGCCTCACGCCGGACAGTAAAGATATCGAAGTTCTCTTGATTCAGGATTCAAAGAATCGTTGGACTATCCCAAAAGGACATATCGAGCAGGGCGAAACCGCGAAACAGACCGCGATTCGTGAAATTGGCGAAGAAGCTGGTCTTTTGCACATTCAAGTTCTGACTTGGCTTGGCAAAATTCACTTTAAATATCGCCGCCTCGATAAACTTGTCTTGATGACGACTCAAGTTTATCTCGTACGCGCCGTCGATAAAAGTGAGACCCCGACGAAAGAAAAATGGATGAACGGAATCAGATGGTTCAAATTCAATGACGCTCTCGAAGCGATTGAATATGAAGACATCGAGAAATTGATGTTAATTGCAAAGAAGAAAATCCGCGCAGGCGAATTTAATTAATAATTCGGGAAATCAAAAGGCGTCTAACTAGGGCAGGTTCGGCGCCGGAATGAATTCCGGAAAGGAAAAAAATGAACGAAGGATTAAATCCAAACGAATTTGGTATCAAAATCGAAGAAATCCAAAATCAAATCAACTTATTTAGCTTAAAAGGTGATGACAATCGCCCTGGCGAACAATTTACGCGCACCACGCTCGAGGAATATCAGAATTTCGCTAAAGAACACCTCGGGTTCGAATTTAATGATATCACGCTTTTTATCACCGCTCTGACGCATAAAAGTTATGTTAACGAGCATCGCAACACCAAAATCGAGCATAACGAACGCCTCGAATTCTTGGGCGACGCGATTTTGGAGCTCGTCACCTCTGATTTTCTCTATCGCAACTTCTCTGAGCCAGAGGGAATTATGACTGCGTGGCGCTCCGCACTTGTTCGTACCGAGTCGATTTATGACGCTTCGGTCGAAATTGGCTATGTCGACCTGATTCGCCTCAGTAAAGGTGAGAAAAACGGCGGTAAACGCGCACACATCTCGATTGTTGCCGACTGTTTTGAAGCTGTCACAGGTGCAATTTATATGGACCAAGGCTACGAAACTGCCAAAAAGCACATCTATAAGTATATTCTCTCGAAAATGGGGAAGATGGTTGAAGAAGAAGCCTGGCGCGACCCAAAATCTTATCTCCAAGAGCTAACTCAAAAGGCTGAAAACGTTATCCCGACGTATCGCACCGTCAAGGAAGATGGCCCAGACCACGCACGCACTTTTGAAATCGTCGTCGAAGTCTCTGGCATTATCAGAGGTCGTGGCACCGGGCAATCCAAGCAAGAGGCCCAAGCTACTGCCGCCAAAGAAGCCATCAAATACTACCGCAAACAAGTGGTTGACACTGGTAAATTATCTCCAAACAGCTTGTAATACTTGACTTTTTATTCCGTTTGTGCTATAATATAAGTAGTGATTTGGCACTTTTGAAAGGGGTGAAAAAAATGTCAAAAGTAAAAGCACATTATTATACGGATTGGGACAGAGAGATGGCTACTAAAAAGCCATCATCAAGGAAAAAAGATAAAACTTATCCGGGGCAGCTGAAATTTCAGCTAGACGATGATTTATTGAAAATCGTCGAAGAGAATGGTGTCGAATCGTCAACTACCACTGCCTGCACCCCAGAAGTCTCTCGTGCTTACTGGGAAAGTTTTAAGCTTTTTCTTGATGCATCGGGAGTCTTTACACGGACCTGGAATTTATATTCACAGATCAAAAAAGATCCCGACATCAATGAACTCAATGAACAGATGAACGAACCTGGCATCTCGCTCGAACGACTAAAACAGCTTCAGGAGATAAAAGAAGGTGTTGTTCGACGTGAAGTCGTCATGAGAAGTCGAATGCACTGCGACGATCTCGCTCAAGTTTATGACAAGGCTCATAGCGACTGGAACGGATACAAGTACCGTTTCAAAGTGCTTCTTGAGAAAGCGGAGAAAGCCGATGTCGCAGTTCATCTGAATGACAAAGAGAGACGCGAATGGATGTTGAAGTTTATACTAATCAACGACAATCGACAAGCGGTAAAACGACGTTCATACTACAAAGATCACTTCGTAAAGCCAGCACTTGAGAAAATCAAGGAAACTGGCTACTCTGAGCCGTACTCTCTCGTTTATATCGAAGAAGCGTACGAAGCATGGCGCAAGAAAAACGTCGAAAGGCGTCGAAAAAATGAATAAGCCCAAATCACTAGAGGCTCCGGAAAATCCGGGGCCTTTTCTCTTGAAAAAAATGGAAAACTATGATAAAATAAGCAAAGTATTAATAATTTAAGGAGAAAAAATGCTCGCTATTCGTTTACAGCGTAATGGCCGTACACACCTTCCTGTGTACAGGATAATCGTCCAAGAATCGCAGCGTCATCCTCTTTCAGGACGCGTTGTGGCTGAGGTCGGTTCCTACGATCCACAAACCAAAAAGACCGTCCTCGACAAAGAAAAAATCGAGTTCTATCTTAAAAATGGCGCACAACCATCAACTCGTGTTGCTCGCATCTTAACCCTCGAGAAGATTAAGCTTCCAGCTTGGGTTAAAGCAGCTCCAAAGAAGCAAACTAAAGCAAAACACGCTGACAAGCTTCGCAAAAATCAGCCAAAAGAAGAAGCCCCAGCTGAAGAACCAGCTGCCGAAGCTCCGGCTGAAGCCTAACGAAAAATCTCGCAATTTTGCGAGATTTTTTCTAAATGATTATGCTATAATAAAAATAAGAAAAATTTAACAACTTGGAGAAAATTCCTATGGCAACTATTGACCAGCAATTCGTAGAATATATCGTAAAAACCCTCGTCAACAATCCTGACAAAGTTAACATTGAACGTCAAATCGACGAAAAAGGTGTCCTTCTTAGCCTCACTGTCGACCCAGAAGATGTCGGTCGTGTAATTGGTCGTCGTGGTGCCACCGCACAGTCAATTCGCACGCTTCTTCGCGCTCTCGGCACGAAAAACGACGCTCGCTACAACTTGAAAATCGTCAACACTGATGGCGAACGCGTTGGTATGATTTCGAGCGACAAAGACGGCTCTGATTATGAAAACACTGAGCCAACTGAAGCTCGCACTGTCCCTGATATTGACGAAAATATTGAAGAGCCGACCTCTGATTTGGCCGAAAAGACCCGCGCTGATCTTGCCGACCTTGACGATTTGGATATTTAAGAATATAATTAAATAGTCAATTGACTACCGGATACGCCAATCCGGGTTTTGAAATAGCAGACACCACCCCCCCCACCGTCTGCTATTTTGCTTTCTAGCGCCACAGGCACTTGTTGTAGGTTTCCTCGCTCGTTTCCTCGCGAGTTTGCCCTTCACCAAGTGCCACAGGCACTTGTTGTAAAAAATACATAAGTATTATCCACAGAAATAACAGGTAAAAAATGCCATAATGTTGTAAAAAATACATAAAATTATTCTAAAATCTTATTGACGAAATTTTCTGTCTCATATATACTAATAATAAGTTCTAACGAACCAAGCTAAACTGCGAGTCTTAGCTTAGAAAATAAGTTGAGAGCTTATATGACTAATAAACCGCTTTGAGAGAGAGCGGTTTTTTGGTGAAAAAGCTGAATTAACTCTTGTAATTGGCGATTTTTTGTGCTAAAATACTCCATAGAAGTAGTTTGTTTAGATTTTTTTGTGGAGCGGCACGCTCAAGGGGACGGCGTGTTCGTAAAATCTAAACAGTATCTTCAGCCCCTGAAGATAACAAACTAATAATAACTTAGAGGTAAAAGTGAGTACAAAAACCACTGCAAAAGCAGGGAAGCGTGTCTTTTTCACTGAAGGAGACGAGCTCCCAATTCCTGATTTGACTGCCCACCAAAAGGATTCTTTTGAGGACTTCGTCAAATCTGGCCTCCGTGAGGTCTTTACCGAGCTCAACCCGATCGATGATTACACCGGTCAGAGGTTTAGCTTGAGCTTCCGCGACTACGAGTTCAAAGAACCGAAAATGACCGTCGAAGAAGCAAAATACAATATGACGACCTATGAAGCACCGCTTCACGTCACTGTTGAACTCCAAAACAAAGTAACCGGCGAAAAGAAAGAACAGGATATTTACTTCGGTGATTATCCTTGGATGACCGATCGCGCGACTTTCATCATCAACGGTACTGAACGTGTTGTTGTTTCGCAACTTATTCGTTCCGCTGGTGTTTTCTTTACTGCCGACAACGTCGCAGGAAAGAATTACTATGGCGCAAAAGTTATCCCTGGCCGTGGCGCATGGCTCGAATTTGAGACCGCAACAAATGGTTGTATCTCTGTTAAAATCGACCGTCGCCGCAAAATCCCAGTTACGACTTTTCTTCGTAGTCTTGGTATGAAAGACGCTGAAATTAAAAAATCTTTCGAATCTGTTGATAACGGCCCAATCAAATATATCGAAGCTACTCTCGACAAAGACACTTCGACTTCGCAAGCTGCGGCACTTCTTGAAGTCTACCGCCGTCTTCGCCCAGGTGATCTCGCCACTGTTGAAAACGCTAAATCGATGATTGAGCGTACATTCTTTGATTACAAACGCTACGATTATTCTCGTGTCGGTCGCTTCAAGATGAATCAACGCCTCGGCTTTGATACTCCAAACAACAGCGAACACCGCACTCTCCAAATGCAAGATTTGGTCGCAATCATTAGTGAAATTATCCGCTTGAATAACACTCAAGAGCCAGCCGATGATATCGACTCTCTCGCAAACCGTCGCGTCAAACTCGTTGGCGAACTCGTCCAACGTCAATTCCGCCTCGGTATGCTTCGCTTGCAACGCAACATCTTGGACCGTATGTCAAGCGCAAACCCAGAGCAAATCACCCCGAGCCAACTCTTGAATTCTCGTCCAGTCGTTGCTGCTGTGAAAGAATTCTTCAGTACTTCTCAGCTCAGCCAGCTCATGGACGAAACAAACCCATTTGGCGAAATCGCGCACAAACGCCGTCTCAGCTCGATGGGTCCTGGTGGCCTTACTCGTGAACGCGCAGGCTTCGATGTCCGCGATGCTCACCCGACTCACTACGGTCGTATCTGTACCGTTGAAACCCCAGAAGGTGGTAACGTCGGTCTCGTGCTCAACCTTGCAACTTACGCCCGTATTAATGAATACGGCTTCATCGAAGCCCCATATCGCGTAGTGAAAAACGGTAAAGTGACAGACGAAGTCGTCTATGTTGACGCAGCCGAAGAAGAAAACATGATTATTGCTGACACTTCTGTTAATCTCGACAAAAACGGCAAATTCGTTGATGAATGGGTTTCCGCTCGTGTCCACGGCCAACCGGCTCAGGTTGAATCGTCACGTGTCACTCACATTGATGCCGCACACAAGGAAATTCTAGGTGTCAGTGCATCACTCATTCCATTCGTCGAGAAAAACCGTGTTGACCGCTCACTCATGGCTTGCGCTATGCAGAAACAGGCAGTGCCTCTACTCCACACTGATGCACCGACTGTCGGTACCGGTATTGAACGCGAAGTCGCGAAAAACACTAGCCAAATTGTCATGGCTGAAGCTGACGGTGTCGTCGAAAAAGCCGATGGTGATTCTGTCATCGTCAACTACGGCGCTAAACTCGGCAAGAAAGAATATAAACTTACTCACTTTGAAAAGACTAACGACGACCGCTGTTATAATATGCGCACAGTCGTTGCTCGCGGTCAAAAAGTCAAGAAAGGCGAAGACCTTATCGAAGGCGCCTCAATCGCTAATGGCGAACTTGCTCTTGGTAAAAACTTGCTCGTCGCCTTCATGCCATGGCGCGGCTACAACATGGATGATGCTATCGTCATCTCTCGTCGCCTCGTCGAAGACGATTCTTTGACCTCAATCAACATTAAAGATTTCGACGTCGAAGTCCGCGAAACTAAACTTGGTCCAGAGCAAGTCACTCGCGACATTCCAAATGTCAGCGAACACGCTCTCCGTCATCTTGACGAAAACGGTATCGTGACTGTTGGCTCAGAAGTTTCTTCTGGCGACATCCTCGTCGGTAAAATCACTCCGAAAGGTGAAACTGAACTTAGCTCTGAGGAACGCTTGCTTCGCGCAATCTTTGGTGAAAAAGCGAAAGATGTCCGCGACACTTCAGTTCGCATGACTTCCGGTACTTCCGGCAAAGTCGTTGGCGTTCGTGTCTACACCCGCGACGATGAAAATCACGAACTCAAAGCTGGCGTCATTATGCAAATCAAAATCTTTGTCGCTGAAATGCGCAAGATTCAAGTTGGTGATAAGCTCTCCGGCCGTCACGGTAACAAAGGTGTTGTCTCGCGTATCCTCCCAGTCGAAGATATGCCATTCACCGAAGATGGTACTCCAATCGACATCGTACTTTCTCCAATGGGTGTACCTTCACGTATGAACCTCGGTCAGCTCTTTGAAATTCACCTCGGCATGGCTGCTCGCGCTCTTGGTTACGAAGTTGCAACCCCGTCCTTCAACGGTGTTCCTGACGAAGTAATCAGCGACGAACTCGAAAAAGCTGGTATTGACCGCAACGGTCGCATTCAACTTTACGACGGCCTTACTGGTGAACCATTCAACGAAAAGACCTCTGTTGGCGTCATGCACATGATTAAACTTCATCATATGGTCGAAGATAAAATCCATGCTCGTTCAACTGGTCCATACACTATGGTTACTCAACAGCCACTCGGTGGTAAAGCTCAAAACGGTGGTCAGCGCTTTGGTGAAATGGAGGTTTGGGCACTTGAAGCTTACGGTGCATCTGCCACCCTCCAAGAGATGTTGACTATTAAATCTGATGATGTCTACGGTCGTGCAAAAGCTTACGAATCAATCATCAAACACGAAGCAATCGAAGGTCCGAAACTTCCTGAAGGTTTCAACGTTCTTGTAAAAGAACTTCAAGGTCTCGGTCTTAAAGTTGACCTTCTCGACAATGGTGAATCAACTGACGCTGATTCTGCTATCGAGAGAACTTCGCGTGAGATTGAACGCGCTCAAGATGACCGCTTAATCTACGACAAACATAACCTCGCAGCTAACGGCGATGATACAATCGATTTGACAAGCGAAGAATCACAAGCCGTCCTAGATGAAGAAGGTATAACAATAACAAACGCTGAAGGCGAAGAGATTGCCGAAGAAGTCGCAGAGGAGGAATCCTATGATGACGGCGCAGTCGACTTTGGCGATGAAGGAGAGGAGCTCTAATATGGCTTGGATGGATAATTATATCTCAGCTTCTGACTTTGACTCAATCCGTCTTAGTATCGCAAGTGCCGAAGACATCTTGAGTTGGTCTTATGGTGAAGTCACAAAGCCAGAAACAATCAACTACCGCACCCAAAAACCTGAACGCGACGGTCTCTTCTGTGAACGTATTTTCGGTCCAGTCAAAGACATTAACCCGCACGATTCAAAATTAAAAGGTGTGCGTTCTCGCGAAGCTGCTGTTGATAAAGACGGCAACCTCGTCACCAAATCCATCGTTCGTCGTGAACGTATGGGCCACATCAAACTTGCCGCCCCTGTTGCGCACGTTTGGTTTATGCGCGGCACTCCATCAGCATTATCTTTGCTCTTGGATTTGACCGTTAGAAACATTGAAAAAGTCGTTTATTTCGCATCATATCTTGTTACCGACAGTAAAGATGACGAAATCAAACAAACCCTCGACGATGCAACCGCCCAATACGAAGCTGGCGTTTCCGCTATCAAACTTCGCTATGAAGAGGAAGCAAAAGCCGAAGGCGCTGATGCAAAGAAACTTGCTGAAGCTGAAAGCAAAGAACTCGAAGAGCTCGAGAAAGATTACTTTGAAAAGAAAGCAATCCTTGAGAGCTTACACAAAGGCGCAGTGATTAGCGAAGTTGATTATCGTAATCTCCCTGAAGAATACGAAGATTTCATCGAAGCTGAAATGGGCGCCTCCGCAATCAAGAAAATGCTCGACGAAATTGATGTCGATGAGATGATCGCAAATCTTTCCGAAGAAGCTGAAAAAGCCAAAGGCCAGAAAGAACGCAAACTCATCAAACGCTTGAAACTCGTCGAAGGCATGAAAGCTGCCGGCATCAAACCTGCAGATCTCGTTCTCACTGTAATTCCGGTTATTCCACCAGATCTTCGCCCAATGATTAGCCTCCCTGGCGGTCGTTTCGCAACATCTGACCTCAACGACCTCTATCGTCGTGTGATTAACCGCAACAACCGTTTGAAGAAACTTCTCGATCTTAACGCTCCTGAAGTTATCGTACACAACGAAATGCGTATGCTCCAAGAAGCTGTCGACGCTCTTATCGATAACAACGCATCTCATGGACGCTCTGCCAACTCTCAAAACGGACGCAGAAAGCTTAAATCACTCTCTGACCTCTTGAAAGGTAAGCAAGGTCGCTTCCGTCAGAACCTTCTCGGTAAACGTGTCGACTATTCTGGCCGTTCCGTGATTGTCGTTGGTCCAGATTTGAAGCTCAACGAATGCGGTTTGCCAAAACAAATGGCTCTTGAACTCTTCAAGCCATTCGTCGTGAGCTGGCTCATCGGCAACGAATATGCCACCAACCCACGCATCGCTTCTCGTATGATTGAAAACGGCGAATCTGTCGTCTGGGATGCACTCGATGAAGTCATTAAAGGTCGCTACGTTCTCTTAAACCGCGCTCCGTCGCTTCACCGTCTCTCGATTCAAGCTTTCCAACCAAAGCTCATCGATGGCAAAGCAATCCAACTTCATCCACTCGTCGCTTCCGGCTTCAACGCCGACTACGATGGTGACCAGATGGCTGTCCACCTTCCTCTCTCTGACGAAGCACAAGCCGAGGCTCGTGAACTCATGTCTGCTGGCAAGAACCTCTTGAAACCAGCTGACGGCGCCCCAGTACTCGCTATCTATCAGGACGTCGTGCTCGGTATTTATTACCTCACTTACGACAAACCTGGTACCGATACCGAAAAAGTCAAAGCCTTCTCAAGCATCTATGAAGCTGAAATGGCTTACGACAACGGCGATATCGCCCTCCAAACCCCAATTCGCGTCTTCGCGAAGAAGGAAATTAGGAATACGACTCTCGGTCGTGTTATCTTCAACGAGATTCTCCCTGAAGACTACCCATACGACAACAGCGTCCAGACTTCGAAGCAACTCAAGAAAGTCATGGCAAACATCTTCGACCAATACGGCTCCGAAGTTACTGTTAAGACTGCTGATGCTCTCAAGAATCTTGCCTTCGAGTATGAAACTATTGCTTCAGTCTCGACTTGTAAAGACGACTATCCAACCTACCCAGAAATCCAAGATTTCATCGCCGAAGGTGATTCAAAGACTGCTCTCATCCAAGACCAATTCAATCAAGGTCTTGTCACTGAAGAAGAGCGTCAAAAACTCACAATCGCTAACTGGCGTGACATCGACAAGAAGATTTCTGACTTCTTGAAAGACAAACTCAGCGACCTCGACACTGATATCGCTGTGATGACGAACTCTGGTGCTCGTGGTTCAATCTCGAACATTAAGCTCGCTTCCGCCGAAATCGGTATCATGGTCGATATTAACAACAACGAAATCGAGCTCCCAGTCAAATCTTCATATAAGAAAGGTCTCAACACCCTCGAATCCTTCATCGCCACTCGTGGTGCACGTCAAGGTCAGGTCTCGACCGCTCTTCGTACTGCAGACTCTGGTTACCTCACTCGTCGTCTCGTCGATGTCGCTCAAGATGTCTTCACAACCGACGAAGTTGCCGAAGATCCTGGTTTCACCGTCATTAAATCTGAAGTTGAAGCCGCTGGCGTTGAATTTAACGCATGGATTTCTGGTCGCTACACTGCTGCTCCAGTTCCAGGTTATCTCGAAGCTGATGAACTCATCACTCCAGAAATTGCCGCTCAACTCGCAGCTGATGAAAATGTCGAACAAGTTAAAATCCAGTCAATCTTGACTACCAAAGCTGTTAACGGTATCCCACAGAAAGCTTACGGTATCGATATGTCAACTCGTGACCTCGTCGCCGCAAACCAACCTGTCGGTGTGATCGCTGCACAATCTCTCGGTGAGCCTGGTACTCAGCTTACCCTCGATACGAAACACGGTTCTGGTGTTGCTGGTTCTGGTGCAATCGCTCGTGGTCTTCCTCGTGTTGAGGAGCTTCTCGAAGCTCGTTCGCCAAAGGGTCAAGCTTGGATTTCAACCATTGATGGTACTTGTGAAGTTTGGGAAGATGGTAATCACTACATCGTCCAAATCACTCCAACTGCCGGCAAGACCGAAAAAGTTGAACTTGAAGGTCGTCGTGCAAAAGTTAAAGACGGCGCAAACGTCAAAACTGGCGACGTCATTGCTTCTCGCAACAAGGGTGTTGACCCAATTATTGCAAGCTTTGACGGTATCGCACAACTCGTTGAAGGCGCAATCGTCTTAACTGCAAACGCTGGTGGTCCAGTCAAAATCGAGATTCCAAACGACGCTGAAATGCTCGTGAAATCTGGTGATACCGTTGCTGCTGGTGATCGCTTGACAACTGGTTCTTTGAATCTTCAAGACCAATTGAAATATAAAGGCGCTGAAGAAACTGCCCGTTACATCATGAACGATGTTCTCGCAGTTTACGCTGCACAAGGCCACGAAATCTCAGCAAAACACCTTGAGATTATCGTCCGCCAGATGTTCAGCCGCGTCATTATTGACGAAGAAGGTGATTCAAGCTTCGTGATGGGCGACATCGTCTCTCTCGCAGCTGCCACCGCTGAAAACGAAGAGCTCGTGAAAGCTGGTAAAACTCCTGCGAAGTTCACTCAACTTCTCCTCGGTATTACCAAAGTTTCGATTTGGAGCGATTCGTTCCTCTCGGCTGCTTCCTTCCAAGACACCACTCGCGTTCTTATCAACGCCGCTATCAACGGTCGCGTCGATAAGCTCCATGGCTTGAAGGAAAACGTCATCATCGGTCGCAAGATTCCTGTTGGTACTGGCAAGGACCCAATCCCTGCCGAAGATCCAGCAGAAGTCCAAGCTCGCATTGATGCAAAAGAAGCTGGCGAAGAAATCGTCGAAGCTTCCGAGCCAGTCGCTGAAGAAGTCGACAACGCCTAATAACAAGGCATGAAAAAAGGGTCAGAGATTCTGGCCCTTTTTGTTGGAAAAAACTGTTGGGACCGACTGGCGAAATGCCAGAAGTGCAATTAGAAGTGAGTTACGGGTCAAGCGCGCCTTCAGCACAAGCTATCATCTGTCTTAAGTAATGCGAGGCATTTGCTCTCGATACTTTGGCTTTTGGCGCTCCACCATTCCACGTCACTTTGTATCCGAGTTGTTTTGATACTTCGGTCAAGGTTGATGTGACGAATTTCTGTGTTGCGCCAGCAGAAGAATTGGTAATCTTAAGATTGATTCTATCTCCATAGAGGTTATTTAGAATCATTCCAAACTGCTTGCGGGTGATAGTGCATGTTGGCTGGAACTTTCCGCCTTTTTTCGCAATACCAGCGTAAGCACCCTTTTTTGCTAACCACTCAATCTGTTTGCAGTATTCGGTCTTAGATTTCACATCACTGAAATACTTCCCAGACTTCTTGCTTGAAGACGTCCCGGAACCGTTAGTGTATGTTACTTTCGCCTCTGCAACAACAGGGGTAGTTGCACTAATAAATAAACTCATTATTAGTGCGACGGTCAACAGTTTCGTGATTGATTTTATTTCTCTCATAAAACCAACCTCCCTTCTCTAATGTGCTAGGAGCGTTAAACTCCCATCGATAAGCTACATACTTATATTATAGCACAAACGGAATAAAAAGTCAATAAAACAGGGAGGAGAAAATAGATATTCACCCCTTGTTTTTTAAGTTTTCTTGTGCTATAATATGAAAGTATAGTTTATCAAGGTGACATTTGAATAACTAGACAAGAGGGAAAGCCTTGCGGCTCCTACTGTATTTTTCTCTATATTTTAGAGAAAAAAGGCCTAAAAACAGTGAATCGCAACGGAACTGCTCATATTGTCTAGCTATAAGAGTGCACTAATAAAGGAAAGGATAAGATGAAAGTTATCATCGGCACCAAAATTGGTATGACCCAGATCATCGGTGAAGATGGCCTCGTTACTCCTGTGACGATCCTCCAAGCCGGCCCGATTACAGCGACTCAGATTAAAACTGTCGAAACTGACGGTTATAACGCTGTTCAATTCGGTTACGGTCAGGGTAAGAATCTGAGCAAGTCGGTTACTGGCCACGTCAAAAAGGCTAGTGTCACTCCAAAAATCTTAAAGGAATTTCGTACGGATTCCGCAGCAGACCTCAAGGTCGGAGACAATATCACTGTCGAAGCATTTGAGATTGGCGATAAGGTTACTGTGACTGGCACGAGCAAAGGAAAAGGCTTCGCTGGTACCGTCAAACGTTGGAACTTTGAAGAATCCCGTAATACCCACGGTTTCAAAGGCGACATCAGAAAAGTCGGTTCAATCGGCTCGATGTACCCACAAAAAGTCTTCAAAGGCAAACGCATGCCAGGTCGCATGGGACATGATCAGGTTACAGTTAAAAACCTCATCGTCGCCTACATCGATAAAGAAAACAACCTTATTGGTCTCAAGGGCGCAGTCCCTGGTCCAAAGAAGGGCATTGTAACTGTGGAGGGAAAGGAGTAATATGGCAGATTTGAATCCAGAAATCTTCGGTCTCGAAGTTACAAATTACGAATTAATTAAGGTCGCTTACGACAGCTATCTTGCAAACAGTCGTTCTTCACACGCTAAAACTTTGAAACGTGGCGAAGTTCGTGGCGGTGGCAAGAAACCTTGGAAACAGAAAGGTACCGGTCGTGCACGTTTCGGCTCGACTAGAAACCCTATCTGGCGTCATGGTGGTATTGCTGGCGGTCGTACTGGTGAAGAAAACTTCACAAAGAACCTCGCTAGAAACGCAAAGAAAGTTGCCGTTATGCAAGCACTTTCAGTTAAAAACGCAGACAAAGCTGTCATCACGATTGCTGACCTCGGCGTCAAAACTGGTAAAGTCAAAGAAGTCGTTAAAACTCTCGAAGCTAACAAAATTGCTGACAAAGAGAATGTTCTTCTCGTCGTTAAAGAGAAAGATGATTTGACTCTTCGCGCAACTTCAAACATCGCAAATGTGAAAGTTGTTCGCCCGACTTACCTCAACGTCTTCGATCTTATGAACGCAGACAAAGTTGTCATCGTTAAAGATGCAATGAAGGATATCGAATCCTGGTTGCTCGGAAAGGAGAATAAATAATGTTAGTTATCCCACGCGCAACTGAAAAAACCTATGCTGAACAAGCAAAACGCACATATGTCTTTAATGTTCCTGAAGGTGGTTCAAAGCAATCTATCGCTAAGGCCGTCGAAGAACAATTCAATGTCACCGTAGAAGATATTCGCGTCTTGACCCGCAAGGGCAAAGCTACCCGCTTTTCAAAGGGTAAACACGCTTATCCAGGCACAACTTACCGCCGCGATAAGAAACTCGCCTATGTAACTCTAAAAGAAGGCGACAAAATCCGTGTATTCGAAGAGGAAACTAAGAAAGAAGAAAAGGAGAAGAAGTAATGGCAATTAAAGCTTATCGTCCAACTACTCCTGCTCAACGCCAAAAGACTACACAGGATTTCGATCAAATTACAACGAAAAAACCTCTTAAGTCTTTGACAAAAGCTAAGAAGCAGAACGCAGGTAAGAACAACCAAGGCCGCATCACTGTCCGCCATCGTGGTGGAGGCGTGAAACGCCACTATCGTCTTCTTACCCACAATCTTCCAAAAGGTCTTAAATTGATCGTTGAGGAAATTGAATACGATCCAAACCGCAGCGCACGTATCGCTCGCGTGAAAGATCAAAATGGTACATATTATTACATTACCGCCGATACTGAAATGACCAAAGGTCAAACTATCAACACTGGCGACGAAGCCCCGGTTGAGACTTCAAACCGTCTCCCACTCGAGCAAATCCCAGTCGGTACTGTCGTTTATGCAATCGAGCTCACTCCGGGCCGCGGCGCACAAATGGTTCGCGCAGCTGGCGCAAGTGCACAGCTCATGGCAAAAGAAGATGGCTACGCTACTCTTCGTATGCCAAGTGGTGAAGTTCGTAAAGTTCTCGCAGCTTGCGAAGCTTCCATCGGTACAGTTTCAAATGTCCAACACCAGAACGTCAAAAAAGGTGCTGCTGGCCGTAATCGCCGCAAAGGTATTCGCCCAACAGTCCGTGGTGTCGTTATGAACGCAACAGATCACCCACACGGTGGTGGTGACGGTGGTCGTCACGGTTCAGGTAAAGCTCCACGCACTCCATGGGGTCAGTTGACACTTGGTTACCGTACTCGTCATAATAAGAAAACTAATAAAATGATCGTGCGTAGTCGTCACGAAGGAAAGAGGAAATAGTTTATGGGAAGAAGCCTTAAAAAAGGTCCTTTCGTGGACTACAAACTTGAGAAGAAAATCAAGGCTCTCTCGCTCGAGGATCGTACCATCATTAAGACTTGGGCACGTAATTCAGCCATCTCTCCAGAAATGGTTGGTCGTACAATCGCTGTTCACAACGGTCGTAAACACATCCCAGTTCTTATCTCGGAAAACATGGTCGGTCACAAACTCGGTGAGTTTGCTCCAACTCGTACATTCAAACGTCACGGTGGTAAGAAAGCCGCTGAAGCTGCTGCTGCAAAGGGAGGTAACTAATTATGGCTACTAAATTTGCACACGCATACATCAAAGGTATCGATTCGATGCCTAGAAAAACTAGCATCGTTGCTAGCCTCGCTCGCGACCGTTACGTCGCCGACGCACTCGTTATCTTGGAAAACACTCCTCGCCGTGCTGCTCGCCCGGTGAAGAAAGCAATTGAATCTGCCAAAGCAAATCTTTTGAACTCTGGCGCTTCAATCGACCCAAAGACAATCCGCGTCTCTCGTATCTCGGTTACGGCTGGTACTCGCATTCGTCGCTATGTTCCAGCTTCTCGTGGCCGCGCTTTGCCGTTTGAGAAAGTTTCATCAAACATCTTCGTCGAAGTTGCTGGTGAAGAAAAAGCTAAAAAAGCTGCTCCAAAGGCAGAAGCTAAGAAGGAGGAGAAGTAATGGGACAGAAAGTCAACCCAGTATCTTACCGTCTTCAAATCAGCAAAGATTGGTCTTCAAAGTGGTTCACTAAGAAAACCGATTTCAAAAAATGGTTAATTGAAGATATTAAGATTCGCGAAGTTATTGAAGAACGCTTCAAAGCTCGCCCAACCATCGCTAAGATTAACATCGAACGCACTGATAATCTCACTACTATTACGATTTTAACCGCAAAAGCTGGTGCAGTTATCGGAAAGCAAGGCGCTGGTATCAATGAATTAAGAAAAGAACTCGAGAAATTCGTTTCTCAACCAGTTCGTTTGAACGTAGAAGAAGTGAAAAAACCAGAACTTTCCGCAAAATTAGTTGCAGAAAACATTGGTTTCCAACTCGGCAAACGTATGAACTTCCGTCGCGCAGTCAAAATGGCTTGCCAAAGCACAATGGCAGCTGGCGCAAAAGGTGTTCGTATCGAAGTTGGCGGTCGTCTTAACGGCGCCGAAATGTCTCGCCGCGAGAAATTCATCGAGGGTTCAGTCCCTCTCCACACTCTCCGTGCTGACATCGACTTCTACTGCCATCACGCACCAACAATTGCTGGTATCGTCGGCGTGAAGGTTTGGATCTATAAAGGAGAGAAATAATTATGGCAATTTTACTTCCAAAGAAAACCTCTCACCGCAAGGTCCGCAAGGGCAAAAACGAAGGTGTCGCAACCCGTTGTAACTATGTCGCATTCGGTGATTACGGTCTTATGTCACTCGACAACGAGCGTATTAACTCGAAACAAATCGAGGCCGCTCGTCAGGCTATCACCCGCTACATCAAACGTGGTGGAAAGATTTGGATTCGCATTTTCCCGCACACCCCTGTCACCAAGAAACCTCTTGATGTGAAAATGGGTTCTGGTAAAGGTGAACCACAATTCTTCGTCGCAAAAGTAAAAGCTGGTACTGTGATGTTTGAACTTGCAGATGTGACCGATGAGCAAGCAAAAGAAGCTCTCCGCCTCGCATCTCACAAGCTTCCAGTTCGCTGTAAAATTATCAAGAGAGAGGAGTTCTAATTATGGCAGATAAAAAAGCTACTAAGAAGACCACTCCAAAAGCAGCTGATATGTCAAAAAAGACTGTTGCAGAGTTGAAGGCTGACCTTCTTCTCGCTCGCAAGGGTCTCTATGACGGCACTCTTGCTAATCCACATCACATTAAAGCTATCAGAAAAGAGATTGCTCGTAAATTAACTGCAGAAAACGCAGCAGAGAAAGGAGATAAGTAATGGCACAGACTCTTATTGGTACCGTTACTTCAGACAAGCGTGACAAAACTATCACCGTCTCTATCACCTCTCGTGAAACTCATCCTCTCTATCGCAAGCAATATTCACATACTCGTAAATATACCGCTCACGATGAGAAAA
Organism: Candidatus Saccharimonadota bacterium; assembly: GCA_017480035.1. GTDB lineage: Bacteria > Patescibacteriota > Saccharimonadia > Saccharimonadales > Saccharimonadaceae > Nanosyncoccus. The sequence continues at coordinate 278,637 of JAFVBJ010000002.1, read as the reverse complement.
ATGAGGCCGGACTCGGTGACAAAGTCGAAATCGAAGCATGCCGCCCATTCTCTAAGACCGTTAGCTATAAATTAGTCAAGGTCCTCGAGAAGTCTCACGGCACTGTCGCGCTCAAAGAAGATATTAACACAGTCGAAGGCGTCAACGATACAAAGGTCGAAAAAGACGCTGAAGAAGGAGATAAATAATGATCCAACAGGAAACTAGATTACACGTCGCTGACAACAGTGGCGCCAAGGAACTTGGAGTGATCCGTGTCCTCGGTGGTACTCGCGCCCGCTACGCACGCGTTGGTGACATCGTCACCGCAAGCGTAAAAGATGCCTCCCCAACCGGTGGTGTCAAGAAAAAAGCTGTCGTTCGTGCAGTCATCGTTCGTACTCGTGGCCAAATCCGCCGTCCAGATGGTTCGACCATCCGCTTCGACGACAATGCCGCAGTTCTTATTAACGACGACAAAACTCCACGCGGAACTCGTGTCTTCGGACCAGTCCCTAGGGAACTTCGTGAACTCGGCTTTAATAAGATTATCAGCTTAGCACCGGAGGTACTCTAATATGGCACAGAATTTGAAATCCGGTGATAAAGTCACTATCATTGCAGGTAAAAACAAAGGTCAATCTGGCAAAATTGTCAAAATGGACCGAAAGAACGGTAAAGCAATGATTGAAGGAATCGGCATCCGTGAACGTCATTTGTCAAAGAACGCATATCGCCAAGGTGGCAAAAAAGACATTCACGTCGGTATCGACCTTTCAAACCTCAAAAAGGAGGGTAAGTAATTATGGCTGATAAATATATCCCAAGATTAAAAGAAGCTTACAACAAAGAATACGTCAAAACTCTTGAGAAGGAACTTAAAATCGACAACGTCAATAAACTTCCAAAACTCGAGAAAGTCGTTATCTCTTGTGGTGTAGGTAAGAAGCGTGAAGACAAGCGTTTTATCGAGACCGTGAATCTCACTCTCGAGAAAATCACTGGCCAAGCACCAACTTCTCGTCTTGCAAAGAAGTCCATCGCGACCTTCAAAATTCGTAAAGGTATGGGTGATCCAGTAGGATACCTCGTTACTCTTCGAAACGACAAGATGTATGAATTCGTTGACCGTTTGATTAACGTCGCTCTCCCACACGTTCGTGACTTCCACGGCGTGCCACGCTCTTCGTTCGATAAACAAGGTAACTACTCGCTCGGTCTCCGCGAACAGACCGTCTTCCCAGAAGTCACTTTCGAAGACAGTTCAGTTCTTCACGGCCTCGAAGTTACTTTCATCATTAAGAATGGTTCAAAGGAAGGAAGCACTAAATTGTTAGAGCTCTTTGGAATGCCATTTGAGAAAGGAGATAAGTAGTATGGCTAAAACATCTGCAGTTCTTCGTGATCAAAAAAGGCAAAAAATGTACGAGAAATACAAAGCGAAACGTGAAGCTTTGAAAGCAGCTGGCGACCTTGAAGGTCTCCAAAAGCTTCCACGCAACTCTTCACCAACACGCCTTAAAAACCGTGACCTCCTTGATGGTCGTCCGCGTGGTTATATGCGCCGCTTTGGTATGAGCCGTATTACCTTCCGTGAAAAAGCAAGCAAGGGTGAAATCCCTGGTGTGACAAAGAGTAGCTGGTAAGGAGAAAGGAGTAAAGTATGTCATTACAATCAACAGATCAAATCGCAGACCTTATCACCCGTATCCGCAACGCTATTCTTGTCGGTAAGACCGAAATTCGCGTTCCTACCTCAAAGCTTAAAGTTGCAGTCGCTGAAGGTCTCAAAAAAGGTGGCTACCTCGAAGCTGTCGAAGTTGAAGAGGCAAAACCTCGTGGAATTCTTCACGTCACCATCAATAAAGCTGGTGAAATCGCTAAGATTAACGAAATCTCGAAAGTCAGTAAACCAGGCCGCCGCGTTTACGCTGCAGCCGACGAAATTCCAAAAGTGAAATCTGGTCGTGGTATCGTCCTCGTCTCGACTTCAAAAGGAATCATGTCTGGCGAAGAGGCTCGCAAAAACCGTCTTGGTGGCGAGATCCTCGTAAAAGTTTACTAATTTTATAAGCTTTTCGCAAAAATTCCTCGTTTTTCGGGGAATTTTTGTTTTTCTATGATAAAATTAAGCTATGGATAATGCTAATGTTAATCAGCCGGAAACCCCGACCGAACCGGCCGTCGAACTTACACCTGAGCTCGAAGCAAAATTAAACGAAATTAAACTTAAAGAGGAAACGAAACCTGCGCCGAAGGGCAAGAAAGGTTTAATCGCGGCCGTAATCGTGCTTCTTCTCATGATTGCTTGCGCTTGTGTCGTAGTTGCACTTAATAAAAGCAAGAACCCGAATGCTGGCGACAATACCCAAACTCCAACTAGCACCGCTTCAAGCGCTAGTACAATTGAGGATACAACGATAAAAGCCAAACTCGACGAACAAATCGAGACAATTCATCTTGTCGGAAAAAACAACACAGGTAAAAACCCGCTAACTGTCCTATATGCTTACACAGATAACGATTTGTTATTCAAAAATCAAGGGCTTACCGACGATGAGAAACTCTTCATCGTTATCAAGAAACTTCACGAAATCGACAACGAGTTCGAGCGTGTCACTGCGAAAGATTTTTCCGCAGCAGCAATCAAAGAGCTCGGTGACAGAGTCGATTCTGACACTTTTGCCGAATATGCAACCCGCATCAAAGCTGAAACCGTCGCTGAGAAATACGAAGAGATATTCGGTGAAACGGTCAAACACAAAACCGTTGACGCCTGTGGCGGCGCATTCTATAGCGAGGATACCGAATATTATTACGCCGACGTCATTGGCGGTTGTGGCGGCATGGACTTCCGCGAAATCCAAGTTTTGAAGACTAAGTACGAAGAAACTGCCGACGCTTACACTGTTGACGCGCTCGTTACCTCGGTGTATAGAGGAGAAAAATGCTACGTTTTCAAAGGTTTCCAGATGCTTGACGACTGGGATAATAAGAAAGACGCAAGCGATTCTCGCGTCTATAAGACCTGTACTGCTAAATCTGATGGCTCTGCCGACTTCACACTGAGCGAAGCGGACGCCGAAAACGTTAATACATACCGCTACACTTTCGACAAAGATTTTCACTTCAAGAAAATCGAACGTCTCTAGCGACTGATTCTCCCAGAAAATTCGCAATCTATGGAGCTCGGGGCCTCAAAATCCCCCCAGCCAAAAAGCCACGAACAGACGTGGCTTTTTGCATTCTCGGCGCGATTATGCTTATGTTATTGACTTTATTCCGCTTATGTGATATAATATAAGTAATATGAGTTTCATTGGAAGAACCGCTGAGATTTATCAGACGTCTGGCGCGTCTCTGTTTTTAACTCCGAGAATCCGTCTTTCTTGGCTCATTCACTTCGTCTTTTATTCGTTTTTGAAGCGTATTCTTGGCCTATTTTTCGCAATTTTAGGCCTGATTTTGCTTTCTCCAGTCTTTCTTATCGTCGCGATTTTGATTAAGCTCGAGGATGGTGGCCCGGTTTTCTTTAAGCAACGCCGCACCGGTCTCTTTGGTAAAGAATTTTTAATCTATAAGTTTCGCACAATGGTGGTCGATAACGACGTCCGCGACGTTTCTTGTGCCGACAAACATACTAAAATCGGCAAAATCTTGCGTAGTACTTCGATTGACGAGCTGCCACAGCTCTTAAACGTTCTGAAAGGTGACATGGCATTTATTGGCCCACGCCCTTGGATTACAGAGTATTTCGACACAATGAACTCACACGAGAGAACTCGTACGCTCGTTCGCCCAGGAATTACCGGCCTCGCCCAAGCCAACGGCCGAAACGGCATCTCGATTTTCGATAAAATCGGTTATGACACTGAATATGTGAAGAAATACGGAATTTTGATGGACGTTCGCGTTGTTTTTGACTCGGTCAGAGCGGTTCTCTCGAAAGAGGACGCCGATGCCGGCAAAAACATCATCCACGACGAAATCGCGGACCTTAAAACCGAGAATATGCGATATATTTAGGGTGTGCTATAATATCCCTAATGAAATCTCCTTTAATTTCCGTCATCATTCCGGCTTATAACATCGAAAAATATATCGACGATTGCCTCGAGAGTGTCGCTTTTCAATCTTACGGCAATCTTGAAATAATCGTAGTAAATGACGGCTCGACCGACAAAACCTCCGAGAGAATCGAGCGCTTTTCGAGCCGTGATCGTCGTATTAGGGTTATAAATCAGAAAAACTTGGGTTTGTCCGAAGCAAGAAATAACGGATTGAAACTCGCAAAAGGGGAATATATTGTTTTTGTTGATGGTGATGATACAATCGACAAGGACTATGTGGCAAAACTTTATGAGGCCTTGACTCGTACAAGCGCAGATATCTCTGTTTGTGGCTATTCTGGTGCGCGAAAATTCGTCAAAACTGGTAAGGTTCTCTCGCGCGAAGAGGCGATTGCGGATTTTTTGACACAAAAACTTGGCACTGGCGCGGTCGTTTGGAACAAAATGTATGAAAAAGCGGTCTTAAAGGGGCTAAAATTCCCGAAAAACCGGCTCCATGAGGATAATTATTTCACTCCACAAGCGTTAGAAAGAGCGAAAAAAGTTGTCGTCATACCCGAAAAACTCTATTTTTATCGTAAAACCGAGGGCGCAATCACCTCGAAAATGACAAAAAAGCGTCTAAAAGACGCGCTTGATGCGATCGAAGACACGAAAAAGTTTTTAAAAACGAAGAAACTCGACAAGATTCTTGCTCGTGAGCTCGAGGCCTATGAGTTAAACCAGAAGTTTTATCTCTATAAACTGACGAAAAGCCCGCAGCTAGAGGAGTTTTTAAGGGAAAAAAGGACCGAAATTCGCAAAAATCCCTATACTTCGCGGGGGCTGAAAATCCACTCAATTCTTTTAAGATGGTAATATAATCTTGCCTGCATACTTTTCGAATGCTAGAATAAATGCATGAAATTATCAAATTCCGCAATTAACCGAATCGGTGACATAATTCGTCAAGAAAAACATGACGAGACGTATGATGAGGCTATTTTTGCTCTAAACGAATGGCGCGAGAAACACGGCGCCATCATGGACTCTTATTATGACAAGTGTATGGCGATTTCTGCGAAAATCAATAAAAATATTGTTGTTGCGCAGCGGTTGAAGCGCCTTCCGACCATAATTGGCAAATTGAAACGTTTTGATAAAATGAGATTATCTTCAATGCAAGATATTGCCGGTGTCCGTGTAATCGTAAAAGACATGGAAGAGCTAACCGCCGTAGAAAAAGAGATAGGAAAACTCTCCAATTTGTATAAAATTTCAGATTATATCAAAAATCCAAAAAATAGTGGCTATCGCGGAAAACATTTTATTTTTAGGGAAAATAATATGTTTGTTGAAGTTCAAATCCGTACCCAGTTGCAGCATCTATGGGCTACTTCAGTCGAAACCACAGACGTGTTTCGCGGCTCATCTATGAAGACTCTTGATGAGAAAACATATTGGCATGATTTCTTTATTCAGGTCTCCACCGTTTTTGCTATCGCTGAGAACGAAAAAACATTACCAGATTATAAAGGTAAAGAGCTCTCGGAAGTATGTTCATCGCTTGAAGAAAATGTATCAAAACATAAGATTTTTCGGGATATTTCGACTTTTGCCTTGACACAACCATTCATTTTGAATGATAAAGTTAAAAATGCATATTATGCAGTGATGTTTTTGGATTTTAAGAAAAAAGAAGCCGTAGTTACTACGTACAGAGAGGAAGAATATGATGCAGCCTTTTCTAAATACGAGGCATTAGAAAAGAAGGCAAAAACTGGTTCGAATACTGTACTTGTTGCAGTTAGCCAGATTAAAGAGCTAAGAAATGCCTATCCAAACTATTTTATGGATCTCAACGCTTTCTTGTCAATCATAAAGTTTATCCTTGACAAAGCTATTAAATAAAGGTATAATATAAATAATGAACGTAAAAGAAATGAAAAAAATCTTATCTGACGCTTTTGAGCGCGAGAAAAAGAAAAAAGCCAAAGCAGAAACTAAATAGCTTTTTGTTACCCCTTTCTATGTTTGATAAGCGCTAGCTTTTATTGACTTTTTATCTGTTATGTGCTATAATATAAGTATATAGCAAGCTAATTATAACAGAGGTGAAATTGGGAAAAAGTCGCAAAAAAGTCCTTTTCGTTGCAACGGTGGATTCGCACATCGAGCTTTTTCATTTGCCATATCTCAAAATGTTCAAAGATAAGGGCTATGAAGTCCACGTCGCGACAAATACAGATAAAAAGATAGAGTATTGTGATAAAAAACATAAAATTAGTATCGAACGAAATCCGTTCAATCTTCGCAACTTGAAAGCGATTCGTGAGCTAAAAAAGATCGTTAAGACCGAGAAATTCGATATTGTTCACTGTCATACTCCAATGGGCGGCGTTGTTGCCCGTCTTGCAGCGAAAAAAGCCCGAAAAACTGGCGCTCGCGTTATCTATACCGCTCACGGCTTTCATTTTTATACTGGCGCGCCAAAGAAAAATTGGTTACTATTCTATCCGGTAGAGAAATATCTTGCGAAATATACCGACACACTCATTACGATTAATCACGAAGACTTTGAACGCGCAAAGAAGAAGTTCGGAAAGCGTTGCAAAGATATTCAATATGTTCCAGGTGTTGGAGTTGACGAGAAGAAATTCAGTAAGAAGCTCTCCGCAACCGAAAAAGGTGAACTCAGAAAATCCCTCGGTTTGAAGGATGATGATTTTGTGATGATTTGTGTTGGTCGTCTTGATACTAATAAAAATCAAGGCTTCTTGATTGATATAACTCGCGAGCTTTTAAAAGAAGATAACAAATATCATCTTCTTCTTGTCGGTCCAGATGAAAATAGTGGCCGTTTTCAAGAACAGGCGGAAGACATAAAAGATCACGTTCATTTCCTTGGAAAACGTAGCGATATCGTCGAGCTTTTGAACATCTCCGACGTTGCGCTTTCTGCAAGTAAGCGCGAGGGGTTACCAGTGAATCTAATTGAAGCCACAATCGCCGGAGTCCCAATCGTCGCGACTGGATGTCGCGGAAACCGTGATATAATTAATACATACAGCAGAACGGATTTCTTTGATGTAGTTCGCGAGAAAAAGTTCAATAATCAAAAAAACGATATAACACTATTTTTGAGAAAATCAGTCCTAGAATCTATGGAAAAAATATATAAAAGGAGTAATCAATAATGGAGACATATGCGCTTCTCGTTGCAGTCTCATTATTAATTGCTTTTGTTGTTAAAAAAAATAAATGGTTTGATAAACATAAAACTTTAAGCATGTTTATCGCGCTCCTACCATTGACCGTGGCGTCAGCGTTAAGGTTTAATGTTGGCTGGGATTACGAATCGTATTCCAGAAAATACCAGGAATATAATCTTTACGGAGAGGGTGCACTAAATTTTAGCGAGCCAGGTATGAATATCCTGATTCGGGGGCTATCCATCTTTACACAAGACTGGACGATTCTATTCGTCGTGTTTAGTGTCGCAACTGCCTTTTTCTTTTCTCGCTGCTATGCCGCTTATGGCAAAAAAGAGCATCTTATGCAATATATATTGTTGTTTTTCGTTGGTAGATTTTATTTTTGTTCCCTGAATATTATTAGACAGGCTCTCGCAATGATGATTATTTTGTATTCCCTTAATTTTATTTCGAAGAAAAAACGAAGAAAAGAAGACTACATAAAGAGTATAATGTATATTTTATTAGCCTCAACAATACATCAATTTGCACTTATATTCTTGCCACTCATCTTCATCCTACCTCTTAATCTCCGGAAAAAGAAAGATTATATTAAGTTTGCCGCACTGTTTACGCTAGTTATATTAGCTATTGGAGCTATTGTAAATACTACTGGATATTTAAAATATTTTGACTTGATGTTTGGTAATGATGGCGAAATTGTCGTCTCAGAGTTATTTATTAGCATTGCAATTATATTATTTTATTTGATTTCCAAAAGAAATGTTGAAGACAGCGAAGTCTTCTTCAAAATGGAAATTATAGTCTTTATAGTTGCATTGCTATCGGCATTTCTTCCAACTACAGATCGTATCATTTGGTATTTTTCAATTCAAAATATTTTTCTCATCCCAAGAATAATTGACGCGTATAAAGATATCCGATTAAAACTAATCGTAACTTCTGTTCTCTACGTATTCATGGGCGTTGTTGTTTATAATCAAGCAATTCGTTCGGACAGCTATAATGTTATTCCATATGACAGTGTTTATAGCCAAGGTGGTCCATGGGAAAGAGACGATATAATTAAAAAAGAGCATTTATTGGAGGATGAATGAAAAAAAAGATCGGGATAATTACTCTTTGCGGTAATAATAATTACGGTAATAAGCTACAGAATTATGCAATTATCAAAACGCTAGAACAGAATGGCTATGATCCTGAGACCATTTGGATTTATAGTGCTAAAAATGGAATAAAATCAAATCTCGGTGATTTTTATTGGCGAAAGAAACAAGACATTATAGTTAACCCAAAAAGAAGTAGAATATTTAAATCATTTAATAAATATTTAAATATTAAAAATCACGTTCTCTTCAAAAAAGATATGTGTAAGGTTGCGAAAAAATATGACGCTTTACTCGTGGGTTCTGACCAAGTTTGGAATCCAGATTACTTCACAAATAATTCAGTGTATCTACTTACGGGTGTTAAAAAGAAAAAAATTTCTTTCAGTGCTAGCTTTGGCGTTAATAATATACCAGAAAATAAGAAGAATGATTATAAAAAAGGCCTACTTGAGTTAAATGCGATTTCAGTTCGTGAAGAAAGAGGGAAAGAGTTAGTTAAGGAATTGTCCGGAAGAAAAGATGCGGAAGTTCTTATTGACCCGACCATGTTGCTCGCAGCAGAAGAATGGGACAAAATTGCTAAAAAACCAGAGCAAGTACCAAAAAAATATATTTTAAATTATTTTCTCGGTAATTTAACTGATAATAGAAAAGAAGCGATTGAAAAGCTCGCAAAAGAACGAAACTGTGAGATAATTAATATCCTTGATAAAAATGGCCTATTTTATAATACCGGTCCGAGCGAATTTTTATATCTGGAAAAACATGCTGAATTGGTTTGTACTGATTCGTTCCACTCCTGCGTATTTGCAATTATTTTCAACAGACCATTTGTTGTATTTGATCGTATTGAACCTGGCGTAGAAAAAATGAATAGCCGTATTGAAACGCTATTGAGAAAATTCAATCTTAAAGAACATGCATATAATAATGAAATAACTGATAAGTGCTTTAAACACAACTACACGGAGGCATATAAAATCTTAGAAGCAGAAAAGAAGAAAAGCGTAGCATTCCTTCGTGATAATTTAAAGTGATATAATAAAGCTTATGAAACCATTTGTTAGTGTGATAATTCCCGCCTATAATTCGGAAAAATATCTCAAAAGAGCTGTAGAATCGGTTCTAAACCAAACTTTTGATAGCTATGAGATTATTATTGTTGATGATGGTTCAGAAGATAAAACTGGCAAAATTGCTGAAAAATTTGCTCAAGAAAATGGCAACATAGTTGTTATACGTAAACAAAACGGAGGCGTATCGTCGGCTAGAAATAGTGCTTTAAATGTGGCAATGGGCGAATTTGTGTCTTTCTTGGATGCTGACGACGTACTACATGAAGACTTTTTAAAAGAATTGACGCAAGAAGCAAAAAAGAACAATCTAGACATTGTAAAATGCCGAATGATGAGAAAAGGTAAAAAACACTCACTAATCGCTGAAACTTTAATAGAAGAAGATACTGTCATAGAAAAAAATGAATATGATAAGAAAATCTTTTCATACTTTGGCAAAGGCGTAACTGTTGATTCGTCATGTTTTGCGCTAATAAAAACTACAATTGCAAGAAGTGTAAAATTCGATGAAAAACTAGTTTATGGCGAAGACACTGTTTTTATGGCAAAAGCAGTAAATCAGTCAAAGCGTATTATGTATGTCTCTAAACCGTTATATTATTACATCTATAGTGAGAATGAAGCTACTGAAAGTTTTTCTGATGAAAAAAATATCCAGAACCTTATTTATTTGCGAAATGAAATGGAAACTAACTTATCAAAATTTATTAAGGCGAAATATATCAAGAGAAAATACGATGACGCAATAATGAACGTAGTGTACCTAGCGTTACAAAATAAGTCATATAAGGATTACAAGAACTTTGTTGAAAAAATGAAGAATAATAAAATTGGAACTAATATCGCAATGTTTAGAAAAACATGGAATTTCCCTGGATATCTATTTGTGAAAATGAGATATTTTGCCTACAAAGTTGTGAGCGACGCAAAGGCGAGATTGTTTGTAATTATGGTATAATAATAGACATGGACTCGATTAAAAAAACCTTGGGAAAGAATCCATTAATAAAAAAGATATACTTCTGGAATCAGAACAGAAAGGAATTTTTGTATGATAAAAAATTCTTCCTTTCTAATTATTTTCACTCAGAAGGAGACACTAAAGAAAAAAATGGATATAACATTTTATTAATAGCACATTCTTTAGAAAAAGCTATGATAAATAAAAACCCTAGAAGATTTGGTATTGAAAAAGTAAATAATCTGATAGAGCTTATCGAAAGATATGAATCGAATAATTTTGATACCGACGATTTTGCTTATATCGTAGGAATTAATATTCTCCGAGAATATACTGAGTTCTATAAAAAACGAGGATGGCAAGATACTGATGAGTATATTAAAGTTTTCAATTTTTTGAAAACGAAAGAAAAAATAGAAAAAGTTAACCTCGCTACGGAATATTTTAGATATTCCAACGAGAAAAAAATAGATTACTTTGAGTTTGTAAAAAGCCGTCACTCAATTCGTGAATTTCAATCTAAGAAATTGCATGAAAAGGATGTCGAAAAAGCTATGGAAGCAGTATTATTTTCACCTACTGCTTGTAATCGTCAAATGTGTAAAGTGTATTACGTAAAGGATGACCAAAAAGCTAAGAAAATTATAGCTCTTGCTCAAGGTTTTGGCGGTTTTGAAAAAGAAACTATTAACCTTTTCGTTGTAACTTTTGATGTTAGTGCAAATTATTTTATTGGTGAAAGAAATCAAGGATGGTTAAATACTGGCTTAGTCTCAATGAATTTTGTTAATGCGCTTCATTCTCTTGGTATCGGATCGTGTTTTTGTCAGTTTGGCAATAGCTCAGAAGATGAAGAAACAGTTAAGCGGATAATTGGTGCAAAAAAAAGCGAGAGAGTTGGCGTCCTAATTGCAGCAGGATATTATCCAGATAATGTAGCAATCACAAAGAGTCCGAGAAAATCTTTAAAGGACGTATATAAGGTTGTCTAATGGAAGTTAAGACGAGAAGAACAGGAAAAGCTCTTAAAAATGTCAAGTATGGCATGATTAGTCAATTTATTAAAATTGCCATCACTTTTGTTACGCGGACGTTCTTTATCCATGTTCTTGGTCAAAAAATCTTAGGTGTAAATAGTCTATTTACTAATATTATTTCAATGCTGTCTCTCGCGGAGTTAGGTATCAGTTCAGCAGTTGGCTACAGTCTCTACTCTCCGCTTTCGAAGAACGATAAAAAAACAATTAGTGCTATTATGAGCTTTTTCCGAAAAGCCTACGGCTTAATTGCGATAATAGTGTTAGTTTTGGGATTATTTCTTATCCCATTTTTGCCAGTTATAATTAAAGAATATCAAACTATCGATAATGCATTATTAATATATCTCTTATTCTTAGTTAATGTCGTTATTACTTATTTAATCTCGTATAAAGAAGTTCTCATTACCGCAGACCAACGTGCCAGTGAGATTTTAAAAATCCAAATCATTTCTGATGTGATCGCTAATGTAGTTCTTCTTCTTGTGTTATTAATATCTCAAAATTATATTTTGTACTTAATGGCACAAATTGTGATGCAGATAATTTATCGAGGAGTTGTGAATCGATATATAACAAAAAAATACAATGATATTGATTTTTATACGGATGAAAAAATTGAGAAAAAAGAACTATCGACATTGAAAACAAATATTAAAGCATTGTTTCTTCACAAAATTGGAGATTACTGTGTGAACAGTACAGATAATATTATAATTTCTGCATTTATTTCGATTAGTGCAGTTGCGGTCTATACGAACTATTTGACAATTATTACAATGCTGATTTCCGTCACAACATTAATATTTAATTCTCTAGTTTCATCTTTTGGTAATATTATTGTGACTGAAAATAAGGACTATCAATATGCGGCATATAAAAAACTCGACTTTGTTGGTTTTATTATTTATGCCTTCTGCGCTATCGCACTATTTAATTTGATAACTCCATTTATAGAGCTTTGGGCTGGCGAATCCTATGTTATGAATTTTTGGGTTGTGATTTTGATGATCTTTAACTTCTATCTAGTCGGTATGCGCGTTATTGCGAATACAATTAAACAATCTGCTGGTATATATAAAGAAGATAGATATACTCCGCTTATCCAGGCGCTAGTGAATCTTACTGTGTCGATTATATTAGTTCAGCAGATTGGAGTTTTAGGCGTAGTCATCGGTACAGTCGTCAGTAGTATTGTATTACCATCATGGCAAAGGCCATATCTAATTTATAAAAATGTTTTTAATAAATCAATGTCAGAATATATAAAAAGACACTTATTATACATCTTTATTGTTGTTATTCTTGCAGTGATTAGCTACTTTGCGCTTGGCGCAATTACGATTAATTCGCTTGTAGCTAAGTTGATTATTTATGGTATATTTACGGTTGTCTTATTTGCAATTGCTATTATTGCTGTATATCACAACAGTGATGATTATAAAAATATGGTTAAGATGTTGAGGCGAAAAAATGAAAAATAATCCGCTAGTAAGTGTAGTTATTACTTGTTATAACAGTGACGAATATATTGGTAAAAATCTCGATAATCTAGCAAATCAAACGTATAAAAACATTGAGGTTATTATTGTCGATGACGGTTCAACTGATAATAGTGCGAAAATAATAAAATCATATGAAAATATTTTTAAGAAAAAAGGGGAAACACTAAAATACGTTTACCAAAAAAATAATGGCGTTGGTAGCGCTATGAATCGTGGCTTAAAAGAAATCCAGGGAGAGTATTTTGCATGGATTGACAGTGATGATTTTTATGAGCTAGATGCTATCGAACAGATGCTTAAGTTTATGGTTGATGGAGGATATGACTATATCCGTGGCTGCTCAAGACACATTGATGAAAAAAACCTAAAAGAAATTGGAATAATGAAAAGTAAATACCCAAATGCAAAAAACATTTTTGACATATTCTTTTTTCATAAAGACGATTATCAGTATAGCGGAGTATACATGGTAAAAACCAATTTCTTTGACAAGGTTATTTTAAACCGCAATATATACGAATCTAAAGCTGGTCAAAATTGGCAGTTGCTATTACCTATTTTTTATGACAAAACTGGAAAGTATGGTTATCTTGATAAAATAGTATTAAATTACAGGGTAACCCCAAATAGTATGTCCCGCTCTGCAAAGAAAATTGACGAAAAAATAGAAAAATCGAAAGCACATGAAGACATTTTAATGCACGTTTTAGGTTCCATGAGAATGAATTTCTTTAAAAAAATGCAGTGCTATATGTATGTAAAAATACACTACATAAAGGAGCGCCTAGGGCTTAGAACTTCCAATATGAAAAAGAAGGCATTTGAAAAATGAAAGTTCTTCATCTACTCTCTTCTGATAGCTTCTCTGGCGCGGAAAACGTCGCAATTTCAATAATCGAAAATCTCCGCGACAACGACAACTACGAATTTGTCTATGTTAGCAAAGATGGAGAAATCCGCAAAGTTCTCGACGAAAAGGGAATCAATCATCATCTTGTCTCCGAAATAAATCTGAAATCCGTCAAAAAAATTATCGAAGAAGAAAAACCAGATATTATTCATGCACATGACTATCGTGCTAGTACATTTACTGCACTCACCGGCTTTAAAGGAAAAATCATCTCTCATATACATAACAATTGGCCATTCGCAAAAAAATGGAACAAATACACTATTATTTTTAAAACCGTCAGCAGAAAATTCGATAATATAGTTTTTGTTTCGACCGCGACTTTTGACGAAGCGGTTTATAAGAAATCCGTAGAGGAAAAATCACTCGTCCTTCCGAATATCATTGATAAAGAAAAGATTAAAAAATTATCACAAGAAACAAATGAATACGGAAAATTCGACGTTGGATTTATCGGCCGTATCACAGAACAAAAAAATCCAGAACAATTCGTTAGAATCGTCGAAAAAATCTCTGAAAAGAAAAATGTTAAAGCCGTAATGATTGGTGCTGGCGAAATCGATACGAAAAAACTCGACATCAAAAAAACTGGCTATCTCGAAAACCCATATAGAGTTCTTAAAGACTGCAAATGTGTCGTTATGCCGTCAAGATGGGAAGGCTTTGGTCTCACCGCCATTGAATGTCTTAGTCTAAATGTTCCAGTTTTTAACTCTGGCGTTGGTGGACTTTCTGAAATTTTCGCAGAAAATGAAGAATATATCTGCAAAACCGACGAAGAATATATCGAGAAAATCTTAAATTATCTCGAAAATCCAGAAAAGCCGAAAGTAAATATCGACAGATTTACTGATAAAAAAGCATATTATGGAAAAATTAAGGAGCTCTATGAATCCTAAAGTATCAATAATTATCCCAACCTTTAATGCCGAGGATACTCTTGAACGTTGCATAAATAGCGTATTAGAGCAGACTTATAACAATCTCGAAATCATTATTATTAACGACGGTTCTACAGATAAAACTGCCGAAATAGGTAAAAAACTTGCAAAAAAGAATACACAGATAAAATATATCTTTCAGGAGAATCGCGGCGTTTCTTCGGCGCGAAATAATGGCATTAAAAAGGCATCAGGAGAATATATTTTTTTTCTTGACTCTGACGACACAATCGATGTCGGTGTTATCATGGCATTGATTAATTCGCGAGAAGAAGGAACGCTAAATAGTAGTAGAATATTTTTTAAGGATAAAAAAAGAGAAACGGAAATACACCGCGAGTCTTCATACCGTAGTGAGGATATCATAAAAAAGATTGCTTGCGACGAACTGCAAGGATTCTCGTGGGGATATCTGTTTGAGCGAGATAAATGTGCTATGTATAATGAAAATATCAATTATCTTGAGGATGTGATATTTCTTGTTGAATATATAAGAAGGAATAAGATAAAAAGCATTAAATTTATTCCAAAGAGTTCAGGTATTTATTATTATTATGAGAACGATAATAGCGTCACAAAAAGCAATAAGAATATTAATAATAAATTAGAGAGTATTGTGAACGCAACTAATATATTAAAAGAAACAGCGGAACATAAATATGACGAAGAAATTGAAAACATGAAGATTCGTATTTTTGAAGCCGAAATAGCAAAAGTTGACAGACGGGAGTTTATGGGTATAATAGATAGATTCCATTTAAAAAAATATACAGGCAAAAGAAAATATTTAAAGGTGTTTTCTAGATTTTATAGAAGCAAAAATATAATGGCGTTAAAACTGTACTATATGGCTCGCTATGCAGGTAAGAAAATAATAACTGCTTAGAACATTGATTGTGGTATCAAAACTATTATCGTGCAGATATTTTTGCATTAAAGTGTTTAGGAGTTTTGAAAACGTATTTTTTATGTCATAATGAGGGTAAGTAGGCTAACTAATAAAGAAAGGCTAAAAAATATGAAAGGAACAAAGTATTTTCGAGAAATCAAGTTGCCTGTCGGAGAACCAGACTTGTGCCATAGAAAAATAGAGTTCGAGGACGAAGTGAGGTATGTCGTTAGGTGCCTCGTAGACGACGAGTTGTTGTCGGATTCATGCCTAATTCTCATAATTAAAGATATAAATCCATCCGACTCGGAAAAGGAGTTTTGGAAGAAAATCGATAGTCATGAGCTGTACATGCTTGTTAGCCCATTTATTGATAGAATGAACAGAAAAATCTACTATGGTCTTGACCGCGAAATTAAATCTGTAATCCAAAGCATGAATGACGACGATAATGGTATTCTCATTGACTGCAGATATAATGACGGTAAAAAACAGGCTGAGTTAAGGTACGCAATAATCCCACGTGGTATCAGAGCTTGAATTGTAATTGATTTGTGATCTACGAGCTAGCCTTAACGAGCCAGAATTCAATGGCCGTCCCGTCATAAACAATATCGACAAGTTTAAGGGCATGTCGTCTGTCATTCTGGCGAACCGTTTGAGCGATGACTTGCTCGATGTACACAACAAGGTTTATACGCGCGATTTGTTCGCGAGAGATTAAAAAATATGCGCGAGGCATCTCGCGCATATTTTTTGTTATTGCTTATCGCTGTCAATTTCAGGGCAGCATTCCGCACAACCGTCGACAAACCAGTCATATCCTTTCATCGACGTCCAGATCCTTGCTGCTAAGAGTGCTTCTTGTGACGTCTTGTATGGACCAAATTTTTCACTTTCGTCTGGAAAGAACGGACAGTCTACTCGATGCAATTCATGTTCATGCTTGTGGGTAGAACTCTCTGGTGGTTGTTCGTTCGAATTAAGAAAATAGAACTCCATAATTGAGGCTTTTTCTTTTGTTAGTTAATATTGACAAAGCAACAATAAAAGTATATAATTCCAATTAAGAAGCACTACAACGTTTCTTATCTGGAAGACGCCGCCATCGACCAATTCATGAGACGGCGTTTTTCTATACCTAATTGTTAACCTTGCGGTTCCAAGGCATATTACCTCTCGACCTAAGAACATCATAACATGGTGTTCAAGTAAATACAAGGTTTATTTCCAAAAAAAGTAAAAAAAGTCGCCACATTAACGAAAACTGTCCCAAAATGTTGACTTTTTTCGCCTTGAGAATTAATATATAGACATGGGTATAAAAAAACAAAGTATAACAAGCTTGATTAGGGCTCATGTCGAAAGGGATGATAAGGCATTTCGAGATGAAGCCTACAATATTGCGTGTGACTTAAGTAATGAAGGAGATGAGATTGTATCTGAATATATAATATCTCTGCTTTCGGATAATGTATCACTAGCTCCCCAGTTCAATTATCTTTTACCGGATTTCTTTAGAATATTACCTCAGTCATCAGATCCTCTATACTTACCAGATGTAATAGCAGACGAAATCGTTGCCATTAGTAAAATACTAAATGATGAAAAAACATTCCTAAATAAGTTTTTGTTCGTTGGTGCGCCGGGCACAGGAAAGACAGAGGCAGTCAAACAGCTCGGGCGAATTACTGGCAGGGAAATACTATCAGTTGATTTTTCTACAATTATTGACAGCAAACTAGGCCAAACGGCGAAAAATATATTAAGGCTTTTTGATTGTATAAACACGTTATCAAACCAAAACAGGATAATCATAGTTTTTGACGAGATCGATGCGATAGCATTGGATAGAGTTAACGAGCGTGATCATAGAGAAATGGGACGTGCTACTACTGAAATATTGCAGGGATTAGATAACTTAAGTAGTAACATTACTATAATAGCTACAACAAACCTAAAAGACCATATGGATCGTGCACTTATGCGTAGATTTGATATGGTTGTTGATTTCGACCGCTACACAAAAAATGACCTAATTGATTTAGCAATTAAAATGTTGTTAAAAGAGATCAAAGACCAACATAAATCTATAAATAGCATAGAAAAAGTATCAAGAAAAATCTTTAATCTTGTAGACGATATGCCCAGCCCTGGTGAACTTAAAAATTTAATAAGGGTCACTGTTGCATTGTCGGAAAAAAACAACTCATCTAGCTTGCTGTCGGAACTTATTAAGAGGATGGCGATAAAAATATCTATAGATGAAAAACAGCTAAGTGACGTTGGATTTACGCTAAGGGAGATTGAGCAGATAACGGGAATTTCCAAGAGTAGTGTTAGTAGAAGGATAAAAGAGCATGCCAAACTTAATTGAGCTAAAGGCAAATTTTTCGAGTTCAAAGAACTATAGTAAGCCGGGAACGCCGGAACTACCTGCTGATGGTAGTGTTACTGTTGAAAGTCTGATTGGTCTTAAGAAAGACTTGGTTAATGTAGAAAAATATTGGAGTAACAAATCGAAAGATTTAGAAAAGATAATAGTCGACGCTCATTACAATAAAACAATAGCAAAAAGTAGGCGCATCGAAAAACTCTTATTCTTTCCGGGTAACATGCCGTCAAATAATGATATCGTAGGAGCAAAATTTAAAACAGGAACAAATAAACATATAATCTCTTATGCATTGTCGATGGAGTACTTAGAAAAAACTATAGTGCGGATAAATCAATGTATTGAGTATATGCAAAACTGTGGGTATGACATATTTGACCGAGAGAGTCTTATTGATTTTGATTTGCAACATAAAGATAACTGTGATGATTTAGCGGAATTCCAATTGAGCAAGTCAGTATTTATCCGCATTATTGTGGATGCTAATTACGTTGAGAGCTTTAGTATCCCGAAAAGTTTTAGATCAAGCAATGAAGGTAAAATTGTGACTTTCTACAATATTGACGACATGGATAAGCTGTTAAGAATAGCTGGGTTAAGCACTATAATAAATAGCAATGATATAATAGATGGAAGCGTTTTATTAACCCCACTGCAGCAGAAGATACTGGAGAAGAACGCCCCATATCTTGTGTCTATGGACGTAAAAGACATTTCTGAAATTCCTGAAATACCGTCCATGGCTAGTAATGAGGATCAATCATATTTTATAAAAGATCCTAAAAACGAACCTATAATTGGCGTTATTGATACGCAGTTTAAAAATACGGTATATTTTAAGGATTGGGTTGAGTATGAAAACGTCCTTAACCATGAGGGAATAAAGCTAGAAGAAAGGGACTATTATCATGGCACCGCTGTGACATCAATAATTGTGGACGGACCAAGACTGAACCCTCGTCTTGACGACGGGTGCGGGAGTTTTCGTGTCAAACATTTTGGCGTCGCCACAGATGGCAGTGTAAGTGTACATACAATTGTAAAACACATAGACGAATGGTTGTCTGAAAATCCAGATATCCATGTATGGAATATAAGTCTGGGCTCAATTTTGGAAGCAGACCCTAATTCGATCTCTTTTTTGGCTGCAAAACTAGATGAGATTCAATCGGAAAATAGAAATATTATTTTTGTCATTGCTGGTACTAATTTTATTGAAGGAAAAAATAATAAAAAGATTGGAGCACCCGCGGATTCAATTAATTCACTTGTTGTAAATGCTGTTAATTCAATGAATAAGAAGGTTAGTTATGCTAGAAAAGGTCCTGTGCTGGCATTCTTTCAAAAACCAGATGTATGCGTCTTTGGTGGAGATGTTGGTGATGAAATGACCGTTTATGGCTTTCTCGGAACGCGAAAAAGCTACGGAACGTCGTTTGCAGCACCTTGGATATCTCGTAAAATGGCATACCTTATAGACAAAATGAATCTCTCGGTACCAGTTGCTAAAGCATTGATTATCGATTCAGCCATATCTTGGGATCCTACTGATGTAGCTAAAAAAGAGCCGGATTATTATGGATACGGAATTGTACCAACCAGAATAGAAGATGTAATCAACTCCAAGAGAGATGAAATAAAATTTTATTTCAATATAAATATTAGCTCGTATCGTACTTACCTATATGACATTCCGATGCCAACTGTTAATGAAAAATTTCCGTTTATCGCAAAAGCGACAATGTGCTATGCTACTGATTGCTCAAGAAACCAGGGCGTCGATTACACGAATACAGAACTTGACTTCAAGTTCGGACGAGTAAAGAAAGACGGTATGTCTGGACATATTAAGGCAATAAATGACGATCAGCAATACGAACTAGGGCACTTTACATATGAAGAAGATTCTAGAAAGCTATTCAGAAAATGGGATAATGTTAAGACAATAGTCCAAAACTATTCGCCAAGACTCAGGGATAAATCTAGATTTGGCGATCAATCATGGGGCGTAGATATTAAACTTGCTAATAGGAATAGCAAATCTGAAGATAAAAAAATCAACGTAGGAATAGTTATAACATTGAAGGAATTACATGGCCAGAACAGAAGCGATGTTTTTATGCAATTGTGCCGATTGAGACATTTTGTCGTTAATGAAATTGATATTGAGAACCGCATAGAGCTTGATAATCATCTCCAACAAGAAATAGAATTCGATGACTAAAATCAGAGAAACTGAATTATTTACGAACAAAATAAAATTCATAATGGATGCATATAATGATAAGGTAGCAGTACTTTTTAGAGCCGAAAAAGAACATAGTCTAGATGACAAGGACTCTATAGCTAGAAGAATATATATAGATGACTTTGAATACCAACTTAAGTGTGCGCTAATTATTCTAATGCGCGAAATGGTCGAGCAAGAGGTTATAAAATATGCAAAAATGGATGCTATAGCCTTAAATGAAAAGAATAAAAATACCTCCATGAAAAGGGTAATCTCTTTTTACGGAAGATATGATATTAGAGTAAACTATGAGGAACTCCGAATCCTATCGAATGCAATTAAACATGCTAATGGAGCATATAAGGAACTCAAAGAGAAGTATTCTAAGTATATAAAGACGTTAAAGACATGCTCGACTATATGGGCTGACATAGATCAAGTCGAATTATACGATAATACGATTATTAATTCTACAATAAATCTAGATGAAAAGGTTATAGAGCGTTTAGGAAAGAGTGCGATTAAAGCAATTAAAGAATTAAATGAACAGCGATATAGTATAATTTACTCTTGACACTTTATGTTAACGGTACGTTATAAAAATGTAGAGTCTGACTAAAAGGTCTTTGGTCCCATCGTTCGGCGGGAAAATCCCCGTCATCTTTTGTCATCAATTGATAAGCATAAGTATTATAAAATAATTTATTTACATGTCAAGTTTAGTGTGATATAATTTTCTTTAACCGTTAAAACAGAGGTAAAAGTTAAACAAAAAAGGAAAATTATGGAAAAATTTCGTGTTGATACAAGTAAATTAAGTATAAGAGAGCTCATTGAGCTGAAACGTCTCGAATATAAACGTCTTGAACCCGTAAAATGCCCTTTGCTAAACGACGAGCTCGTCCATTTTAACAAAATGGGTTTTATCACTTAACTCACAACGGGCGAAACAAGATCAGAAAAGAGAGTGACCAGAGAATGCGTCTCAATCTTATGTCTTATGCAAGAAGAGTGATTCGTTTTGCGAAAGACTTTGGCTCTGAAGAAAGAATAATGAGCCCAGATGAAAATAAATATCGTAAGCCAGTCTATATTATGAACTGACATATCGGCTCAACGATAAAACTGCCGTATCTGTAATCGCGAGAAGGATTGGCGAAGGCGGCAATCTCCATTTCTATAGCATTCGATATTACAAGAAAAATAGAATCTAAAAAAGGCGACTCAAGGTCGTCTCTTTTAGTGTGCCTGCATTTCCCGCGTAGAATTCATAGCGGAGACACGAGCTTGCGCTCAAACAAGCACACATTAATTATATCAAGGTAGCAGTTTTTTGTCAATAAACAGATATTGACAAAAATGGTCAGGGTAATCGGACTTGAACCGACGTCCTCAGTGTCCCGAACGCTGCGCGCTACCAACTGCGCCATACTTTGACGCCACTCTAATTTTAACCCGCCGCCACGTTTTCTCAAGTTTGCTCTTGAAATATCCAAAACATAAGTTATAGTATAAAAAGTCCACGATGGATTCGTAGCTCAATAGGTTAGAGCACTGCCCATGTCACGGCACATGTCGCAAGTTCGAGTCTAGTCAGATCCGCCAATAAGCCGCTTGAAAAAGCGTCTTTTTTTATCTCAAAATCCCGCCTGAAATCCTTGCAAAAATCCGAATTTTATGATAAAATGACGGGGATATTAACTAAAAGGAAGTTTTTTAATGAGTCGTATCGGAAAACTACCTGTTGACATTCCAGCAGGCGTGACAATCACGGTCGGCGACAAAGATATTACTGTCGCAGGCCCAAAAGGCACGCTCACTGTCCCTGTTCAACAGAACACTACCACAAAGGTAGAAGAAAACAAAATCGTAGTAACCCGCAAAGATGACGAGCCAAAGTCGAAAGCTTGGCATGGTCTTCAACGCGCCTTACTCCAAAACGCTGTCGAAGGCGTCACTAAAGGTTTTGAGAAAAAACTCGAAATCAACGGTGTTGGCTTCCGTCTTTCTGGCGGTGGCAAACAAATCGAAATGGCACTCGGTTTTTCACACCCTGTGAAATATACCGCTCCAGAAGGTGTCGAACTTAAAACTGATAAGATGGAAATCACTGTTTCTGGCATTGACAAACAAAAAGTCGGCCAAGTCGCAGCAGAGATCCGTGCTTTGAAGAAACCTGAACCATACAAGGGTAAAGGTATTAAATATGTTGACGAATATATCGTCCGCAAGGCTGGAAAGGCAGGTAAGAAATAATGAAAGCTGAATATCGTGCAAATCGCACCCGCGCAAAAATTCATGGTACTGCTGAACGTCCACGCCTCACGGTGAAAATCAGCAACTTACATATTACTGCACAAATCATCGACGATGACGCAAAGAAAACTTTAGCATACGCAACTACTGTCGGTTCGAAGCTTAAAGGCACAAAAACTGAGAAATGTGCTGAAATCGGTAAAGAAATCGCAGCAAAAGCTAAAAAAGCTAAAGTCTCGAAAGTAGTCTTCGATCGTGGTGCAAACGCTTATGCAGGCCGCCTCTCTGCTCTCGCAGACGCAGCTCGCAAGGAAGGATTGGAGTTTTAATATGGCTGAAAATACTGCAAAAGAACCACGTGTTATTAATAAATCTGGCACGCTTAAGATGACCGACAAGGTCGCAGCTCAAAAAGAAACTCGCGATATGTCTGGCCGTCCAATGCGCCGTGGCAATCGCCGCGACCGCGTCAAAGCTGATGCCGCTCCGAAAGAATTCGAAGAAGTCACAATCAACATCGATCGCGTTTCTCGTACTGTTGCTGGTGGTCGTCGTATGCGCTTCAAAGCTCTCGTCGCTATCGGAAACAAGAAAAACAAAGTTGGTGTTGGTGTTGCAAAAGGTAACGACGTTACCACTGCTGTCGCAAAAGCAACCGCAGTCGCTAAGAAAAACATGATCACCTTCAACATGGATGGCGAAACTATCTGTCACGAAGTTGAAACGAAAGTCACTGGTGCAGACGTTCTTATGAAACCTGCTGCTCCTGGTACCGGTATTATTGCCGGTGGTGTCGTTCGTTCAATTATCGGCCTTACTGGCGTCAAGAACCTCATCTCGAAGTCTCTAGGCTCGACCAACAAAGTCAACATCGCTTATGCAGTTGTTGAAGGCCTCCGCCAGCAAGTTCCTCGTGAACAATGGAATACAACAGCTACTAAAAAAGCTGCAAAGAAGGAGGCTAAGTAATGAAATACAACGATCTCACTGTTAATAAAAATACTCGTCCAACCCGTGCTGGTCGCGGTATCTCTGCCGGACTTGGCAAGACCGCTGGACGTGGTACAAAAGGTCAGAAATCTCGTACTGGTCATCATAAGATGCCAGCAGGCTTCATGGGCGGCCAACGTGCAATCATGCAAGCTATCCCGAAGCTTAAAGGTTTCAAATCCCTTCAACCTAAGGCAGAAGTTGTTTATACTGACAACTTAAACACGCTTTCTGGCGATGTTGATAACTTCGTACTTGCTGAAAACAGCTTAATTAAAAGCCCATTCAACAAAGTCAAAGTCATCCTTCGCGGTGAAGTAACTGCAAAAATCAATCTCAGCACTCAATTCGCTTCAAAGACAGCAATTAAAGCTATCGAAAAAGCCGGCGGTAAGTTTACAAAAGTAAACGTTCCACAAAGAGCAAAAAAATCTGAGAAATAATATATAACAAGAAAATCGGCATTTTGCGCGACCTAAAGACTTGGCCCTAGCGGCCCGGAGCGGGGAGCGTAAAAGCCGATTTTTTGTTATATTTTTCTATTTGATATTCTTTTTTGCTCTTTTTTGTGATATGATTAATAAAGAATATATTACAGAGAGGCTATTTTAATGCATTTTAAGACGATTTTCAAATCATTCAAAAATAAAGACATGTTAAAACGCATCGGTATTGTGATCGGTATTCTTGTTGTCTATCGCTTCTTGGCACACATCCCAGTCCCAATGGGTGATGCAACGACTTTCAAAGATGCGATGGCGAACTTAATTTCTAAATCCGACTTCGGAAACTTCATTAACCTCATCTCTGGTGGCGGTCTCGCGAACTTCTCGATTATTCTCGTCGGTATGTCGCCATACATCACCGCCTCGATTATTTCCCAGCTCATGACGAAAGCCATTCCGCGCCTTGAGGAGCTTTCTGAAGATGGTGAATCTGGCCGCCGCAAAATCAATCAATGGACTCGCGTCCTCTCTGTTCCTCTGGCGATTGTCCAGTCTATCGCTTATTGTTATATTCTTTTCCAATCGATGGGTTCATATTCGACGACCGCATTTACGCCGACTTTCCACGATTGGTTTATCGCCGTAACGGCCATGTCTGCCGGTTCAATCATCTTGATGTGGCTCGGTGAGCTTATTACTGAACAGGGAATCGGCAACGGTATCTCGACTATCATTTTCCTCTCAATCGTCTCTCAGTTCCAAACTACCGCTTCGCAGCTCGGCGCCGCTCTCTTCGATACTTCAAACGGCACACTTAGCATGTTTGGCTGGCTTGAACTCCCGGTTAACCCGACGGTTTTCTGGATTTTGATTGGCTTTGGTCTTGCGCTCCTCATCGCATTCTATTTCCTCGTTAAAGTCAACGAAGCACAACGTATTATTAAAATTCACTACGCAAAACGTGTTCACGGTAACCAAGAATACGGTGGCATCGAGTCAATTCTTCCAATCAAGCTCATTGCAGCTGGTGTTATCCCGGTCATTTTCGCGACCGCATTCCTCTCGCTCCCGGCTCTTATCGGACAATTCCTTACTTCCACCGATTCCAGCAACGAATTCGGCAATACTCTCGTGACAATTTTCACTGCTCCGAGCTCCCAGAACTTCAGCACGATGTATCCTGACGGCATCACGCCGCAATGGTTTATCTACCCTGCGCTCTATTTCATCTTGGTTGTGATGTTCACTTATTTCTATACTTCAATCATCTTCAACACCAAAGAAATTGCTGACAATCTCCAAAAACAAGGTGGCTTTATCGAAGGTGTCCGCCCGGGCCTTACGACCGCTAAGTATCTTGACCGCACGGTTATTCGTTTGAACTTCTTCGGTTCACTCACGCTTGGCTTTATCGCAATGATTCCGTTTGTTACCGATTATATTTTCATTATGCTCACCGGCCAACCGCTCGGCCTCTCGATTTCTGGTACCGGTCTTCTTATCGTCGTGACAGTCGCTCTCGAAAATCTCCGTTCTCTCGATTCACGCGCTCTCATGGTAACATACGACGATTATAAATAACATATAAAAGGGTGAGGATGAGTTTAGAAGTCAAAAAATCAATCAAAAAATACATTCCAAAGATTATTTTTGGCGTCATTCTGCTCATAATCGCCATTTTCGTCGCTCGAGTTTATTTCTGGGAAAAACAATATTACGCCGAAAAAGAAGGCTCTGAACGTGCCGTTACCGTTAAAGGTGATCTCGATACTGGTACCGTTTCAGACGAAGTTGTCACTGAAGAACAGCAAAACGAATACACAGTTGCCCCTGATAAACCGCGCTATCTCTACATCGAAAAACTTGGTGTGAAAAAAGCCCGCATTTTCCCAGTTGGGACAAATTCAAAAGGTCAAATGGAAACTCCAAACACGAATTATGACGCCGCTTGGTATACCGGTTCAAGTGTTCCTGGAACTGGTGGAACAGCCATCTTGAACGGCCATAACGGCGGCCCGAATTCTTACGGCATCTTCAAAAAGCTCAACACTCTTGTTGCTGGGGACCAAATCAAAATTGAAATGGGCGACGGCACAGTCTATACTTATCGTGTTTACGATAATTTTGAAGTTAAACTTTCCGAGGCTGACAAAAAAATGTCAATGCTGACCGTCTCGCCTGTCTCTGGCGAGGAATCCATCTCTATTATTAGCTGTATCGGCGAATGGAGCCTAAAGCAGCAAACCTATCTATCAAGACAATTCTTAAGAGCCACTAGGGTTTAAGAAAAATATCATTTTATAGCCTCCCCGCTCCGGGCCGCTAGGGCCAAGTCTTTAGGTCGGCTATAAAAGATATTTTCTTAAAAAACCTATTGAATTTTATATAATTCTTTGATATAATGTTCTAGTAATTTATGGCTAGTCAAAAGGAAGTGATTAAACTCGCCGGTAAAGTCGTTGAGGCTTTGCCGAACACGCAATTTCGCGTGGAACTTGAGAACGGTCATATTATCATTGCGCACATGAGCGGAAAAATGCGCAAAAACTTTATCCGTTTAGTGCCTGGTGATAAGGTAGAAGTTGAGCTTACCCCTTACGATCTGACAAAGGGTAGAATCAGTTTCCGCCTGAAATAATATCAACCGTCTTGACGGCGAAATTGATATTAAAGCTGGATACGAGTAATTTTCCGCTACTCGTGTCTCTTTGTTATCGAAAGTACCTGAAAAGACTTAATAAGAAAGGATTTTGACACTTCTATGAAAGTACGCGCAAGTGTTAAAAAAATTTCACCTGATGACATCATTGTTCGCCGTAAAGGTGTACTTCGTGTCATCAACAAGAAAAAACCTAAGAACAAGCAAAGGCAGGGTTAAGCATGGCAAGAATTGCAAGCGTCGTCATCCCTTCCGAGAAGCAAGTTTGGATTGCCCTTACTTACGTCTATGGAATCGGTCGTACGACCTCTAAAGCCATCCTTGCGGAGGCCAAAATTGAGCCTACCACTCGGGTGAAAGATCTCACCGAGGCTGAGGAACAGAAACTGAACGACATTATTTCATCGAAATATCAGGTCGAAGGTGATCTCAGACGCCTCGTGACAAACAACATTAAACGCATCAAGGACATCAATTCATACAAAGGTGTCCGCCACAAGGCTGGTCTTCCAGTCAACGGCCAACGTACCCGCACGAACGCACGTACTCGTAAGGGTAAGGCGATCGCGGTCGGTGGTGCACAACCAAAAGCAGCAAGTAAGACATAAGGAGTAGAAAGGAATAGAATATGGCAGAAGATGTTAAAACTACTGCGCCTGAAGCTCCTGTTGAAGCTCCAGCTGCAGCTAAAAAAGCAAAGAAGGGTAAACGCGTTGTGACTTCTGGACAAGTTCACATCCAAGCAACCTTCAACAACACAATCATCAGCATTTCCGACAAAAAAGGTCGCGTTCTTGCAGCCTCAAGTGCTGGCGCAAACGGTTTCCGTGGTTCAAAGAAAGGAACCGCCTATGCCGCACAAATCGCCGCCGAAAAAGCTGGTGAAATCGCTAAGAAAGACTACGGTCTAAACTCCGTTGACGTTTACGTTAAAGGCGTTGGCCTCGGTCGTGATAGCGTAATCCGCGCCATCTCATCTCTTGGCATTAAAATCGACAGTATTACCGACAAGACGCCAATCGCTCATGGCGGTGTACGTCCTAAAGGAGAAAGGAAACCATAATGGCACGTGATATATCTCCTATCGTAAAACAATCGCGCCGTGAGAGCTGGGCTCTCGCACCAAAAGCGCACAAAGTAATGGCTAAAAAATCCGGTATCCCGGGTGAACACGGCGACATGCGCGTCCGTGGAGGAAGCCTTTACCTCACTCAAATGCGTGAGAAACAAAAAGTCCGTCGTCTTTACGGTCTTCTTGAGAAGCAATTTGCTAAACTCATGAAAGAAGCTCAAAAAGCTGAAGGTCTTACCGGTGAAAACCTCCTTCAATATCTTGAGCGCCGTGCTGATAACGCAGTTTACCGTGCAGGATTCGCGACTACTCGTCGTCAAGCACGTCAACTTGTCTCTCACGGACACTTTACGCTTAATGGTCGTCGCATTGACATCCCATCAATCCGTTTGAAACCGGGTGATGTACTCGAAGTCCGTGCAAAAAGCCAGAAATCTGAATATTTCAAGAATCTTGATAATGTCGTTGCAGCTGCATCGCAACCTGCACTTTCCTGGATGAAAGCTGACGCAAAGAAGATGAAAATTGAAGTAACTGGTTTGCCAAAGCGCGAGGAAGCAGAGGCGGGCATTAACGAACAATTAATCGTTGAGTATTACTCACGCTAAGGAGGAAAATGACTACAAAATTAATCCACGAAGCAAATCTTGCCGAAGTCAAAGAGCTTTCAAAAACAAGTGCTGCATTTGTTATCAAGCCACTTTACTATGGCTATGGCAACACTCTCGGAAACTCCCTCCGTCGCGTTTTGCTTTCAAGCATCAAAGGTGCTGCAATCACCTCTTTCAGTATCGAAGGCGCAACTCACGAATTTACCACCGTTAAAGGTGTTCGTGAAGACATTGTCGACATCATGTTGAATCTTAAAAACATTCGTTTTAAGAGCCACACCGACAATCCAGTCGAACTTGAGCTTTCAATTAAAGGTAAAGACCAAAGCACCAAAGACGGCGATCCTCGTGTCGTCGCTGGCGACATCAAACTTCCTGCTGAAGTTGAAATCGCTAACCCAAACCAGACCATTTGTCATATCGACGATCCAAACTACACCTTAAAGATGCATTTTGTCGTCGAAGCTGGTCGTGGTTACCTCACAATTGAAAAATCTGGCGAAGATCGCATTCACAGCGACATGATTGCTCTCGATGCTGTCTTTACCCCAGTTCTTCGTGTTCGCTACAAAGTTGAGAACACTCGTGTTGGTCAAGATACTAACTTGCAACAACTCACCATCACTATTGATACTGATGGCACTATCACCCCTCGTGAAGCGTTTGAGGAAGCTGCAGCTATCTTAGTCAACCAATATAGCGCCCTTGCTGGATCAACCAAGGTCGAATCTGCTCCAGCTCCAGGCACCAATGACGAGCAAGAAGATACCGGTCTCACTCTTCCAATCGAAGAGCTCGGCCTTTCTGCTCGTACTGCCAACGCTCTTGTCAACAACGAAATCAAAACTATCCGCGATCTCGTAGTCTTAAGCGACTCCGACCTCAAAGAACTTAAAGGTTTCGGACAAAAAGCGCTTGACGAAGTTAAAGAAAAGTTAACGGAGTTAAATGTTTAAATGCACCGCCACGGATATAAAGGCCGCAAGTTCGGCCGTGAAACCGACCAGAGACGCGCTCTCCTTCGTGGGCTCGAGTGCTCTTTGATCAAATATCAATCAATTACCGTTACGCTTGCTCGTGCAAAAGAAATGCGCCGTGAAACTGAAAAACTTATCACCATCGCAAAGAAAGGTGGCCTCGCTAATCGTCGACTCCTCATCTCTCGCCTTGATGATATCGAAGTTGCAGATTTACTCATGGACGTTATCGCTCCGCAGATTAAGCGTAACTCTGGATATCTTCGTATCGAAAAAGCTGGTTTCAGAACCGGAGACAACTCCGAAATGGCAACCATCAGCTTTGTCGATGACATTGATACCGCAAAGAAGGAGAATAAATAATGAAGACTTATTCTCAAAAATCATCAGAAATCAAGCGTGAATGGTATCTTATCGACGCCAAGAGCCTTCCTCTCGGTAAACTCGCTGTAGTTATCGCAGATAAGCTCATGGGTAAATCGAAAGTTACCTACACCCCACATATCGACAATGGTGACTATGTTGTCGTCATCAACGCCAAAGAACTCAAAGTTACTGGCAACAAAATGACCGATAAAATGTACCACCGTCATAGTGGTTTCCCTGGAGGCCTTACTTCTTTGAAGCTCGAAGAAGTCGTCGAGAAGGATCCTTCTGTTGCTATTAAAGAAGCTGTCAAGGGTATGCTCCCAAAGAACAAGCTCGCTGCAGACCGTTTGGCTCGCCTTCGTGTTTTCGATGGTGCTGAACACACCCACGCAGCCCAAAATCCAAAGGAGATTAAATAATGGCAGAGAAATATACTTATGGTCTCGGACGCCGCAAAGCTGCTACAGCTCGCGCACGTCTCTATAAAGGCAAAGGAAACATCACCATCAACGACAAACCAGCCCTCGATTATCTCTCAGGAAATAAAACCTACCTTGCAGAGATTACCGATCCGCTCGCTTTAACTCAGAAGCAAAAGGAATACGACATCACAATTCGTGTTTCTGGTGGTGGACTTGCTGGCCAAGTTGACGCAATTAAGCTCGCTATTTCAAAAGCGCTTCAAACCGAATTCCCAGATCTTCGCCCAATTTTGAAGAAAGCTGGCTTCGTCAAGCGCGATCCACGCGAAAAAGAGCGCAAGAAATACGGTCTTCGCTCCGCTCGCAAGAAAGAGCAGTTCAGCAAACGTTAATTCGTTTCAAAAAAGAAACCTCTCCGGAGGTTTCTTTTTATGGTACAAGGCCAGAAAAATCCCCGCGAGAAAGGCGGGGATAATTTTTAGAGTAAGAGGAGAAAGTCAATTGCGTCTTGATAAACATTCGCGACAGCTTGGTCGCCGATACGAGCGTGATAAGTCTCGATTTCGACCCAGTCAGCTTCATGATAGATGCCGGAAATAGCTAAATTATCAAGAAATTCATCGTATGTACTCATGACTATTCCAGTTTTCGATAAATCTCCAAGGTCTGGTGTATTGTTATCGTCGTTTGTGTCGCCAGGATAGCCATAGCCAATCCAAAACAGTTGGTCGGCGAGTAGCGCAAGACTATAACGACCACCTTCGGCAGAGATAAGCGGTAGGATAGAAATCCAACCGAGCAAAAAAGTCAAAAGTTTAAATAGTGGTGCAAAAATGCGAATCAGCCAGAAATATTTTGGTTGAAGTATCTCTGGATGAGTGCAAGGGTTGATGAGTACCCGTTTGAAGCCATTTGTGGTTGAATAAGCGATTGGTTTTGCACCAATCGAGACGCCACAGACGACATCTCCGTCTTTCATCAGTTTATCGAGCTGTTTTCCGGCACGCTTCGGGTTAAAACCGAAAACTGAATAATTCAGATAAACACGACAGAAGCCACGATACGAAAAATAGTGGAAAGCTCGAATAGGTTGGTTTAAAATGCCGGCAATGAAATAAATCTTAGTATTAAACCACGAGCCTTTGTCGTCGTCGACAATGAGTCGCCCACCATGCAGCAGCCTTGCGATAAAACAAGTTATCAGATTCAATAGAAAAACCAGCGTAAAAACCTTCATTTTTACTCCTCCTTCTAAACTGTGAATGTGCAAAAACCTCTAAATAGAGGTTTCAAAACATATTATACCATATTTATATAAACATGGCAATAAAAAGAAACCTCCGGAGAGATTTCAGGTCCAGAAATTTTTGGTGGAGCGTACGAGAATCAAACTCGTGACCTCGGCAATGCGAATGCCGCGCTCTATCAGCTGAGCTAACGCCCCAAACCTAATCAAATTATACCACCGATAGACAAAAACGGCAAAAAATGGTATAATATAGATACGTTGCCACATTTTCCGCATTTCATAGGAGGTAAAAAATGAAAGAACATGCGAGCAAGCACTTTAACGGACTCAAAAAATCTTCTGAAAAAGAGAGGGTACCGGGATTCCATATCCTACTCGGCATTTTTGCATTCATCTCGGCTATTTTGGAATTCTTCTACACACTCAGCAACTTAGTCAAAATTCCAATCATCAAGAAACTTATCAAAGAAGATTTTATGAGCTAAACCTCTAGGCTCGTCTGGTTCGAGCCCTTTTTCATGCTCAGCTCAAAAGCCATAAGCATTGACAAAAACGCCTAAATATGATAAAATAAAGGCATCGTAACTGTTTACAGCACATTACAAGGAGGGAATGAGATATGAAAAATCCCAATGAAAAACCAACCGTTAAGGAGCGGATATATATCACGCTCGGCCACTTCGGAAAGAATGGCGAACCGAAGCATCTGGCGGAGGAATTCTTCGAAGAAGACGAAGATTATTACTTCGACGAAGACGATGAAGATGTAGCGGAAGAAGGCAGTCAGCCCGAAGGGGAAAGTTTCCTCGATAAATTTACCGCAAATCTTATCATCTTCGGCGGATTAACCGCCATTATCGCTGTCGTCGCCGGATTCTTTCTCTTGTTTTTCAAAGCCATCAAATGGTTCTTATCGGAGTAATCCCTTCAATCTTGTGCCCGGCACTCTGCCGGGCTTTTCCATTGCTTATGGTTGACTTTTTAAGCTATTTATGGTATAATGTAAGTACAATGATGCTAATTTCATTGCACTTATTGTTAGCACCTTAAGGAGGTCGAATTATGTTTAAAAGGTCGAAAATTTATTACCGTATTGGCGAAGATGGTCAAGAACATCGCGTCAGAAGCGATGCAAAAGTTCTCCCCAACGATTTCTTCGAAGGAGACGAACACGGTAAAAATGAACACGGAGAAGAAGGTGATTTCGCTGAATTTTTCAGTTTGGTGATTGCACCGAAGCTCGCAGTGATCGCAGACGTCGTAGTCGATTTTGCGGCATTCGCCGGAATTTTCTTCTTACTATTTAATGGAATCGAAAGAATTATCGACAAAAACGGTACTGACTGCTAAATAAAACCCGACCTTAAACTAATCAACCTGACACAACGCCCGGCATCGCCGGGCTTTTTTATGCTAAATCGACGGAACAGGGAAATCTTTCGCCATTTCAATCACTTGGCCGTGGATTTCCTTTAGCTCCTTCTTATATCTCTTCTCGAGCGTTTCAAAATCACCTGCCTCAGCACAGAGGTCAACTACCTCTTTCATCCATTTACCAATTTTCTTCATCTCAGTTTTGCCCATTCCTCGAGTCGTAATCGCTGGTGTCCCGAGACGTACACCACCAGGCTTAAATGCACCGCCTTTATCGCCC
Source organism: Candidatus Saccharimonadota bacterium (assembly GCA_017480035.1). Classification (GTDB taxonomy): domain Bacteria; phylum Patescibacteriota; class Saccharimonadia; order Saccharimonadales; family Saccharimonadaceae; genus Nanosyncoccus. Next base: position 245,636 of record JAFVBJ010000002.1, on the reverse strand, counting down.
GGAAGAGCGTTCGCGTTAAGAGTTAATCCGACAAGATCGAGCGCTTTTTCGTAAAATTTACCATTCACGCCGAAACTTTCGTCAACTTTAACGAGGAGAAGATGGTTTTCAGTGCCGTTGCCTTGAAGAATAAATCCGTATTTCTTCAATTCTTCACCGAGACATTTCGCATTTTCGACGATTTTTGCCGCATATTTCTTAAATTCAGGCTTTAAAGCTTCGCCGAACGCCACAGCTTTTGCTGCAATCACATGTTCGAGCGGCCCGCCTTGCGTACCAGGGAAGACCGAGCGGTCAATCAAAATTGGAATATTTTCGAGTTTTTTCTCTGGCTTTTTTAGTGGAGAAGCGACATTTCCCATCGACATAATAAGTCCACCGCGCGGTCCACGCAAAGTCTTATGTGTCGTGGTCGTCATGACGTTAAATCCGAAATCTAGTGGATTTGGATGCACACCGCCAGCAATCAGACCAGCCACGTGCGCCATATCGGCCATCAACATAATCTCAAATCCCCATTTCTTCTCAGCTTCATCGCGAATCTCTGCGACGCGCTTGAAATCTGGGATTTTCATAAACGCCGAGAAGCCAACGAGAATGATTTTCGGTCCTTCTGCGAGTGCGAGCCTCTCCATCTCGTCATAATCAAGGTCACCATCAGGGGTCGTACCGTAAGCAATAAAGTTCCAAATGTGCGCCGAACGCGTCACTGGTGAACCGTGAGTAAGGTGTCCGCCGTGTCCAAGATTCATCGCGAGAATCTTGTCGCCCGGTTCGCACCAAGCATAGTAAACTGCTTCGTTAGCATTCGCACCGGAATGTGGTTGGACGTTTGCGTGGTCAGCGTGATAAAGTTCACAAGCTCGTGTAATCGCTAATCTCTCAATCCTATCCACATTAACTTGCCCGCCGTAATAGCGATAGTTTTTATGAATTTCTTTCGCGATTTTCGCTTCTTTTTCGGCGTAATCTCCCTTAACATATCCCGTATCGACGAAATTCGGATAGCCTTCAGAGTATTTATTTGTGAGGACTGAACCCATCGCCGAAAGCACATCTTTCGAAACATAGTTTTCGCTCGGAATCAGCTCGAGCCCTTCTTTTTGCCTCTTTTTTTCAGCGTTAATTAAACTAAATACAATATCTTTCATAAAAAATCCTTTCTATAACCTAATTTCCACCCAAAAATGTGAAAAACTAGATCATAGCTCCTCCTTCCTAGTATAAACGACAAAATCGTACTCAATTTCACCAGTTTTTCCGCTCGAAACTACCTCTCTATCGAATTTCGACTTATCAAATTCTTCGAAAAATGTATCCGCACCATCACACCCCTGTTTTACCTCTGTCAGATATAACTTCGAAGCAAGTGGCAAGAACTGTCGATATACCGAGCCGCCCCCAATCACGAAAATTTCGTCTTTCTTCCCGTTAGAATCCCCGTCTAAGCCCTCTGGAGCCCCCACGAGCCCCAAAACTTCCTCAATCGAGTGCAAGACTACTACTTCTTCAGGATAGTCTCTGGTGCCCTCTGAACGCGTTAAAACAATATTCTTGCGCTTTGGCAGCGGCGCTTTCGGGAGAGATTTATATGTGCTCGACCCCATAATCACCGGATGGCCTTCGGTCACTTTCTTAAAATACTTCAAATCTTCCGGAATATGAAAGCAGAGGTCGCCATTCTTGCCGAGTTCCAGATTTTTTCCAACGCACGCAATAATACTAAACATTTTTACTCCGTAATTGGCATTTTTATTGTGCCGAGATTCTCGTATCCCTCGAGTTTTATATCATTCAGAGCCCTAGAATTATCAAACTTAAAGAAATCTGTTACTTCCGGATTAATCCAAAGTTTCGGTGCTTTTGGCAAATCTTTGCCTTCATTCGCATCTTCATAGCGTTTAATCTGTTCTTTAATCCCGTCGACCTGATTTTCGTAGATATGTGCGTCGTTCGTGATAAACGTAAATTGTCCTGGTTTCGCCCCGATGCAGTGCGCAATCAGATAACAAAGTGTCGCATATTGCACAATATTAAACGGAAGCCCTAAAGGCACATCCGAGCTTCGCGATGCTACGAGCAAGTTCAACTTCCCGTCAATCAAATTCCACTGACTATTCCAGACGCAACTCGGCAGCGCCGCCGTTTTTAGCCATTCATTCTGCCAAAGCGACATAATCATCCGTCTGTTTCCCGGATTTTCTTTCAAGGTTTCAATCAGATTCTGTACTAGCTGATATTTGTTCACAATCCAGCCATACGCTGTTCCAATCGTCCCGACCGGGTCCTCATCTAGACCCTGTTCTTTATATAGCTTCTTAAAGTCGCGACCCATATAAATTCCGTTTTCTGGAATCTCCCATTCATCCCAGATATGCACTTTTCTATCGTGCAGCCACGAAACATCATTACTCTGTGCTTGGTAAATCCAAAGAATCTCGATGATAGCGGACTTAAACGCCACTTTTTTCGAAGTTAAAATCGGAAATTCTTCCGCGAGGTCAAATTGCAAAACTTGATGTGGCAAGCGAATCGTCTTGGTTTCTTGAGAGCCTTGCGCCGCATGATCCGGAATCGCCGTCGCAACCGCCGCCGAACGACTATCCATCTTTTTATAATTCAAAACTTTTTCACCATTTTCAAGGATTCTCCGACAAAGACTAATATACTGATCATCAAACTTGCTCATATAACCTCCAATTTGTATAACCATTATACCATGAAAAATGCATAAAAAAGCCCCCGAAAACGAGTTTCGGGGGTTCTGGTGGTTATTTTGTGAGTTTGTATCTGAATTCTTCCGAGAAAATATCATTTTTCTTCAAAAACTCATAGAGTCCAGGAAAAACAAATCCACGCACGTCCCTGCATGCCGCAACGACAATTTCTGCAAACAAATCGAGATTTTCATAATCACGGAATTTATCAAGCATGTGAGCAGTCCAAACCGCTGCCTGCGAGCTTTCGCACATTTGGTCAATGTAGTGCTGATCCTGTTCCGTAATTGAGCCGAAATTTTCTAACTTATATTTCAGGTCTCCTTTTCGCCCTTGTTTTTCAAACAAAAGCGCCGCAAGCGGTGCATCCGTCTTATCACAGAGTTTCGCAAACTGCATCGCACGCTTACTTTCCTCCTCCCAACAGATATAATTCGCATTCTCAAATACAACAAAATCGCGAATCAACTGTTCCTGGATATAAGACGGTAGGTGCTGAATCTTCAAAATAAACTCTCCAAGTTCAGCTTCGACTTTTTCGTCTTTCGATACTGAGCCGTCGTCCGGCTTGTCACCGTATTTCGACTCGCCAAGGTCGTGATACCTCAAGAAATCCGTAATGCGTTTCTGTTCACGAATAGAGAAAATTGACGGAAAAAAGCGAAAAATATTATTCGCAATTTCCTCGGCCGTTGAAGAATGCATTGTGTCATTCTCAGTATAATTCGGGTCGATAGCCGTTTCATAGCTAAAATCATAAACTCCACAGAGTCCATGTCCCGAACGCACAACTTTATCTCCTTCGCGATAATTTGCATAGGTTTTCCAAATCGCTAGCGGTGCCGGAAGTCCAGTATCAATGAATGGACATAGGCCACTTACCGCGATAAAACCGTCGGATTGCACTTGTACGCTGACAATACCACTGTTAGTTAAAACACTAGTTCCTTTTAACATTTTTCATGTCCCTCCTTTAAAAGAAATCAATTGCGCGTGTAGCACGTGTGCAACTTTCACCACCAAAAAATAATAAAGTACAACAACTCCTTTTATTATATCACAAAATCCCTAAAAAATCAAGCTAATGCTTAAAGTAGACCTTTTCTCTTCATCCAGAGGAACACTACTGCCGAAGCCAGAACTGAAGCAATAAGCAATACTATCCACGCTGCCGGATTATCCCCAAACGCCCCAAACGGCACGTTCATCCCCATAAAACTTGAAACAATCGTCGGTACCGACAAAACAACCGTAATTCCAGCAAGAAATTTCATCACGTCATTCAAATTATTCGACACGACAGTTGCATAAGTCCCTGTAATCGACGACAAAATATCTCGATAGATGTTCGCCATATCAATCGCCTGACGGTTCTCAATTAGCGCATCTTCGAGCAAATCTGCGTCGCCTTCATAAAGTCGCACTGTCGAGCCGGTCGTCAGTCGCTCTAAAACCAAATCATTCTCTTTAAGTGAGGTCGTGAAATAAACCAACGTCTTTTCTGTCCCGAGCAAATCAATCAAATCTTCATTTGAAGTCGATTTTTCGAGTTTATCTTCTTTCGATTCGATTTCTTTATAGACATTGTTCAAAATCTTCAAATATTCCGCCGAAGTTTTCCCGAGAATCTGAATCAAAAAGCGCGATTTTTTCGCTGTATGGAAATTCTTCACGTGGTTATGGCGAAAATCGTGCAAAACTGTCACTTTGCGTGTCGAAACTGTTACAACAAAATTCCTCTCGCTCATAATCACACCGAGCGGATATGTCTGGTATTCGTCTTCGTCATCTTCGGTCACGACCGGCGCATCAATCACCACTAATGTTGCATCTCCCGAATTTTCGATGCGCGGCAACTCGTTCTCATCAAGCATTTTCGTAATCAAATCTCGGTCAATTTGTGTCTTTTCGACTACAAGATTAATCTCCTCGGTCGTCGGCGACACCATATCAATCCAAGAATTTGATGTAATTTCGTTGATTTGCTCAAGCTTGTCGTTGTTAGTTTTATAAATCCGAATCATTACTTTCATTATATCATACAACTTATGCTAATTGACAAAAACACATTTTTGTGCTATAATAGAAAGGATGTTGCAGGGCGTACACCGCCCACCAAATCGTACTTTATGAGAGGAGAGTTTTTATGAGAAAACAGAGAACCGTAGGCTTCCGGAAAAGTGGCTACACGTCACATCTACCAAAGATTGCGCTTATCATGGCAATCTTTTCGATTTTCCTTTGCATCGCTTTAGCGAAAATCGGAAAAGTTCACGAAACCTACACCGAACGGAGTCTTCAAATCAGAGATGGCAGAGTCATCGAACAGGAATACAAAAAAGAGATAACACGCCCACTCACCAAAGAAGAACTTGACGGATTGTATAGTGGCGCTTCACTTGAAATCCGAAAAATAGTCAGAACTGCACTCAGTAATCCAACCACTACCACCCTTGAGGTCAAAACAGCCGAAAGAGCTGTCGTTGCCACTAGGGAACAAGTCTCTACTGCAATTATTAAGCATTTTCCAGAGTCAACCTACATCAAAGGCGCTATCATGGAACACGGCGAAGCTGGTGGAATTCCCAGCATGACCGAACGTTCTCAGCCTCTCTGGACAGCTTGCAATCGCGTCGATTCCGACGACCCGTTTTATCCTGATGACCTCGAATCTGTCATCGAACAAGCATGGCAATTCGACGGCTACACCCCTAACGGCGAATATACCAAAGCCGACTATGATTTAGCAGTCGACGTATTCGAGCGTTGGTATCGGGAAAAACACGGCGAAACAAACGTCGGCAGAACTCTTCCGGCTGATTACCTATTTTTCACCGGAGATGGAGTCCACAACTATTTCAGAAAAACCCAAAACGGCGCAATTTACGTTTTGGATTTACCAAGTCCCTATGAAAACTAACCTCGAAAAATGGTCGCTTGAGTGCGGCCTTTTTTCATGGTATAATATTTTTATGATTATCACCGGGAAAAAATTCAGTAAACCCTCTCTTTCGCGCGTCATCAATGGCGACGTCGAGCTTTCCATGCCTGAAAAAGTCGAAAAATTCCGCCTCGATAAAGAATTAGTCGAAAAACATCCTGAATTTAACCGTAGCACACTCCAAACTTTCATCAAATCCGGCTATGTTTTCGTTGATGGTAAAGTTGCTAAAAAACCAAACACTTTGATTGAAAAAACCGCAGAAATCACTCTGAACCTCCCTGATGAACTGACGAACGATAGCGTTAAAAGCGCTGCTATCGAAAAAATGCGCCCAAAAACCATTTTTGAAGATAAAAATGTCCTTGTGCTCGACAAACCGTCTGGACTTCTCAGTATGGCTAAAGGCGAATACACAGCCGAGCCTACCCTCGAAGATTACGGTCTTTTAGTTCATCGTCTCGACCGCGACACTTCCGGCGTCGTCATTCTCGGCAAAAACGAAAAAACTCAAAAAATGCTTCGCAAACAGTTCCAAGATAGAAAAGCTCATAAAACATACTACGCTATTGTCGAGGGCCGTCCAAAGCTTGAAACTGCGATGATTGACCTCCCGATGAGTCGCAATATAAAACATCCGACCACTTTCATCGTCGATGCAAACGGCAAACCAGCTCAAACCTACTACAAAGTTTTAAAATCTGGTGAATATGAGAACCCGGAAACCGGCAAAATCGAAACTGTCAGCCTTCTCGAACTTCGCCCGACCACTGGTCGCACACATCAACTTCGCGTCCACCTAAAATATCTCGGGACCCCGATTCTCGGCGACCGCGTTTATGGTTCCGCGAAAAGCGACACCGACCTCCGCCTCTATCTCCATGCTAAAACTCTTGAAATCACCATCCCTGGCTCCCCAGAGAATCTTCGCAAAACTTTCGAGGCTCCGCTCCCAGAGGAATTTAACGATGTTTTATGATTCCGATGCCGAACTCTTAAATATCATCAAAAACAGCGGCACCGCAATTATTCTCGAGAAAAACACCGAAAATCTTGAAAAACTCTTTTTAAACGCTATCGTTATTCGTCCAAATACCTTCAAAGCCACTGGCGGAAAACCCGTCCACGGTATTGCTATCGGCCAAATTAAAGAGGTTATCGAACTCTCGAAATCCCGTTCAACCGCCCCTAGATATTATATTTTTGAGCAAGCTGAAACTATGAATCAAAACGCCCAAAATGCCGCCCTGAAACTGTTTGAGGAGCCTAAAGAAAATTATCATTATATCCTCCAAACGACGCAACCAGAGGCCCTCTTACCTACGATTCGCTCCAGAGCTTATATTTATGCCAGAAAGAGTAAAAACCGCTTGGAAACGCCCCCAGAGGCTGAAAAAGACGTTTTTGACACCGCAAAACGCTTGCTTGTTGCCGATACGAAGGGAATTATTGATATTTCTGAAGAACTACAAAAGAGAAAAGATACCGAAAAATCCCCGCGTCGCGATTTCGCTCTGAAAGTTCTCGAAACGACCATCGAATTAGCCGAAAAATCCTATTTTAAGACAAAAAATGAAGCCTTTACCCGCAAAATCAACGGCTTGATTGTCGCTCACCAAAACATTAAAGGAAATGGCATCATTCGTCTTCAAATCGTCGCCAATCTTGTCTAAAATATCGCTTTTATGGTAAAATAAATCCATGCTTGGCATTACGCTGATAATCGTTTTGTGTCTTTATCTTATCTTTTTGTATCCAATCAGAAAGCCAATCGAAGTCCGCGAAGCCGAAGAAAAAGCCGAAAAAAGCGATAAATACAACAATCAGATGAAAAAACTTTGGGATGTCGCACAGAGTTCGATGAAGGAGCGAAAGCCACTTCGCGCCGAAAAAGCTTTGCTGACTATCTTGAAATTTGATGAAAAGAACGCTGCCGCGTATAACCGTCTCGGTATTTTATACGCAAAAGAGCAAAATTACGACGAAGCTATCGAATGTTTTGAAATCGCTCAATCACTCGACAATAATGCCTCGTCGCTCCACAACGTCGGTTTGATTTATCTCGAAACTGGCGCTTATGAAAAAGCCGCGATGGCTTTCGAGCAAGCGATTGAACTCGAAGAAGAAGTTCCGGCTCGCCATATTGCTCTCAGTAAAGCCTACGAAAAAATGGGGCAAAGAAAGAAAGCTATCGAATCGCTCGAAAACGCTTTTAATCTCGACCATTCGACCGCCACGTTGCGTCTCATTCTCGCGATTTACGAAGACGCCGAAGACGTCGAAAAAATCGAAGAAACTACCGCACGCATCGAGAAGAAAATTGCCGACGATAATGCTCGCCGCGAGGCCGAAGCCGCTTTGAAGCGCCGTAACGCTCGTCGCGTCATCACAAAAAAATCCGCTCGTATCCTCTATCCGAAAAAGACCGTTAAAAACACCAAACCTCGCAAAGTCGTATAACGTTTATCCTTGATATTTTATTAAAAAAGTGTTATTTTTAAGGTAGATATTAAAAAAGGAGTAGAAATGCATATTAGCATGACTGACCTCGGAGCCGGAGGTATCGCAGGCTCAGCAATAATCTTTTACATCATCAGCGTTGCTGCTTGTTGGAAAATCTTCAACAAAGCTGGTGTCGCAGGCTGGAAAGCTCTTATCCCAGTCTACAACGAGTTTCTCGCTTTCAAAATCGTTGGTATCTCCGACCTCTTTTGGCTTCAGATTCTCACATCAGTTGCACTTCAACTGGTTTGTAGCATGAATGGTCTTGATGTTTATGCAAAACAAGAGACCCTCAACAACTACGATTACGCTGGCCACCCAGCTGTCATCATCGCAATGCTAATTTCTCTAGTTATCAATATTTACGTCAACTTCCGCCTTGCCAGCAACATGTCGAAAGTCTTCAAAAAATCGACTGGCATGCTTATTGTCTTGTTCGTGTTTAGAGACCTCGGCCAAATTATCCTCGGCTTTGGCTCTGCTAAATACGACAAAAAAGTTGCAAAAGAACTTGGTGTTGAATTTAACAACTAATTAAAAGAAAAAGGCCGTCTTTAGTAGACGACCTTTTTTGATTCTTCCAAGATTTCTGCCAATCCGTTCATCGAATAATCTTCTTTAAACGGTGCGATAATGCCGTGACAATGCATCGTAAACAGCTTTACAGCGATGCGCGCCAGGAATTCGTAGTCGAATAATCTTCCTCTAAAATCACCATAGCGCTCTTTCGTCAACTCCACCGCTTCACCGAGTGTGAACGGTTCTGCGATACCAAAGCGATAAAACGACCTCAGATTCAGACCTCTGCCAGCGCCAGCCGGCGGATTTACAGCGATTGGAATGATTCTCACTCCTTCTTTGTCTACGCCACGCGACAGATTTGTTGCGAGCAGTGACATTGTGCCGGGTTCGATTTTTTCTTTCTTCGCGAGCTCTGCGTCAGTCCTAAAGACCTTTTCTTGTCTTGTCGCCGACGGCGCGACAATTACGATGTCGCCATTATTGATGAACTCTTTTGCTAATCCGAGATAAGCGTGATTAAATCCGACATTGATGTCGTCGGCAATTTTCGCCATCTCAGTGCCTGCGACCTTCAAGATTTTCTTTCTTGTCGACGGGGTGACAATCGGCGTCAGCTTAAAACCAGCTTCTTCCATCTTGTCAACAACCGGGCAAAGCGCTTCATACCACGGCAAATTTACCGGAAAGAGATAGCTGTTATACGGATAGTGTTTCGACACTAACGCAATCAACCGCAAAATCTCTCCGAGCGACGGATGATTGAACCCGATAACAATTCCTCCGGTATTAATCGGAACCTTGTCGTTAGGTTCGACCCTGTACGGCGCGCCACGTTTGAATAACTTAATTAAGTACCCACGCACAGTCGCCGTCCAGTTGTTACCACTTTTTCGCTTCGCTTTCCAGACCAGATAACGCACGATGATTGCCGAAACAAGTCCCGGCAGAAACATCTCAAGCCGCAGTTTCCTGCATCCGATCGAATCGAGAATAGAGTAGCGACAATGATTCAAGTCATCAATCAAATCCGCAGCAGTCTTTTCTTGGATAGTTTCAACTTGTACTTTTTTCATAAAGTACCCCTCCTTTTTCAAAAGTACACTCAAAAGTTTTTGACTTCTTCGATAAGACTATTATACCATAACCCTCTTGAAAAATCAACCAAAATGTGATATAATAAAGATATTGAGGACATAAATAAAAAAATGGAGCCGCGAACGAGATTTGAACTCGTGACCTCATCCTTACCATGGATGCGCTCTACCAACTGAGCTATCGCGGCATTAAAACCATTCTAACATAAAAACCATATATTATCAACTAATCTAGTTGTGTTATAATCAAAATATGAATAAGTTGTTACGGCGTGCAGGTAATGCCTGGCTCATCTTTATCAAAAACAAAGTCGCTGGTGCAGTGATGATGCTCGTTTCTGGCGTGATGATGTTTATCGCTGCCATAAACGGCAAAGGCAATGACACAAAAACCCTCCCGCTTCTCATTCTGCTTGCGGGTGCCGTCTTCACTTTTTGGGGCTTTTATAAAGCCGGCTATATTAAATCGAACTACGACAAGATGAAAAATCGCGCCGAAAAACAAGCTGAACGCCGTACTCTCATCTTACAATATCTCGAAACTGCGATTTATTTTGTTGTTGCCATTCTTGGCGTCTTTCTTCTTATGGATGAAGCTTTCACTGATAAAGTCCTGAATCTCATGGCCGGCGGTTTTACCATCTTAAACGGCATTTTCGGGGTAATCTACATCTATAAACACCGTGAAAACCGCACTTTTGGCTGGAAATTCCGCATTTTCCTCACTTTACTCGAATTTGGCATGGGAATTTTCTTCGTTGCCGCCTCTGATTCAATCGAGGTCGGAAGCTATATGATTCTCGGCTCTATCACCACTGTCGCTGGCACTATCGAAGTCTTTCATGCCATCACTCGCAAAAACCTCGAAGACGTTGTCAAAGACGGCAAAAACATGATTAACGCATTCAAAGACAAACCAAACGACGAAGACGGCGACGGAATCATCGAAAAAGATGAGTACTAGAAAACTCACCGGAATTATGTTATAATTTTAAGAATGAAAACTGATGATTTTGATTATGTTCTCCCAGAAGAACTAATTGCTCAAACGCCGCTCGAAGATCGCGCCAGCTCTCGTCTGCTCGTTCTAGATCGCTCTGACCCGCTCGCGCTCGAGGAGACGAAATTTGATTCTATCCTTGATTATCTTAATCCTGGCGACGCGCTTGTTTTGAATGAAACAAAAGTCCTTCCAGCCCGCATTTTCGGGCATCGTGCCGACACTGGCAGTAGGATCGAAGTTTTACTCTTAAAAGATCTCGGAAATGGCACTTGGGAATGTCTCACTCGCCCTCAAAAACGCCTTAAAAACAGCAAAAGTCTCTACTTTTTTGACGACGAAAATGACCCAAACACGCCGCTCATGGGCGCCCACGTTGAAGAACTAAAGGAAGAGGGAATTACTGTCTTAAAATTCACCGAAACTGGCCCGAAATTCCTCGAAATCCTCGATCGCCTCGGCCGCATGCCACTCCCGCCATACATTCATGAAAAACTCGAAGATAAGGATCGCTACCAAACTGTCTACGCCAAAAATCTCGGTAGCGCTGCCGCTCCGACCGCCGGTCTTCATTTTACCCCTGAACTCCTAAAAAAAGCCGAGAGTTTAGGTATAAAAATCATCAAAATCACTCTCCATGTTGGTCTCGGCACTTTCCGCCCGGTCAATGTCGAAGATGTGACGAAGCATAAAATGCACACTGAATCGTACGAAATCACCGAAGACGCTGCGAAACGAATCGAAGAAGTTCGAAAATCTGGCGGCAGAATTATCGCCGTCGGCACAACCACTGTTCGCACTCTTGAAACCGTCGCCGAACGCCATGACGGCAAAATTGTCGCCGAAAAAGGCGAAACCTCAATTTTCATTTATCCTGGCTTCAAATTCAAAGTCGTAGACGCACTTATCACGAATTTTCATCTCCCAAAATCGACTCTCTTAATGCTCGTTTCCGCCTTTTGCGAACAAAAAACTGCCGAAAAAAGCCCCGTAGGAGCCTCTAGGAGCCTCTCTGGGCGCGATTTAATCCTGAGAGCCTATGACTACGCTATCGACAATAAGTTCCGTTTCTTTAGCTTTGGTGACGCTATGTTGATAATTTAAGAGGTAAAAATGAAAGTAAAATATGAATTAATTCATAAAGACAAGAAAACCGGCGCAAGATACGGCAAACTCATTTTTACCGATAAAAACGGCAAAACTCAGGAATATGAAACGCCGATGTTTATGCCGGTCGGCACGCAAGCAACTGTAAAAACCTTGAGTCCAGAGCAAGTCAAAGCGACAAATCCTGGTATCATTCTCTCTAATACATATCACCTTTGGCTCCGTCCGACCCCTGAAATCGTTGAAAAAGCCGGCGGACTTCATGATTTCATGAACTGGCACGGTCCGATTTTGACCGATTCTGGCGGCTACCAAGTCTTTTCTCTTGCTAGAAACAAGAAAAAAGACATCACCGAAGAAGGCGTCCATTTTAAATCCGAAATCGACGGCCGTCCGCTTTTCTTGACCCCTGAAAAATCTATCGAAATCCAAAATATGCTAGATTCTGATATTGCGATGAGCTTCGACGAATGTCCCCCTGCCACCGCAGATTATAATTATCTAAAAAATTCCGTCGAACGCACAATTCGCTGGGCAAAACGCGGTAAAGCTGTCCATAAAAACGAGCAACAGAATCTCTTTGGTATCGTCCAAGGTGGCCCATACGAAGATTTGCGCCGTTTTTCCGCTGAAGAAACAGTCAAAATCGGCTTTGATGGCTACGCTATCGGTGGTGTTGCTAATGATGATGAATGCAAAGATGACATGTATAAAGCTATCGATTTTTCAAATCCATATCTTCCAGAAGATAAAGTCCGCTATCTGATGGGCGTCGGTGAACCAGTCGACCTCGTCGAAGGAGTAAAGCGCGGCGTTGACATCTTCGATTGCGTCTCGCCAACTCGTCTTGCTCGTCACGGCAATGCTCTCATCTCTGGAATTAGGAAAAACGATAAAGGTGAGCCGAAAGAAAATCGCTTAAACTTAAAAAACGCTCGTTTTAAAGACGATTTTACCCCGATTGAAGAAAATTGCGACTGCTATGCCTGCAAAAACTACACTAAAGCTTATATCCACCATCTGATGCGCTGCGACGAAACTTTTGGCGCTAGCCTACTTAGCATCCATAACATTCGTTTTCTAATTCATTTAACCGAAAAAATGCGTGAAGCGATTAAAACTGATACTTATGAAGATTTTATTAAGGAATTTTACGGAGAATAAATGGAAGATTTTGAGCGCGCAGCAGATATTCTCTTAAGCGGTGGGACGGTCATTTTTCCGACCGACACAGTTTATGGCCTCGGCGCAGTCGCGAATAATGACGCAGCAGTCGAAAAACTTTTTGAAATAAAAGGTCGTGACATAAAAAAGCCTATTAATCTCTTGATTGCCGACTACGAAGACCTCTTAAAAATCGCCGAAATCCCTAGCCGTGAGGAGGGAAAACTAATGGAAAAATACTGGCCCGGGCCCTTAACGATTATCTTAAAAAGAAAGCAAAACGTCGCAAACGTCGCCGCCGCGAATGGCGGAACAATCGGCGTACGCATACCAGATTCTGAAATCGCACGAAACTTGATTCGCGAAGTCGGTTTTCCGATCGCTACCACCTCTGTTAACCTCGCCGGAAAAGAGCCAGCGGTAAAAGTCGAAGATATTGATGAAAAAATTCTTGATTCTGTTGATTTTATTCTTGATGGTGGCGAATGTAAACTAAAAACACCTAGTAAAATCGTCAAAATCGAGAACGGAGTAGTAAAAATCTTAAGAAAATAAAAAAGCCGCCTAACTAGTTCGCGGCTTTTGTTCTGTTCTGGTAGGCCTTATCCGAAGCTATATCCGTAGATTGCTTCTTCAGGCAGTTGCGTCTTACGATGCAATTCGGCGTTTTCATAGACGCCTTTTTTCCGCATGAATGCCAGGCCAATCGCCGAGTGTCCGAGATGAACGCCTGTTGCCGGCCCCATCCGGCACCGTTCCAAATTGTATATCGGAACTATGCCGGGAAGCTGGTTTATTAGAAGTTCATGCATCAAACTTGCCCCGTCGGGGTTGTTAGCGTGGATAATCATGCAGAATTTTTCTTCGATTGTCTCCGCCAATGTCGAGATAGCCGACTGGCAAAGTTTACGAAGATTGCGATGCTTCTTCTCGGCAAAAGCTTTCCGCGTTCCTTCGTCATTGAAGTCGAAACGCATCAAAGGCTTGAATCCAGCCAGGGTCGCTATTGCGAGAGTACCAGGCGGAATCCGTCCGGAATCACGAAATGCATCCCATTCTGTAACCAGGAAGAAATGTTCTGTGTCGTTGCGCCGATCAAAGATAAAACGAATAAAGTCGTCTGTCGTATCGCAATCGCGAAGCGCTATGCGAACCATCACCGCAGTTAATGCGCTCATCGAGAGTCCATCAATTGCGATTGCACGACCATCATATTTCTCGTCGTCATCTTCAATCATATCAACTGCAATTCTGCCACTTTGATAGGCCGAAGTAAGAGTTGAGGCTGTCGCAACATAGATTGCATCGCGTCCAGTTTCCAAAATCTTCTTCATCTCCTCATAAAGTCGCATCGGACTCGGAGTTGATGTCTTGATCGGAATCGGGCACTTGCCACTTCTCCGCAGTTGATTATTCAGCTGGAAAACTTCTTTCTGCCTTTTGTAAAACTCGTCAGGAGTCGCGTCTGTGTAGTCATCCCCACCAATAGTTACTGGTGTGTTGACGATAACGAGATTTGGATCGGAAAAACCAATCTCAAAATCCGCCATCGAATCAACGATAACAACATACTTTTTTTCCATTTGAAACACCTCCAGAAATAAAATGTGCTTTGTTTGCGCCGTATAGGCTATACTACAATACTTCTATTATATCACAAAATGGCAAAAAAGTCAATGTAGCGTCCGTCATGGAATCAAAAAAGCAAGCTCTTTGCTTGCAATCCGTTGTGGAGCCGCGAGTCGGACTTGAACCGACGACCTGCCGCTTACAAGGCGGCTGCTCTACCAGCTGAGCTATCACGGCGTGGTGCTGGAAGTAGGACTCGAACCTACGAAGGCCGAAGCCGAGAGATTTACAGTCTCTTGTCATTGCCACTAGACGATTCCAGCATATCAGAGTATTCGACTCGCGCCGACCACACTCTGACCTCAAAATTATACCAAACTTACCATATTTTTTCAACCCTTGAAAAAATCACGAGATTTTATGTTGTGCTTATTGACTTTTTATTAAGTTTATGCTATAATGTAATCATATACCTAATTAAAGGTGGGAGAAATAATGGAAAATATTAATTTAAGAGAGATAATTTCGTATCTATCACAGAAGATTTGGCTTATTGTCATTATTCTTCTGGTTGTCTTCGCTGGTGGCGAATTTTATACTGCGTTAATAAAGACTCCGCTCTATGAATCAAGCACCAACGTCGTTCTTATCTCTGATACATCAACTAAATCGGAAATCACAAACAATGACGTTACTCTTTCTAATAACCTTGTTAAAACGTATTCTGAGATCGTAAAATCTCGCAACGTCTTAAACCAAGTCATCAACAAACTCAACCTCGACATTTCTTATGAGAAACTCCAGAGTCAAGTTACCGTCAGCTCGGTCACTTCGACTCAGCTCATCACTATCAAAGTTTCGGACAAAGATTCGAAGCAAGCGCAAAAGATTGCTAACGAAATCGGAACCGTCTTTAAGTCTGAAATCAAATCAATCTATGGCATCGACAACGTCCAAATCGTCGACCAAGCCGTCGAAGCTAACCGTGCATACAACATTAATCTCCTTAAAGAATCCATCATCTACCTCATTCTTGGTCTTATTCTCGGTGTCGGCGCCGCTTATCTAATGTATATCCTCGATAAAACCGTCAAAGACACTGAAACTGTTGAAAACAAACTCGGCCTCACCGTCATCGGTGTTGTTCCAGAAGTGGAGGGCAAATAATATGCAAGATCTTATTGTTGCAACTAATCCAAAATCATCATTCGCTGAAGCTATCAAGCTTATCAAAACGAATATCACATTCTCATCTATCGGTACTCAATTCAAAGTCGTCCTCATGACATCCCCTGAATCCGGTGATGGCAAGTCATTCTTAATCGCAAACCTCGCTTCTGCTTTCGCGCAAGAGGGAAAACGCGTTCTTATTATCGACGCCGACCTCAGAAAAGGTCGTCAACATAAAATTTTCGGTCTCGAAAAAGAGAATGCTTTTGGCTATTCAAACCTCATTCTCTCCACCGCTCAAAAGCAGAATGTCGCTTATACTGGACTTGATCGCAACGTCTTTAGCTACGTCAAAGAAACTCCAGTCAAAGGCGTTTCGCTCCTTCCGGCTGGCCCAACTCCACCAAATCCGCTTGAATTACTTTCTTCAGTCACAAACCGTTTGGTGATTGACTACTTAAAAAAGTATTTCGACGTTATCTTTATCGACTGTCCTCCGGCTCTCGGCCTTTCCGATGCGCTTGTTATGAGCAAATATTCTGACGTCAACATCGTCACTATCTCGAATGCTAAAACTCGCATCGACCAACTTGAAGATGTTAAAAAGAACTTCGAACGTGTCAACTCAAAAATCTCTGGCGTTGTCATTAACAAAGCCAAAGTTAAAGCTAGCTCATATTCAAGCTACTATACTAACGACAAATATTACACTGACAATAATCTCAACCTCGCGAGGTAAAAATGATTGATGTCCATTGTCACTTAATGCCGGGGGTAGATGACGGAAGCAAGGATTTGAATGAAACTCTTGCTATGTTTGAGAACGCTGTCACCTCTGGTGTGACGGACATGATTTTGACGCCGCATTATATTAAAGGCACAAAATACAATCTAAAAAACTCCGCGAAGGGTCAAATCACCGAGATTCTCCGTGAAGCTTTACGCCGTTCCGACATTGACATTAATATTCACTACGGCAACGAAGCCTATATCGACGATAAACTCCCAGAACTAATCGAGAGCGGGGAAGTATCAACTCTCGCTGGTTCAAGATATTTATTAGTCGAGCTTCCGGTTGCAAGTGAGGATAAAAACGCTGGTAATATCTTTTTCCGCCTCAAGTCTCAAGGTATCGTCCCAGTTATCGCTCATCCGGAACGCTATAACTATATCCAGAAAAATCCTGCCAAAGTCCTCGAATACACCAAACTCGGCTGTCTCTTGCAGGGAAACTATATGAGTTTGCTCGGAAAATATGGCAAAAAAGCCGAAAAAACCCTAAAAATTCTCTTGAAAAACGACGTTATCACTTTTCTCGGCTCCGATGTGCATCATGAGAGCAACGAATATCACCTTCCTGAAGCCGAAAAAAGAGTTCTAAAAATCGTTCGTTCGGAAGAAAAGCTCGAAGCTTTGTTTGAGAAAAACGCTGAAAAAATATTAAACGATGAAGAGATAGAAAAGGAGTAAAAATGGTTCGCGATCAATTCGAAAATGGTAATTCTGAAAAATTCAATCTTATAACTCGCATTTTTAGCGTCATTTTTCTTTTTATCTCGGTCTTTTTCATGTTCCGCGTTTCGACTTCAAGCATGCTCCCAGCTAAATTTTTCTATCTCGTCCTAGCTGCAATCATCGTCTTCAACTTCATTTTTCTCCACATTGCTTTCAAACGTCGCACTAGTAAGCTAGCACAACTCTTCATCATCATCTTTTACCTTATCCTCTCGCTCGGTCTCATCTTCGCTAACGCAAAACTCTCTGAAGTCTCAAATTTCATCAAAGAAAATTTCGACGAGAAAAAATCCTATTCCGTCTATAACGTCATCGTCAACAAAGATTCTAAAGCAAACAGCTTATCCGACATCAAAGGTGCCGAGCTTTTTACTTATGAAGAACCCGTCAAAGAAATCAGCAACGATGCTCTAAAACAAAAAGTCTCAAACGTCATTTCGGACAGCACACTCGTTTTTAAAGAAGACCTAGAGACTGTGATGGAGCGCCCACTCAAAATGCTCGAAACTCCATCTGTCGTTAATAATGGTACTTACGAATCTTACCTCTCTGTCAATGAAGATTATGAGCAAAAAATCAAAATCATCGGCGAAATCAAAATCGAGATTACCGGAAAAGTCGACAATGACCAGACCGACGCCAAAAAAGAAACTATTGCAAGTAAACCATTCCTTCTCTTCATCAATGGTATAGATACTCGCACCGGTACAATGCCGTCTCGCAGCCTTTCCGATGTCAACATTCTCGCCGCAGTTAACCCAGAAACAAAGAAAAACCTCCTTGTCGCTATCCCGCGCGACACCTACGTTCAACTTCACGGTACAACCGGTCTGATGGATAAACTCACCCACTCTGGTTCTCGTGGTGGCATCGATTTAACCGTCTCGACCGTCGAAGATTTGTTTGATCTTGAAATTGACCGCTATATCCGCGTTAATTTCAACTTCGTTACCGACCTCGTCGATAATATCGGCGGAATTACCGTCACGAATGATTTAGACCATGCGCTCACACTCGACGGCTGCGTCTATAAACCAGGAGACAACGCCGTTGACGGAAAATGCGCGCTCCGTTTCGCTCGTGAACGTAAATCATACTCCACCGGCGACCGTCATCGTGGCGAAAACCAAGAGCAAGTTATTTCTCGCATCGTCGAAAAAATCCAAAATGACAAAAACTTACTCACAGATTATGGCAAAATCCTCAATGCCCTAAATGGCAGTTTCGACACCAACTTTACATCCGACGATATTACCGCACTCGTTCGCATGCAACTTGATGACATGAAAAGCTGGAGTATCGAAAGTTATAATATTAACGGAACCGGCAAGATGACAAAAACTTACTCTTATCCAAATCAGAATCTCTATGTCATGATGCCAAATCTCGACACGATAAACACTGCTAAAAGCAAGATTACTGAGATTCTAAAATAAGATGCTCGATCGTTCTAGCGAACCCTTCCGAAATTGAATATTTCGGCTCCCAGTTTAACTCTGAACGAATTTTATCAGTCGAAAGGATGCCGCCAGTAAATGATGCGGCTCCTTTTTTCGACTCCTCATCAATATCAAAAACTATCTTGAGATTTTTCTCTTTTGCAATCGGAAGCTCAACTATCGTTTCAGCAAGTTCCTTAATTGAAACTTTTGATTTTTCATCGGCAATATTATAAACTTCCGATGAACTATCAATCAAAACCCTCAGCATTGCTTCCACGGCATCCGAAATATACGTATACGTCCGAACCGAAGAACCGTCAGATTTAAGTACGATATCTTCTCCAGAAACCACATTTTTCAGAAAATCCGCTTGCACTCGTCCGTCATGAATCGACATGCCAGGCCCATAGGTATGTGCAAGACGCGCAATCTTTACATTTAATCCATACTCGTCTTTTGCCGAAATTAACATGTTTTCGGCCGCTTTTTTGCCTTCAGCATAACCATTTCGCGGCACCAACGAGTTAACTTGGCCTAATTTTCCGTCTTCATAGAAAAATTCTTGACCCCTCTCTGGCTCACCATAAATTTCTCTGGAAGAAACAAACAATATTCCCCCAAAATCCTTGTTTTTCAGTGCTAATTTTATCAAATTTGCCGTTCCGAGCGTGTTCGCAAAGTTTGTTTCGAGCGGCTTTTCTCGCATAATAAGAGGAGATGCTGGCGATGCTGCATGCACAATAAAATCTACCGACTCACCTTCAAATTCTTCCGCCACATCATGCTCTAATATTTCAACTCTATCAAGGAGAGTTTCGTCCAGTTTAGTTTTATTTCGAAGACATGCCACGATTTTTATCTTCGCATCATATTCTTCATTTAATTTATCAAGCACATAAATAAAATATGAACCGACCATTCCCGTTGCACCCGCAACCAAAAATCTTTTATTAGAAAACCTTTCGATCAGTTTATCCGCACCAATTGAGCCGATAATATTCTCGACATCTTCGGCAACAATCCTAGTTTTTTTCATTTTCTCCCTCGTGCACCTTTCGATTTTCCGAAAGCTTAAACAATTGTTCATAATTTTGTGCCGCTGAATTTGAGACTAAAACCAAATAGTCTTCTAGTGTTGTCACTTTGATATTACCGCGATTTCCAATCGTAAGATGTGGATTTCCGCCATATTTAAATGCCAACCCACACGAATCAACAATTCCACTATATGGATTTTCGTTCATTCGTTCAGCTTCATGCCATTTTAAAATATCAGATAGCTTGAAACATTGTGGCGCTTGCGCTGTGTAGACTTTTTGTCTTTCCGGCATCGCCGCAACATATTCTCCGTCTTCCGTTAGAATCGGAGTCTCAAAAGCCGGCGTAGATGTCACTGCACTGCCGTATTTCAACGCATCTTCGACACATCTATCAATCGTTTTTTGCTCGACTAGCGGCCTAACTCCGTCATGAATCAAAACTAACGCGTCATCATAGTCTTTCTTAATCTCAGATAGTCCGATATAAATCGAATCTTGCCCGGTTTCTCCGCCGGGAAAAACTCGCACAACTTTTTGTACATTGAATTTTCTAATCATCTCCTCTAATGTCGCGATATATTCTTTGACGCATGCCACATAAATCGCGTCGACATTTTCATTTAGCTCAAAAAGTTCCAGTGTTTGAATAATAATTGGCTTGCCACCAACCTCGAGAAATTGCTTTGGAATGTCACTATGCATCCTACTACCAACTCCGCCGGCAAAAATCATAGCTATATTTTTCATTTTTCCTCCTTTATAATCTTGATTTCGTGCGCGTCTTGCTCGCTTTCTTCTGGTCTTTTCATATAATCGCCAAAAACTGCTGTCAGGTACTTATCATAGCCTTTCATCACATTAATTTTTGTATCCTCGAAAGGCTTTTTAAGCGTCTTAACATCATCTTTCGTGACGTCCACGTCAAAAATCTTTCCCCATGTATTGCCCCAGTAGCATTTTCCAGATTCAAACGGATATTTTTTACAAAATTCAAGATATTCTTCCAAGAGTTTTTTGTCTTTCCCGAGCAACTGATTTTTGAATTTGATTATTGCTTTTACTGGAAAAATGATTTTATTTTTCGTCACATCAAACAAACCTTTATAAGTTAATCTCGAAATCGCCACAATTTTTCGCTTTTTCTCAATCTCATCAAAGAATTCTTTTCGCTCATTTTCATCATCCGGCACGGCATCAAGCGGAAAAATATCGAGAAAGAGATAATCTTCATCACCTTCAACACCTTTAGCATTCAACTTATAACGTTTATCGAAAATCTTACAAAACGGCAGTAGGGAATTATTAATTTCACCACAAGCTACGTCAAATTCACCGATTTTTCCATTATTTTTTCGCGCAATATCCATCAATTTATCGTAATTTGGGCGCGTCATAAAAAGGTCGATATCATCATCCCAAGGAATAAAACCTTTTTCGCGCACCGCACCAATCATCGTCCCGCCACAAGCAAAATATTCAATCCCATTTTTCTCAAAAAGCGGTACAACTTCCTTAAAAAGCCTTAAAAGCTCCTTTTGAATCGGTTTTAATTCTTTTTTAGCCATTTCTTTTCTCCGATTTTCATTAATTCATCCATCGAGCATCCGAGATATTCTCTGTACGATTTTTCCGTATCAAAAAACATATTTCCGTGGTCATCTTTTCCAATCACCGGCGTTTTCCAGTCGCCGAAATAATCCGTCAAAAATTCTTCCGCTTTCTCTGGCACCGGCACCTTCAAATCATAAAAATCACATAATTTTGTCTTTTTAAGATGCTCTAAACGAATTATCCTATCGTCATAACCATATTCAATAATATTACATTCCGTCGAATCGGTCTTATTATATTTCGCACAAACTTTTTCATAATGTTTGAAGAAATTCTCATATCCAACAACACGATAAAAAATATCGAGCAAAAATTTAATTATTTTCGATTTTACGCCGTGCTTCTCTTTACACTCATAAACCCGATAAAATCTTAGTAGGCTTTTCATCATACGACAACGACGTTTCTGGACTAATCGCTTCAACTTATTCTTCGGCAGTTTATCAATAATGAAAATATCAATAAAAATCCCTTGATTCGCTTCTTTTAGAAACTCTTTATACATAATCGCAGTCGTTTCGCTATTTCGAATCTGCCCAATCGAGCGAAAAACTTTGTCATTCAGCGTTGTCTGGAAAAAATACGGCTTTTTCAGCTCTTTTTGCGCGATTTTTCGGAATTTCTCAAATTCTTCGCGTGTCATCGCAACATCAATATCATCATCCCAAGGGATAAACCCGCCATGATGTCGAATTAACCCAAGTAAACTCCCGTCGAACATAATATATTTCAGATTATGTTTCTTACAGATTCGTTCAAACTCCGCAAGAATATCATGTTCGACCTTCCAAACTTTTTTCATCGCTGATGAAACTTCATATCCATCAATCGTCTCTGTCTTCAAATTGAGCTTCTTCATTTCCTTAAAACCTATCCTTATTATTATATCATAGACTAAGTTTATTTTTACCCTTGTTAAAAATCAGAAAATATGCTAAAATAAAGGGTAATTATGGCAAAGAAGAATAATACTAAGCGCAAACTCGTCGGCCTCGTTTCCGAGGAATCTGGTGTTCGTTGCTATTACACGAAGAAAAACACGATGAATACTCCTGATAAGTTGACTTTGAAGAAGTATGACCCAGTCCTTCGCAAGCACGTCAAATTCACCGAAACAAAGAAAAATCTCGGCCGCAACGAAGTTAAAGAAAAGAAACGTTAAAGATAACCCCAGAAATCTGGGGTTATTTTTTACCTAAAACGCGTTAAGGAGTGTTATAATAAGATAAATGAAAAGTGTGGAAATAGTAATCGCAGCTCATAAAGAGTATGATTTTCCAAAAGGAGATGCATACATACCACTCCAAGTTGGCGCAAAAATCGCTAAAAAAGACTTACGAATCGCTCGAGATGACACGGGCGATAATATTTCTGAAAAAAATCCCTATTTTTGCGAATTGACTGGGCTTTATTGGCTCTACAAAAATTCCAAAGCCGACTATAAGGGCCTCGTTCATTATCGCCGCTATTTCACAACCGCGCGCGGCAAAATCAAAAAAGAAAACCGTCTATCTTCCGTCCTTTCCGACCAAGAAATTGAGGAACTAATCAAAAACTATGATCTTATTCTCCCGAAAAAGCGCAACTACTACATCGAAAATCTTTGGAAACATTACGAACACACGCTCCACATCGGTCCGCTTGAGAAAACTCGCGAAATCATCAAAGCCGATTTCCCAGAATATCTCGCGGAGTTCGATCGCTTAAAAACTCGAAAATCCGCTCACATGTTTAACATGATGCTTGCGAAAAAATCTATTTTCGACGAATACTGCGACTGGCTCTTTAAAATTCTCATGAAACTCGAACGAGAAATGAAAAATGACCCGGAATTTGTCGCAGATTACAGCACTTTCCACGCCAGATTTTACGGTCGCATCTCTGAGCTTTTACTCGACGTCTGGCTCTATACTAAATATCCAGGACTAAAAACTTCCGACTCAGTCGATGACGAAATTAAGATAAAAGAACTCAGAGTTATCGACATCGAAGGCGTTAATTGGCTAAAAAAGGGTGGAAGTTTCTTACTAGCAAAATTTACAGGGAGAAAATATGAAAAAAGTTTCTAAACCTACGAAAAAATCTGAAAAAATCTTATCAATTTCAGTCGCAGCATACAATCTCGGCGATATGATTCGTGATAATCTCGATAGTTTCGTTAAAGCTCCGAAGAACGTTCTTGATAAGATCGAAATTCTCGTCACAAACGACGGTTCGACTGACGACACCGAAAAAATCATCAAAGAATATGAGAAAAAATACCCGAATTCCGTTCGTCTCATCAACCAAAAAAATCAAGGCGCTGGCAGCACAGTAAACTCTGGTATAAAACACGCCACCGGCAAATATTTCAAAATGATTGACGGCGACGATTGGATAGAAACCGAAAATCTCGAAAAAATAGTCGAAAATCTCGAAAAAACTGACGCTGACATCGTTTTAACCGACATGTTAACTTACAATGAGGCCGAAAAACGCATCACTGACCGTTCTGGCTACGACATTAAGTCCGACCAAGATTTGCATTTTACTGACGTTTGCAATTCTATCGACATCCAAATGCATAACACAATGTATAAAACTGAAATTCTGAAGCAAAACGGCATCAAACTCGACAATGGCTTTTACACTGACATCGAATATGTCCTCTTACCACTCCCGTACATAAAGACCATCGCCTATTTCAGCGCTCCACTCTATGTTTACCGCATCGCTCGCGCCGGTCAAAGCATGAGCAAAGCCTCAATGCGAAAAAATGCTGCCCAACATCTCTTAGTTTTGAAACGTCTCATCGATGAATATTGGAACGTTAAAGACAGCCTAAACGACGAAACGAAGAAATATTTAATTAACGCAATTGGACGTATGGCTAACACTGAGCTCCGCGTCGAACTACTCGAAGATGTGGGAAAGGAGGAAAAACAGCAACACATCAGAGAGTTCTTCAACTGGGTCGAATCCTATGGTGGTAAAGACATTTATAAGAGTTTCCTTCGGGGCCGCAAAGCGCGCATGCTTAAACTAACAAATTATAAAGCCGTTCCATTTTTGGAACGCGCAATCGAGAAGAAGTTTTACTAAGAAAGGAGGAAAAATGGACGATTTAATATCCGTCGTCATTCCTGTATACAACGTGAAGAAATATCTTCGCCGTTGCGTCAAAGGGGTCTTAGCCCAAACATACAAAAATCTCGAGGTTATTTTAGTCGACGATGGCTCAACCGACGGTTCAGCCGAACTCTGCGACGAACTTTTTCATACCGACAAACGCATCGTTGTCTTTCATAAACAAAACGGTGGGCTTTCAAGCGCCCGAAATTATGGCGTTCGTGCTGCTAACGGCGATTATATCTGTTTCGTCGACTCGGACGATACCGTCGATGAAGATTATGTCGAAACTTTGCACGACATTATCGTAAAATATAAAGTCAAGCTCGCAATTTGCTCACACCGCGTCTTTTATGCCGGACACAAAACCGCTGTCGATATGAGCACTGGCGAATCCGGCAAAATCGACAGTAAAACTGTCATCCAGCGCCTACTTTACGCCGACGGCATCGACACGTCCTCATGGGCTAAGATGTTCACAAAAGACGTCCTCCTAAAGCATCCTTTTCCTGAAGGAAGAAATTTCGAAGACGCCGCCACAACTTATCTCTACTTCGATTCTGTTAAATATATCGGCCTAAATTCCGTCGCAAAATATAATTATTATATCCGTCGCATGTCGATTTCCCAAAAGCCGTTCGACAAAACGAAAATGGATTTAATTACCGCAACAAAAGAGATGTACGATTACGTTGTTGAGAAATACCCAAAAATGAAGCTCGGCGCCGAGCGTCGTTTGATGTACGCACATCTTTCAACTTTACGCCAAATCGCACTTTCTCCAGTCACGCCAGATTCAGTCGAATGCTTGCCAATCGTTTGGCATTACATCAAAACTCACCGTGCCGAAGTCTTAAGAAACACTAACATCCCAGACCGCGATCGCAGCGCACTCAATTCTACGCGTCTTGGCTATCATTTCTTCCGTTTTACGCTTGGCCTCTATGAAAAATTCCGCCATCTTCTAACCTAAAAGCTTCGCTTTTATGATAAAATAGATACATGGCATTGACTAACTTATGGAAAAAGAAGTGGCTAAATTCTGAGTTGATTTTTTATCTCGCAATTTTCTTTCTCCCGTTTGAAAACTTTTTCTTTGCGCCGAGCGCCGGTTGGGCCGCTATCACCCCCGTCATTCTCGCACTATATATTATATTAAATCTAAAACACGTTTTTAAAGCGATTTTGAAGTTAAAATCCATCATCGCCTTTTTTATTGCCGCTATTATCCTCGGTTCTATGACCGCATTTCTAAATAACGTCAACGTTACTGATTATCTAAATTCCTTCGTTCCGCTCGCACTCGGCGCAGTTTCACTCTTTTCGTTCTATATTTTCTACCAAAAGAAGCAAGATTTAAGCACTGTCGTCAATCTCGTCGTAATTTCATACGCTATCTGTCTCGTCATCGGTCTTTTCGAATATCTCGCTCTAGAATTTGATAACAGTTCTTTCGCAAACTGGCTTTCTAACTTCTTTAAGCGCGATTATCTCACTACTAATAGCCGCGTCCAATACTTCTTCACCGAGCCAAGCTTTATCGGTATGCATCTTTTTGGCATTCTCTTGCCGCTTTATTGGCTTTCGCGTCGCAAAGATCTCCTTTTCATCATCATTTTGCTCGCACTCAGCGCTATCGCTTTCAATTCCGGCGTCCGTGTTATCGTCGATATTGCCGTTGTCGCTTTAATCTACTTCGGATATATCCTCATCAAACATAAAAAAGCCCTCTATATCCCACTCATCGCACTCGTTCTCGCTCTCGGTTTTTCATATGTCTATAACAACAACCAACGTATCCAAAAAATCGTCAATTCCGGCATCTACGCCGACGGTTCGCTCGCCAGCCGCTATTTCCGTGTTCAGTCCAGCATCATTGGCTATTCAAAAACCCCAGGCCAAGCTCTAGTTGGCTACGGTCTTGGCAACTCAATCATTCCGATTCATCTCGGCTATGACGAAGCTTACGAAAAATACGAAAGTACTTTCAAACGTGAAGTCGACGACCTCGACAAGCGCAGCACCACTTTCCACGACGATTCTGTCGCCTACAGCCTCTACATCCGTTTCATCTCCGAATTTGGTCTTATCATGTCAATTATCGCCATCATTTATCTCGTAAAAATCACCAAAGAAAGCGTCCTCCCACAACGCTGGCTTTATTTCATTATTATTATGTATATTTACGTCCAATTCGAATCACTTGGCTTCTACGCCATCTGGTTCTTCATCGTCACCATGCTCTTCACTAAAAAATCCGAAATGACCGAAAAAATCTTGAAAAACCGTATTTCTGACAATATTTTTCGAAGAAAATCACGCTAATTTTACTGTCACTTCGTCTGTGCGATAAGATTTTCCTCCCATCGCAAATTTATACGGTTCATTTCCGCGCAAAAGATTCAAACTTAAAACTTTCTTGTCTTTAATATATTTTTTGATTACTTCATTCACTAGAATCATCCCCGGACTATAAAAGCGCATTTTATCATTCATTGCTAACCTCGGAATCTCAATCGATTTATCAAACGGATTGTAAAATCCCTCCATAAACGCCGCAATCTCACCGTTCATCTTTAAAACCGCGAAAAACGCATTCGGGTTTATCCTCGAGCTAACCGAAAGATATTGAAAATGTTTCGTCCGAAAAGCATAAGTTGATGCACGCTCTGTCACATAAGTTTTTAATTGCCTTTTAATATAAAGCTCCAAACAATTTTTCTTATCCACTTTTTCTGCCGGCCCCCCAGCACCTAAAACGTTGCTATAGACCGTCAGAGAAATCTCAATATCCTTCTTCTCGGCACGATTATATGCTGTTCTAATATTCTGCTTTCCATGTTTTGTTAATTTCGAGAAATATTCATCATACGATTTGCTCGGAAAATTAATAATCACATTTTCCCAAACTTTATCTACATTGAACTTCTCAAATTTCTTCAATGCTTTATACGTCGGACTTTTTACGTCAATAAAACGCGTTGTAAATTTATTGATTTTATATTCATTTTTCAAATAATTCACAAAAAATCTCGCAACTGAAATTGCGCGATTTTTTAGCTCTGGGTTATAAATAAAATCCACAAAATCGAGCCGCTCAAAAGATCCGGCAATTTGTGCTGAACCGTCCGTCATAAATCGAATCGGCATGATCGCAACTAATTTATCTTCTTCATAAACTCCAAAAACCGTTACTCTTTTCTTTAGACGCAAATATCGAAAAAGAATATCACATCCCTTTAAGACTGGATATTCCTGTGGTCCCTTTTTCGGCCAATCTTTTGCCTCGTCGAATAACTTTTTTGCCGCTCTGACGCTCGGAAATTTTCGCACCTGATATTTCGCCATCTTCACCTCCTTTTTAGATTATTTTTTCGTCATTTTTCTCCAAAATAGTCTCATATATTCAAACAAAAGCTCGTCCCGCATAACAATTAGAGAAACCCCATAAACCGCAGCACCGATTGCTGTCACGATTATCGTCGAAACAATTGTTGGCGCAAAATATGGTTTGACTAACATAACTACTATATACATCAATATCCCTGCGACAAAATATTTCGTCGCATCTTTAAAAGTCTGCACTGTCCCCATATATTTTCTCGCCAAAATAAAATATCCTGCTGTCACAACTACCTCTGCGAGTAACGTCCCAGCTACCGCCCCAAAACTCCAAAACTTTGGAATCAAAATCATATTCGCACCGAAATTTACTGCCGCGCCAAGCATCAAAACTAGCGCACTCTGAAAACGCATTCCGCATGGCGTTAAACATTGACCGCCAATCGCACTAGAAAGCGCAATAATCAAAATTACCGGCGCAAAAACTTGCATAATATCAATTACTTGTAAATATTCTTCACCAAAAAACCATGGCACAAACAAACTCGCAATTGCCGAAATTCCGAACGCAAAGGGAACCGCCGTCATGAAAATAAATTTCATCGATTTTCTGAGGCGCTCTTTCAGCTCGACAATATTATTTTTCTTGTATAAAAACGCAAATCTCGGCGCCATCACAACGCTAATCGACGTCACAACTGTTGTTGCAATCTGGATGATTTTATATGCTTGTTCATAATAGCCGTTTTCGGTTTGGCTCGGGTCGTAAAGCCCCAGCACTGTTTTATCTAACACTGTATAAATCGTCGTTGCAATCTGTGGCAAGAAATAGATAAACGTATCTTTGATGTAGCGAAATGGTCGAATCGCTTTAATCACCGGTTTTTCAACCAACTTCGGCAATCTTGTCCAAAGCGCCAATGAAGAAATCAAAATCGAAAGTCCGTTTAATAGGATATAAAGGTTTAAATCTTCTGGATTTCTTACGAAAATAAAAATCGAAACCGCAAACAACAGTTTCACGGCAATATTTCGCATCGAAATGAATTTATATTCCTCAAGTCCCTGGAAAAACCATGTAATATCAAACACATTTCCAAGCAAATTCACTATCATAATTCCATAAATAATCTGATATTTATCCGCAAAAAGAATCAAAAACAGATATGCGAACGTCGTCAAAGCCCCGACAACCAATCTATATGCTGACAAATCCCAAAAAATCTTCGAATATTTCTTCTTGTCGTCCTGATGCATCGCGATTTCGCGCTGCCCAAACGATGCAATTCCAAGGTTCGCGAACAAAATAAAGTATGCCACAATCGAAAGCGTAAAGCTTGCGGTTCCTACTCCTTCGACACCCAATACGCGCGCAAGATACGGCGCTGTAATAATCGGCAAAATAATCGACAGAACTTGAAAACAGAGATTATAGATATAATTTTTCTTAATTGATTTTGCCATAAACTATCTTTAATTATACCACAAAAAGCCTCCGTTTTTAACTACCGGAGGTTTTTCTTAAGCGTTTTCAATACCCGAATTTTCGCGGCGTTTCTTGTCGTTCAAAAGTCGATATTGTAAATCTCGCACGGCATTCATAAAATACATAAATGCATCGTATGGCGAATCGTATGGCGAGAAATATGCATGTACATCGCCATCATTCCAATACTTCGTACACATATAATACGGATGGTCAGAAGTTGTTAAGCGACGCCAATCTTCAATCAACCTCTGGTCCCCAGTCTGCAAAATTTCTTCACGCATGCCATAAAGAATATCTTCCGCTTCATCTTGCATCGAGTTTCCAGCCCAAGCCGAAAGGTCACGCTCTGTATCTGCCCAAGTCACAGTCTGTGGCATCGAAACTTCATCTGCCGGTTCTTCAAGCTCTGCGGCTTCCGAAACTGTCACAAATTTATTTTCATAAACCGACAACCATTTTTCGATCAAATGATTCATGAATTCAAAAATTCCGGTGTCAGCCCATTGGTTTTCACCAAAAGTCTCAAAATCCATAAAGAGATTGACAAGATTTCCGCGTAAACAGTCCATATCAAGCCAATTTTGATATTTCTCGACTGTGAGCGGCCACTCTTTCCATTGTCTATCGGAAAATCTAAATGCAATATCGTCCGAAAGTCGATAATTTTTGAGGAGCAAACGCGTATTTTTTGCTCCTGGAGCTTTATAAACATGATTTGGGCTGCGCCAACCGAGCACTTTATCCCAACCTTCCGCGAGACAACCTTTAAACCCAAAGCGTTCAAATCCAACCGTATCAATCCAATTCCCAAGTTCGTCATTATACGCAAATTCAGTATCACGGAAAATCTTCGTCTTAAATCCGAAAAGCTGTTGAATTCTAATCTGATGACGCTCAACTTGCGACTCAAATTCTTCACGATTATGGAAAAATGCCAGGGAATGATAGTACGTCTCTGCAACAATCTCAACTTGTCCAGTTTTCACCATCCTTCTAACTTGTTCAATCAAGCTCGGGTCCCATTCTTCTGCTTGTTCAAGCCAAGTCCCCGTAATCGACATTGAAACTTTAAAATCTTTAAAGCGATTAATATTGCCTTCAATCAAATCAAACATCGGATGATAAGATTTTTCGGCAACTTTCTTAAAAATGCGCTCATTACTCTGCTTTGAATAAAAATCCGAATTCCAATAATTATGGTCGCGCGCCACATTAAAAATCGAATACGCGCGGACACGATACGGCTGGTGCACATGAAGATATAGACAAATTGCGCGCATTAGAAATTATTCCTCTTATGTTTTCTCACTTCATTATAAACGCTGAGGCATTTTTTCGCAATATCATCCCACGAAATTCGAAGATATTCGCGCGAAATTCCCGATTGCAACGCATTCATCAACGCGCCAGATTTCGCCACTGCGACAATCTCGTCCGCAAGCTTTTCTTCATCCCAGAAATCATATTCCATCACTGAACGAAGAACTTCCGCGACACCGGATTGTTTCGTCAAAATGAGAACGTTTCCGTGATGTGCCGCTTCAAGTGCCGTCAAACCGAATGGCTCCGACACTGAGCTCATTACAAATACATCCGAAATCTCATAAATATCACGTAATCTTTGTCCACGCACGAATCCAGTGAAAATCACGTTGTTAGTGATATGTAAATCTGCCGCAAGCTTCATCAATTCTTCGCGCTCTTCACCATCTCCAGCAAATACAAACAAAAGCTTCGGCTCTTTTGAGATTGCGCGCGCCGCCGCATGCATCATGTGCGAAAGCCCTTTCTGAATCGTGAAGCGCCCAACTGTCGAGACAATCTTGTATCCTTGCTCCTTCATCGCTTCGATATATTTATAATGGTCTGCTTTGAATGAATAATCACTCGTCACAAAACCTTCATCAAGCGAGTTGTAAGCTACGTCGATTTTATCCCAAGGGATCCCGTATTTATCATGGATGATTTTCTTCGTCGCTTTCGAAACAGCGATAATTTTATCTGCCATCATTAAGCCTTCATATTCCACTGCATGAACCACCGGATTTCCGCCATTCATTCCTGAGCGGTCAAATTCTGTCGCGTGAACATGCGCGACAAGCGGCAAACCATAGTTTTTCTTCGCGAGAACACCAGCCTCAAAAGTCAGCCAATCGTGCGCATGCACCACATCCGGCTTAAATTCCATCAAATATTTTTCAATAAATTCACAATATCTATGTTGTACATCACGAATCGAAATCAATTTTTCTTCGCTCGTGTCTGGGAAAATCACTTCTTCAATTTTGTTTGAATCATAAGCACCAATCCCATAGCGGAAAAGCGGGTCAAGCTTCAAAGCTGAAACGACCTTCATAAAATTAATGTCGGAATGATCTGCAGTGTAAGGAACAACAAAATCAATGTCGGCACCCTCGTTCGCCAGTGCTCGCGAAAGATTTAAGCAAGCTACACCAAGACCACCACTATTGTGAGGGGGTAGCTCCCAACCCAACATTAATATTTTCATCATCTACTATTTTATCACGCTCATGCTAACTTTTTCAAGTATAGAAATTTCGTATTTTTTATGATATAATTAATTTTAGTAGGGGTGTAGCTCAGTTGGTAGAGCACTGGTCTCCAAAACCAGGTGTCGCGAGTTCAAGTCTTGCCGCCCCTGCCATTTTTTATGCTATAATAAGCATATGAATTATGAGCAGCTCGAGCAAGCCCGCCTTGCTATCCAAAACAAAGAGAAAAAAATCAACGACATTTTCTTGACGATTTTCTTCGGTTTTATCGCCGTCATCCTCATCGTCAGCGCCATCACTTCTTTCAGTGCCGGCACAGAAACTTCAATCTTTACTTTTGGCTTCAGCACATTTGCCATGCTCTTCCCGTTCGTCTTTTTCCTGATCATTCCATATCTCATCGTCAGGCTCTTCGCAACTTCCGCTGAAACTGCCGCTTACCGAGACGCCTATAAATCTTATTTCATCACTGCCACCTTTAACAAAATTTTTACTAACCTCTCATACTCACACACTAGCGCCATGCCAAAAGAATATGTTTCAGGTACCGGCATGATGAATATGGGCGATCTTTATAGTTCAAACGATTACACTGTCGCAAAATACAAAGGCATCCCATTTAAACAAGCCGACGTCCATCTCCAAAACGAATCCACCGATTCAGACGGCAACACCACTTACCACACCATTTTCCGTGGCCGCTACGTTATTTTCGACTACAATAAAAAATTCGATAAGAAACTCCTCGTCGTCGGCAAAAATTTTGACAACTCAAAAATCGACAAAACTTTCAAAAAAATCCAACTCGAGTCTAACGAATTTAATAAAAACTTCTATGTTTACGCTCAAGACGGTTTCGAAGCTTACTATTTGCTCGATCCAGCAGTAATGGAGCGTATCATGAAGCTCGATGACCTCCATAACGGCCGCGTTATGGTTTGTTTCCTAAACAACCAAATTCATATCGCTATCAACAACAACACTGATTCTTTCGAACCTGCCTCTTACAAAAAACCAATCGACGAGAAACATGAATTCAACAAAGTCATGAACGACATAAAAGTCATCACGAACATCATCGACGAAATAAAATTAGTGAAATGATGGAAAATATCAATCTAGTCAACATTTTCGGGCAAATCTTCGGCGTCCTCGCGCTAATTTTTACTTGCTATCGTTATTTCAAAAAGAAAAAATCTGATATTATGAAACTTTCGCTTGTCGCCTACGCTTGTTATATCGTCCACTATATTTTAATCGGCGCTTTTGCCGGGTCATACACGCTCGTTATCGCCATTTTCCGTGATTATTACATCTATCTTCGCGAAAAACACCACAAAAAACACCGCCACCGTTTCTTCTACAACAACTGGTTTATTTTTGTCCTTTTTTCTGCCGTCTATATCGCACTCATCATTATAAATCTCAATACCCCACTCAACATCCTCCCGCTCGCCGCTGGCTTCATCTACCTCTTTTTCGAATGGTTCACAACCAACAAAACCACCACAAAATTCGCCGGCGGCCTAACGACACTTCCTTGGCTTTTTTACGACAGTATCAGCTATTCCATCCCCGCGACCATCACCGACTTTATCCAAATCTTTGCCAGCATCACCGGAATTCTTAAAGATAAAAAACTTCGAAAAAAAGTAGTTAAGCACAATCACTAGAATCTGTGCAAAAGTTTTGATGAAAATCGCATTCATCTTCATCACGTCAATCCCAAGCCAAACTACAACCGTTTCTAATATCAACGTCGCAACTCGCGCCGAGAAAAAAGAAAGCATTTCACGCAAAATCGCCGAAAATCCTTTCGCATGCTCCAAAAACACAAAATAACGATTGAGAACATACATCAAAATCACTACAATAATCCACGAAACTACATTCGCGACAACCGTATCCATAAAATTCAAAAGTACCGCAAACGAGCCAATCGAAACTACCGTCCCAATCCCGCCCGTAATCAAATAATTAATCACTTCGCGGTATTTTTCATACAATTTCCAAATCTTTTTCAACATAAATCTATTATACAACAAACTATAAAAGTCATGATATAATCAAGAAAAGTATGCATAACAGGAAAATGAAAAAAGAGAAGTTTTGGCTTAAAAAACTCCTCGACTACACGGTCAAAATCGACATGATTTGGCTTGTAATTTGGGGCACAATTTTCGTTAGTTTTGTTGTCCTTGATTCAATTTTCCAGACTGCATATCCTGAGAGAGACGTTTTTTGGGAATTTTCGCTCGGCGACCATCCTGCCATGGTCAAAGTCATCGACAACGGCACTTTCATTGGCGTTACTGTCTTGAAATATCTCGGCATCATCTTAAGTCTTGCCTATGCTCGCAAAAAATTTCCTCGCGATTATCTACTCCAAATCGCCCTGCTTTTCACTCTACTTGCCGACACCATTCTCATGCTCGACAACATCAGCGTCTTTGGCGTTCTCGCATTTTGTTTTGCTCAATATTTTCATATTGCCCGCTTCACAAAAACTAATCCTCAATTTTTCGCCGGCTACAGCTTAAGCATTATTCTAATTCTTATGTTTGGCTATTTTAACCATGTCCCCGAAATGTATATGCTCGCTCTAATTTACGGTGCTTGTCTCTTTTGCAACGTCATCCTCGCTTATCGTTGGTGGAAGAAAATTCGCACAAAACCCGCCGATCACACCGATCGCGAAATTGTTTCTGCCACTTGCGCCTATTACGGTTTCATTCTTTTTGCAATGTGTGATGTCAACGTCGCACTTTCATACCTCTCCGTGACCGGCGTTCTGCCACTTTTCGTTGCACGCTACGTCAACTTTTTTGCTTGGTTTTTCTATTATCCAAGCCAAGTTTTACTCAGCAATTCCTCTTTCATTACCCGAAAACCATCAAAAATTAAGAAAAAAGTTGTTTTAAGCAAATAATCTGTGTTATAATGGAACCATGAT
Source organism: Candidatus Saccharimonadota bacterium (assembly GCA_017480035.1). Lineage (GTDB taxonomy): Bacteria > Patescibacteriota > Saccharimonadia > Saccharimonadales > Saccharimonadaceae > Nanosyncoccus. The sequence continues at coordinate 210,837 of JAFVBJ010000002.1, read as the reverse complement.
GGAAGGTAATAAGAAGACAAAACCACGCGCTATTTTGGTATTCGGTGCTCCTTGTAGCGGCAAGACAACTTTCTGTGAGAAGTTTTCGCGTCGTTTCAAAGCTCCATATTACAACCTACAACAGTTGCGTGAAGAAGCAGATTTCACAGAAAAACAAATTCACGTCGTTCTCGAGGCAATCTCGAAAACTGGCCAAAACATTGTCATTGAAGGCGGTCTCGACACTGAAGCAGAACGCGAAGGTGTCAAGAAACTCTTAAAGCTTTGTGGCTACAACCCGACTCTCGTCTGGATTCAGACTGACATCAACACAATCAAAGCTCGTTTGAAGATGAAAACGAAGTCCGTTGCTCGTGCCAAAGAAGAATATGACACAAAGATTCGTTTGATGGAAGCTCCAGCAGAAGCTGAAAAACCAATCATCCTCTCTGGTAAACATACGTTCGAGACGCAACTCAGCCACGTCCTCGGTCAGTTGCAATAAATGATTCTAAACGACAAAGAATTCGGTGAAGTCATCGTACGAAAAAACGCCCTGTCTTCTAGCGTTAAGTTTTCTGTTTCGATGAATGGACGGCTCCAAATGTCCGTCCCAAAATACACTCCTGATTTTCTTGTCAAAAAATATTTAAATTCTTCTCGCGCCCAAATCCGCACGAAACTTGAGTTAAAAGACCCGAAAACCCAACGCTCTCGCGATATGAAGAAAAAAATTTTGATGAAAAAAGCTAAAGAATGGCTTCCATATCGCCTCGAGTATTTCGCAAAATTATATGGTTATAAATACGATAATTTTCGTGTTTCTCACGCTTCAACTCGCTGGGGCTCCTGTACACGTCACGGCAAAACCGGCTCAACCACCATTTCGCTCAATATCGGCCTAATGAACGTCCCGGAAATCCTCCGTGACTACGTTATTCTGCATGAACTCGCCCACCTGAACCACATGGATCATTCCGCTGATTTTTGGAAAGAAGTCGGAAGTCATGACCCGCACTACAAATACCACCGAAATAAGCTTAAAATGTTTTCGCCTGGCGTTTAATATGATATAATAAGGGAAAGATAGAGGTAAATTATGACTACTGAAAAAGATTTTCTAAAATTACTCGACGCATCAAAGGTCCACAACAGCGTTTTTGACCGCAAATTCATGTATCTCTCTGATATTATCGATCCGATTTACCACGAATACGCGATTCGTCTTGAGCGTTCCGGTCATACTCTCGACCTCGACGTTCTTCGTCGTCATCACCAAGTCGAAAATTACGTCAACGTCGCCAAAATCCTCTGTTCTTACTTCGACGCCGCCTGCAAGTCAAATGAAAAAGGCAATATTGTCATCACTATGACAACGCAGAAAAACAAAGTCACCGACCTCTCCCCGGTCGAATATTGCGTTACGATTAAAGACACCTCTGTTCTCATGAATCTCGAAGATCGCGAAAAATTCGCCATCATGGGCGCAAAAATCCGCTCACGCCTCGGCTTCGGCACAAAGCTCGACATCCCTGTCGTCGAACCGTACGATAAAATCTAAAACCCGATGAAACAACTTCTTGCAACCTAAAGACTCGGTCCTAACGGCCCGGAGCGGAGAACAAGAAGTTATTTTAGTGGGTTTTATGATATTATCATTGACAAAAATAAGCATATGTGCTATAATATAGTTATATAGCATAATTTTGGGAGTGTTATGAAAGAAAAGGTCAAAATCGCTATCCTCTTATTTTTTATCACTTTTTTGTCGTTTCTTAATCTTAAAAACGGTTTAGTTTTCAAGACTACCGACAACACCGAGCGTGATGCCACGCTCTCCCTTTCTAGTGTCGAAGTCACGAAAAAAGAGAATATTAAACAAAATCTCGCATCAGTCAATATTCCTGCCGCCGCCAGCACGGCTCAAAAAACCGCCCCAAAAACCACTCAAAAAACCACTACTTCCTCCACTTCACGTTGTATCGATTATAGCAAAGTCCTTGGCACAATCTCATTTAATGGTAAGAATATCACTGTCGTCGAAGGCTGCAAAATGAGCAATGGCCAACTCGACACCCCGGATCGTGCTGGCTACGCTGCTAAATATGGCTCGCTCATCTATGCTCACAATACCTCTAGTGCTTTTCTCGCCGTCAAGAATAAATCTGTCAAATCTTTCACCTATAAAGGTATCACCTACAATCTCTCCGGTAACTATACTACACCAACTCGAGCGCAAGCCAACTCCAATATGAACACTTATGTCAACAGCTACCCATCAATCTACCTCATGACCTGCTCTGGTACTAGCTACGGCAATGGCGATGCGTCAAACCGCACGGTCGCAAAATTCGTTAAATCTGTCAAATAGCACCCCATATATTTTCCTAAAATCAACCCCAAAAACCACTACCTTTTTCATTTCGTTTATGCTACAATAAATTTAATATGAAAAGGGAAGGTAAAAAGTTTAATTTACATCGTACTAAGCTGAGTATTTTTCTCGGAATTGCCTATTTTGCCATGATTGCTGGCTTCACGGCCTACGTCTTCATGCCAAAATCCGCCGATGCATCCTCCGAAGAACGTCTCTATATCCCGTCAATCGGTTTAATCGCTCGTGTCAGAGACATCGAACGCACCGGCAACCAACTCATCTCTCCCGACACTATCGCTGGCGCTTACCAACCAACAAACCACAAAACCGTCATTATCGGCCATTCCAGCACCGTATTCAAAGACCTAAAAAACGTCTCGAGCGCCGACACTCTCACTTTCGACAATAAATCATACAAAATCACCTCTCGTGAAATTATTGAGAAAAATTCCGTCGACATGGGACAAATCGTTTCCGAGACCGACACTCCAACTCTCATCCTCATGACTTGCTACGGCGAACCGCTCGGCGGACAAGATTATTCACATCGCCTCGTTCTGACCGCAAAGGAGGTATAACCGGTGGGCTTTTGGAGCAATCTTTTCGGCGGAAAACCCAAACTCGACCACGAACAACAAATTCTCTCGCCAAACGGGAGACTTTCTTGTGTTGTAAAACTAAAGCTCGGGCAGTTAACTTATTCCGTCAAAAAAGATGGCAAAATCGTCTTGCGTGAATCCGGACTCGGCATTAATCTCCAAGGCGAACAGCCTCTAAAACAAGGCCTTATGATTGTCCGCATCCAAAACAAAAAACTCGACGAAACTTGGAATACTATCGTCGGAGAACAACGCATCATCAGAAACAATTACAGTGAAGCTACTTTTTATCTCGCCGAAACTACCGAAAATGGCCGCATGTTCACAGTTCGTTTTCGCGTTTTTGACGACGGCATCGCTTTCCGCTACGAAATTCCGCCACAACCGCGTTTCCAGCGCTTAATTATTAGCGACGAGCTGACCGAATTTAACGTCGACGCCAACTCCAACGCTTGGCGCATCCCAGCTTACCAACCTGACCGCTACGAATACAACTACGAAAAACGCCCAGTTTATGCTCTCGCAAGCTCCGTCCACACGCCGCTCACCATCGAAACTCCGCTTGGCCACACGATTTCCATCCACGAAGCTGCTCTCTATAACTACGGTTCAATGACTTTAAGACTGAACTCGTTAAATCGTCTCCAATCCGACATCACGCCGCTTTCCGACGGTATGCGCGCTTACGTTGACCTCCCATTCAACACTCCGTGGCGCGTAGTCATGATTGCCGATTCTCCAATCGAACTCATTACTAACCGCATCGTCCTAAATCTCAATGACCCACCAAAACAAGATTTTTCATGGGTTAGACCTCTAAAATTCATCGGCATTTGGTGGGCGATGTTTGTGGGCGAATGGACGTGGGCTCCAGGCGAACGCCATGGCGCCACCACCGCACATGCCAAAGAATATATCGACGCTGCCAAACGCCTAAATGTCGACGGTGTCCTAATGGAAGGTTGGAACAATGGCTGGGAAGGCGATTGGCTCCAAAACGGCGCCTCAACCAATTTCTTAAAACCAGTCGACGACCTCAATCTCGATGAAGTTTCTGCTTACGCTCGCGAACAGGGAATTAACATTATCGGCCACCACGAAACTGTCGGTTTTGTCGATAACTATGAAAATCAAATGGAAGATGCCTATAAATATTATTCTGATCGTGGTATCAACTACATCAAGCCTGGTTATGCTGGCTCCATGATGGTTATTCAAGGACGTAAAGAATTTCATCATTCCCAAGCCGGAGTTCGTCACTACCAAAAAGCAGTCGAACTTGCCGCAAAATACCACATTTGTCTCGATGTGCATGAGCCAATCAAAGGTACCGGCACCGAACGCACTTGGCCGAACCTTTTGACTCGTGAAGGCGCCCGCGGCCAAGAATACGAAGGTGGAGCACTCTCTCCATCTCACGCCACCATCATTCCATTCACCCGTTTACTTGCCGGTGGCATGGACTACACTAGCGGAATTTTCGACGTCACAAACGTCGCTAAACGTCTCGCCAGCACGCTCGCTCGTCAACTCGCTTACTATGTCACAATTTTCTCTGGTATGCAGATGGCGGCCGACCGTCCGAGATTTTATGAAGAAATCCAACCCGCAGCGTATGAATTCATCCGCCATGTCCCGGTCAACTGGGAACGCACCGTTCCTTTGCTCGGCAAAATCGGCGAATATTATGTCGTTGCACGCCAAGACCGCAATTCTCCTGATTGGTATATCGGCGGCGTGACAAACGAAGAAGCTCACCGCGTCCGCCTGAATCTCGATTTTCTTGACGACGATTCGGTTTATACTGCCGAAATTTACCGCGATGGCGACGGCGCACACTATCGCGACGACCAGCTCGACATCACTATCGAAACTCGCCGCATCTCAAAAACCGATTATCTCGATATTTGGATGGCGCCAGGCGGCGGTTTTGCCGTGAGAATTTATAAATCATAGTATAATATATTATATAAAGGAGTGAGGAATGTATAAACAACCAGAAAGAGAGCGTGAGCTAACTCGCGAACAAATGCGCCGCGAACTCTTACAAAAAAGCTACGCTGCCGAAAAGCACAGAGCTGCAAAAAAGAAAAAATCAAAAATCAAATTCGTCATTATCTTTCTAGTTCTCGCAATTTTGATTTCCGGCGGAGTTCTCGTGAAACTCTGGCTCGACACTAATCCATTCAAAGTCCCGGGCGTCATCACTTATGACGAATCCTTAACTGCCGAAGAAAAAACTTATCTCTCAAGCATCTTCAAAGATTATGAAGGCGAAAACGCACCGAAAATGTTGAATCATGATGTCACTTTTTCTGCCGAATCAACCACCAAACGTAAAGAAACAACTGACGGCGATATCCTCTTTGAGCTCGAAGTCCCAACCGTCGATTTCTATTCAAGCGAATTAAACGTCACTTCCGCAGAAGCCGAAACCGACAAAATCACTTGGATTTCATTCAATAAACTCACCCCTGAAACTCGTCTCGTCTCAATCGATGACAAATATTTCCTCGAAACGATGGATGAAGGCGCAAAATACCGCTATCTCACTATCAAAAGTTCCGACATCACAGAAACAAAATCCCTTATCGAAGAAAAATTAAAATCCGACAATAAAATTTTCCCGGAAGGAAATAGTGAAATTCTTTCTCTCGCTCAAACTGGCGTAACTGCCATCACCCGCGCTATGACTATCACCTTAAATGGCAAAGCCGGTGGTCGTGGTTCCTATTTTGCCGACAATATCAAAGATTTCTTAAGTTCAAAAGACCTCACCCACATCAGTAATGAAGTTTCCTTCGCTGACAACTGCAAAGGCTCAACCGGCACAATGAGCCTTTGTGCAGATTGGCGTGTCGTCGACACCATCACCGCCATCGGTACCGACATCGTCGAACTCACCGGCAACCACAACAACAACTACGGCACTTCCGCCAACATCAAAACCATCGAAAAATACGAAGAACTCGGTATAAAAACTTTTGGTGGCGGCAAAAACGAAGAAGAAGCCGCTAAACCGCTCGAGCTAAACGTCAAAAATCAAAAAATCACCATGCTCGGTTATAATCATTCTACCTCTACTAAAGGCAACGGCGAACTTGCCGACGGCAATGACCCAGGTGCCAATGGCTACACCGAAGCAAAAGCCAAAAAAGACATCGAAGAAGCCAGAGCTCGTGGTGATTTTATCATTGTTGATATCCAGTACTCTGAATGCTGGAGTTATCCAGACGGCTACACTGAACTCCCACGCTGTGATTACCCGATTTCCGGTCAACAAGCTTTCTTCCGTCAATTTATTGACTGGGGCGCAGATGTCGTCATCGGCACCCAAGCTCATCACCCACAAACTTTTGAATATTACAACGGCAAGCCAATCTACTACGGTCTCGGCAACCTCTTCTTCGACCAAACTTACTGGCCGGGCACCCAACGCGGCTACATCTTAACGCATTATTTCAGAGACAATAAACTCCTAAATACCCGTATTAGCCCAACTTGGTACGACGAAAAACACCAAGTCTATCTCACCGACGAATCAACTTCCGAAAAATTCATCAAACGTTTAATGGAAGCTAGCCCAGAAGGAAAATAACATGGAGAACCAACCAATGAATCAACCCACAAAAAAAGAAGAAATTTTCGATAAAAAGAAAATCGTCGGCGCCGTAATTGGCGGAGTTGTCGGAGTTGTCGCTGTTGCAGCCGGTACTGTCGCCGCTATCCATTTCATCAATCAACCAGCAAGCGAACCGACCGCGACCGAAACCGCGACTACTACTGCCGAGCCAGAACCAACCGTCCCAGATAAAATCAGCCTCCAAAACACTGTCGACAAATGGGTCGACACCCAAAGCTCCGCCGGAAATTCCGGTATCATCATCTACGACATCGACAACGACGAAATTGTCGCTCGCCACAACGAAGACACTAAAATCCGCATCGAATCTATCTATAAAATGTTCGTTGCTTACGAAGGCTACTACCGTATTGATAGCGGTCAATGGGACGGCAACCAGCAAGTCTTAAATTGGAATGATTTTAGCGGCAAACCATACACACTTTCACTCTGTCTTGACCATATGATTCGCTTCTCTTACAGCTCTTGTGCCGAAAAAGTCTGGAGCATGATTGGTCAAAACAATCTCCAAGCCGCTTACGAAGAAAAAGGCTATAAAAACACCTCTATTTCGAACATCACTTCGACTCCGTCCGACCTCATGAAACTTTATCAACAATATTGGAAACACACCGATTTATCCGAAGAATCCTGGAAGAAAATCCAAGATTCTATGCTGAATCAAACCGCCCCAGGCAACGCCGCCGACGTCTACACTCGCAATTGGCGCCAAGGTCTCCCGTCTGGCTTCTCCACTGCTGTCGTATATGACAAAGTCGGCTGGCTCGGAGATGGCGCAGGTCACTGGCTCTATTACGGCGACGCCGCATTCGTCGTCTTCCCAGAAGTCGAATCGAACCGCGAAGGTGAGAAAAAACTCGCTAGACACTACATCGTCATTGCTTTAACAAAAAACACCGACTACAAAGAACTCGTCAAGCTCGGTCGCAACCTCGAAACTGCCGTCAAATCCGAAGATAATTACGAATAAAATAAGGCCTCGCATATCAGTTATTGCGGGGCCTTTTTAGGTGTTGGTATTGGGTGAATTACATTTTTCTGGCGGACCTTTCGGCCAGCCACGTATCCGTTTCATAAAAATTCCTCCTTATGCCTCGTCCGTAGGGTCGATACCATCGTGTCCAGAAACGACAACTTCGTCTTCGTCATAAAAGGTTTCAGGGTTCCTGGGAATTTCAATAATAATAGGCTCTGACAATGTCAAAAAGTCTTCAAGCGGTAACGTCAAGCGACGTTTTGCAGCTTCGACCTTCATCACATACTCTTCAATCAGTTTTGCATCCTTGCCTTTTTCGGTCATGCGACGAACCTTAGCTTCATAAGCACGAATCAGATGCTTAGTTGTTAAGCGTAAAGCGTCAACATTACCGTTAATAGCTTCGTAGCAATACTGTGGCAAAGAGCCGTTGTCAATCGTGCGAATTGAAAATGCCAGTGTCTCAGATTTATTGTCTCTGCGGTTAGGAGAAAAGCCATAGTTAGTGAATTTGTGCATAAACACATCACCGTGACCTTTCTGCCTGACTCCAACCAAGATATAATCCTGATAAACATGGATTTCTGCTGCCTCGTCAGAATGTAAACGATTATACAATCCGTCGAGGACCATATTAAGTCCGTTTTCATTAGCAATTTCGCCCTTCAGGGCTTCAGATGCCTTTACCGGCATCCTTAAAAATGACTCACTCATAGTTGCAATACCTCCTAAGGTACAATTGGTGCCAGAAAACAAAAAACTCTGGCTTTGCCTGTAGTTACGTTTCCTACACCCCCCAAAACACCATATACTTCCATTATATCACAGATTATAATATTTGTCAACATAAGCGCTAACATTTTAAGATAAAATCAAGATTGTGCTATAATAACGATATGGAAGGGAATCGAAGACCACTTGCCGAGCGCATGCGCCCGCAAACTTTATCCGAAGTTGTCGGTCAAGACGACATTATTGGTGATGGTAAAATCCTTACTGAAATCGTCAAAAAAGGCGAGCCGGTCAACTTAATTTTCTGGGGTCCGCCGGGAACCGGGAAAACTACCCTCGCTCGCATTCTCGCCAAAGAATACGAAGCTGACTTCGTCGAACTCTCCGCCGTCACAGCCGGGAAAAAAGACATTGAAGCCGTCGTTGAGCGTGCAAAACAAAACTGGAACATGAAGATAAAAACAGTCCTTTTTGTCGACGAAATTCACCGTTTCAACAAGGCCCAACAAGATGCTTTTCTTCCACACGTCGAATCCGGACTCATCATCTTAATCGGCGCCACGACCGAAAATCCGAGTTTCGAGGTCATTTCGCCACTCCTCTCTCGTTCTCGTGTCATTATCCTGAATCATCTCAGCAAATCCGCTATCACCGAAGTCATAAAACGTGCCATCAAAGCCGAAAAAGCCGGAAAACGCGTTACAAAAAAGGCGATTGACTATCTCGCTGAACTATCTGGTGGCGACGCTAGGAGCGCTCTCGGCGACCTCGAACTCGCCCTCTCTCTCGCCGAAAAAGTCGATGAAAACGTCGTCAAAGAAGCTGCCGGCAAAAAAGTCCCCGGCTATGACAAACAAGGCGACAAACATTACGATAATATCTCCGCTTTCATCAAATCCATGCGTGGCTCCGACGTCGACGCCGCACTCTACTATCTCGCGCGTATGCTCGAAGCTGGCGAAGACCCGAAATTCATCGCCAGACGTATGGTAATTTTCGCCTCCGAAGACATCGGACTCGCCGGAAACGGCGGATTAAATCTCGCTGTGGCCGCTTTTGGAGCAGTCGAACGTGTCGGTATGCCAGAAGCCCAAATCATTCTCGCTCATGTCACTTGCGCTCTCGCAAAGTCTAAAAAAGACCGCAGTGCCTACGATGCTTATCTTCGCGCTAAAGAAGCTGCGCATAGTTCCATGAATCTCCCGGTCCCAATCGAAATCAGAAATGCCCCAACAAAATTAATGAAAGACCTCGGTTTTGGCAAAGGTCAAAAATGGGAGGCAGGCTTCCATCTCGATGTCTCTTACCTCCCAAAAGAACTCGGCAATATCAAGTTCTATAAAAAATCTGATTAATTATGTTATAATTATCTTAACTTTAAAAGAAAAAGGAGTTAAAATGGCAGATTTTAATAAAATTCTCGACGCCGGAGATTATAAAAACGGCGAAATCAACGTCGTTATCGAAATCCCAACCGGCTCAAACCATAAAATCGAATGGGATAGAAAAAATGCTTGTTTCATGCTTGACCGCATCGAACCAATCGCTTTCGCAAAACCTTGCAACTACGGTTTCATCCCACAAACTCTCGATGAAGACGGCGACGAACTCGACGTTCTCATGATTACCGACCAGCCTTTAACCACCGGAATTTACACTTCCGCTCGCGTGCTTGGCGTAATGAAATTCGTCGATGACGGCGAAGTTGACGATAAAATTATCGCTGTCCCGGCCGATGACCGCAACAACGGCGACATGTACAAAACTCTCGAGGATTTGCCAAAGCGCTTAATCGAACAAATCGAATTCCACTTCAATCACTATAAAGATTTGAAGAAACCTGGCACAACAACCGTTAAAGCTTTCGAAGGCATCGACGAAGCTAAGAAAGTTATTGCCGACGCAATCGAACGTTGGAACAAGCAATAATCTTCTCATAAATAATGTAAGACTTGACCTAGTGGCCTATAAAAAAGTAATTTCTACAATGATTGTAGAAATTACTTTCTTATGGAGCGCACTTCTTACGGGAAGATTATTGGTTTTTGCTGAGTTCCTCGAATTTTTTCTGCATCGTCGGATTTCCGCGCGTCAATCTTTTAACAGTTAGATTATCTGCTTTGTCATTCGCTAATCGCAAATTATCTTCCGAACGCAGCAACGCTTCTTTTGTTTTCTGAAGATGGTCGATTGTCTTATCAATCTCATCAATCGCAGTTTTGAATTTTTTAGACGCAAGCTCATAGTTTCGCGCAAATCCAACCTTAAATGCTTCAATATTCTCCTCAAAATGTGCAATATCAATATTTTGCTCGCGCGCAAGAGCAAGTTCTTTCTTTGCTTCAAGCGATTTCAAAGCCGCATTGCGAAGCAAGGTGATAATTGGAATGAAAAATTGTGGACGAATCACATACATTTTCGGATAGCGATACGACACGTCAACAATACCAGTATTGTAATAGTCCGAATCAGCCTCAAGCATCGAAACCAGCACTGCATATTCACACTTCTTGTCACGCCTGTCTTTATCGAGCTCTTTGAAGAAGTCCTCATTTTTATGTTTCGTCGCGGTCGTCTCCATCTCATTTTTCATCTCAAACATAATCGAAACAATCTCGACGTCGTTTTCGTCCTTGTCGCGAAAGATAAAATCTCCCTTCGAGCCATTAACCACTTCGTTATCTTTCTCGAAATAAGCATTCGGAAAAGCTGTCATGCGAATTTTATCAAATTCATCGTGGCAATATTGTTCAAGACTCTCGCCAACCATTTTCGTTGACTGTTTAGCCTTAAAATCTTTTAATTGTTCAATCTGTTCGTCTTTTAGTTTTAAGGTTGATTCATATTTATCACGAATCGCCACTTCATTCGATTTTGCTTCTGCCTCTTTGACCTGCAAGTTCTTCGAAAGTTCATCACGTTCTTTCTCGATTTTCGAAACTGCCTCAGCAACAGCTAAACGCTTCTCATTCTCAAATCCAGAAATTTTCGATTCAAGTTTCGCGATTTCCGCTTCCTTTTCATTTTTTAGTTTCAAAAATTCTGCTTCCGACTTTGCATGCAAAATCTCCGTTGCATCATGAATTTTTGCCTCAATATCAGCCGAAAACTCCGAATCTCGAACCTGTTTCACGATTTCAGCATACGAGTTTTCATCAATCTTAAAAGTTTTACCACAATTTGGACATTTTATTTCAGACATATCTCTCCTTCTATCTATATTATATCCGATTTTTTCCAAAATCATACTGCTTGTGTTATAATAAAAATATGGATAAAGAACTGACGGAAATTGCTCCAAAAAACCTTGATGGTAGTGACGTTGTCGTCAATACCGTCCAGAGAGCATCCGAAGAAGAAGTTAAAAAAGCCGCCGAAGAAGAAAAAGCAAAAAAACAAGATTACTATGTTGACCCGCTCGAGCAAGACGCTCTTATGAAAGAAAAGCTCGCCAAAATCGAAGAAGACAAGAAAACTCTCGCCGAAGATAATGAAAATTCCGAGTCATCCAAATCTCCCGCTTCCGACGACGATACTATTCGCCCAGACACTAACGTCACTGGCTATTTCAGCACTGGCGCCACCGCCAAAAAAGAAAACTTCTTGACCCGCCCCGCCTCAAAACGCACACTCCTTCTTTGTTTTATCTTCAGTATCATCAATGGCATCTACGCCGTCATCTTTCTTGCGCTCAGTGTCGCTTCGTCTTTCACATTACACTGGTTCTTGAACTACCTCTATGCAGTTGTCACTGTCATTTCTCTCGTCATTCTCTTTAACTGCATCCGCTCTCGCAAAATCCAAAACAACAGTTTGAGACGCTACGCTCTCGTCGGCATCATCGGCTCCATCATCGCCCTCTCCCCAACTATCGCCTGGCTCATCCACTGGATTATGTCGATTGCTTAATAAAACAAACCGCTTGCAAAAAGCGGTTTTTTTGTGGTATAATATATGCATTATAGGTCATATAATTAAAGGGAGAAAAATGAAACGTTTTTCATATAAGAGAACTGTTGCCCCGACGGTAGCTGCGCTTGCGGTGACTGCGGGACTTTTTTGTCCGTTAACATCGGTTCACGCCGATAGTTTTGACGGCAAAGCCTATCTCATTTGGGATTGTGGAGAGGAAACTCCATGTTATCACCTCTTTGAAGATATTAACACTGACAATACTTACACGATTTATAGCGATACCGACATCGAAGCCGACAACCACGCTGAAAAAACTTTCAGCGCCGTAAATGTCGACGTCGACAACACGACTTTCGCTTTGAAGACCGCTTACGACACCTATAAAGCGGCGAATCCAGACCACACTATGCAAGATGTGATGGAATATGAGGACGGAGAACACAACCGTCTCGCTCTAAACCCAATGAATGCTCCACGCGAAGCAAACGCCTATACCCACTTCGGCGATTGGAACTTCAAAGTTTTGATTAAGAGCGCAGATTATGCTGGTGCTTCAATCAAAAACGCCACTGATGGCTACGAACCAGATTTTGGCGCCGCTTTAAACAGCGTCCTCTACCACGACGTTTCTGGCACGACTAAAGCAAATCCAGCAACTTTGTATGTCATTCCGCAACAAACAGAGATTATCCTTTCAGGCGAAGCTGGCGCATTTGACAGTGTCGCTGCAGTAGATCTTGAAAATGCGGGCGCAGTTACCGTCACATCAGTTGCCGGTGGCCACAAAATCACCTTTAATTCAGCTTATTATGACCGTGTAATTTTCAAAGTTACAAAAGGCACAAAAACCTATTATATTCGTATTTTCCGTACCGCAGTTCAGGAACCATTCCCAGCAATCGAGACTAACCAAAAAGTTATCACCGCTCTTGTTTACTTCGATGAAGGCAAAACCTGTGCCGACTATGAAGTCAGCGCAAAGCTCGACTATAAGAACGGAACCCAGAAAACTATCAAGATGGGTGCGGCAACTAGCTTTGAAGATCCATTCGATCCATCAATCATCGTCAACAGTTGTTATGAAAGTGGCGGTGAAGGGCTTAGAAAAGGCCACTACACTTACACTGCAGACGTAAACCTCTCGAACCTTAACGGTATCTACTTCACCGTCTCGAAAGCCGGCTCAACCTCAACAACCTACGCCGGAACCTTGAGTGGCTCAAAGAAGGGAATTTACCTCGATCTTAGCACTAGTGGCAAATATTCACGTAAAATTAACCCGGATAAGAACTAAGGAAGGAGCAAGTTATGAATAAGATTAAATCAATCGCATTATTAGCCACACTCGCACTTTCTACGGCTCTTCCTCTCGGAAACGCCATAGCAGCCGGTGGAACCGTTACTCCACACGTAGCCTATGTTGACGGAAGTTCGATTCACGTCGAAGGCGAAGCGACCACTGGTACGCTTGCCGCTTCAATTGAAGTTTATCTTGGCGACACGCTCGTTGCCGGCCCAGAAAACGCTAACACTACCGTCAGCGGCACCACAACAAGTTTTTCTTATAATGTAGCTGGCAACTTTGACGCCTCAAAAACTTATAAAGTTTGTACAGCCGATTTCGACGGCGGTGCTTTAGCTTGCATCAACACCGTAAAACTTATCAAATCCGTCGAAATCACCGTTAAACCACCAAAAATCGGCGAAACTGTCACACTCGTTGACCAAGGTGGCTGGGATTGGCCAGACAAAGAACCTTCAGCCTCAATCTCGGGCGACACTTACGAACTCGATATGGCAGTTTGGGACAAGGATGGCACTGGCGCAGAGTTCTTCGAAGGCACATTCGAAGCCAACACTAACTATTACGCCTTTATGGATTTAGTCGCTAAAGACGGCTATATCTTCAGCAGCGACCCAACTGTCAAAATTAAAGGTGGTGGCGTACTTAGTGATTCAGAAGTATGACCAGGTGCTAATGGTATGGCTATTATAGTTAAAATCAAGGCTAACGAAACCGGAGAAGTTGAAGATGCTTCTGTAGCAGCTGGCGATACCGGTACTGCGCCTACGGCAACCGAAGACACCGCCGGAAAAGCAACGCAAAATATTTCTCTCGGCGTCAGCATAATTGTCGCAGTCGCAATCCTTTACGGAGCGCATCTTATTATCAACAAAAAATCTACTCGTAAATAATTAGAAACAAAAAAAGTGCCCAGGCTTATGCCTGGGCTTTTTTCTGGAGCATGAACTTAATCAATTGCGCTTTCATTAATTCGCGCTTAATTCGTCGCTCTTCTTCAGAGCTCGTTTGCTGCGAACATGATTTCTTTGTTGATTTGACTGATTGCTTCCTCATAGCCCCTCTCTTTCGTTAACAAATGCCTCATTAACAGTTTCGTGAAGAAATGCCTGTTGGCTTTTTTAATGCCAATACGTGTTGCTGCGAGCTCGACTTCATAGTCTCGCTTCGTTTCAATGAGTTTGTGCAATTTCGGTTCGTCCAAAGTCAATCCTCCTTTATAATGTGCGATTTTCTGCTCCCACCACCAGAATATATCTAGTATAGCATAAAATCGCCCAAATGAGCGATTTTTAGCTTATACTTGTATTATATCACACTTATGTTATTTAGTCAATAGCTACCCCTGTTAGAATAGATATTCAAGATAATCTTTAAGCATCCTCGAACCAGAGATAACCGGCACATAGTTTTTAAGCTCTGTCTTGATAATCGTCTCGAGGTCAAAATCGTTCTGCCACGCCTTCGCCGCTTCTTCAATTCTTTGATAAAGACTCTCAACTTCTTCTGCTTCACTTCGGCCGGAAACGCAAAGATAAGAATCACTCGGACAATCCGCCACACCACCATCATGCGTCGAAACGAGAATTCCGAGATTAATAATGTCTTTCATCCAGCTCGTTCCGCAAGCTTCTAGTCCGACAATCGGCGTATTAATCGAAACGTTTGCCCCAACCGAAAGTGCCCGGCCAAGTTCCTCGTCATAATCCGGAAGATAATGCACTCTTTCGCGTAAAATCGAATTTTTATCAACCGTCGAAAGTAAATTGCGCAGCTTTTCTGCCATCGTATAATCGCCTTCATGGACGCGTCCAGCGAGGAAATAATGAATATTATATTTCTCAAGTAGCTCCGCAAGCCTTTCTGGATTCGTCATTGGTAACCACGGACGTTTATAATCAACAAATCGACGCTTAAAGTCAAATACTAGCGCATCGCCTTCGACCACTGGATGTTTTCCATATTGGTCAACTCTGTGCGACAAAACGCGATTAAGTTCCGCTCGGCCAGCGTCTTTCAAAGCGCGAATATCCGCCGCTTCAATTTTTTCGACCGCATCAAGATATTTTTCGCTCGGCAAATCAAATTTATCGAGGATATTTTTCTTCTTCAGATATTCCACAATCTCCGGCAAAGTCCAAGTCGGAATGTCGATTCCATTCGTCACGGCCTTAAATTTCACTTTTTCACCTGCGAGGTCATGATAATTCGCGACACGAGCATGGAGTTTCGAGACGCCAGAACGAAGTTCCGCAATCTCGATTGTCACGGTCGAAAGACGAATTCTACCATTATCGAATTTATCTGACAACCATTTCCTAACTGCTTTCGAGCGAAGGTTAGGGAAGACGTAGCGTTCAAACTGTTCGTAAGAAAAATCCGCTTCTGCTGCCTGAACGAGCGTGTGATTCGTGTAAAGCGTGTGTTTTCTTGTATAAACAATTGCCTCATAAACATCCATGCCGTTCGACGCAAGTTCATCAAGACGTGCAAGCGCTGCAAAGAACGTTGCAACTTCGTTAAGTTGCATAATCGCTGGCTTCAAGCCAACCAATTTCAAAGCTTGATAGCCGCCAAATCCAAGCGAAACTTCCTGATAAAGACGATGATCTCCGCCCGATTCGCCAGAATAAAGCTCACCGAAATTTGGCTCCGTGATACAAAGAATACGAGTTGAACCAAGTTGTTTTTCGACTACATCAAGCGTACAAATCTGTCCGCAAGCGCGAATGTTCACCGTATCAATAAATTTGAAACCGTATTGGACATAAGATACGTTTTCATGGTAAGCGCCATTCTCAAAATTCGTATAAGTTTGGTGCGGTTCAGACGGATAGAATGGCGTAATCAGACAAAACGGCACTTGTTGGCGTTCTGCTACGCGACGCGTGTCGGCCGCGAGCACCCCGAGACCTCCACCACCGCGAATTCCGTTTGCCTTATCATAAAGCTCAATCGTCCAATAAGTATATGGACGCTCTGGCGAGAGCGATTTAGATAAATGTTTACGATCAATTGCCTCATAGAATTCCTCAACATCTTCGATGTTGTCAAGGCGGTGGAATATTTTAGAAGTTACATTGCCCATCATATTAGATATATTTTAACATAAGAGGGAAGAAAAAGAAAGGCGAAACATGAAAAAGGGTCGCAAAGCGACCCTTTAAGCTTAGTTTGTATCTTCGATATTTAGTTGTTTCGTGTTTTACGGTTCATGCTGCGATAAAATTCGTCTTTACTGAATTTCATCCGCGATTCTGCGGCTTTTATTAGCCCTCGTATGTCAATGTGTCTCAGTGACATGATTTCATAACCAGCAGCAATATGATAACCGTTTTTCTCGACCCGGTCAGTCAGTTCGCTAACCAGCACCTGAATACTATCAACATCACTATCCGGCACAAATGCCACAAATTCATCACCGCCAATTCGATATGATAGTTCATCAGAAAAGATGTCGCAAACCTGCTCCGCGATAAATTTTAACATATTATCACCAGCCTCATGACCTTTTTCATTATTGAGTTCATGTAGGCCATTCGCATCTACGTAGAGACAAGCTAGTGAAAAACGACACTTTTCTGTCACCGAGAATAAATCGAGTTCATAGGCATTCCGATTATTCATTTGTGTGAGCTGATCTATCCTGCCAATTTCTTGGAGTTTCAGCTCCGAAACATAGCCTCGAATCTTCATGTGATTAATGACTGCGCCACTTGCTGCGCCAAGAATTCCGAAAACGACTGCATCCATGCAATCAACCGACAATACAGCCCCTTCTTTATTCATAAAACAAAGTATAATAAAAATCGCGTCATAAACCACAATCGTCAGAATTGCATGAATCGGCCGGTCAATAAACAGCGTCGGCATAAAGACCAACATAACCATAAACGTTACAGTTTTTCCGGTTGGATCAGTCACAGCACCAATCATTATTCCGTAAAGGTAGTAAATCGAATACGAAAGATAGACTAAAATCTTCACAAGCTGCGGATATTTCCGCGCAATCGTTGATGAAGCGATTAAAACGATAATTGACAACACCAAACCAGCTTCATAGACGAACCGATTTTGACGAATTCCGTCCGAATAAAAAGACGAAATCGTCATCATCAAGATTAAGATTGTCGCAAAAGCTGAGAGAACTGTCGTCATAACTCGATTTGCCCGAATAATTTTCGGTTTTGCGAGCTCAAAACTCGTTCGATCAACTCCTGCATATAAAAGTCCGTTTCTTAATTTTTCAACCATAAAGTTCCCCTCCTTCGAAAAATTACTCAATGTTACAAAAAAAGATACAAACCTCAAATGTGCTTATTCTAGCTCCACCAAAGCTAGTCTATTCTTTTAATTATAACACAAAAAGCCTAAAAAATCAATATACTTATGTTTTTATATCTGCGTTATAATAAAAATAAGCTCCTTAATTGACGTTTTGAAACTATCGTGGTATGATATTTAAGTACCGAATACTTTGGGGATTCGCCAAGTGGTAAGGCAGTGGGTTCTGGTCCCACCATTCGGGGGTTCGAGTCCCTCATCCCCAGCCACGACCTTGACAAAGGTCATTTTTATTTTATAACATTATGGAACTAAAGAGTCTCGGCAAATTCTTCAAAATTTGGTATCCATCAATCTTAATGATGGTGCTGATTTTTATTATGAGTAGCTTTCCCGCCGTCGATTCAGACCAGCAATCCGGGCTAATCGTCAATGCTCTCACAACCGCTTTTCCAAGTCTCGAAAATGTCGATTTTCTCGTCAATATCGTCCGAAAATCCGCTCATTTTCTCGAATATGCAATTTTTGGTTTTTTCACTGCTCGCGCATTCAAACTCAGCAAGAAATCCCCGTGGTTTGCTATTCTACTCTGCGGAATTTACGCTGCAACCGACGAATATCATCAAACTTTCGTCCCCGGTCGTAGCGGTGAAATCGCCGACATCCTGCTTGATACTGCCGGCGCAACCTTCGGCGCTACAATCTACATCTTGACACACCGCAAAAAATGAGATAAACTATTGACAAGTCCTAAGGGACAATTTTTTATTGGAAGGAGTAATTATGGCACATGTCACTAGAATCAAAGCTGGCGACAAAAAGTCAGACGAACCAAAAAAGGCTTCTACCTCAAAAGACGTAAAAGAAGCGGTCAAAATCGCTAAAAACATCGTCAAAGAGGAGAAGAAAACTATTAAAAAAGAGAAAAAGCCCCTCCCGATGCCGCTTCGTATAATTACCGCGCCGTTTCGATGGATTTTCAAACCATTCGCTGCGCTCGGTCGTTACATCCGCGACTCATGGAGAGAAATTCGCCAAGTCCGTTGGCCAAATAGGAAAGCAACTTGGAAGCTCGTTGGCGCAATTTTCATCTATTCTGCATTCTTCATCATCCTCGTGATGCTTTTAGATGCATTATTCAACTTCATCTTTAGTAAAATTATTGGTTAGAAAGGAAAAATATGGCAGTAAACCGTTATGATGGCAGCCGCGCATGGTACACAATCTCTACCTACAGTGGCTATGAAGACAAAGTCGCTGAATCAGTCAACGAACGTCTCAAAAACCCTGAATTTAAGGGAAAAATCTTTGGTGCGATGGTACCAAAAGAAAAACAAATCGAAATTAAAAACGGCAAACGCAAAGTCGTCGACCGTAAAATCTTCCAAGGCTATGTCCTTGTCGAGATGTGTCTTTCTGACGAAACTTGGTACATCATCCGAAACACTCCTGGCGTAACTGGATTTGTCGGTACCGGCACCCAGCCAACCCCTGTCTCTGAAAAAGAAATCGCAAAAATCAAACGCCGCATGGGCGTCGAAGACCCGAAATATACTATCAATTACCAAATCAACGAAGTTGTCTCTATCACTGATGGCCCATTCAAAGGCTTTGAAGGCACAATTGCTGAAATCGACTCCGCCAAAGGTAAACTCAAAGTTCTCGTTTCGATGTTTGGTCGTGAAACACCAGTTGAACTCGATGCACTCCAAGTCAAAAAGATAGACTAAACTTAAAAAGTGTGATATAATAATGTGCGTTACGCACGATTAATTAATCGTTTCGAGAGAGCTTCTAACTCTCGATAAAGGAAATAGTACTATGGCAGAAGCTAAAAAGGTTATCGGAAACCTCAAACTCCGTATTCCTGGCGGCAAAGCAACCGCAGGACCTCCGGTCGGTTCGACCCTCGGTCAATGGGGACTTAACATGATGGATTTCATTAACCCATTCAACGAAGGCACGAAAGACTACATGGGCAAAAATGTAATTGTTCACATCAAAGTCTATGAAGATCGCACTTTCGACTGGGTTTGTCTCGGTCAACCTGTCGACGATTTGATTCGTGAAGAAATCAAAATCGCTAAAGGTTCTGGCAAGCCAAACACCGACAAAGTCGGCAAAATCACCCGCGCACAGCTCGAGAAAATCGCCGAAATCAAGAAAGACCAATTGAACGCTGTCGATCTTGAAGGCGCAGTTAAAGTTGTCGCCGGTACCGCACGCTCAATGGGCGTCGAAGTCGAAGGCTAATCTTAACGATAGTAAAATCAAGGAGTGTCAGCTCCTTGATTTTTTTTATGATTTTATGTTATTATAGTCTTAGGGCTTCGCACATTTATTTTTTGTTGGAGGTGGTTCTATGAGTAAACAATTCTTACACACAGAGAACTTCAAATCCCGTTTAATCACGGGGCTAATTCTCGCACTCGCCGTTATCATCGGCATATTGACACCTGACGCAAAGCTTTTTCGCATTTTATTCCTCGTCGGCGGACTCATGGCGTGTTTCGAACTCTACATGGCACACCGCACACAAATCTATCGCGGAATCGCGATGCGAGACGACCGTATTTTAATTTTTGAGTACGTTATCCTCTTTATTGCCGTCTATTCCATCTTTTTCTACCTTACGCGTGAAGAAATCGTCCTTGTCATACTCGGAGCAATCTCGACCGACATCTTTGCTTATTTTGCCGGCAGCGCTCTCCATGGACTTTTCTTCAAAACCAAACCGTTCCCAAAAACTTCCCCGAAAAAATCGTGGGAGGGAATTATTGGTGGCTATCTCGGATGTGTCATGGTATTACTCATCACGATAAAAATCATGTATGGCAGCCTCAGCGCTCCACTCATCATTTTTGTCGCTACTTGTCCAGTCATCTCAATTTTTGGCGATTTTTTCGCTAGTTTCTGCAAAAGATTTCTCAAAATTAAAGATAGCAGCGACTGCGTTGAATCGAGTGGCCCAGCTTTTGCTAGAACGCTCGAAAAATTGATGACCGGACATGGTGGTTATCTCGATCGTGTTGACTCAATCTCAATGGTCGCATGTCTGATGTTCTGGCTCAAATTCATAGCGAACCCCCAATAAAAAATTGGCCGCCAAAAGCGGCCTTTTTTCTTGTATTTTTACCAGTTTTATGCTAAAATTATGGCATTAAATTAATTTGTTGGGAGAGGAATTCCTCGTTATTACCACAGAAAGGATATTTCATGGCTAAAAAAGCCGAACTTGAAGCTGCCGAAGAAGTAAAAGCAGTTGAAACTCCAGTCGAAGAAACTCCTGTTACTGAAACAGAAGAAAAATTCGCAAAAGCTGGTAAAAAATCTAAAAAACATGTCGAAGAAGTTAAAGCTGAAGAAGAGCGCCAAGCTCGTAAAGCTGAAACTAAAAAAGCTGAAAAAGAAGCTGCTGAAAAACCAAAAGGCGAAGCACCAAAAGTTCGCCCGATGATTGAGCGTCGTGGTAAAAAATACCAAGCTGCTGACAAGAAAATCGATCACAAAAAAGCTTATTCTCTCGAAGAAGCTCTTAAACTCGCAGTCGAAACTAACCCAGCTAAATTCGACGCGACCGTCGAAGCACACGTCCGTCTCGGTGTCGACCCGCGCCAAGCTGACCAAAACATTCGCACCACCGTCGTTCTCCCGAACGGCAACGGTAAAACTGTCAAGGTCGCCGTTTTCGCTCCACTCGATGAAGCGAAGAAAGCTAAAGCTGCTGGTGCTGACATCGCTGAAGATGAAGAATTCTTGAAGAGTCTCGATAAAGGCGAAATTAATTTCGACGTCCTTATCTCGACTCCGCAGTACATGCCGAAACTCGGTAAATACGCTCGCGTTCTCGGTCCAAAAGGCCTCATGCCAAACCCGAAAGCCGGCACTGTCACAACTGACATCGAAAAAGCCGTCAAGGAAGCAAAAGCTGGTAAAGTTGAATACCGTGTCGACAAGCAATCCATCGTCCACATCGGCCTCGGCAAGACCAACTTTGATGCGAAAGCTCTCCTCGAAAACGCAACTGTTTTCTTCGACAGTCTTAAAGCTCAAAAACCAGCATCAATCAAAGGCTCATTCGTTAAAAGTGTTTACATCACCACAACTATGGGCCCTTCAATCATGGTTGAAAACAACTACAACTAATTAGCAAAAGAGTCTAAAACCTTTTTCTAGTGGCTTCCGGAGGTCGCTACCGAGGATGAGCGCGGAGCCCCGTGAAGACGGGCGCGAAGGACGCGTCCACTAGGAAAAGCGTTTTAGACTCTTTTTGTTGCATTTTTTATAGTTTTATGCTACAATGTATGAAGTTACCGAAGACAGTGGCGGCTAACGCTTAATAATGCCACCGAGGACAAATTCTTGTCATTATTGTTGGGAGTAACGAATTTTAACAATTCACTAGTTTTTAATATAAATCTAACCAATGGGAGCCAAAAATGGCAATTTCAAAGGATAAAAAGAATACATTGGTTGCTGATTTAACCGAGCTTTTGAATAATAGCAAGATGACCGTTTATGCAAAATATCAAGGTCTTACAGTTGCTGAACTCCAGGAACTTCGTAAAGCCGCTCGTGAAAATGGCGTAAAAATCAAGGTCGTCAAAAACCGTTTGGTCCGCGTTGCGATGGACTCCGTCGCAGTCTACAAAGATACCGACACAACTAACCTCACTGGTCAGTTGCTCTACGCTATCTCTGATTCCGACGAAGTCGCTCCGGCAAAGGTGCTCGCTGAATTTGCAAAAACTCACGAACTCCTCGCTATCGCCGGTGGCTTCAATGATTCTGGCGCAAGCCTCTCGGATGCCGATGTAAAAGCACTCGCTGCTCTTCCATCGAAAAACGAGCTTATCGGCCAGGTCGTCGCGCAACTTCTTTCACCAGTCAACGATTCTGTATCTGGACTCGCAAATGGCGTTTCCGAAATCGTTTCTGGCTTGGAAGCAAAGGCTGCTTAAATCAAGCAATCTAATTAATATATAGTAAAGGATAATTATTATGGCAGATATCAAAAAACTCGCTGAGGAACTCGTAAACCTCACCGTTCTCGAAGTCAATGACCTCAAGAACACCCTTAAAGATGAATATGGCATCGAACCAGCTGCAGCTGCTGCTGTCGCTGTCGCTGCTGCTCCTGCTGAAGGCGCTGCAGCTGCTGACGAAAAGTCAGAATACACTGTCGTCCTCAAAGACGCTGGTGCACAAAAAATCGCAGTCATCAAGGCTGTTAAAGAAGCTACCGGCCTCGGTCTTGGCGAAGCTAAGGCAATCGTTGACGGTGCTCCTGCAAACGTTAAAGAAAAAGTTGCTAAAGACGAAGCTGAAGCTCTCAAGAAAACTCTTGAAGAAGCTGGCGCAACTGTCGAACTCGCTTAATTCAAAAGTCAAACTAGTGAATTAAAAATGAGAAAAGCGGCCCGTTTGGGCCGCTTTTTGTTACCTAGACAAAACTAAACGAAAAGTTTCTTCAGAGCACTCACTGACGTTTTCTTGCCATTCACGGTATACGTGGTTGTCCACTTACCGTTTTTCTTGACCGTAGTCTGTTTGATCGTGATAGATTGTGAATTTCTGTCCATTGTTACAGACTTAAACTCGATCTTAGCGGTCGCCGTCACTTTGGTTTTTGAGGTCGATTTAATCTTCCACTGACAGTCCCACCAGCCTTTCGACTGAGCGTACGAACGAATTCCCCGAAAATCATTTTTCGCGGCGTTCTTCGCAGCCTCTTTCTTCGCTTTTGTATTATTTCCAAAAGCACCAACCATGTCGTTCAGTTTATAGAACTCTTCCTTCTTTACGGAATATTTTCCGTTACTTAGTGGCTGGACAGTAATTTCTCCAGAATAAATATCGTCATTCCAGGAAATCACACCGATTGACAAGTTGTGACTAGCCAGCTCTTCTTCGGTCATTATAACCTCCGAAGTCTCCGGCGGTGGAGCTGCTTTCGCAATATTAGGTATGGCCATGGTGGCCAGAACTACGAGTGATAAAATTTTTGCGATAGTCTTCTTCATTGACTATGCCCCCTTTCCCATTCTCTAGGTACTTTGTGAATGTGCAACTAGCCCATACGAGGCTATACTTACATTATAGCACATTTTACCAAAAAAGTCAATGCCGCTAGAGGTTATTCGTGGTGATATTTGCCTCCACGCGAAATTTCTTGCGCGCGATAAATCTGCTCCACCATCATCACTCGCATTAACATATGAGGAAACACTAATCTAGAAAAACTCCACACAAAATCCGCCCGATTTCGCACTTCCTCCGACACGCCATACGCGCCGCCAATAATAATCGTTGCCGAAGAGCTAGAATTAAAGATTTTATTCAGCTTATCCGAAAGTTCCGGCGAGGAGATATTCTTCCCGCGTTCATCCGCGAGAATCACAACTTCATCCGCCCCAAATTTCCATTCCGAGAGATATTTCATAAGTTTTTCTTCCTCCATCACCTCCCATTTGATATCAAACGGCTTTTTCAGCCGTACTTCAAAGTCAGAAATCGCGTCCGCGACCCAACCCGAGTTTTTCTTTCCGCCGGCAATAATCTTTATCATACTTCAATTTTATCATATTTTAAGTTTTCTGTATTTTTTACAACAACGTGCCGCATAAATCTGTTAGAATTGTGGAGAACTTTTTTCTAAAAAATCATTGACAAATTTTCTAGCCTCATATATTATAATATTAATACTATATTTTAACAGACAGGATGCGAGGAAATGTCTGAATTACCAGAAAAACAAATAAAGAGGTTACGCTCACTTATCCAAGAAGCTGAAACTAATTTAGCTGCGGCTAAAGAGTTATTGATTTCCATGGTCGGTGACGGCGAGACTATCACCGCTCCACGCGACGTGACTATTTCTGGTCCTGAAGGAAAAATCATCGAAGGCGTCTTTGATGGCCAAATCATGATCGACCAAGAAGGAAAGAACTATCCTGTTCCTGCGAACTACGCTTCAAAGTCAAAGCTAGTCGAAGGCGACATCATGAAACTCACTATCACTCCTGATGGTAAATTCCTCTATAAACAAATCGGACCGGTCGAGAGAAAAACCGTGATTGGAACTTTAACCCACCACGACGACAAATATTTCGTCGAAGTCAACGGTCGCGAATACGAAGTTCTTTACGCTAGCGTGACTTACTTCCGCTTGAAAGAAGGTTCACAAGTTTCCGTCGTCATTCCAGCTCAAAACGAAGACGCAAACTGGGCTGCCGTCGAAGCCGCATTGTAAAAACCGCTCGAAGTTCGAGTGGTTTTTTGTTGTCTAAAGGTTTTCTATGGTATAATTAAGGGAATTAAAGGAGTTATTTTTATGGGACAAACCATGGACCAGATGAAGATGTTGAATCAGCTTCGCAAAGCACAAAAAGATTTAAAGAATGAAATCGTCGAAGTTGAAGCTGGCGACGGCGCAGTTATCGTCCAAATTACTGGCGAATTAAAAGTCAAAAAAGTTACTTTAGACCCAGAAAAAATCGACCTCGACGACATTGAAGAACTCGAGCGCTGGATTGAAAACTGTTTCCGCGACGGCTACGCCAAAGCCCAAGAAATCGCAACCGAAAAAATGAAGCCTTTGATGTCTTCTCTCGGCGGCGCGCTTGGCAATATGGGAATGTAATTAAGGATTTTAGTGCTACCAAAAAGTTTAGAAAACGTGATTGACGCGCTCGGGCATCTTCCGGGCGTCGGTCCGCGCACAGCTGAACGCTATGCGTATTACCTTTTTCGCTCCGACAAAAATATCGCGCAAAATATCGCCGAAAGCCTCTCTGAACTACACGAGAACGTAAAATCTTGCCCAAAAACTTTTGCGCTCATAGACAGCAGTGAAGAAGTTTCTCCGTTTTATGCTGATGAAAAACGCGACAAAACAACCATTCTCGTCGTCGAAGAACCACTCGACATCTATGCTATCGAACAAACAAAAGCCTTTTCTGGCACTTATCATGTTCTCGGCGGCGCCATTTCTCCTATCGACGGAATCACACCTGAGCAACTTCATATCAAAGAGCTTATTAGTCGTGTCGAAGACGACAAAGCAAAAGAAGTCATTATCGCAACTAATCCATCCGTCGAAGGAGAATCGACGGCACTACTTCTCCAAAAAACTCTCTCTGAAAAATTCCCAGATTTAAAAATCACTCGTCTCGCTCGTGGGCTCCCACTTGGTGTAGATTTATCATACGCAGACCAAATCACCCTTTCTGCAGCTCTTAATAATCGCACTAATTTGTGATATAATTTAAGAGATGTATAACAATTTTTCAGAGTTTCTAAAGGACAAAAACAAAATTTGTATTATCCAGGCCGAAAACCCGGATGGCGATTCGCTTGGCTCTGCAATTTCGCTCGAATATCTGCTCGAAGGTAAAGAAATTTCACTCTATTGTCCGGTTGATATTCCAAAATATCTGCGTTATTTCGAAGGCTGGTCGCGCGTTTCAAATGAATTTACTTTTAATGCTGACGGTTATATTATTGTCGACACTGCCGCAGAAATTTTACTCAGTAAACTCTTAGCTGACGACACAATCAAAAACACCTTAAACACAAAGCCGGTTTTTGTCCTCGACCATCACGAAACCGAAGACGATTTATCTTTCCCGCATGAAAAAATCATCGAGCCTCTCCCAGCTTGCTGTACTTTGATTTATAAAATCGCCAAAGACCAGGGAATAAAAATCAACAAAAACGCCGCCGACAATCTTTTTAACGGCATCCTTTCCGACACGCTAGGCCTTACAACCGCTAGTGTTTCTGCTGAAGATTTCAGAATCGCCGCCGAACTCACCGAACTCGGAAGCAATATCAGCGAGCTCGAAGAAAATCGCAAAGAATTCATGAAAAAGTCTCAAAGAATTCTCGATTACAAAGCTGATTTGATTAAGCGCATCGAATATTCACTCGATGGCGAGCTTGCGACCATCCATATCCCATGGGATGACATCCAAGAATACTCCGACGAATATAATCCAAATGTTCTTATCCTCGAAGAAATGCGCATGGTTGAAGGTGTCGAAGTCGCCGTCGCCATAAAAACTTATCCTGACGGAAAATTGACCGGAAAAATTCGCAGCAGTTGCCCGATCGCCGACAAAGTTGCCGGGTATTTCGGTGGTGGCGGACATCCATACGCTGCTGGATTTAGAACTTACGATTTATCATACGAAGAATGCGTCAAAGACCTCGTTTCTTGCTGTAATAGCCTCATTTCCGAATATAAAGCTAAAAATACCGAAAGTGAAACTATAAATTACGGGAGCTTCTAATGAAACTTTATAACACTCTGACCAGAAAACTCGAAGAATTCAAGCCGCAGAACCCATCTGAAGTAAAAATCTACACTTGTGGCCCAACCGTCTATGACTTTCCGCACGTCGGCAACTACACAAGTTATATCTATTGGGATTTACTTATTCGTACCCTAAAACTAAACGGCATGACGCCAAAGCGCGTTCTAAATCTCACTGATGTCGGACACCTAACTTCCGACGCCGACGACGGTGACGACAAACTCGAAAAAGGTGCCAAAAGAGAAAATAAAACTGTTTGGGAAATTGCCGAATTTTATTCAAAATATTTTCTCGAAAATTACGAAAAATTAAACCTCGTAAAACCAGACGTTATCGCTCGTGCCACCGATTACATCGATGAAGATATCAAACTAGTCGACGAGCTCACTAGAAAAGGCTACACTTACGAAACAAGCGACGGAGTTTATTTTGACACTTCAAAATTCCCAACTTACGCCGATTTTGCCCGCCTCGACCTTGACCATTTGAAAGCCGGTGCCCGCGTCGATTTTAACTCTGAGAAGAAAAATGTTTCCGATTTTGCGCTCTGGAAATTCATTAAAGAGGGCGAGAACCACGCTATGCGTTGGGATTATCTCAACCGCCCGGGCTATCCAGGTTGGCACATTGAATGTGCCACCATCATCCACGAAGAACTTGGTGAAACTATCGACATCCACACTGGCGGAATTGACCATATTCCGGTTCATCACACCAACGAAATCGCCGAATCCGAAGCTGCTTTCGAAAAGAAAATGTGTAATTTCTGGCTCCATTGTAATTTTATCACTATCGACGGCGAAAAAATTAGCAAATCTCTCGGCAACACTTACACTCTCGAGCAACTCGAAGAAAAAGGCTATATGCCGCTCGATTTCAAAATGTGGGTTCTTCAAGGTCATTTCCAAGGTACGCGCAATTTTAGTTTACTTGACCTTGCTGCCGCAAAATCACGCCGCTTAAACTGGAAGAATAAAGCTGTCGCCGCCAAGCAACTCGGACAAATCCGAAAGACTACTATTTGCGACGAGATTTTAAAAGCCGTCAACGAAAATCTGAATTCTGCTGCAGCTTTCAGCATCATCGACACGAATGAACTTAATTTCGAAGATTGGCAATTCGTCGATGAACTTTTTGGCCTCGGCCTTACGAAAGACGCCGACAATGCTCCTGATTTTGTTAAACGCTTAATCGAAGAACGCGAAGAAGCTAGAAAGAACAAAGATTTTGCCGTCGCAGACGAAATTCGCGACCAGCTCGCCGACAACAATTATATCGTAAAAGATACTCCGGACGGCCCAGTTTGGCAATTCTTATCATAAGTGTGATAAAATAGATATATAACAAAAGGAGGAAAGTGAGCAAAAAAATTGACGTCGACACCAAGACTTTTGTACGTTTTTGGTTGGTAATTATCGGATTCGCACTTATTCTTGCCTTCATCCAGCAAGCTTTCATGGGCATCATGATTGTTTTAACTTCCATCTTTTTTGCCGTTGCCCTGCATCCGCTCGCTAAAAGAATCGACGACATCGACAAGAAGAAAGAACGTCGCAGCCTCTCGTCAATCGCAGCTGTCATCATCGTCGTTATTTCATTGCTTGCCGTCATCGGTTTTGTTGGCCCGGTCGTCGTCAATGAAACTGCAAAATTCATCGGCTCTGTTCCAGAACAACTTAATAACCTCCTAAGCAGCGAAGAAATAGATCGCTTTGGAAACAGTATTGGTATCGCCGATTTGCGCGAACAAATCATCACTAGCGTCAAAGACACTTCCCAAAATTTTATCGGAAGCTTCTCGAATTTCACAATAAATAGCATCGGTACTATCGGCAGTATCCTGACCGCCGTCATCCTCATTGTTGTCTTGACGATTCTCTTTATGCTACAAGGTCCATCTATTCTAGACAGCCTTTGGGATAAATTCGCCGATAAAAACCAAAAAGCTTCGAAAGTTTGGCGTCGCGTCATTGACCGCTGTGCGGAAGTCGTCTCAAAATACGTCTCTGGTCAGCTTATCGTCGCAATTCTCGATGGCGTTGTCGTCGCGACTAGCGTGCTTATCTTATCCGTTCTGTTTGGGCTTTCCGCCAACCTCGCGATTCCAATGGGCCTCATCGCCGCATTCTTCTACCTCATCCCAATGTTCGGCCCAATTCTAACCGCCATCCTTGTTACGTTGCTTCTTCTTCCAAATTCACTCTGGGCAGGACTTTCGTTCTTAATTTTCTATGTCATCTACGCCCAAATCGAAAACAACCTCATCTCTCCAAAAATCCAAGGTAAAGGTCTCAATCTCCCGCCGCTCCTCATTCTCGTCGCAGTCACAATCGGAGTCTATTCTTTCGGCTTGATTGGTTGTGTTATCGCCATCCCAATCGCCGGCTGCATTAAAGTCCTAATTGACGAATACCCGAACCTTAAAGAATTAAGCAAGGAGGAATAATGGAAGATACTTTTTCGGTCGCAAACGCACTTTCCGGAGTTTTCTATATCGCTACCACCGACAGCGATCAGCCGCACGTTCGTCCGTTCGATGGTGCCGTGATTATCGACGGACATTTCTATATCGGCACTGACCGCCAAAAAGATGTTTTCAAACAAATCGAGAAGAATCCAAAGATTGAAATTTTCTCAATGGAGCAAAATCTCGTCCGCTTCACCGCTGAAGCTTTTCCGGTTGACGACAAAAAACTCAACCAAGAAATCTACGAAGCTCTTGGCAAAGATTTTAATGACGATTCTGTCGCACTTGAACTTAAAAATGCCAAAGGCACTTTCCAAGATTCTATGGGAGAAAAAACTGATTTTTCTTTTTAAGCTTTTAAGGAATGTTTAAGTTTCAAAACGTATAATAAGATTATAAACGAAAGGAAATTAC
Source organism: Candidatus Saccharimonadota bacterium (assembly GCA_017480035.1). GTDB lineage: Bacteria > Patescibacteriota > Saccharimonadia > Saccharimonadales > Saccharimonadaceae > Nanosyncoccus. The sequence continues at coordinate 180,831 of JAFVBJ010000002.1, read as the reverse complement.
ATGAGAATATTATACGTTGAAGATGAAAAATACTTAGCCGATGCCGTCATTCACATGCTAAAAAAAGCCGATATCGCAGTCGATTGGGCTGATGATGGCGAAAAAGGTCTAGATATGTCCGTCAATCCAATTTACGACGCTATCGTACTTGACATTATGCTCCCAAAACTCTCTGGTTTTGACATTTTAAAGGCTATCCGCGACCGCGGAATAAAGACTCCAGTCATCATGCTCTCTGCGCTTTCCGAAGTTGAAGATAAAGTCAAAGGTCTTACAATGGGCGCCGACGACTATCTCTCAAAGCCATTCAAAACTTCCGAATTAATTGCAAGATTAAACGCTCTTAACCGCCGACCACCACTCCAAGAAGACACTGAAATTCATTTCGAAGATTTAAATCTCAATGTCGACAACCGTACGCTCAACAACATCCCTCTAACCGAAAAAGAAGCCCAGATTCTTGAAATTCTCATCAAAAATCCTGGCGTCGTTCAGAAAAAAGAATACATCCTCGCAAAAGTTTGGGGTGGGGAATCAATTGCCGAAGAAAACTACGTTGAAGTTTATATGAGCTATCTTCGCAAGAAAATGAAAACCCTGAAAAGTAAATGCATCATCAAAACAATCCGAAATCTCGGCTATAAATTAATCGTAAAGGACTAAAAATGTTTAAGAAACTTCGAAATAAAATTGTTGGAATTAATATGCTGACGACTACTATCGTGCTTGTCGTAGCTTTCTCAACAATTTATTTCACAGTTTCAAATAGCGAAAAAAATCGTCCAATGCCAAAGCAGACGATCAATACGACAGTCATATTCGACGATGGCTCCGGCACGACTTTTTCCGACGAAGTTCATAAACATATCGCTGAAGACCGCAAAGAAAACCTCAATACCTTACTCTCGTCGCTCATCATTACTGGAATTTGTATCGAAGTATTAATTTTACTTCTCAGCATTTATCTCGCCGAACAAAGCATCAAACCGGTCAAAGAAACTTACGAAGCGCAAAAACAATTCATCGCCAATGCTTCGCATGAGATAAAAACTCCACTTGCCGTCATCCAAGCGAACCTTGAAGCTGCCGACATCAAAGATAATGAATGGGTCGATAATGCGATGAAAAAAGCCGAGGAACTTGCCGAGCTAAACGGTCAGCTACTCGCTCTTGCTAGAGTCGATGCAAACGCCAATGAAAGCAAAAAAACTGAGATCATTCTCTCGGATTTTGTCAAAGATCTTATCTCGCCTCTGAAGCCGCAAATGGAGAAAAAATCCATCAAATGCAAACTCAAAACCGAGACGAACCGCACTCTAACGCTCGACTCCGCGGCTTTTCGCCAAATTTTAAACATTTTGCTCGACAACGCCATTAAATACAGTGATAAAAAAATCGACATCAATGTTTCCGCTCATGAAATCGTCGTCAAAAACGATGGCACCACTATCGAAAAAGAAAAATTACCGCATCTTTTCGAACGATTTTATCAAGTCGACAAGACCAAAAATGGCGTCGGACTTGGCCTTGCTATCGCGCATGAAGTTGCAGAGAAAAATGGATGGAAACTTTCCGCTGATTCAGATAAGAAAAGCACGAGTTTTATACTAAAATTCTAAGGATATATGGTAAAATAGATATATGGAGAAAAAAGAGCTCACTATTTTTGAAAGACATCCAATTATCAAGGATATCATCAGCCTAATCTTTTTCGTCGCTCTTATCATCATTGGCACCATTACAGTCAACGCTTACATTTTTCGTTCATACAACGTCGTTGGCGTCTCGATGGAAAACACTCTCCACAATTCTGACCGTGTCATTGTAAACCGCCTCGCAGTTTCAATCGCTCATTTTAACGGCGAAGAATACGTCCCAGAGCGCGGACAAGTCATCGTTTTTGCGAACGGCGACGCCGATGGTCCGCTTACTTGCGGAGCCGACGCAACCATCCATGACCAATTCATTATTAAACGTGTAATCGCATTTCCTGGCGAACGCGTCGTCGTCAAAGATGGGGTCTTAACTGTTTATAACGACGAAAATCCAAACGGTTTTAACCCCGACCTCGACACTCGAAAATCCGATACTGACGGGCCAAAAGCTGAAACTAGCGGCGAAGTCGACATGGTTGTTCCTGAAGGCGAAATTTTCGTCGCCGGCGACAACCGTGAAGGCACTCATTCCTATGATTCACGCTACGGCCTCGGTACTGTCCCATATTGCCGCATCATCGGTCCGGTCGTTTTCCGACCATTTCCATTTAACCAAATGAGGTTCTTTTAATGGCTGATTTTGTTTTTGTCCGCAAAAGCCGTAATGCGCTCAGCTCGCTCTTACACATCATTTTGAATGCCGCGCTCGGTATCGGCTCTGTCCTTATTACTATGGCGACTAGCAGCCCAATCATTGGCTTACTCTTCGTCGTACTTTCGAAATGGCGCATGTTTGCCGTCCGTCCGCGCTATTGGCTCTTAAACTTGAAGTCTAATCTCGTCGATTTAATTGTTGGCACCTCTTTCGTCTTAATTTCATATTGTTCTGGCCCATTTTTCATGCCAATCCACGCTATCGTGATGGTACTTTACTCAATTTGGCTCATCTTCCTGAAGCCTCGCTCGACCAAATTCGCCGCCAATTTCCAATCTCTCTGGGCGATTTTCTTCGGTACGACCGCTTTGACCTTAATGGCCGCGAGCGCAAACTCTGCTCTCATGGTCATTGGTTGTTTTGTTATCGGCTACGCTGCTGCTCGCCATGTCCTCGTCCAAGGCGACGACAAAGATTATAACGTCATCATCATTGCTGCCGGCATCATCGCCGCTGAAATCGCTTGGCTTTGCCATTCTTGGCTCATTGTCTATTCTTTCTCTAATACCGGCGCTATCATCCCTCAACTTTCCATCATCCTCTCGGTCTGCGCTTACGCTTTCGGTTATGCATACGATTCAATCACTAAAAATGACGGCAAAGTCAAATGGTCCGAAATCGGTATGCCGACAGTTTTTGCTATCGTACTTATCGCTTTAATCGTCGTCTGGTTTAGCCAGCCAATATTTAACGTATAAAAGGAGGAAATATGAAAGACGAACCAAAAGAAGAAATAAAAGAGGAAAAAGTAGAAAAAGCGGAGTTTAAAAAAGCAAAACCAGCTCCAAAACCAATCAATCCGCTCACAGTCATCACTTTCATTCTTGCACTCTCGGCCTGCGGTCTCGGAGTTTACAATTATTATAACGGCGGTTCCGTCACCAACTATAATTACAGTAACGACGGCAACTCACTCAATTTCGAAGCCGGTTCAATCGCCGAAGTCGTCAATAAAATTTCCGATAGTGTCGTTTCAATCACAACCGAAGTTCGCACTCAAAGTTTCTGGGGAACCGAATCAACCGGCCAAGCTGCCGGCACCGGATTTATTCTCTCTGAAGACGGATACATCATGACTAACAAACACGTTGTTGAAGATGCAAGAACCGTCAGTGTCACTTTGAGTAATGGCAAAACTTATAGTAATGTCAAAGTTGTCGGTCTCGACCCATTAAACGACTCCGCCATCTTAAAAGTCGATAATCCTGAAAATTTCAAACCAGTCACGCTCGGTGATAGCAAAACTATCAACGTCGGCCAACAAGTCATCGTCATCGGCAACGCTCTCGGCGAATACTCAAATTCCGTCACAAGCGGTATTGTTTCTGGCACCGGTCGCGAGCTTATCGCTTCTGATTCATCTGGTTCCGCTTATGAACGCTTGACCGACATGATTCAAACTGATGCCGCAATTAACGGCGGCAACTCTGGCGGCCCGCTTGTCAACGCTGCTGGCGAAGTCATCGGTATCGCCACTGCCTATGCCTCAAGCTCTCAAACCATCGGTTTCGTTATCCCAATCGCGAACGTCAAAGGCATCATCAAAAACGTACTTGAAACTGGTGAATTTGCTCGCGCCGTACTTGGTGTTAGCTATACCGAAGTCACCGCTGATATCGCCGAGAAAAACAATCTCCCGGTCAATTATGGAGCCTACGTTAATTCCGATTCGGGTAGCGCAGTTATCTCTGGTGGCGCTGCAGAAGCAGCTGGAATCAAAAATGGCGATATCATCACAGAAGTTAACGGCGTAAAAATCGGCAAAGCTGGCAGCCTCTCAACTCTCGTCGGCGAATACAAAGTTGGCGATGAAATCACGATTAAATTCTATCGCGACGGTAAAGAACAGACTGCTAAAGTAACACTAAAAGCTTACAAAGCCTAACAAAAAATAATCCCCGGGAACTCTCGGGGATTTTTGATACCTTCTATTTCTTACGTCGCTTCAATATTATCACATTAATCAGTACCACTACCATCGTAAATAGTACCATCAAATAAAAACTAATGCCACGATTTAGAAGCATCGCCGAGCTCAAAATCTCTGCTGGAAAAATCGCCGTGTATAGCGTCAAGAAAGCTGCTTCGCTCGCACCAATCGCACCAGGTAGCGGAATTCCAGAAGTCGAAACGAATAAAGTTGCTTGGAGGACGAAAACTTCAAAGATATTATGTCCGCCAATTCCGAGCGCAAGCAGGACTGTAAACGGCACCATATAGAGAAATGACATCTGGACAACTCCGCGAAGCATCGTAATCACAAATTCCTTCATATGCGTCTTGATATATTTCGAGCTGTCATTATACTTATCAAGCCCGCTGACGACTTTTTCTTCCCAAATTTTAGCCTTTTTAATGCCTCGATTGCTGAGGAATGTAAAAATACTTACGAGCAGACTCTTAACTCCACCCGTCCAGAAAATGCAAGTGACCAAGACGAGAAAAGTGACCGTATTCACTGCAACACCATAGACATAAAGTGGCAACATCGCTCCTTTAATCTGGTCTTGTGCAAATATCCCGCAAATAATTCCGAGCACCACCACGGCAAATTCAATTCCAGCCGTCATCAAAAGCACTGAAATCGTTCCGTGTGCCGCCGAAATACCGTCTTTTGACATATAATATACTTCGAGTGGCTGACCGCCAGTTGCGCTCGGCGTTACCGAACTAAAGAAGAAACAGATACAGACATATTTAAAAGCCTGCCAAAATTTCACTTTTTCGCCAAGAGAGTTTAAAAGCCGCCTGAGATTGAGCGCTTCCACCGTCAAATACATCATCATGAAGAAAATACCGAGCAAAACAAACGGCAAAATCGCTTTTGAAATCATCTCAAACACTTGACCTAAATCTTGGTCTTTAAAAATAAACCAGAAAGTCAAAAAAATCAAACCAAAGAATATCACGCCATTTATAACAATCTGCCTGATAGCTCCTATAATTGGTTTTATTTTGTTTTCCATCTAATATTTAAATCCTATAATAAATCCATCATGCGAAATTAGTTCAAACTTTCGTACTTTTGCATACTCAATTATCGCATCATGCTGAGAAGTATCCGCCTCTAAAAGCAAAAACCTCTTCTTCTTATTATCCGACTTTTCAACAATTTCGTCAATCAACTTTTTAATCAGCTTTAGTCCGCCATCGTCCGCATAAAGCGCCATCGCCGGCTCATATTTTAACTCTGGGCTCGTCCAGTCCCATTTCATATCCACATATGGCAAATTCGCTGTGATAATATCCGGCAGCTCCGTGATGCTAAGCAATAAATCCGAACGAAAAAATTTCACATACGCCCCAAGGTCGTCTGCATTTTCTTGCGCCGTATCGAGTGCCGGCACAGAATAATCCACCCCCGAAATATCTGATTTTACTCCCGCATTCAAAAGCTCGAGTTTCAACGTCACTGCGATACACCCCGAGCCTGTCCCGACGTCCACAATCGAAACTTCCTGATATTTTTCCGCGTCAATAATTCCGAGTGCCGAAATAATCATTTGTTCCGTCTCTGGACGGGGAATCAAAACATTCTGATTGACCTTAAATTTCCGTCCAAAAAACTCTTTTTCTCCGGAGATATACGCGAACGGCAACCCATTTTTGCGTTTCTCAAGCAATTTATCCGCCTCAGAGAAGTCATATTCATCTTCCCAGTGCATAATAATATCAATCCGGTCCGAAAAACCGAGAGTTTTAATCGCAATCAATTCGCAATCAAGCGTATCAATTTGCTTTTTCGCAGATTCAACCCACTCCTTTAATTTCACTGCTTGTCCGCTTCCTCTTTTCGATATTCACGTTCGTTTTTCTGGAGTTCTGAAATTATGTCTTCGATATCGCCATCCATCGCCGCCGAAACATTCGAGCGGTTGTAGTGAATCCTATGGTCCGTAATTCTATCTTGCTGGAAATTGTATGTTCGGATTTTTTCAGACCTATCACCCGTGCCAATCAAAGACTTTCGTGCTTCGGATGCATTCGCTTGGTCCTCAAGGCGCTTTTTCTCCGCTAATCTTGAGCGCAAAACATTCATCGCTTTAATGCGGTTTTGTTGTTGCGAACGTTCATCTTGCATCGCCACCACAATTCCAGTCGGAAGATGAGTAATACGTACTGCTGAATCAGTCGTGTTGACACCTTGTCCGCCATGACCACCAGAACGATAAATATCAATACGCAAATCTTCTGGTTTAATTTCAAATTCCTCCTCCGGAATTTCCGGGAGCACTGCCACTGTCGCAGTCGAAGTATGGATGCGACCTTGACTCTCGGTCACTGGCACGCGTTGCACGCGGTGCACGCCACCTTCGAATTTCAATTGCCCATACGGCCTTTCACCCAAAATTCGCACAATCACTTCTTTCATTCCGCCTGCCTCATTTTCGTTTTGAGACTGCAACTCAACTTTCATATTATGCGTTTCAGCATATCTCACATACATTCGGCAAAGTTCACCCGCAAAAAGCGAAGCTTCGTCACCACCTGCCCCAGCACGAATTTCCAGAATCGCCGGTTTGTCATCATTCGGGTCGCGCGGAATCAACATTTCTTCGAGTTTTACTGATTTTTCGGCAATTTCCGCATTCGCATTCTCGATATCGGCTTTCGCCATCTCACCAAGCTCCGCATCAGAGAGCAGTTCTTCCGCTTCCGCAACGTTTTTTTTGAGTTGCAAAATCCCTCGACCAAGCTCAAGAATCTCATTGAGCTCCGAGAGTCGTTTTGATTTCGATGCAAAAGTCGGATCAGAAAAAGCGTCCGGTTTCGACAAAAAATCAGTTATTTCTTTTGCTTCATCTTCATATTTCTTTAAATCAAAATCCATCTGTGTTATAATTATATCATACTTTAAGAGTATTTTTATGGTTCCTTAGCTCAGTTGGCTAGAGCGCACGATTCACATTCGTGAGGTCACAGGTTCAAGCCCTGTAGGAACCACCATAGTTTTTCGCCATTACGGCGATTTTTTGTTGTAATACAAGTATTGGGCTGGCCATTAGGCCTGGGTCTACCGGATGACGGGGCAAGCCCCCGTCTTTTTATTGCATCTAGTTTTTAACTTTCATTTTCGTTACAGTTGAGTTATCGAATGCAAATTTTTTATCAATTCCAGAAGCTAACGCTTGTTGCATCGTCTTTTTTCTAACCTCGTCGAGATAGTTGCTATCATGTCTGCTAATCTCCGGGGTAATTCTCTCTAATGCAATCGATAATCCCTTCTCATTAATCGTTACCTCTTTTCCAGTTTTACGATTCGTTAAGACAAAGTCTGCTTTGTCAATTTCTTTTGGAGATCTCTGAAGAATTTCAAGGGCCGAATCGAATCTTTCGCGCATTCTTTCTTGCATTATCTGAAGCATTTTTGAGTTGTCCTCTAAATCCGCATATGTGTACCCAACTTTTTCTTCCATTTGCCTCACGATGTCGGTTTCGTTAAAGTTTTGTCTGTTGTGCGTCAAATAATTTTTCTCCGTCTGAATTCGATTTTCTAAACGTTTGCGCATTTTTTCTTGTTGATATTTAACCTGTTTGTCAACAACATAATCAGAAAATTTCATTTCTTTACCACCGCTTCGAATTATATCGTCTTTATGTTTAGATACCCAAGAAGCCGTTGTTTCGTTTAAGACATTTTCGAGAATTCTTGCCCTCACGTCGCTATAGGAACTTTTTTCAGGTTCCGCACCATAACCGATTTTTTCTCTAATTTTTCCAGTTAAAATTGGTGGCTCATGCATTTTATCGGCTAATTCCGGATGCTCTTGTTGCAGTTCTTCTATAATCGCAAGATTCTTTGTCAGATATTCTGTTGAGGTATAAATTACAATCGTATCGGCTCGATTTCCTGGTTCATCAAATTTAAAATAATATGGTACATTATGTTTTTCATAGATATCAACTAGTGCGTCGATTGTAGAATATGTTGAAGTTGAATCAGTATTGAGGTAAAGTCTATGTTCTTCAATTATTCTGTCTTCTTGCCTTGCATTTACATAACGAGATTTTACATGATTCCAACCATTAGATAATTTCCAACCATATTTGTAATATGCATCGAAGAGTTCATCACTATCTTTTTTGTCGTTTACTGTTTTCATCGCATCAATTAATTCTTCATTCGTTCGACATTCCGGATGTAATTTAATAAATTTTCTAAACATTGGAAAATCTTCACCGAGAATTCCTTCTTTTTTGGATTTTAAATATGTTTCTTTTGATATCCCGACGACCGAATTATGCCATTTTGCATACATTTTTTCTTCAAAATGTTGTTTATCTGCCGGCACAATCGACATTTTTTCTTTGTCGTCAATTCCAATCTTTTGTAAGGCGCTGTAGATATCAACACCATCTTTTTTTGAATATGCCTCAATAATAGAATTCATCACAGCATCATCTTCAAGTGGATTTTTTATATTTTCATAGAACTCTTGGAGAGAGATTTCTTTAGGGGAATTCGTTATTTCTCCTGAAAATGGCACATTTTTTAGGTCTTCCCACTGGTTGACATTTTTATCAGATGGTTGGTTTTCGTTATTTTGTTTTTGTACTTCCATTACTTTGATTATAACATACTGTGCTATAATGAAACCATGAGCGAAAAAGAAATCATTCACTCGAAAAAGCCTCTGACCGAGCATCTCTCGAATTTGAATTTTGTTCTCGGTATGATTAGTGTCGTAGTTTTCGTCGTTTCGCTTTTCTTTGAATCTACCCCCATCCAAGGCCAATCTAGCGGCTCTTTTTTCATCGATAAAATCATCGTCTCAACGCTCTGTATGGTCGGAACCATCATCTCCTCCATCGCTATCGCCGTCCTCGTTTACGTCAACCACAACAATTTCATGCGCTACCACTATCGCGCCATCATCGGCTTTTTCCTCGCCCTTCTTCCAATTATTCTCTCTGCCATCGCCGGAAAATAAGCCTTGATATTTTTTCTCTTATCTGATATAATAGGGAGCAGTTATGAGTAAAAAAGAATTACATCCAAAAGATTATCGCTTTGTAGTTTTTTCTGATGAATCTGCAAAGTTCTCTTTCCTTACTCGTTCAACCGCTAAAAGCGAAGAAACAATCAAATGGACCGACGGCAACGAATATCCTCTCGTCAAGATTCAGATTTCTTCTGCATCACACCCGTTCTTCACTGGTGAAGAGAAGATTATCGATACTGAAGGTCGCGTCGATCGCTTCAAAGCTCGCGCCGCAAAAGCTGCCGCTCTTAAAAGCCAACTCGGCTCAAAAGCTCGCAAAGCTGAAAAAGAAGCAAAGCGCAAGGCTGAAAAAGAAGAGAATAAATAAGAATAATCGAAAATCCCTCGCATACTACGAGGGATTTTTTATGTTATACTTGAAGTAATGCTGTGCCTCTCAATCATCATCCCAGTTTACAACGTCGAAGATTATCTATCCGAGTGTCTCGATTCGATTTTGTTGGAAGCATATAATAGTCTCGAAATTATTTTGGTCGACAACAACTCGACTGATAATTCACTTAAAATTTGCGAAAATTACGCGAAAAAACACAAAAATATTCGGGTTTTCTCATGTAAAAAATGGGGCGCAGCCGCCGTTCGCAACTTCGGTGTGAAAAAAGCAAAAGGGAGGTATCTCTGGTTTGTTGATAGCGACGATTATATCGAAAGGGGCGCCATCAAAAAACTCGTCGACACTGCCGAAGAACACGATTCTGATGCCGTCGTCATGTCAGTTCGTCGCATCTACGAAGACGGCCACGAAAATATCTTGACCGCCGTCAACACAAACGAAAAAGACTGGAAAAAACGCTACCTCATGTATGGTTTTCCGCCCTTCCAGAACCTATATAGAAAAACTTTCTGGGAAAAATACATGAACTTCCCGGAAGGCATGATTCATGAAGACATGGCAATTCTTTCCACTGCTATCCTCTACACCGAAAAAATCTCCTTCGTAGAAGACACCCTTTATAATTATCGCCAACGCCAAAATTCCGTCCTCCATCAAGACGGTTGGAACCCGCACAGCCTCGACATATTCAAAGCTCTCGACGTCTTGCTCGAAAAATTCAAAAACTCCGGGAAATTTGACGAATATTATAGCGAAATCGAGTACTTTTTCATCTGGAACTTACTTATTGATTCCGCCAAAGATTTTCATGGGCATACTGCCGGAAAAGAAGGCGAAAAACGCACTCGCGATATGATGAAAAATCTTTTCCCGAATTGGCGAAATAACAAATACCTCAAGAAAAAACCTCTCAAATTCAGAATTAATTGCCTGAGAGGCTATTTCGGACTTTTGAAATAATTATTTCTCAACTGTCGCTTTAATGCGGTTATAGTCTTCAATCGTATCAACTTCTGCCCAGAATTTTCCATCCACATCCTCAACGTAAATCGGGAATTTGTCCGCAACCGTATAGAGCGCATTCTCCCACCAGAGATTGTATTCGCCTTCATCAACCAACTTCTCTGTCTGCTCTTTAAATTTCTTTAGAAAACTATTCTTTATTCGCGCCAATCCAACATATTCACAAGTCCTCTCTTCCGGGACGAGTTCTTTGCCATATTTTTCGATTTTACCATTCTTACAAGAGAAGAAATAATCTCCATTCAGTCTCCTTGAGACATCACCAAGCATGATTGTTTCTTTATTGGAATTCAAAAGTTCGTCCAAAATATCCTGGTCATAATATACATCCGCATTCCCAAGAATCACATCCTCATCCGTATCAAGCTCTTCGCGCGCAATATAGAGCGACGCAATCGAATTAGTCACACGATAAAATGGGTTATGATAGAATTTCACATCAAGCCCTTCGAGTTCTTTCTCAATCAACTTATGTTTAAACCCAACAATAATCGAAACTTCAATTCCATTTTTCTGCAGCATCTCGACCGTATGACGAATAATCGCCTGCCCGTTCACTTTCAAAAGGCTTTTTGGCTCGTTCGTGTATTCCGAAATTCTGCTTCCGACTCCTGCTGCCATTAAAATTGCTTTCATGATAGAACCTCCTTCATTTTCTCAATTAATTCATCGTAATCCGCTTCAACAAGATTTCCAATGTGCGCAACGCGAACCACATCATCAGCCGTCTTACCGCCCGTCGGATTGACATAAATATCATATTTTTCTTTTAGATAGTTAAAAACCTCTTTCGCTTTATGATTCGGGATTATCACCGGCGTCACTGCATTCGAAAGCGGGTATTGCGGCAACTCCAGCCCCGCCTCAACCGCTTTTTCACGAAAATACTTCGCGAGCTTCGCAGTTCTTTCGACTTCAGCTTCATAACTTTCAATGTGTCGAAGTCTATCTTGAAGTTCAAGAATAATCCCCACTGCCGGAGTATTTGGCGTCTGACCACGCTTCATATTCAAAATATGTTCGTTAATATCGAGATATAGATTACGTTTCTCGCGATTTTTGATATTTTCTTCATAAAATCTCTTCGAAAGCGCGATAATCGAAAGCCCCGGAGAAATCGCAAGCGCTTTTTGTGATGAAATAATCACAGCATCAACGCCATATTTTTCCATATCAAATGGATCGGCAAGGAACGACGAAATTTCGTCCGAAACAAATTTAATATTATGCTCACGACAAATCTCGGACAACATCTCAATATCATAAAGCTGCCCAGTTGAAGTTTCATCGAGATTTACGAGAAGCGCAGTATAAGAGTCTAAATCAAACCTATCAAAATGTTCACGCGTCAAAGTCTCGCCAAGCTCAAGTTTTACTTCATCGTGTGGGATATGATAAATTTCAGCAATCTGGCAGAATCTCTCCCCGAAAGTCCCGCCGTTGATAATTAAGAGTTTGTCTTTTTCATCAAACGCATTCGAGACGACCGCCTCCATCGCCGCCGAACCACTCGCAGTTAGTAAAATCACCTCCGCACCCCCCCCAGCATGTAATAATTCTTTCATTTTTTCCACGCACTCAAGATTTACTCTCGAAAAATCTTCCGTTCGAAAATACGGGAGTTGTTTCGATGCCACTTCAAGTGTATACGGAAACATTTGGGTTGGCCCCACTGTAAATAATTTCATAACACTCCTTTTCTCCTATTATAATCCAAAAAATCTATATAGAAACCCTTGAAAAAATCCCCAAAAAGTGCTAAAATAAAGAAGTTATTAAATTAATGAAACAACTTCGCGAGGTTTTCCTGAAAATCTCATTCGCGAAGTGAAGGGAAAGGAAAACATGTCAGTAAATGTAGACATGAAAGCTCTCCTTGAAGCGGGAGCACACTTTGGTCATAAGACCAGCCGCTGGCACCCAAAAATGGCCGGCTACATCCACAGCAAACGCCAGGATGCACACATTATTAACCTTGAGAAAACCGTCGAAGGACTCGACAAAGCTCTCGCTAAGACTACCGACGTCGTCAAGAGTGGCAAAAAAGTCCTCTTTGTCGGCACAAAAAAGCAAGTCAAAGAAATCGTCAAGACTGCCGCAGAATCTGTCGACATGCCATATGTTACAGTTCGTTGGGTTGGCGGTACTTTAACTAACGTCGAAACTGTCAACAAACAAATCAAGAAGGTCAAAGACCTCGAACGTCGCATGAAAAATGGCGAACTCGAAGCTCGCTACTCTAAGCTCGAAGTTCAACGCTTCCAAGAGGAAATTGATACTCTTAACGAACGTTACGGCGGTATTAAAGATATGAACGAGCAACCTTCAGCAATCATCGTTGTTGATGTCCCTGAAGACAAAAACGCAATCCGCGAAGCAAAAGCTTTGAACATCCCAGTCATCGCTATCTGTGATACGAATGTTGACCCAAGCGACGTCGATTTCGTCATTCCAGCAAACGACGATTCAATCAAAGCAACAAAACTCATTCTTGATTACTTCGTCGAAGCAATCAAAGAAGCAAGAAAATAAATTTAGGAGGCAAAAATGGCAGCAAAAATTGATATTGAAACAATCAAAAAACTTAAAGAACTTTCTGGCGTTGGTCTTACCGATGCAAAAAACGCTCTCGTTGAAGCTGATGGCGATTTTGATAAAGCTCTTGAAGCTATGCGCAAAAAAGGTCTCACTAAAGCCGAGAAACGCGGCGACCGCGAAACTCGCGAAGGTATGATTGATTCATACGTCCACGATGGTCGTATCGGCGCAATCATCGAAGTCAACTGCGAAACTTCATTTGTCGCCAAAACCGACGAATTTAAAGATCTCGCACACAAACTTGCCATGCAAGTCGCTTCGATGGCTCCACTTTATGTTTCTGAAGAAGATATTCCAGAAGAGGATAAAGCGGCAAAGATGAAAGAACTCGAAGAAAACTTCAAAGGCCCAGAAAAAATGAAAGACCAAATTCTTGGCGGCCAAATGAAGAAAGCTTTCGCTGACAAAGTTCTTCTCTCACAACCATACATTCTCGATGACACAAAAACTGTCGCTGATTTCATCAAAGACAATATTGCAAAAACTGGTGAAAACATCACCGTCAAGCAATTCAAACGCATCGAACTCGGCGTAACCGAATAAGAAGTCAAGGAGAAACGTTCGAAAATAAGCCCTTCGGGGCTTATTTTTTGTTGTAAAATAGAATTATGATATTCAATCCTTATACTTTCAGCATCGCTTTGGTTCTTATCCTCATTATTATATATTCCTGCACACATAAGATGAAATAGTATGCTATAATGTTCTTATGAATATATTTTTTGGAGTTTTAATTGGCATTCTCGTCATGACAATTGTCGTGACCGTGCACGAATTCGGACATTTTATTGTCGCAAAGCGAAACGGCGTCAACGTTAAAGAATTTGGCATCGGATTCCCGCCAAAAGCAAAAACTTGGCTCCATGTTCCGAGAAAAGAAGTTTCAAAATATTGCAGAAAATTCAAATTTGACGACGTAAAAACCGCAAAAATTGAGAGAAAAGTCCAAAATCACCCGAAAAAACAGTGGTTCTGGATTCCGCTTCCAAAAGACGAATGGTATGAAGAAACTGACGAAGGTCTCGTTCCAAAAACTCAAGATTATCTCATTTTCAGCATAAACTGGCTCCCAATCGGCGGCTTCTGCCAGATGGACGGCGAAACTAATATCGACACGAGAAAGGGAACTTTTGGCGCCGCCTCGCTCTGGAGTAAAACTAAAATTCTTTTTGCCGGCGTGACAATGAACTGGCTTTTCGCGATTTTTGTTTTTACGATTCTCGCTTGGACCGGCATGCCAGAAATGTTTGACAACCAATATCGCATCGAAAGCGACACTTTTTACGATGAAACTAGCCACATTAAAATTGCCGAGATTTTTGATGATACTCCTGCTAAAGAATCTGATTTACAAGTAGACGACGAGATTATCGAAGCATCTTCATCTTATTCCGACGAAAAAGCTTCAATCAAAACTGCGAGCGACCTCCAAACTTTCAATGCCAATCACCAAGGAAAAACTGTCACATATAAAATCAAGCGTGCTGACGAAACTCTCGACATACCGGTCACGCTAAATGAAGCAAGCGAGAAATACACTCTCGGTATTTCAATGGCACAAAGTGGTCTCAATAAATATCACACAACTTGGTCTGCCCCAATCGTTGCCACAGTCAACACCGTCCAAGTCACTGGCGAAACTTTCCGTGGTCTCGGCGAACTCGTCGCGAACGTTTGCTCTGGCGTCGTCAGTCAATTCAGTTCAAACGAAACCGAAAAAGCAGCCGGTAAACAAAAACTCGAAGCTGCTGGCGATTCCGTTTCTGGTCCAGTTGGCATCATCGGCGTACTCTTTCCAGCAATTGCCCAAACTGGCCTAACAAACATCCTCTTCCTCGCTGCAATCATCTCGATTTCGCTCGCTTGTATGAATGTCTTGCCAATTCCTGCTCTCGACGGTGGACGTTGGTTCTTAATCATTCTATTCGAAAAAATTCTCCGTCGCAAACTCACTCCAGAAACCGAAAGCAAAATCGTTTCGCGTGCTTTCGTCGCACTTCTTATCTTCGCTGGACTCATCACAATTCTCGACGTAATAAAAATTTTTAGATAAAGGATAAGGTATGGAAAAAAAATCTACCAAGAAAAAAGAGTCAAAAAAAGAGCTAAAAATAAATTTTAACATCGTCGGAAAAGTCGTTTGTCTGCTCGCGTGGGTCGCTTTCGTTTCTATCGCTATGCAATATATTGTCGGCTATCCGATGCTCTGGATTCTCGGCAAAGCCACTTTCGCCACGCCACTCTGGACAACTATTTATTCCGCCGTCACTTACATCCTCACTGCCGTCGTCGTCATCATTGTCCCTGTGTACATTAAAAAATCTTGGAAAAT
Source organism: Candidatus Saccharimonadota bacterium (assembly GCA_017480035.1). Classification (GTDB taxonomy): domain Bacteria; phylum Patescibacteriota; class Saccharimonadia; order Saccharimonadales; family Saccharimonadaceae; genus Nanosyncoccus. The sequence goes on along the minus strand of JAFVBJ010000002.1, from coordinate 165,170 downwards.
CAGCCGTGAAGAACTAGGCTTATCCGAACTTCCGACTTTCACTGACATTGGGCTTTCCGTTCTCGGCTTTGTCGCCACAATCATCATTTCCGGAGTCATTCTCAATATCTTGCAAGGCTTTCATCTCGTCGACAGTTCCCAAGCTCAAAATGTCGGATTCGACAATCTCATAAACCCATTTGATCGCATCGTCGCATTCTTCGCTCTGGTAGTTTTCGCCCCAATCGCCGAAGAAATCATTTTCCGCGGCTGGCTCTACCATAAGTTAAATAAAGTAACAAAAAACTGTCTAACTCTTTCAATCGCTCTCGTCTCAATTCTATTTGGCGCACTCCATTTCCAATGGAACGTCGGTATCACTGTCGGAATTATGAGCGTCGTGATGTGTGTTGAACGCGAATTCACTGGCACAATCTACGCCGGAATCTTAATTCACATGATTAAAAATGGCGTTGCCTTCTGGATGCTTTACGTCTTAATTTAGCATTCAAAAAACGGGTCTTAAAGACCCGTTTTTTTAGATTTTCATGATTTCATTTTCTTTTTCTTTAAAGAGATTTTCAATTTTGTCGCTAAATTCTTTCGTCATATCGTCAATTTCTTTTTCACCACGTTTTTTAACGTCTTCTGGAAGTTCAGCCGATTTTAATTCCTTACGCGCATCTTCACGCACGTTTCTAATTCCGACTTTTGCATCTTCAACTTTACCTGATGCAGTTTTTACAATTTCTTTGCGACGCTCCTCTGTGAGTGGTGGAACTGGAACGCGAATAACACGACCATCGTCTGCCGGATTAAGCCCGAGCGTCTGGTCTGCACGAATCGCCGAAGAAATATTAGCAATCGTTGCCGGGTCGTATGGTGTCACAAGCAACATCGTACCATCCGCAATCGTCACATTTGCAACTTGATTAAGTGGCATATATTGACCATAAGCCTCAACCTTCACGCCCGCAAGCATATCTGGATGCGCGCGACCAGTACGGACTTTTGCCATTTCACCATTAAAACGCTCGACAACTGCTTCCATTGCTTTTCGATATTCTTTAGAATCAAACATAAAATCTCCTTTATTAAGACAATTATATCAAATAATCGAATTTTTATTCGATTTCAATGATTTTGCCTTTATTTCCATTAGGAAGTTCAAACTCATCCCCAACTTTTTTCCCCATGAGCGCTTTCCCAATTGGCGAAACATCCGAAATTCGTCCATTTAGCGGGTCTGCTTCGACCGCACCAACAACTGAATAAGTCGATTTTTTACCAGAAATCGAAACTGTCACGGTTGCACCCATTGCAACCTTATCGTGTGATGCATTGCGAATCAATTTTGCAGACTTCAAGATATCTTCAATCTCAAGAATGCGGTTTTCAACTTGTTTTTGCTCTGCGCGCGCAGAACTATATTCTTCATTTTCAGAAAGATCACCAAATGCACGTGCTGTGGCGATTCTTTCAGCAATTGCCGGGCGCTGTGCGACGAGCTCCGAAAGCTCCTTTTCGAGTTCAGCCTTCCCATCTTTGGTCAAACTTACAGTTTTTTTCATAACATTCTTAAAATATCGCAGACCAGCCAAAAAGTCAATAATAAAATCCTCTCCACCTCTATTTTTTTTTCGCTTTACATGCTATAATTTAATAGTTAATAATAATTTAATTGGGTCAAACTATGAAATTATCACAAACATTTGTCAAAACCTTCCGCGAAGTCGGGAAAGACGAGACGGCGAGAAACGCCGAGCTTTTGATTCGCGCAGGCTATATCAGCAAAGAAATGGCCGGAGTTTACACTTATCTTCCTCTCGGTCTTCGAGTAATCGAAAACATCAAAAATATCATCCGCGAAGAATTAAATTCTATCGGATGTGAAGAAATCCAAATGACCGCTCTCCAAAGCCCTGACCCATGGCAAAAGAGCGGACGTTGGGAATCTGAAAAAATGGATATTTGGTTCAAAACCGACCTCTCAGCCGGCGGACAACTCGGTCTCGCTCCAACTCATGAAGAGCCAATCACCAACATGATGAAAAAATACATCAGCTCGTACAAAGACCTCCCGATCTACGCTTATCAGTTCCAGACTAAATTCAGAAATGAGCTTCGCGCAAAATCTGGCATTCTTCGAACTCGCGAATTCCTAATGAAAGACCTCTATTCTTTCTCCGCCGACGAAAAGTCCCACGACGAATTTTACGAAAAAGTTTCCGACGCATACATGCGGATTTACGACCGTCTTGGTCTTGGTGACTGCACTTACAAATGCTTTGCTTCTGGCGGCGCTTTCTCGAAATATTCCCACGAATTTCAAACTTTCCTCCCAGTCGGCGAAGACACCGTTTATTACAACAAAGACAAATCCATCGTCTTAAACGAAGAAGTCCTAAATGATGAGGTTCTTAAAGATCTCGGAGTAAAAAGGGAAGAGCTCGAAAAAACTACCGCTGCCGAAGTTGGAAACATCTTCACTTTGAGATATAAATTCTCCGAGCCAATCGACCTCACATACAACGACAAAGATGGTAAGAGAAACACTGTGTTCATGGGAAGTTATGGCATCGGCGTGTCGCGTGTCATGGGCGTCATCGTTGAAAAATATTCCGACAAAAAAGGTCTTGTCTGGCCAAACGAAGTCGCACCTTTCTCGGCACACGTTATCGGCATTGGCGAAGAAGGTGAAAAAATCGCTCACGAACTCGAAGAAGGTGCGCCAAACGACATTCTTATTGACGACCGCGACCTCCGTCCTGGCCAAAAATTCGCCGACGCTGACCTCATTGGAATACCTATCCGTATCGTAATTTCCGACAAAACGTTAGCTGAAGGAAAAATCGAAGTAACTGACCGCCTAACCGGAAAAACCGAACTCGCTTCGATTGACCAAGCTTATAATAAATACATGACGAGTCTCTTAAAAACAGAGGAGTATTAAAATATGGCAACACTTGAAGATTATCGAAACGAAAGACTTCGTAAACTCGAAGAAATCAAAGCTCTCGGCATTAATCCATACCCAGCAAAATCCCATCGCTCTGAAAAAATCGGCAACATTCTCGAGAATTTTGACGATTTCAACGACAAAGAAGTGACTCTTGCCGGTCGTATCACCGCAATTCGCTCATTCGGCAAGCTCGCATTCATTAAAATCCGCGATTATTTCGGTGAAATCCAGATTTTCATGAAGGCTGAAGGTGAAACAAAAGCCGGCTTTCTCGGTGCAAAACAAATCAAGCTCCTAGACACTGGCGATTTTATCGAAGCAACCGGCAAAATCGACAAAAGCCAAACCGGCGAAATCTCAATTTTTGCCAATGAAGTTCGCCTTCTCACTAAAACTCTCCGTCCACTCCCTGGTCGTGATGGTTTCACCAACAAGGAAGAACGCTACCGCCGCCGCTACGTCGACATGAACGTCAACCCAGAAGTCCGCGAGCGTATGGTTCGCCGCAGCAAATTCTGGCAAGCCACGAGAAAATTCATGCTTGACCATGGTTTTATCGAAATCAACATTCCAGTTCTCGAACACACAACTGGTGGCGCTGATGCAACTCCATTTATGACACATATCAACGCTTACGATGAAGACCTTTATCTTCGCATCTCGCACGAACTTCCGTTGAAGCGTTTGCTCGGCGCAGGTTTTGAAAAAGTTTTCGATATCGGCCCACGCTTCCGAAACGAAGGCGTCGATGATGAGCATCTTCCGGAGCATATTGCCTTTGAATCCTATGCTGCCTATGAAAATTACGAAGACGGCATGAAACTCTACGAAGAAATGATTAAATATGTCGCGATGGAAACCTGGGGTACTCTCAAATTTCACGTCAACGGTTTTGACATCGACCTCGATCAAGAATGGCCACGCGTAAATTATGCTGACCTCTTAAAAGAAAAATACGATGTCGACGTCTTTCATCCTGACGAAAAGCAACTGAAGCGTATCTTAAAAGACAATAATGTCGAACTTTCCGGCGAAGTTTCTGTTGCTCGCATGATTGACAACGTTTGGAAGCTCATCCGAAAGAACTCCGGCGGGCCATATTGGCTCATTCACGAACCAACTACTCTCAGTCCGCTTGCCAAAGTCGACCCAGAACACCCAGAAATCACCGAGCGTTTCCATCCAATTATCGCTGGAACCGAAATGGGCAACGGCTTCTCCGAATTAAACGATCCACTCGATCAGCTCGCTCGCTTCAAAGAACAACAAGCGATGCGCGATGCCGGTGACGACGAGGCTCAAATGCTCGACCAAGATTTCGTTGAAATGCTCGAATATGGCATGCCACCAGCTTGTGGTTGGGGCAACAGCGAGAGAAACTTCTGGCTACTTGAAGGAGTGCCTGGCCGCGAAGCCGTTCCATTCCCACTCATGAAACGTCGTGATTCGTCCGAAAAATCTGAATAATAGAAATTTAAGAAGGAGAAAACATGTTAGATATTAATTTCATCAGAGAAAATAAAGCTCTCGTCGAAAAGTCCACCAAAGAAAAAGGCTACAAAAACATCGACATCGACAACCTTTTGAAACTTGACGACGAACGCAAGAAAATTTTAAAAGACGTCGAAGAACTCCGCAAAGAGCGAAATGAAACTGCCGCTAAAATGAAAGGCGGCAAACCATCCGACGAATTAATCAAAAAGGGAAAGGAAATCAAAGAGAAGCTCGCCACCGAAGAGAAAAAGCTCGAAGAAGTTGAAACCAACCTAAAAACCGAGCTAAAATCCGTCCCAAACATTATCTTTGATGATGTTCCGCTCGGCCCGGAAGAAAATTCTGTCGAAGTCAAAAAATGGGGTAAAAACAAAGAAAAAGGCATTGATCATCTCGACTTCGCCACAAAACGCGACTGGGTAGATTTTGAACGCGGCGCAAAAGTTGCTGGCACAAAATTTTATTATCTAAAAGGCGACCTCGCACTTCTTGAAAACGCGCTCGTCCAATTCGGTCTAAAGAAAGTTACTGAACATGGTTTCACTTTCATGGATGTTCCTGACATGGTCAGTTCTCGTGTCCTTGAAGGTTGCGGTTTCAATCCCCGCACTTCCGATCAATCTGACGAATATTATATCGAAGGCGAAGACCTCGCGATGATTGCAACCGCCGAAATGCCACTCACTGGCTATCACATGGACGAAATTCTCGATGAAAAAGATTTGCCACTTTTCTATGCTGGCTATTCCGCTTGTTTCAGAAAAGAAGCAGGTGCTTATGGTAAATACACCCGCGGCCTCTTCCGTGTTCATCAATTCAATAAACTTGAAATGTATTGTTTCTGTCTCCCGGAACAATCAAAAGAAATCCATGAAAAAATTCTCGGGATTGAAGAAGAAATCTGGCAAGAGCTCGGTATCCCATACCATGTCATCAACATTGCCGCTGGCGATCTTGGCGCTCCAGCTGCAAAGAAATATGATCTCGAATATTGGAGCCCAGTCAATCAAAAATACCAGGAACTCACTTCATGTTCAAACTGTACTGATTTCCAAGCTCGCTCCGTCAACTGTCGCGTCCGCCGAAAAGACGGTTCTATCGAATTTGTCCACACCTTAAATGGAACCGCAATTTCACTTGCTCGTACAATGGTTGCCGTAATCGAAAACTACGCTACTGAAGATGGTAAATTAAAAGTCCCAGAAGTTTTGAAACCATATCTTAATGGTAAATCAGAATTGTAGTATAATATATATTATAAGGAGTTATATGATTGAAAAAATAGATATTAGCGGCAGCAATTACAAGCCAGAGGAAAGCTTTAAAAAATATGCCACCAAACGCATCGGCAAACTCGATCGTTATCTTCCTCGTGGCAACAAAAAAGATGTCGTCGCAAAAATTGTCGTCACCGAAGTAAACCGTGCCCACGGCAATAAATACGAAATTTCCGCAAATCTCGAGATTCCTGGCGGAAAAGTTATCTCTGCTAAAGACGAATGTTCAAACGTTTTTGCTGGCATCGACATCCTCGAAGCAAAATTAACCGGTCAAATTCGTCGTTTCAAAATCGAATCAAACCCGCATCTCAGGAAGAGTCCGTTTTCGATTTTCACGCGCAAAAAATAGCCGTTCTCTCTTTATTTTGAGATAGTTCTGTGGTAAAATGAAAGATAATATTATCCTGATTTGGAGGTTTTGACTGTGATGTCGAAAAAAGAAGTAGATAAGAAGAAAGTTAAAGAGAAAAAACCAACCGACAAACTTGCCGATAAGACTTTGATGACCAAAATTCTTCAAGGTATTTTTGGTGACGCCCAAAAGAAAACGCTCGTGCGCTATGCTAAAAAAGCTATCGAAATCAACAATCTTGAAGAAAAATACCAAAAAATGTCCGACAAAGAACTCGCGAACCAGACCGAAGTTCTTCGTGAAAAACTCAAGAATCTCACCAAATCAGAACAAAATAAAGAAGTAGCCGAAAAAGTCAAAGCTAAAAAGAACAAAAAAGACAAGAAATCCAGTAAAACATCTCTCCTCAAAAAATCCGAGGACAAAGTCCTCGATGAACTTCTTGCCGATGCATTCGCAATCGTCCGTGAAGCCACAAATCGCAAACTAGGGATGCGTCACTTCGACGTCCAGCTCATCGGCGGTATCGCTCTTCACGAAGGTAATGTCGCTGAAATGAAAACCGGTGAAGGTAAAACTCTTGTCGCCTTGCTCCCAAGCTATTTAAACGCTCTCGGCGGCAAAGGTGTTCACGTCGTCACCGTAAACGATTACCTTGCACAACGCGATGCCGGCTGGAACGGTCCAGTTTTCGATTTTCTCGGAATGAAAGTTGGCGTGATTATCGCCGAAGCCAGCTTCGTCTATGACAAAGACTATGTCAACGAAGAACACGAAGATGAGCGTTTCCGCCACCTCAAACCATGCTCGAGAAAAGAAGCTTACGCCGCTGACGTCACATACGGTACAAACAACGAATTTGGTTTCGATTATCTCCGCGACAACATGGTCAACGAAGTCAATTACCTCCGCCAACGTGAGCTCAATTTCGCTATCGTCGATGAAGTCGATTCCATCTTAATCGATGAGGCTCGTACTCCACTCATCATTTCCGCTCCGGCTGGTGACAACCCAGATTCTTATTACCAATTCGCTAAAATCGCCGCCAAACTCGGTCCAGATGATTACGTTTTCGACGAAAAACGTCGCTCTGTCACATTAACCGACGACGGAATCGACAAAGTTCAAAACATTCTCGGCATTGATAATCTCTACTCAAGCGAAAACACCCGCCTTGTTTATCATATGGATCAAGCTCTTCGCGCCGAAGTCGTCTTCAAACGCGACAAAGATTACGTCGTAACGAATTCCGGCGAAGTCATCATCGTCGACGAGCATACTGGTCGTCTGATGCATGGTCGTCGCTACAACGAAGGTCTTCACCAAGCCATCGAAGCTAAAGAAGGTGTCACCGTCAAAGAAGAGTCCCAAACTCTTGCTACTATCTCATTCCAGAACTTCTTCCGTCTTTACAATAAACTCTCTGGTATGACCGGTACCGCTTTCACCGAAGCCGAAGAATTCCAACAAATCTATTCTCTCGACGTCATCCAGATTCCGCCAAACAAACCAATCAAACGTATCGATAAAGATGATTTAATTTATCGCACTGAAGATGGAAAACTCCGTGCTATCGTCGAAGAAGTCAAAAAATATCACAAAATCGGCCAACCAGTTTTGATTGGTTCCGCTTCTATCGTCAAAAACGAGAAAATTGCTGAATACCTCGACAAAGCCGGTCTCAAATACGAAATTTTGAACGCTAAAAACAACGAACGTGAAGCTGCTATCGTCGCCAAAGCCGGCGAAAAAGGCGCAATTACTCTCGCAACCAACATGGCTGGTCGTGGTACCGATATCAAACTCGGCAAAGGCGTCAAAGAACTCGGCGGTCTCGTCGTGATTGGTTCCGAACGTCATGATTCTCGCCGCGTCGATAATCAGCTCCGTGGTCGTGGCGGACGTCAAGGCGATCCAGGCACCACTCAATTCTTCGTGAGCTGTGAAGACGACCTCATGCGCATCTTCCAAGGCGACCGCATCGCTGCTTTAATGCAACGTCTCGGTGTCGACGAAGACACTCCAATCCAAAATCGTTCCGTCACAAAAACTCTCGAAGCCGCCCAAAAACGCATCGAGGGTTTCAACTTTGACTCCCGTAAAAACGTTGTCCAATACGATAATGTCATCAACCGCCACCGTAAAGTCGTCTACATGATGCGCCGCAAAATTCTTGAAGGCGAAAACATCCACGACGAAATCAAACGCTTAATGAAAGACGCCGCTGAAGATTTAACTATGTTCAGCTCGCGTGCCAATCCAAAATTCAAAGAACAATTCAAAGCCGTCTTTGATTTTGATGATGATTTAGTCGATGAAATCGGCAAAATGAGAAAGGAACAAGACCGCGCAAAACTCGCTCGCACTGCTATCGAAGAAGCGTACGCGATGAAAGAAGCCGAATTTAGCGAAGACACCATGCGCAAAGTTGAGCGCGAAGTCTACCTCCGCGTGCTTGACGGTCTCTGGATGCAACATCTCGAAAATATGCAACATCTCCGCGAAGGTATCCACTGGCGTTCCGTCGGTCAACGTGACCCACTAGTTGAATATCGCGCCGAGTCCCAAAAACTCTTCGATGGTCTCCAGAAAAATCTCCGCGAAATCGTCTTGAAGCAACTTCTCACCATCACTATCCACGACGCCAACGAAGCCAACTTAACCGATGGCGAAGAATATGACTCCGAACTCACGAAAATGGCTGAAAGCTCCACTGAAAAAGGCGTAAACGAAGTCAGTAAAGGCGTCGAAAACATGGATGACGAGTTCAAATCTGAAAAATCCGCCGGCAAAAACAAAACTGCCAACGCAAAACGCAACGCTGCTCGCAAATCGAAGAAAAAACAACGCCAAAATAAGAAAAAAGGCAAACGTCGTTAGTTTTCTATGAAACACAGCGTTGAAGAAATCGAGCTAAAAAACGGAGCTAGAGGACTTCTCATCGATATCCCAAACGCATCCGTCATGACCACGAGAGTTCATTTTCGCGGTGGCATGCGTTATGCTAAAAATCCAAAAGTTTACGAAATCGCTCACGTTGTTGAGCATCTCAGTTTCGGTGCCAACGCTGCCTATAAAAACGAACGCGACTACGAATCCGAATTCACTAAAAACGGCGCTTATCACAACGCTTGGACTTCAGATTTTTCCGTCTGCTATGAAACCGAATGTGCTGATTTTGAGTGGGATCGCATCCTCGATTTGAAACGTGTCGCAATCACTTCTCCAAAATTCAACGAGGAAGAGTTAAAAAGCGAAAAAGGCAATGTTCGCGCCGAATTGACCGGATATATGAATGATTATTCTCGTTTACTCTGGCCAAGACTCCAGAAAGCCATCGGCGAAAACGTCCCCGATTTAAAAGAGCGTCTCGGCACTCTCCAGAATATCGAACTAAAAGATATCCGCGAACATTATCGCCGCACTCACACCGCTAAAAACATGCGTTTCATCATTGCCGGACAAGTTAAAAAACGCAAGAAAGATATTGTTAAAATGCTCGAAAGCTGGGACTTAAAAGCGGGCGAGCGCTTCGACGCACCAGTCGATGAACTTCATTCTTCTCCAGCCATTCTCATCCGCCGCAAAGACGCCAACAATCTCACTTTTGGATTTAGCCTTGTTACGCCGCGCCACTTAACTGATGCTGAGTCGATGGCGATGGGCGCGCTCAACCACATTCTAAACGGGACCATGGGCTCGCGCATTTTTGGCGAAGCTCGTCGTCGCGGATTAGTCTATGGCATGGGTTCCGGTCTTTCTCATAGTATAAACTACTCCAGTTGGGACTTTGACGGCGAAGTCAACGAAGATTCCGCCGAACCGCTTTTCGAACTCATTCAACGCGAGATGGTAAAAGTTATAAACGGCGAAATCGAAGATTCCGAAATCGAAGCCGCAAAAAGCTACGCTCTCGGTCGTTATCAGATGGGCGCCCAAACCGTCTCCCAAATCGCCGATTCCTATGCCGAAGATTACTTCTTGATTGGTGCCGTCAATAATTATGACAACATCCCAAATATCATCAACAAAATCGACAAAGCCACCATCGTCGAACTCGCTCGCGAATTTGCCGCTAGTGGCATCCATGCTTTCGTCACAGTCGGCTCTTGCGAAAAAGCCCTGATAAACTCTCTTGAAGATAGACTAAAATTCTAACATAAGTGATATAATTAATATATGAATATTGCAGTGCTCGGTGGCGGTGTCGAAGGAACCGCAGTCAAAAAATATTTTACTGAACGCGGCGATCACGTCCAAATTTTTGATAATTTCAAAGATGAAGATATTAAATCTTTCAAACTCGAAGATTACGACAAAGTCTTTCGCAGCCCATCCGTCCACCCGCTCGATACTAGCTGGACTTCAATCACTAAATATTTCTTCGAAAACTGCAAAGCCAAAATCATCGGCGTCACCGGAACAAAAGGCAAAGGAACAACTTGCTCTATTATCGTCAGCATTTTAAAAGAAATCATTAAAAATTCCGAATGGCCGACCCGCGACGTCTATCTTGTTGGCAATATTGGCACTCCAAGCCTCGAAGTCCTCGACGAAATCTCCGAGGATGACATCGTCGTCTATGAAATGAGTAGTTTTCAACTTTGGGATCTCGAACAATCCCCAAACATCGCTGTCGTGCTCCGCGTCGAACAAGACCATCTCGATCGCCATTATAACCTCGAAGATTACCATAGTGCAAAAGCCAACATCGCTCGTTTCCAATCAGAAACGGATTGTTGTATTTTTTACAACAATAACGAAAACAGTAAACGCATCGGCAATCTCGGTAAAGGAAAGAAGCTCACTTACCCTATCTCTCGCACCAAAAAGGTCCAAGAAGCCTTAAATGAACTCCAAGTTCCCGGCGAACACAACGTCGAAAATGCCGAAGCTGCACTCCTCGCTGTCGCAAGCTTTTTCAACCAATCTCTCGATGAATTACTCGAAAATGAAAATATCTTCGAAAGCATCAAATCTGGCATCAAAAACTTTAAAGGTTTGCCTCATCGCCTTGAATTTGTCCGCGAACTAAACGGCGTCCGTTACTACGACGACAATTTCTCCGCCGCTTTTCCAGCCACCGACGTCGCGATTAAGACCTTCGAAAACGACCCGACCATCCTTATCGCCGGTGGATATGACCGTCATCTCGACCTCTCTGATTATAAAACTCGCCTCGAAACCGCCAGAAATCTCAAAAAAGTCATCCTAATTGGCGAAATAAAAACTATCCTCGCTGAAAATTCTGACCCTGAAAAATTTGAACTCGCCGATTCACTCGAAGAAGCTGTCGAAAAAGCCAGAAATTATGCCGAAAAAATCGTCGAAGACACCAGCAGTAACTACGACCTTTGTCTCCCCGTCACAAAACCCGCCCATCCTGTCGTTTTGATGAGCCCTGGCGCTGCCAGTTTTGATATGTTCAAAAATTTTAAAGACCGCGGCGAAAAGTTCCAGGCCTTAGTCAATAATTTAAAATAGGAGTAATATGCAAAATCAATCTCAAGACCAAAATCAAAGACCAGCTGCCATGATTAATCCAATGGAGCAGTCAAATTACGTCTTCAAATTCTTAAGCTATTATTTCGACAAACCAACCCTAACTGGAACTTTCGTCTACCAGGGAATTGACAACACAATTTTCACCGAAACCATCAAATTTGCTCCGCATCCAGAAGCCTACAAAGGCAAAAAATTCAACGTCCTTGATGACCCAGGCATCAACCAAATTCTTGACCATGCCATGTTCCTCGCCTTCATCATGATTGGCAGCAGCTATTACAAAGCCCACCCGACTCCTTTTGTCCATCTCCCGAAGCCAATCGACGGTTTCCAAGCCGACTTTTTCAACAAAGTTTTCCAAGAAGGCCTTGGTCAATACGCTTTTGAAAATGGTTTGACTCGCGACAACCTCGCCCACTTCAAAGCCACCGCAACCAACGTTGAACCTGCTCGTCCATATCGTGGCGATGGTATCATCAGCCTTCAATCTGGCGGCAAAGATAGCTTACTCGTCGCAACGCTTCTCCTCGAAGCAAATATCGATTTCACGCCATGGTATATCTCATCTGACCCAGAGGGCGCACATCCAGCAGTTATCGACGAAATTTTCCCGAACCTCATCAACAAAAACGCGTCAGTCTGTATCCGCGGAATCGACCAAGTCCACCTCAACGAAACTGGCGGCTTGAACGGCCACGTCCCAGTCACTTATATCAACACTTCGCTTGCCATCATCCAAGCTATCTTAAATAACCAAAACATCATCCTAACTAGCATCGGTAACGAAGGTTCTGAACCGCATTCCATGATTGGAGATCTTCCGGTCAATCATCAATGGTCAAAAACCTGGGAAGCCGAGCAGCTCATGGCTGAATACGTCAAACGCTATATTTCCGAAGACATTAAAGTCGGCTCGCCGATTCGCAAATATTCCGAACTCCGTATCGCCGAACTTTTCGTTAACAAATGTTGGCAAAAATACGGTTATAAATTCAGTTCTTGCAACTCAGCAAACTACAAACAAGGCGCAAAAAATGGTCAACTTTCTTGGTGTGGCGAATGTGCTAAATGCGCCAACACTTACATTCTTTTCTGTCCATTCCTCGCTCCGCAGGCTCTCCAATCCCTATTCCAAGACATCGATTTATACCGTAAACCAAGTTTTGTCGAAACTTTCAAAGGCTTGCTCGGCATCGACGGCGTGATGAAACCGCTCGAATGTGTCGGCTCGGTTGATGAACTTCGCTTCGCATATCATCACCGCATGAAAGTCCCGCCAATCCTAGTCAGCCAAAACCTTAGCCAAGAGCGCAACTACCAGACCGAAACTATCAATGCCAACCTCGTCCAAGCTTCTGCTCGTCTCGGCATGAACAAATTCTTCACTGGCGCTGACCAACATGCCACACCGCAACAATACAACCCGAACGGCAACAACGGTCAATACGGCGCCGCTTATGCGAACGCCAAAGCTGCCGAAATTAAAGAACTCCCGGTTATCGAGCAAAAATACGACAAAGATGGCAACCCACTTCCACTTGAACTCCCAGAAGGCTGGTGGCAACCACTTTATGCTGACCTCCCATTCTTTGTCCCAGAATCGAATTTCGACTACGCCGCTGAGCACAATTCCCAAGATTTCTTCCGCAATTTCTTTGAAGACAACCGCAATCTCGAAGCTCCAGCCTCGCTCAAAGAAGAAGAAAAATCAAACTAAATCTTATATTCAACCAATTGGCAATTATGTAGCACAAAATCCTGTGCTTTTCGCCAAACTTCCGAATTTCTGTCTGGCACCATACCTCCACCTAAAATCACATAATTCAACACTCTCGATGCTCCGCCATGCGTCACGATCAAAACCGTCGCATCATCACCAAATTCCGCTTTTACTTTCGGAATTTCTTCGTGATAAAATTCATACACGCGCTTATAAATCGTCCGAATTGGCTCAATTCCAAATTTTCCCGAATTAAGATCGAGATCCCATGATTCATGGTAAACAAAATCTCGCACTTCAGTTTCGACTAGACTATCAATCTTGCCAAACCCGCGCTCGCGAATCCTTTTATCATATCGAATCGGACAAATCGGCTTAGCTCCGTCACTATTTTTCTTATAACCCATTAAAATCTGCGCCGTTGTCGCCGCACGCAAAAGGGAAGATGAATAGCAAATATCAAAAGGAATCTCACGAATCTGTTCGCGAAGCAAAAGTGCTTGTTTTATGCCAGTTTCATTAATCGGATTATCTGCCCAGCCTTGCAGTCTGCGCTCAAGATTCCAATCAGTTTGGCCATGCCTAGTGACAAATAGCCGCATTTTTCTCCTAAACTAATAGCGAATCATACTGCCGACGCCAAGCGCCAAAACGATAAATGCACCTGCAGCACAGAGCGCAATCGCTAGTCCACCCAAAAAATATGCATTTCCTTCATATTTTTGTTTTTTCGCTGCGGCCTTTTTGGCAGGACGTACACTTTTTCGCACAGCCGTCTTCTTTGTCGTCTTTTTTGTGGTAGCTTTTTTAGTTGCCATTTTTACCTTTCTATATATTCATACTATTATTTCGCTTATGCTTATCTTAACATAATCTATTTAAAAATGCAAAAAGCCCGGAAAGAATCCGAGCTTTTTTATCAACATTTGATTAAATCACCGGGATTGTGGCGAAAGTTTCGCCGCCAAAGCATTTCTTCGCCTCCTTAATCGCTGCTTTCGCGCAAGCAGTATCATATTCGGAGTCGCCGGAGCCAAAAACACAAACTGTCAGTGTCAGAAAATCGTCGAATGTATCTTCGTCGGTCTTAGCCTGAACTCTCAACGTATGTGTCTTCGTCATATCGGATGGATATCCGCATCCGCCATCATGACCTTCTTTTGTTGCAAAAGCAAACTCATAAGTCATGATGTCAGTGTTCTGAATCTTCGTGCACCCAAAACCAACGTTTGCATACTTTTCAAACTTCGAAAGTCCGCCGAGCCAGTTGTCAGCATCCAATGTCTGCGGAATCAGCGCCAAGCGCAAAACTCCATCAAGTTGCTTTGAAACATCTTTTGCCTTCTCCCGTGTTGCATAGAGTATTGAGAGCACAAGCTCCTGCCGTGTAAACGTGATCATAAATTTCCCCTCCTATCATCTAACGTAACTGAAAAATCAACACTCCGCTCCGAAAAGAACGGTTCAATTGCTCCGTGCGCAGCTCTGGCAAGCGTCAAGCCTTTTGTATCAGCCCCAAAAACGCGTACCGTGATGTCAAGAAAATCGTCCCAAATGTAGACGCGTTCAGTTGCGCCTTCAGTTTGGTTTCCCGTCAGAAGTTTTTTCTTCTTCACGTGGATTTCCGCATAATCACTTGAAACTTTCGTCATGAAATCAAGCTCCGGAAACAGCGCATAGCTAAATTCATACATCGCATCGTCGCCTTTATCTGAAAATCCACCGAGAAAATCATCGGCTTCTTTCGTGGCGGGCATAAAAGAAATCTTAATTGCCCCCGGAACAAACACGCTCTGGTTCTTCGCCTCCTTTCGAACGGCATCCCTGATGGCTTTCACCATCTGTTGACAAGTAATCGTTTTCTGTTGCATTCATACCACCTCCTCATCTATTATGTGCGAACAGAAATTTAAAAGTACAGGAGTGCACCTTTTGGCGTGTAGCCAATACTCCTACCTATTATTATATCACAAAACCATAAAAAAATCAAGCTTACGCTTGGCTAGGCCGGCAGGATTCGAACCTGCGAATGACGGGACCAAAACCCATTGCCTTACCACTTGGCGACGGCCTAATACCATATAATTCTACCACTATTTTCTAAATATTTCAACCCGTGATAAAATATAAGCATGAGAAAAATCCTCGAATCAATCGTTGTTGGCATCCTTTTTGGACTTTTGACCCATATCGCCGGCAAATATTTACCAGAAGATTGGCAATTTTTAGTTGAAACGAAGATTATTTGGCTTCTACCTGCCTTCTTGATGGCTTTCAATCTCCCAATCCGACGCTGGGCAAAAGATTCCGTCATTGTCGCTACAATCACTTTGCTCGTCACTGGCGCCACTTACTATACCTCCGAAGTCGTCAAAGGGAATGGTGACTGGTATTTTATCGACAATTTTGGCTATTTTATCATTCCTGCAATCATCGCCGGCATCATCACTGGTTATATTGCATATCTCGGGCGCTCCGCTACGCGTGATTTCATTCGCTACGCCAGCGTCAGTCTTCTTCCCGCACTCTACACCGGGCAGGGAATTGAAGGCGCTATCGAGACTATCAATAATTTTAGCTTCACGCCAGAAATCATCACTAAAATCCTGGGTGGATTCATCTTCTATCTCGTCATCTCCGGCAACAACAAATTCAAGCCAAAATCCGCCGTTAGCTATCTCGTTCTCACCGCGCTCATCACTCTCGGCGTCAAATTTTTCCCTAATATGATATAATTAAGAAGATATGAACGAAAACGAAAAACGCCTGAAAAATCTGGCGGAAAATTTGAATGATGCTTGGACAAAATTAAAACTCGATGAGAAAATCGAGAAATTTTCCATGCTCGAAAAAATCGTCACAAATCCTGATATTTGGAAAAATCCCGAAGACGCTAAAAACAAAAACATGGAACTCTCTCGCCTTGAAGATGAAATTCATCCGTGGCAAATGTTAAAAACCCAAAGTTCCGACCTCGCCGAAATTATCGCACTGAACGAAAAAGATTTAGAAGCCGAAATTGATTCTCAACTTTTCGCGATGGAGCAAGAACTCGAAAAGCTCAAAAAAGCGCTCCGATTTACCGGCGAATTCGACTCGAGCGATGCAATTCTTCGCATTACCGCCGGCGTTGGTGGCACTGAAGCGATGGATTGGGCAGGTATGCTTGAACGCATGTATCTTCGTTTTTTTGAAAAAAATAATTTCTCCGCAAAACTCATCGAACGTCAAACTGGCGAAGAAGCAGGAATCAAAACTGCAGTTTATGAGATTTCCGGCACAAATGCTTATGGCAATCTAAAATCAGAACACGGCGTTCATCGTCTCGTTCGCCTTAGCCCATTTAACGCCGATAATCTCCGCCAAACTTCATTCAGCCTTGTTGAAGTTCTCCCGGTCATGAACGCCGAAAACAATATCGAAATCGATGAAAAAGATTTACGCATTGACGTTTATCACGCCTCCGGCCACGGCGGCCAAGGTGTCAACACTACCGACTCCGCCGTCCGTATTACACATCTTCCAACCGGCATCGTTGTCGCCATCCAAAATGAACGCAGCCAACACGCAAACAAAGACACTGCGATGGAAATTTTGAAAGCAAAACTCGTCCAGATGAAACTCGAACAAAAAGCCGAGAGTCTTTCCGAGCTTCGTGCTGGTGAATCTGCCAAATGGGGACAACAAATCCGAAATTACGTTCTCCAGCCATACAAACTAGTCAAGGATACTCGTACAAAATACGAAGAAACCGACGCCGACTCGGTCCTTGACGGCAAAATTCAGGGCTTCATCGACTCATACCTTGAATATATTTTAGGTAAAGAATAAAAAATACAAAAAATAGCATCTCTGCGGTAGTAAGACTTGGGCTAGCGCCCTGGGACGTGAGCGGAGCGAACCCCGGAGCGCTACCGCAGAGATGCTATTTTTTGTATTTTTATTTTTCTTATGTTAAAATATATTCATGATATTGTTCGATCATGTCACGAAATCTTATCCTAGAGATAAGCACCCTGCTCTCGACAACGTTTCTTTCCATATTGAAGCAAACGAATTCGTTTTCTTAGTCGGAAAATCCGGCGCCGGCAAGTCTACTTTGATTAAAATGATTACCAAAGAAGAAATCCCAGACGACGGCAAAATCATCATCGGCGGTATCGATCTTGATTACGTTAAAAAACGCCACATCCCACATTATCGTCGTCGTATCGGAGTTGTTTTCCAAGATTTCAAGCTTCTCCCGACTCGTACCGTTTATGAAAACGTCGCTTTCGCACTCGAAATTGCTGGAATGAGCAATCGCGAAATCGAACGCACCGTCCCGAAAGTCCTCGACCTCGTCGAACTGACCGATGTTGCATATAAATTCCCGGACAATATTTCCGGCGGACAAAGACAGCGTACCTCGATTGCTCGCGCCGTCGCTCGTCAACCAAAAATCTTAATCGCAGATGAGCCGACCGGCAACCTCGACGTCGAAACCGGACGCGGCATTCTCGACCTGCTTCAAAAAATCAATGATTACGGCACAACTGTTCTCGTCACAACTCATGACGCCAACGCTGTCAATCACTTGAAAAAACGCGTGATTACTCTGCGTGACGGCAAAATGGTCTCCGACCAAAAAGATCACGGCATTTACCGTCTCGACGGCGACAACGATGGCATCTCTCTGCCACAACCAGGCCACTTACATCCTGAAACTTACCTCTATAAAGACAGCCGCGTAAATAATGCCGGCAAAGAAAATCCACCGAGAAAAAGGAAATTAATCCAATGAGCAAAGCAAAAACCACCAGTCGCCTAAAATCGATGATAAAAAGTACGAATCGTCATTTTTTCCGTCAACTCGGTCGTATTTTTAAGTATGGCGCAATCGGTTTTGGGCGCAACATTTGGCTTTCAATCACCGCAACTATCGTCGCTTCGCTCACACTCATTCTTCTTCTCGCCACAGTCGTTGCTGGTGCAGTCTTAAATTCGACCGCCGACGCTATGCGCCAAAAAATTGATATTTCCGTATTCTTTGAGCCTGGCACCAGTAAATCCGATCTCGCCAGCATGGCAAGCACCTTAAAGCAAAACGACAACGTCAAATCCGTCGAATATTCAACTTCCGAAGAAGAATTTGAAAAGCTAAAACAAGAATACGTCACCAAAGATGACCAAAACATGTTAAACACCATCGACATCGTTGGTGAAGAAGTTTTCATCAAGAAACAACCTGCCGCCATGCGTATCAAAGTCTACGACACAGATAATCTCGACGGCATCAAAACTATTGTCAATACTGACGAAGAATTCCAAGAAAACATCAGCAAAGATAAAGATAAAGCTCCGACTTACGACACGAATAGCTCCGCTATCGCTACCATTTCCAGTTGGGCTAATATTGCCACTAAAGGCGGCGGCGCTCTCTCAATTCTCTTCATTATCATCTCGACTCTCGTAATTTTCAACACAATCCGTATGGCAATCTACAGCCGCTCTGAAGAAATCTATATGGAAAAACTTGTTGGCGCTGACAACAGTTTCATTCGCGGTCCATTCCTCGTCGAAGCTATGATTTCCGGTATCGCAGCTGGCATCATCGCCGGCACAATCGGTCTTATTAGCTACAACGCGCTCGCGCCAAATCTGAAAGCCTACGAAATTTCTGTCGATGCCGTCAATGAATTCCTCGCCGACCCGAAGAACATTGTCCTACTTTTCATCGTCCTGATTGGCACCGGTATCATCATCACACTCATTTCCGCTCGTCTCGCTATTAAGAAATACCTCAAAAAATTCTAAGTTTCATTTCTAAATAGTTGACACTGATTCCGCTAATGCTATAATAGTATTAGGAGTATCCCAAAATGAAAACCTCAAAAGAAAAATTCAGTAAACGTCTCCTTGCCGGCTTGACCGCAACCGTCGTCACAGCCAGCACTTTTTATGGCATCATCAGCTCCGTCGATACGCTTGCAGTTAGCTGGTGTACAACCGACCGTTGTAAGGAAGCCGAAGCAGCTGAAAAGG
The DNA here is from genome assembly GCA_017480035.1 of Candidatus Saccharimonadota bacterium. Lineage (GTDB taxonomy): Bacteria > Patescibacteriota > Saccharimonadia > Saccharimonadales > Saccharimonadaceae > Nanosyncoccus. Next base: position 145,854 of record JAFVBJ010000002.1, on the reverse strand, counting down.
AAGCTTCTGAAAAAGCTAACAATGCAGCCAAAGAAGCTGACACGCTCGATGGCGAAATTAACCGCTTGAACGAAGAAATCAGAATGTACCAAGCTCGCATTGTTGCAAACCGTGCGAAAGCCGAAGATCTCCAAAAACAAATCGAAGAAAACACAAAAAAACTTGAAATCCAAAAAGATGCTCTCGCCGACATGATTATTAGTATGTATCTCGAAGGCGATACTGACGAATTAATGGTGCTTGCATCGTCCAACTCGATTTCCGACTACGCCGAACGTCAAACTCGTCTCGATTCAACTCGCGACCAAATCAGTTTCGCAACCCAGATGGTCGAAAGCCTGAAAAAAGACCTCGAAGCTCAGAAAAAAGAGGTTGATCGCGTAATTGCCGATCAAGAAATTCAACAACAAGCTATCGAAGAAACTAAACGTCGCGAAGAGGAACTCGTTGCCGTTTATCGTGCCAACGAAGCCGCCTATGCCGCCGAATCAGCTGCCGCTCGTAAAGTCAAGGAAGCTGAAATCGCTGAAGCCATCCGCAAAGCTAACAGCACCGGTGCTATCGGCGATGGTACGAACACCTACCCGAAACGCAACAACTGTCCGCAAGACAACTTGAAATATAGTTTCTATGGCGGTTATGTCTGCCAGTGCGTCAGCTACACTGGTTGGAAAGTCTTTGAGCGCTATGGCATCCGTATCTCCGCTTGGGGCAACGCTAATCAGTGGCACAACACTGCTCGCCGTCTCGGCTATACTGTCGACCATACCCCAGAAGCTGGCTCCGTTGCCATCTCGACTTCTGGCGCATGGGGGCATGCGATGTGGGTCGAAGGCGTTAATCCAAACGGCACAATCAATCTTTCTGAATACAACAACTCCTACTCTTCCGCTTCACACAAAGCCGGTGACTTTGGCTACCGCATCGGCGTCTCAACTTCTGGACTTTGGTTCATTCATTTCTCCTAAATCGTGGTAAAATAAAATAATGGATAAACTGCAAGACAAAGAAACTCAAAAACCGCACAAAAAAATCACCGAAGTTACACTCGGCACAACCGTTGTTGGCTGCCTAGTAACACTCGCGATTGGTTTTTATATTGGCTTAAACTGGGAAGGAATTTTCTCCGGTTTTAAACCATATCTCGGTTTTAAAAACTCAACTGATTCACTCGACTTAAAATCCGTCCAGACCCTTTATAATTCGCTCAAAGAAAATTACGACGGCGACATCGACAAAGAAACGCTCGTCGAAGGTGCTAAAAAAGGCATGGTTGAAGCCGTTGGCGATGTTTATACTGAATACATGACCGCCGAAGAAGCTTCCGATTACCAAGACGCTCTTTCTGGTAACATTGACGAAGCCGGCATTGGCGTTTCTGTTGCTAAACGTGAAGACTATGTTCGTGTCATCCGCACGCTTCCAGACAACCCGGCTCGCCGCGCTGGCATCCTTGCTGGCGACATCATCTACGCTATCGACGACAAAGAAGTCTGGCAAGAAGACGTCGAAACTGTCGCCCAAAAACTTCGTGGTGCAGAAGGTTCTACCCTTAAACTCACCGTCGTTAGAAACAATAAAAAACTCGACTTTGAATTGAAACGTGAAAAAATCAACAACGTCTCTGCCGACATCGAATATAAAGATAACATCGCAATTCTCTCAGTCTATCGTTTTTCAAAAGACACCGGCACACTCGTCAAAAACCTCGCCAAAGAAGCTGTCGACAAAAACGTCAAAGGCATAATCGTCGACCTTCGAAACAACGGTGGCGGCTATGTTAATGCCGCTCAAACCATGCTCAGTCTTTGGCTTGATGGTGATAAAGTTCTCGGGCAACAGTCGAAAGTCTCCGGCAGCAGCAGTCTCTATGCCACCCGCGGCTCCGCTATTTTGAAAGACATAAAAACTATCGTCTTAATCAACCAAACCACCGCTTCTGCTTCAGAAATCGTCGTTGGCGCATTAAAAGATTATGAAAAAGCCACTGTTGTCGGTGAAACCAGCTACGGCAAAGGCGTCGTCCAAAGCCTATTAACATTAGACGATGGCTCGCTCTTAAAAGTCACTTCTGCTCACTGGTATACCCCAAATGGCACCGGCATCAACAAAACCGGCATCACTCCAGACGTCGAAGTTGAACGCACTTACGAGCAAATCAACAAAGGCGAAGACCCACAGCTCGAAAAAGCCTTCTCGCTCCTCAAATAGTGCTATAATATATACTGTATGAAAACTTCAAATCTCAAAGCTACTCCGGCAGGGAAAAAAGTTGCCGAATCTTTCCCAGTGATCGAAGTCAGCCATTTATCAAAAACTTACGGCAAAAAAAGCACTGCTTTCAAAGCGCTCGATAATATCAATCTAAAAATCTTCCCGGGTGAATCGGTTGCGATTATCGGAAAATCTGGCTCTGGCAAATCAACTTTGATGCACCTCATGGCACTTCTCGACAAACCAACTTCCGGAACTATTAAAGTGCTCGGAATTAACGCAAACAAATTAAAGGGTAAAAAATTAAATCGTCTACGTAATAAATATTTTGGATTCGTCTTCCAACAATTTTTCATGAACGCCAACGATTCTGTGCTCGAAAACGTCCTGCTCCCGTTAAAAATTGGTAAAATCAGCCGTTTTAAACGCAAAAAATTAGCTCTAAAAGCTCTTGATATCGTAGATCTCGAGAATAAAGCCAAGAACAAAGCAACAAATCTTTCTGGCGGACAAAAACAACGTGTCTGCATCGCTCGCGCAATCGTTAATAATCCAAAAATTATCTTCGCCGACGAACCAACTGGCAACCTCGATTCCGGCACCGGAAAGAAAATTATCGATTTACTTTTTGGTTTAAATAAGAAGGGAACTACTCTTATTATCGTCACTCATGACGAAGACCTTGCGGCACTTTGCGATCGCCAAATTCGCATCGTTGACGGCGAAATTGTTAAAGAATCGAAACAAAAAGCTGGCTATATTCGTCGTACCGCAATCAGAGAAGGCATGAAGGAGGATAGATAATGAAAACTTCAGATTTGATCACCACTGCAAACAAAAATCTTCTTCGAAACAAAGTTCGCACATTCCTTACTATTCTCGCAATTTTCGTTGGTAGCTTTACTATCATCTTAAACTCTGCTATCAACGCCGGCGTCAACGATTTTATCGACAAACAAGTTAGCTCGATTGGTGGAGACGGCTTCATCGAAGTCATGCCGGCTGCCGCGTCAGAACAAGTCGCCGCCATGATGCAGAGCGGCGAAAAAGTCACCGAATATAATGAAAAAACTGGCAGTATGATGTCCGCTGTGATTTCCGACGAAGATTTTGAAGCCATGAAAAAAGTCGATGGCGTAAAAAATCTCGAAGTTTTTCACGTTCTCACAACTGAATGGATGCGTCTTGAAGGAGCCGAGAAAAAATATAATGTCTCGCTCGAATACTTCCCGGCCTCGACCATGAATGTTGATTTGTCTGCCGGACGCATGACTGATGACGAGACTGAGACTGAATACGAAATCATCATCAATGAAGACTGGCTCAAACCTCTCGGCCTCGGTTCTGCTGAAGATGCACTCAATAAAACCGTTGAAATCACAGCAAAACAAACACTAAAATGCTACACTTCATCAGATTGTCTCGCCATCGTCAAAGCCAAAATCGTCGGCGTCCAAGCGCCAGGCGTACTCACGATGGACGGAGATTTACACATCAATCGCGCTCTCGACGCGAGATTATACGAATTAATCAACGAAGGTATCCCAGAAGAACAACTCGCCACAGTCTTTGCTGTCGGTGACGTCGACCCAGCAAAAATTGAAGACATCCGCGCCGCTTTCAAAGAAATCGGCTCCGGCTACAACTTCATCACTGTCGACGATACTGTTGGCATGATTCGTACTTTCTTTGATGTCATTCTCGCCGTCTTTAATATCTTCGGCATCATTGCGCTAATTGCTGCTGCTATCGGCATCATCAACACTCTCTTCATGTCTGTCCAGGAACGCACTCGCGAAATCGGCCTAATGAAAGCTCTCGGCATGAGCCGCCTAAAAATCTTCCTTAGTTTCTCAATCGAAGCTATCTCTCTCGGATTCTGGGGTTCGATTTTCGGCATCGCCGCATCGATGATTATCGGCTATAGCGCTAACACCGTACTCCACGCCGAAGGCGGATTCTTAAGTCCATTCCCGACTTTCAACCTCGTTAGCTTCACGCCTGAAGTCATCATTCCAATCGTCATCATGATCATGTTGATTGCTTTCATTGCTGGCACCGCCCCAGCCTTAAAAGCTGCCAAAAAAGACCCAATCGACGCTCTGCGCTACGAATAATTTTTAACCTCAATTTAAGAGATTTTTAAGCCTTTTTGTGTTATAATTAAAGAAGTTAATAATAGGAGAAAAAATGAATAACGATCGCCTGATTCTGATTACGAATCCTGGAAGTTCTTCACGCAAATACGCTCTCTACAAAGGTTCTGAACTCGTTTGTTCGCTCCATTTTGAATTTGAGGGCAAAGAAATCGTCTGCACCTTAAAACGCGCAGATGACACAAAGAAAAAAATTAAGACCGATTTCAAATCACTCACTTCGACTGTCGCAAACATCGAAGAAATCTTAACCAACGAGGGCTATCTCGGCGGTGTCTCAAAACTCGACGCTATCCTTGCTCGCGTCGCCGCTCCTGGCGAATACTTCTCGCACGACCATTTCGTTGACGAAGAATGTTTGAAAGAGCTCGAAGACGCAAAGAAAAAAGCTCCACTTCACGTTCCTGTTGTCGCAGGCGAAATCGAACATTTCACAAAATCATTCAAAGGCACTCCAATCTTAACAATTTCCGATTCTGGCTTCCATAATTCTCGCCCAGAACTCATGAAAGCTTATGCCATCGACCAAGATGCTGCCGAAAAATACGATATCAAACGTTGGGGTTATCACGGTCTCTCCGTTGGCTCAATCGTCAACTACATGAAATCTGCCGAAATCCTTCCAGAAAAACTCATTGTTTGCCATATTGGTTCTGGTTCTAGCTTAACTGCAGTCTTTGACGGTAAGTCCCACGACACCACGATGGGCTACACTCCGCTCGAGGGGCTTATGATGTCGACACGCTGCGGCTCAATCGATCCAGCTGCCGCTCTCGCCTTGAAACGTAATCTTAAAATCGCTTCTGACGAAGCTCTTGAGAAATACTTGAATAAACAGTGCGGTCTACTTGGTGTTTCCGGCCAATCTGATGATATGCGCGAAATCATCCACCTCCGCGATGAAGGCGACAAAAAAGGAACTTTCGCTCACGCGCTCTATGTTTACCGCATCCAATCCGCAATCGGCCAAATGGCCGCTTCGCTCGGTGGCGTCGATGCTATCGTCTTTACCGCAACTATCGGCGAACGCTCCGACGAAATTCGCCGCATGGTCTGTCAAAAACTTCAGTACCTCGGTTTTGCTATCGATGACGAGAAAAATGTTGGTGAAATGCCAGAACGTCACACTAATATCGCTGCCGAAGGCAGTAAACCAGTCTACGTCATTCGCACTGACGAATTTGAAGAAATGATTCGTCGCGCTAACGACATGCTCGAGGACGGCAAAGAAGATCGCTAGAGTCTTTCAAAAAATAACCCCTAGATACGGGGTTATTTTTTGGCACTCTTGCATTTTGAGTGCTAGTAGCATATAATATATATTATGTCAGAACAATCTTATTATGATATTCTCGGCGTAAATAAAAACGCCTCCGATGATGAAATCAAAAAAGCTTATAGAAAGCTCGCTTTAAAATACCATCCCGACCGCAATCCTGGAGACAAAGAAGCCGAGAAAAAATTCAAAGAAGTTAACGAAGCCCACGAAGTTCTCTCCGACAAACAAAAACGCGCTCATTATGACCAATTCGGCAAAGCTGGTGTCGGTGGAGCTGGCGGTGGTGGAAATCCATTTGGTGGCGGCAATCCATTTGGCCAAGGCGCCTCTTATTCATATTCTTTCAATGGCCAGAATGTTAATTTCGAAGATTTTGACCTCGGCGACATTTTCGCTTCAATGTTTGGTGGCGGCACATTTAATGGTCGTCCGTTCGCACGTCAAAATCGCGGTCGCGACCTCCAAACCAGCGTCACAATCGAATTCAAAGAAGCTGTTTTCGGCGTGACAAAGACTGTTAACGTTAATGGTAAAGACATCAAAATTAAAATCCCTGCCGGAATCGACGATGGTCAAGCTATCCGTATCGCCGGTCGTGGCGAACCTGCCCCAGAAAAAGGTGGCGAACCAGGCAATCTTTACGTCCAAATCCGCGTCAAACCACACAAAACTCTCACTCGTGATGGACGCATCATTCTTTCCGAAGTCCATATCCCAATGGTTGACGCTGCTCTCGGTTGTGAAATCGAAGTCGAAACGGTTGATGGTATGGTGACAATGAAAATCCCCGCCGGCACCCAATCCGGCACTCCATTCAAACTCAGCGGGCATGGCGTTCCATTCCGTACTGATGGCGACCGTGGTCCGCATATCGTCGAAGTTTACGTCGACACTCCGACTAAACTCTCGAAAAAGCAGCGCGAAATTCTCGAAGAATTCAAAAACGGCACGAAAAAACGTGGTCTCTTTAACTAATCTTTGCTATAATAACTTTATGATAAAGAGGAAAAAACTCGTTATATTTGCATGTTTAGCAGTTTTTTCTTTTTCCATGCTGCCGTTTTTCTCCACTTTCGCCGAAGAAAGTGCTACCACTCCAAAAGAAAAACAAGATTCCATCAGCACAAAATGTTCTTCTATCAAGCAATCTCTGAAACGCGTCCAAAATTCCGACAAAAACACTCGCGTCTCTCTTGGCAGTTCCTTCCAGACCATCTCAAACAATTTCATCACCCCGCTAAACGTCCGCTTCTTGAAAAACAATCAATTCAACTCTGATCTAAACACTACCCAGACTGATTACGCCGAAGCTCGCACCGAATTTAACCAGCTTTTCATCTCTTATAGCCAAGAATTTGAAGAGCTCTTAAATATCGATTGCGTAAACAATCCGGATTCTTTCTATCACCGCCTCCAATCTGTCCGCAATAAACGCACCGAGGTTGCAAAATCCGTCGAAGAACTCAAATCCATCATCGAAAAACACGTAAGTACTGTCAAAAATCTTCGTAACAACCCAAGGAGCGAAAATGAATAGAGGCGGAAAAAATCTCATCATCCTCGGCGTGCTGTCGATTGCAATCGCCGCTGCGACCAGCACCGTCTCGCTTTATGTTTATCACAAATCTGGCGATATTTATCTCGATTGCTCGCTTCCTGAAGCTGACTGCCCTTCGGCTCGCTCCGACAGCGAAGAAAACAATCGCGAAAATACCTATTCCTTCTCCGATTCCGGTAATATCGATGAGCGCGCTTTGACCGAATACCTAAACGAAATCCAAACTCCAATCACCATGATTCAAAAACTCGGCAAACCATTCAACGATGACGCACTCTCCGACAAATCTCTCGGCATTTAACCTTAAGTATTTTCTTTTTTAGACCAACCGTGCTATACTATTTTAAACAAACGGAGGTACATTTGAGCACAATTAAAGAAGCGTTGCTTCGGAGCGGCGTTTTTATATATGGCGATATGACTATCGAGAATGGTTTTGGCTCCTATATGGTCGTCCGAGACAGTTCCGGCACCGCCAGATATAAAATACGCAATGCCGAACTGAGTACTAAACTAATCGTCGAGGATTATTACTCAGGAAGAACCGTAAATACAATCGACGCATTTTAGAATACCGCAATCTCGCGAATTTCTGCAAACTAGCAAATCTCGCCCAAAAAATTTGGGCGTTTTTTGTATCCAAAATTCCCATAAAAATAAGCTTATCCAGATTGACATTTTTCATCAGATATGATATAATTGAATTATGGCACAAATAGCGTCAATCAATCAGGGAACGAAAAATCTCGGGGTGATCGGTTCAACCGAGTATGTTTCGATTGGTAAATTAGAGAGAATTCCCGCAAAGATTGACACAGGGGCAGATTCTTCTTCAATCTGGGCTTCGGACATCGTAGTCAAAGAAGATGGAACCCTGACCTTTAAACTTTTCGCGCCAAAAAGTCCTTATTATACTGGTGAGGTCCTAAAAAGTAAAGAATACACCGTATCCGTCATTAGAAGCAGTAACGGCAACGAACAGATTCGTTACCGTACCACACTGCCAATCAAAATCGACGGTCACACAGTAAAGGCGGCCTTGACTTTGGCTGATAGAAGTCGAAATAATTTCCCAATTCTGATTGGGCGAAGGACCATCTCCGGCAAGTTCTTGGTTGACGTCAGCAAAACAGAAGTTGAACGTCCACCAAAAAATCCGAGGACGCGACCTCTAAATCAGGAATTAAACGAAGATCCGTACGAATTCCACAAAAAATATATGAAAAAGTCTAAATAGGAAAAGTTTTATGAAGATCGCTATTTTATCTAACGGTAACGCGAACTACTCAACCAAGCGTCTCGTCGAAGAAGCTGAGGCTCGCGGTCATGACGTTACCGTTATTAAATACAAAAACTGCTACATTTCGCTCGACGAAAAACACCCTGACGTTTTTTATAAAGGTAAAAAACTCGGCAGTTTTGATGCAATTTTACCTCGCATCTCAAACAACATGACTCGCTATGGTTGCGCTATTGTTCGTCAATTCGAAATGCAAGGCACTTGGACTACTTCTAGCTCAATCGCCATCACTCGCGCTCGCGATAAATTGCGTGCCGCTCAGATTTTGACGAAGGCTGGCATCGACACTCCGCGCACATTCGTCTCGCGCAACACCACCGATATTGATGCTCTACTCGACCATATCGGCGTTCCAATGATTATTAAGCTCGCAACTGGCACTCACGGCAACGGCGTTGTCCTCGCTGACACGAAAAAAGCTGCTAAATCTGCCCTTCAAGCTTTCTACCTCTACAATGAAGATGGTACCAACATCTTACTCCAAGAGTACATCAAAGAATCGGCCGGCACTGACATTCGTGCGTTTGTCGTCGGCGGTAAAGTTGTTGCTTCGATGCAACGCCAATCACTCGATGACGATTTCCGTTCTAATCTCCACAAAGGTGGCGAAGGTCGTTCCATCAAATTGACCGACGAAGAAAAGAAAATCGCCGTTCGCGCCGCCAAAGCTATGGGACTTCATATCGCTGGTGTCGACCTGATGCGTTCAGAACGTGGACCACTAATCCTCGAAGTAAATGCTTCGCCTGGATTCGGCATCGAACACGTCACTGGTCGCAACGTCGCCGCACCAATTATCGAATATATCGAGCACAACGCGACCCGCAAAAACAGCAAAGACCGCATTGGCGCTTAAATTTCCCAAAGAACCTCGAACCCCCGAGGTTCTTTTTTATGCAAAATATGTTATAATGTGCTTATGATTATCATTGCAGCTTTAGTACTGCTCTTCGCCGTCTTCTTTTTCCTAAAGAAGCACGTTGGTCCGGCTCATCTCGCCGTGATTGCTGGCATTTCAGTCTACGAATCATTCGGCAAAAACATCGTCGACGGCATCCATCAACTCATCAAAAACGCTCCAACAAACGTTATCGAAGTCATTGTTTTTCTTATTCTCGTTTTGGGTTTACCGATGCTACTCTATCTTCGCTCAGGGCGGGGCGGGATTTTTGGTATTCTTCGCATCATCGAAGCCGCAATTTTTTCGGCACTTCTAGTTTCGCTTTGCGCTTGGTGTCTCACCTCTTTCATTTCGCTCGACGGACTTAGCAATAATATCCTCTCCTTCATCGAGAGCTACAAGGGAATTATCATGGTTTCCGGCATCGCTTTCGCTTATTTTGACATTCTTATGTATCGCGACGATTATTAACCACACGATAATCGCATAAAAAACCAGCCAAATCGGATTATTCTTTGCGAATTCAAACATAAATTCCGATCTATTTTCTAACTCCGAAATTGTTGTCAGATGATATGAAAGAATAAATTCCGTAATTTTTCCGAGTCCTGCTGCTAAAAAATCAAAATGAACCATTCCAAACACTCCAGTCAGGAATGTGAATCCCATCGCATACGGAATCGTCGGTAAAATCAACAGGTTCGCCAATAGCGAAATCAAATTAAACGTTCCAAAATAATATAATTGTATTGGCAAACACGCGATAATTGCTGACAACGAAGATAAAATCGTCGACCCAAAAAATCTCGGTTTGTCTCGCCCATAAAAATATCGAATCAAAATCGGCAAAATCATCACCACTCCTGAATACGCCAACATCGAAAGCTGAAACGACACATTCGTCAGATAATACGGGTTGTACGCCAGACAAAAGCCGAGCGTCAAAATAATCGTCCAAAAAGTCCGCTGCTCTCTCCCAAAAAACCATGCCAAAATCGACAAAATCGCCACAAATGAAGCTCGTGTAATCGATGGCGTCACGCCAATCAACCTAATATAAAAAATCAAAAGAAAAATCGAAAAATAAAGCGCTGCAAACCGCGAAATTTTCGCAAAAACTTTCCGCGACGCTCCGATGATAATCGAAAGGTGCGTCCCTGAAACAACAATAATATGTGCCAATCCTACCGCTTTCATTTTATCTTCAACACCATTCGGAAGCTCCGATTTTTCACCTAGAAGATACCCAAACCCTAGCCCCGCCACATCTTCCGAAACATTTTCATTCACTGCCTCTTTAAAATCCGCTTTTAGTCCCGTTTCTTCCGTTTTCGCCGAGCTATAATTTTTCGTCGAAACTTTTTGCAAAGGAAAAAAGATATTCAAAATCAAAGCATAGAAAAACACCGCCACCGAAATATAAACCAAAATGTATTCTTTCCGAAAAATTCTTCGCATAAACTCCCTTCGTAGCGCCGCATTCTATCAAAATTATTTTATTACGCAAGCATAAGTGTTTTCTAACAGAGAAGAAAACCATAAACACAAAGCAAAACAAATAACTATAACTGTTATAAAATGTCATTTTTCACCCTTCCACCCCCGTTAAAATCGTCCAAAACCATACCGCAAAACCAAAAACCATCACTAATTTTGAAATTTTCAAAAATCATGTTAAAATATATAAAATGTCACGAAAACATCGAAATCGCAATCTCAGCGAAAAAATTTCTCTCGAAATACCTCTAAAAATCGAGAAGCTCGCCCCGACTGGGCAGGGAATTGGCACGCTCGAAAGCGGAAAGAAAATCTTCCTCTGGAACACTCTCCCTGGCGAAAAAGTTCTTTCTTATCTAAAAATCAAAGAAAAATCCAGCTTTGAAGAAGGCATCGCCGAGACTTTCGAAAAAACCGCTAGCTCCCGCATCGTTCCGAAAGACGCGCAATATCTCGCAACTTCTCCATGGCAAATCATGACCGACGATTTTGAAGCGGAACAGAAAACCGCTATCATGACCGAACTTTTCCATAATCTCTGGCACGAAAAAATTCCATTCCACCAAAGCCCAAACACTTGGCACTACCGCAACAAAATGGAATATTCTCTCTATTACGACTTCGAAACCAAAAAAATCGAACTCGCAATCCACCCGCGCGGTTCACACGGCAAAATGCCAATCAAAAACAGCTCTATTGAACGACCAGAAATATTCGAAGCAGCCCAAAAAATCGTCGAAGACCTCAATAGAACCGGCACCGAAGCCAGAAATTATCAAAGCCTCCTCCTTCGCTCTAACCAAAATGGCGAAGTTTCTGGCGGACTTTTTGAAAAGCGAAAACCTCATCCGACCTTCAAAAATCTCGAAGATAGAATACTCGACCAAACCTACACCTATTCCCCAAATGGTTTTTTCCAAATCAACCTCAAAACTTATGAACTCGTCCTCACTCGCATCAAAGACCTCATCAAAAAAACGCCTGCAAAGAAAGTCCTTGACCTCTATTCCGGCGTCGGCACTATCGGTCTTTCTGTCGCCAGAGACAGAAACCTCACACTTGTCGAAGTCGATAAATCCGCTTTCAAAGAGCTCGAAGCAAACTGTAAAAGTATCCCAACCGCAACCCCAATTCTCGCCAAATCCGAAGACGTCCTAGACTATATCGAACCGGATGAAATCGTTACTCTCGACCCGCCTCGCGCCGGCTGCGATAAAAAACTAATCGAACAACTAATTGAGATAAAACCAAAACAAATCATCTACCTCTCTTGCAATCCTATCACTCAAGTCCGCGACCTCGAACTTCTCATAAATTCCGGCGCAAAGCTCAACTCGCTCGAAGCTTTCAATTTCTTCCCCCACACTCCACACATCGAAAGCCTTGCCTGTCTCTCATTCACCTCCTAAAAATAGCCAAAAACCATAAACATATTGACTTTTTCCTCAATCTGTGCTATAATAAAAGAGTAGGAGCTATACGCTCAAATCGCACATTAAAAGGAGGAATTAGTTATGGGAGAGCTAAAATTTACCCAAGAAAATTGCCAAATCGTCACTGATGATAGCTGCTGTCTAGGTAGCGAAGAATTATCACGTTTAGGTGTCGAGGCAATTCCATTTATGGCAACTATCAACCAGCTTGAAACCCCAGTACGAACTCTACTCAAGCGAAAAGAATTTATCCTTTTTGTCGGCACTGCCCCGTCACTTTCAATCATTAATGACACAATAAGCGACGTCGCCGAACTCCTCGACGAAAAAGATAAGAGCTTAAATGCTAAAGATCGCATCCTAATTTTCAATACATCATGTTTTTCCGGTGGATTAGGAATGTTCGTCACGCTTTTTGTTAATTTTATCAATAAGAAGCCTCGCATTCACGATGAACTGCTTGCGTATACCCAATTTTTAGCGAATCACATCGCTCACTTTTTCGTTGAACCAAAAGAGAAGCGCTGGAACAACCTGATTTACGTCCCACGTACTGGTCCCGTCAATTACGACGGTGGCAAATTTCGTGGAAATCACGGTGTCTACAATCATCTCGCCGCCACCTTCCGCGACTATGCTTACCATGCGGACGAAAAAGTTTGGATTTGTCATGGCGAAGTCGCTGAGTCGTTTCATCACGCTCGCAATCTCGCACGCCAATTCAAACGCTGTTGCCCCGATTCTCATCTCGACCTCTCGCACAGAATCATGCCCCACACCGTCGCCAATTTAACCGACGATGCAGTTGCTTGTTTCTTTTTGAGTACTGATGTTCGTCCGGATGAACCCGGACCATATTACAGCGAATTACAGTATCAAGAAATCGAGGAGAAAAATAACATCGCGAAAGAAAATATCACCGCAATCACTCGTTTTGCGCAAGCTTTTCGCAAAAACCCTTGTCTTAGTTCAGAAAATTAATCCTTCTACGCCGCCCGTCCTAACTTTAGGGCGGGTTTTCTTTGCTAAACTTAAGCAGAATGTGATACAATAATCTTATGAAGACGACTATTTTTGGCGCAGGTGTATTTGGTACTGCGCTCGGAGCAATTCTTGAAGAAAACGGCCACACCGTCGAATATTACGATCCCGTAAAATATCCCGAGAAAGGCCTAACCGAAGCCACCACAAACAGCGAAATCAACATCCTCGCTTGTCCGTCCCACGCCGCTCCGAAATTAATGCTTTTTCTCCCGCACGACAAACCTCTAATTTGTGCCTCAAAAGGCTTTCTCACAGACGCCTCATTCAAACCTTGGGGAGCAAATTTCTCGATTCTTTCCGGCGGAGCATTCGCTGCCGATTTGATGCAAAAACATCCTGCTGTCCTCACTGCAACCAGTCCGCTCGTCAAAGAACTTTTCAAAACTTCTTGGCTTGAATTTGACGAAACAACCGACAATGTTGGCGTTTTAATCTGCGGCGCCCTGAAAAACATCTATGCCATCGGCTCTGGTTATTGGGGTCTCACTTACGGTTCCACTGATTTTGATGATTTCATCAACTCCGCTCTAACTGAAATGAAGGCTATCGTCCAAGAAAACGGCGGCAAACCAGCCACGGTCGATCTCTCGTGTGGCTTGCGCGATCTCGTCATCACCTGTGCTTCCGCCACTTCAAGAAACTATGATTTTGGCACAAAATTAAAGAAAGACCCGGAACTCGGTCTAAAATATCTTTCTGGCGCTGTCCGTCTCCCAACCACCGAAGGAATCACCACTGTCGCACAAATTCCACGCACTCCGAGCTTCAAGAAAACTGTCAGCACTCCAATTCTCGACCGCATCATCGCTCTCATTAACAACGAACCATATCTTGCAACCACCACCGGCGAGGAACAAAACACCGGCGAAGAAAAAGCTACCCCAGTATCACAGCCAACCACTCAAACTCCAAAACCAGCAACTCCGGCCCCACAGCCAGCTGCCCCAGCCCCAAATCCCCCTGTAAATCCAGCCTCGTAGATGCTATAATATATCTATGGCATTAAATGAGAAACAACAACAAGCAGTAGATTATTTAGATGGACCGCTCTTAGTTTTAGCGGGCCCAGGAACCGGCAAAACCCAACTTCTTTCCGCTAAAGTCGCTCACATTCTCCAAGCGACCGACGCTCTTCCGGAAAATATTTTGTGTCTGACTTTCACTGACGCTGGCGCCGACAACATGCGCGAACGCTTGCTCTCTATGGTCGGCCCAGAAGCTGGCAACGTCAACATCCATACTTATCACTCTTTCGGTTCAAACATTCTTGCACAATACAAAAATTACGCCGAAAATTTCGAGCGTAACCTCGACGAACCAATCGACCGCGTCACGCAGTATAAAATCATCACCGAAATTCTTGAAAATCTCCCCGCAAAAGACATTCTAAAAACCGCACGTGTGAACGACGTTATCTCAACCATCGCCGAAGCCAAATCTGCCCGCTTAACTCCCGATGACCTTTTAAAAATCGCTCAAGAAAACATCAAAGACACCGAAGCGCTAAACTTAGAACTCTCCGAAATTCTCGACGAAGTTGTGCCACGCATGAAATTTGAACCGTGTGTTGAAATTTATCATCGTGTCGACGACGTTCTAAAAGGATACGTCTCAAAGAAGCCAATCCTAAAAAATATCGAGCGCGAAGTCAACACCCTCGCTCGCACTCTCGGCGCTGTCATCGAAGCTGAAGAAAAAAGCGATAAGCCACACATCGGCCCGCTCAACAAATGGCGCAGTGATTTCTTCGAAAAAGGCAGTAATGATAAATGGCGCCTAAAAAATTACATCTCGAACAAAAAACTCTTAAGTTTTGCTAATGTCCTCAGAATTTATGAAGACTATCTCGCAAAAAACAAACTTTTTGACTTTGCCGACATGATTGAGCAATCCATCCGCATTCTTTCCGAAGACGACGGTTTCCGCTACACTCTCCAGGAACGTTATCAATACATCCTCCTCGACGAATTTCAAGACACAAACCCGTCGCAATTCGAAATCATTCGCCTACTTTCCGATAAAGAAAATACTTTTGTCATGGCTGTCGGTGACGACGACCAAGCAATTTATGAATTCCAAGGCGCTTCCGCCTCAAACTTAATGGACTTCAAAGAAATCTATAATGCCGAAGTAATCAACTTAATTGAAAACTATCGTTCAACTACCGAAATTGTTGATTTTTCACGCAAAATTGCTGACCAAATCGAAGGTAGTTTCGCCAAAACTTATAATTACAACAAAACTCTCATTTCCGCGCGCAATGACGAAATCCTCGATGGCGAGACCGAACCCCAAGTTATTCGCCACGAATTTAAAGCTGCCGATAGCGAATACGCTTGGGTTGCTTCCGAAATCAACCGCCTCATCGAATCCGGCGAAAAACAAAGCGACATTTCTATCATCACTCCACAACACAAATACATTCTCTCGCTTTTACCATATTTGAAAGCCTACGACAAAATCAACATCGCTTACGAAAAACGTGAAAATGTCCTCGAAGACGAATACATTAAACAACTCACCACTCTCGCGCGCTTCGTTCACGCTGTCGCAAATGGTGAAAATCCGAGCTACATGCTCCTTGAAATTTTGTCTTTCCCATTTTTCGAAGTCCCAGCTATCGACGCCATTATTAGCATGAAAAGTTTTTATGGCGACGACCGCAACGCTTTCGAATACTTAAAAAATTCCGAGAGCGAAAAAGTCCGTTTCGTTGGCAACTTCCTCGCCGAACTTGTCGCAAAAAGCTTTAACACTCCGCTTGAACTTTTCATCGATTACATGATTGGCACGGCCAAAATCAACGAGAATTTGAAGTCGCCATATCTTGATTTTTACACCGAAAAAATCGTCGATTTCAAAACTTACAATCTCTACGAAAATCTTTCCGTTCTTCGCGAAGCAATTCTCGCTCACATTAAAAACGAAAAACCTCGCCTAAAAGATTTTATCGATTTTCTTGATGATTACGAACTTGCTGGCGCCGAAATTCTAAACAAATCTCCATACCAAGATTCAAAAGATGCTATCCAAGTCCAAACTGCCCACAAGTCAAAAGGTCTTCAGTATAAATATGTTTTCATTATCGCAACCGACGACAAAAACTGGGGCAAAAGCGAAGGGAACCGCAACCAACTCACTCTCCCAAAAAACCTCGAACAAATTCGCCATGTCGGCCAAACTGAAGATGAACGCCTCCGACTTTTCTTTGTTGCTATCACGCGCGCCGAAAAAGTTCTTATCATGACCAACTCAAAACAAGATTTCGCCGGTGATAATCCAAAGCGCCTCGCCTTCCTCAAAGAATACGAAGTAAACGACACTGAAGTCCGCTCGCCGCTCTTAAAAAACGACGACGTTGTCGAACATTACGAAGATTTTGACGAAATCGAGCACGTCGAGAATCTCGAAAAACATTGGCTTTCGAATTACCTAAAACTCACACCAAATCTTCGCCCAATTCTCGAACAATCCGTCGAGCATTTCAAAATGAACGCCACTGCTCTCACTTCTTTTATCGATATTGTCTATGCCGGCCCAATGATTTTCTATGACAAATATATCATTCACGGTCCGGGCGAGCCTGCTTCGTCTAGCATTGAATTTGGCAACTTAATTCACGCTACTTTTGAAGCTGTCACCAATAAAAAACTCTCCGCCGATGAAGCTGTCGAATTTTATAAGTCCGAAGTCGAAAAACGTGATTTTACCGACGAAGAAAAACGTGATTTACTGAGTCGTGGTGAAATTGCCGTCCGCGAAAGTCTAAAATCTTTCGGATACATTTTAAATCCAACCGGCGAAAATATCACGCCAAAGGCCGAACTCAATCTCCACGTTGAAAATCTCTCATTTAACGGCATCCCAATCACTGGTAAAATCGACCACATCAACATCAACGAAGATGAAAAAACTATCGAAATTTACGATTTCAAAACCAGCGGTTTTAAAGACGCAAAGTGGGAATCTCACCCGACACTTTATAAATACACGCTCCAACTTTTATTCTATAAGCTGCTCCTAAATCTCAGCCCAACTTACAATAAATACAAAGTCAAAAAAGCTCACATTCTTTTCGTTAGCCCATCAAACAAAGAGCTCGAAAATAGTGCCATCGACGAAGAAATTGAGCTTGTCCACGACAAAGTCTACTTCTTTAACGACAACGAAGAACAAGATTTTAAAGACCTTCTCGTCGCCGTCTATCGCCACATCAAATCTCTCGATTTTATCGACGAAAATTCACCGCTCGCAGTCTATCCCGACAGTACCAAAAAAATCAAAGATATTCGCGACTTCTGCGATCTCATCAAAGAGCTATAGTCTTGCATTTTTTCGCAAAATATGCTATAATAAAAGAGTAGGAGACATCGAAATTTCGGTGTCTTTTACTCTGTTACTATCAACTCGCACGCACATTAAGAAAGGAAGGTGATTTTATGTCACTATTTGGCGCTAACTATGCATGTCCTCGTTGCGGTAAACTTGGCTTCCCAAATGAAGCTGCCGCGAGAAATTGTCCTTGTAGAAGTGGCTACGCCACGAAAAAGTGCTCTGCTTGCAGAGGCACCGGCTACACGTATGGCAATTCTCAGATTCAGTGTCCCAAATGCGGCGGCACTGGGCGCGAACCCGCATATTAAAACCAAATCTTTCGTTGGGGAGACTTCAAACACCTCCCCATTTTTCTTGCAAAATTTTCCGATTCCGCTTATACTAAATATATCAACCTACACTTCGGTCACTGGGTTTGAGAAAAGATTTTAGCGGCTTGTATCGTCATTTATACTTGTCGCCAGGAGCCAATAAATCGGGCTCACATAAATGACTTCTAAATAATTTTAACTTAGGAGTTGTCTATGAAAATCAATAACAATTTTAACCAAAAACAAGAACGCGTCGAAGTCATGGCTCTTTTCGGCTATGCGATGACCCCTTGCCAACCGTTGACATTCAAACGTCAAGATTGCGAGGAAATTGAAGTCACCGAACTTCTAAAGTCGCAAGTCCGTTTCGCCGGAAAAAGCGCCAAACACATCTTCGATGTCCTTGCCGGAAAACAGGAATATCGCCTGACTTTCGACTCGGTAGATTTGTCTTGGGTTGCCGAGGCTATCTAGTTCAAAAAGAACCGCGAAAGCGGTCCTTTTTTATTCCTCAATCGTATTGTGTTCAGATTTCAATTTTATCGCTTCATGATAAATTTCTTCGAAACGCTTCAAAGTTCGATTCAAATCATGCAGTTTCGAAACCTCAATCGATTCTTTCGCATATTTTTCGCGCAGCTCATCGTCGGTTAAAACTTTTACCATCGCTTTAGCGATTCCATCAATATCACCCGGCTGACAAAGTTCACCATTTCGTTTATTTTGGCAAAGTTCACTCACAGCACCTTTATCAACTGCAATCAGCGGAAGTCCTGTCGCCGCCGCCTCAATTAGAACAATACCTTGAGTTTCCGTTTCTGAAGCTGTCGCAAAAAGCGTTCCGCTTCGGTAAACTTCAACTAAATCTGGCGGCAAAATTTTTCCAGGAAATTTCACTTTTGATTCAATTCCAAGTTCCGCCACTAAAGATTTCAAATGATTTACATCAATGCCATCACCAACAATCACCATTTCCGCATCCGGAACTTTTTTCAAAGTTTTGTTGAACGCGAGAACGACATTTGAAATTGATTTCTCTGGGTCAACTCGCCCAATATAAAGCACGCGTTTTTTCGGCGAGGCCGAAAGCCCGTATTTTTTCAAAATTTCCGCATTCGGCTTTCCTGGATTAAATTCCGAAAGGTCAACTCCATTACTAAGCGCTTCGACTGTCACTTTAAAACGTCTGCGGTCTTTTGGCACAAGGTCGCCAATCGCCATTTCAGTTGGCATCGTTGCATATTCAGCGTGTTTCAAAAAGCTCGCCATGTACGCGCGCAGTGCCGCGTCAGTCGGTTTTTTAATCATTTTCGGTTTCAAAAGTTTAAATTGGCCAGTCACATTGTCTGGATACGCATGCCCAGTCGAAACTAACGGCACATCATATTTTCGCACATAACTCATCACCGCGAGCGCAATCGTCTCCGCTGTCTGAAGATGGATTACGTCTGGGTTAAACTCATTCAAAATATGTTTCACTTCGCTCCACGGATTCACACTCCACCAAATTCCGTGACGATAAGCTAATCTCGGCATCGGCAACCCTAAAATTTTTTTCTTGTCCGGAACTTTGTTGATTTGATCAGGATAGAACGGAAACCTCGCCGATGTTAAATGATAAGTTGTCACGCCAGTTTCCTCGTCAATGTCGACGTGATATTTTCCATTAAAACTCGGTGCCAAAACAATCACTTCGTGTCCGGCTTTTGAAAGTCCGTTTGCAAGGTTGTGCGCAAAAACTGCCACTCCATTAATCATCGGGTAATAGATATCTGAAGCAATCGCAATTTTCATGTTATAATTATTATAGATTATGAGTGGAAAAAAATCAAAAAAGCCGGCTTCAACCGTGACCGTAAACCGTCGCGCTTCTTTTGATTACAAACTTGGCGAAGCAATCAAATGCGGCATGAGCCTCGCTGGTCCGGAAGTCCGCTTAATTCGTGATCATCACGTCCAACTCAAAGGTTCCTTCGTCACACTCCGAAATGGCGAACTTTGGCTTAATAACTTAACGCTCGGCCCAGAAACCGCCAGAAACATTAAACTTCTCGCAACAAAAAAACAGATTCATTCGCTTGAGCGTGCAAAACAAGACGGTATGACAATTGTCCCGACAAAATTATATGGTGGCAGCCGTTACATTAAACTCGACATCGCCATCGCTGAAGGTAAGAAAAAATATGATAAACGCGCTTCAATCAAGCAAAAAGACCTAGACCGCGAGAGTAGAAGGAGAATGTTCTAATGCGAATTTATTCGTGGAATGTCAATGGCATTCGCGCCGTCATGAGGAAAGGTGAACTCGAAAAATTTCTCGCTTATGAAAATCCTGATATTTTATGTCTTCAGGAAACAAAAGCAAATCGCGACCAAGTCGAAGTTGATTTTGGTGATTATGTCGAATATTGGAATTCTGCTAAACGCCCAGGCTATGCCGGCACAGCTATTTTCGTCCGAAACGGTATAAAAATTTTAAACGAATTTCATGATTTTGAAAAATACCCAGAACTAAAAATTGAAAAAGATGTTTTTGGCGACCCATTAAATGAAGGTCGTATTTTAACGTTGGAACTCAAAAACTTTTTTATCGTCACAGTTTATGTTCCAAACTCAAAACGCAGTCTTGAACGTTTGAAACTACGCGAAAAACTTTGGGACCCAGCCTTAAAAGAATATTTTGAAAAATTACAATCCGAAAAGCCAGTCGTAGTTTGTGGCGATTTTAATGCTGCACACGAAGAAATCGATCTTGCTCGTCCAAAAGAAAACATGAAAAATGCCGGTTTCACTGCCGAAGAAAGAAAGGGAATTGACGGCTTTTTGAAGGCTGGACTTATCGACACTTTTCGCGAACTCCACCCAGCCGAAGAACGCTACACTTGGTGGACACATTGGGGCAACGCTCGTGCCAACAACGTTGGCTGGCGTATCGATTATTTCTTCATCTCCGAAAAACTCAAAGATAAATTAAAATCCGCCGAAATCTACGAAAGTATTTTTGGTTCCGATCATTGCCCGATTTCTATTGAGCTGGAGGAAAAATGAATCTCGATTATTTCATAAAAACCGACAAAGCTTATTTTCCGGACATTTTCTGGAATATCCCAGAACAAAAAACCGGCGTTCTCCAAGTCGTCGGTGGCAACATTAATGGTTTTAAAACCGAATTTAGCCAAACCGAAACCATGGTAAATAATTTTCCATTGAAAGAAGTACGTCTGCTTCTTCCGGACGCACTCAGAACAAAAATCCCGCCGATTCCCGGCATCAATTTTGCACCCAGCACCGAATCTGGTAGCTTCGATAAATCAGACGAGCTAAAATTCGCCGTCGAAGACGCCGACATCACACTTTTTTCCGGAGATTTCACCAAAAATTCAAAAACCGCTGTCGCGCTCACAAAAATCTTGAAAGAAACCACAAAACCCGCCGTCCTCGCACGTGACACTATCGACGTCGTTTCCGAATCTGCCGAAGAATTTATCGAAAAGGGAAATATTACTCTTGTCGCAACCATGGCGCAACTCCAAAAACTTTTCCGAAATCTCCTCTACCCAAAAATGATTTTACTCAGCTCACCGCTCATGCCAATCGTCGAGACTCTCCATAAATTCACTTTAAGCTATCCAGTCACGATTTTTACTTTTCACGCAGACTATATTCTAGTCGCTTCTGTCGGCAAAGTCATCGCGACACCGATTTCCGCAACAAATTTTACACCTCTCGGGCTTTTCATTGGCGATATTCCATCAAAAATCGCTGCCCTCGAACTCTGGAACCCCAGCAAGCATTTCGAATCCTCTCACTCTTCTATTTTTTGGGATAAATAAAAAACATTCTTTCTCGACCTAAAGACTTGGCCCTAGCAGCCTGGGACGTGAGCAAAGCGAACCCCGGAGCGAGGAGAGAAAGAATGTTTTTTATTTTATATGATATAATATAAACATAAGAGGATTTCAAAATGCAAAAAGATAATGTAAAAGTTATGATTGTCGGTACCGGAAATGTCGGCGCTAGTATTGGTTATTGCATGGTTTCGAGCAAAACCGCCATCAACGAACTTGTTCTTGTCGATATTAACGCAGACGATGCTGAAGGTGAAGCAATGGATCTTCGCGACACTCTCGCCGTTTCTCCGACATATATTAATATACATTCTGGAACTTATGAAAAAGATGCTGGCGACTGCGACGTCATCGTCATCACTGCCGGCGTTCCACAAGCCAAAGGCGGCGAAACTCGTATGGAATTACTCCAGAAAAACGCTAGCATCATGCGCGGGATTGTTGAGCCAATCATGCAAGCTGGCTTCAATGGTATTTTTGTCGTCGTTAGCAACCCGATGGATGTCATGACTTATCTTGTCTGGAAATATTCTGGTCTCCCGACTGAGCAAATCATCGGCTCTGGCACGGTACTTGATTCTGCTCGTCTACGTTTCAAAATTTCCGAAAAACTCAACGTCTCACCAAAATCCGTCCATGCCTATCAAATTGGCGAGCATGGAGACACCGAATTCACACTTTGGTCGACCGGCGACGTTGGCGGAATGCCGCTTTCTCGCATGTTTACTCCGGAGGAACAAAACCAAATCTCCGAAGAAACTAAAAACGAAGCTTACGAAATCATCAACCGCAAAGGCGCCACTTATTACGGCATCGGCGCATGCGTTACCGATATCGTCAACAACATCATCTACGACGAACGTCGTGTTATGCCAGTTTCGACTTATGATGATTTTACTGACACGTTCCACGGTTTTCCGAGCGTGATTGGTCGCGATGGCGTCATCAAACGTCTCGAAATCAAACTCTCAGAAGAAGAAGGCATCAAACTCCAACAATCAATCAACACTATCAAAGCTGCTATTGGCGAAGCCACTGAAGAATAATTTTGTGTTATAATTTATCTATGCAGAAGCTCAAATACCTTTTTCTTTTGGCTGTCATAACTCTGTCGACTTTTTTTGCCGCGCTACCGAGTGATGTTTTTGCTTCCGCCGATGATTTTTCTTTCAAAAAATTCAACGCAGATTATTATTTAACAAAGAATACTGACGATTCAAGCGAAATGCAAGTCACCGAAACTCTTGTCGCCGAATTTCCAAATTACAACCAAAACCATGGTATCGAACGAAAAATCCCATTCTTAAATCAAGATGGCACAAATTTAACCATGGAAAGCCCCGACGAGCTCGACATTGAAGTTACAAGAAACGGCGCGTCCGAACCATATACTGTCGTCGCTTATTCCGACTATTTTCTTGTCCGTATTGGCGACCCGAATGTCTATGTCCAAGGCGAACAAACTTATGTCCTAAAATACAAATTCATCCATACTATCACCGAATTTGACGCCTCAACATATTCTCTCGACGCATATCAAGAACTTTATTGGGATTCAAACGGTACTGGTTGGAGCCAATCTTTTGACGAAATAAGCGTCAATCTCCGCATGGATAAAGAGATTTATAAAAATCTCAAATCAGATTTAGAAGTCTCAAAAGACGCCACTTACTACAATAAAGCCCTCATCCACCAAAACAACACCACGAAAAACAAACTTGCCGCGTGGTGCTACGTCGGACGTCAAGGCTCATCAAACCAAAACCGCTGCGATATTTCCGATATCGCAAACGGTATTAATTTCAGTGCCAAAAATCTCTCGCGTGGCGAGAACCTCACTTTTGTCACAAATTTCAACCAAGACACATTTTATGTTCCAAAAAATAAATTCATTAAAAAATTATATTTTAGCTCTGCCACATTCGATTACTACCTCTCGAAAAATTCCGACAACACTTCAAAACTATCCGTCAAAGAAACAATCACTGGTTTTTTCCCAACTACAAACTCTAGTACAGGTCTGACTAGGCATCTCCCATTCACAAATCAAAGCAAAAATAAATTCATCACTAAGAGCCTCAAAGATTTCAGTATCAAAGTCAAACAAGATGGTAAAAATCTCACCGGGGACGACTTTTACATTTTTGAAAGCGCAAATTTTGACGGATATTATGATGTTGAAACTGGAAATTACCGCGAATATCTCCACGACGAGCACACTTTTGAGCTTGAATACGATTTTAGCGACATCGTTTATAACCTCAAAGATGTCAACGACCGTGTCACCCAAACTTTCACTTTTACGCCACTCGACAAATTCTACTATGACATCGAAAAAGTCACAGTAAATCTCCATCTCGACCAAGCACTTTTATCGAATCTCGACACATATTATGACAAAGCTTCAGACCAATCGTATTATGCTTATTGCACTGACAGTGGCAGCAAAAACGCCGAAAGCTTAAAAGGTATGAATTGTGCTATCGAAAAAACCGAAGATGGTTATTCCTACACCGAAACTAGCCTCGCATCCGGCAAACCTTTCAGTATTTCCGTTCATTTCAAAGAAGACACCTTTAAAATTCTCCCTGCAAATCGCAACTACCTCTACTATCATATTTTCGTTCTAGTCCTCATCACTCTCACATCCATTTTCATCTTCACTTATAATAAAACTCTAAAAAACGAAAAAGAAAAAATTTCCTACCTGAAAAATCTCCCGATTATTCCGCAATATACCCCGCCAAAAGATTTAACTGCCGCTCAAGCTGCTGAGTTATACCTCAAACACACTAAAAACCCTAAAGTTGCAACCATGCTTGAGCTCATAATTGACAAGAAAATTGCCCTGAAAAAAGGCAAGAAAAAACTTTTTGGCGGCTATGAGTGGTCTGGTGAAGTTCTCAATCTCGCCGGGCTCTCAAACGAACAACGCGACCTACTCAAAATTCTCAACAACGGCCGAGAACTTAATCATATCGGCGATAAATTCGAAGTCAAAAACCATTCCTATTCAAGATTACTCGAAGACGCTTTCGAAAATTACGATTCACATATTAAACACAAATTATACGTCGACAAATATTTTACGCTCGAAAAAGAGTCTAAAGAAAAAGTTAAAGAGCCGGATAACCTTAGACCGTCTGATCGCTTCCTCAAACGCGTCGGCATTATCGCTCTCATCCTCGTCGCCATAACCTTCTTTAGCGGTGCTTTTGCTGGCATTTGGAACTGGTACGTCGAAATTACTGGCTACACTAAATACTCCGTTTACGAAGGCGCTTGGACTATATCAATCATGATTATACTTACTTTTATTGTCTTCCTATTCATCCCGATTCTCGCAAACACTGCCGCAAAATACCGTCTCCGCACCGAAAAAGGCCTGGCAATCACAAATTATCTCGACGGCCTAAAGCTTTATATTAAAATGGCCGAAAAGGACCGTCTAGAATTCCTACAAAGCATCAAAAACGTCGACACTAGCGAAGAGGGAATTATTAAATTAAACGAAAAGCTCTTGCCGTACGCCGCACTCTTTGGACTTGAAAAATCTTGGATGAAAGAACTCGGAAAATACTACGAACTAAGCGACGAGCCTCAGCCAGATTGGTATACCGCCGGCTTCAGCTATTCTGTTTTACATAGCATCGCTGCTAGCGCAATGTCCCGCCCAATCGACGTCAGTTCTCATAGTGACGGCTGGTCATCTGGTGGTGGCAGTTGGTCGTCTAGCTCCAGCTCATCTGGCGGCGGCGGTGGCGGCTTCTCCGGCGGCGGTGGCGGCGGAGGGGGCGGAGGAGGATGGTAATGAGAATCGCCATCTTCACCGATCTCTATCTCGAAATTGCTGGCGGGATTCCGTCATCAATTTCCGCACAGAAAAAAGAACTCGAAAAACTCGGCCACAGCGTAACAGTTTTCTGCCCAGGTTTTTCTAAACCAGAAGAAAAAAATGTCATTGTTCTCCCGACCGCAAAATTCATTAAAATCAATGGCGCACCGACTGCACGTTGGCCAAAAATCATCGTAAAATTTATCAAAGAAAATTACCCAAATTTCAAATCTGATTTCGACCTCATCCACGTTCATTACGAAGCTGGCGCTTCAATCGCCGCGATTTTGCTTGCCAAAGAATTCAATCTTCCACTCGTCCAAACTATGCACGGTAGGGAAGATATGGCGATTGCCGTCAACGTGCCACACCCATTTAAAACTTTCGCCGGCACTGCATTAAACAAAATCCATCGCTCATACTTAAAAAATTATTGCACTGCCAAGAAAATAAACCGTGACGATTATCTTGCTCCGACTATCGCGACAAAAAATATGTGGGAATTAATGGTACGCGAAGCAAACTGCGCTGACGAAGTTATCACTCCGAGCCAACATTTTGCCGACAAACTCAAACATTATGGCGTCAAAAAGCCCATCACAGCCGTTTCTAATGGCGTTTCTGACGAAGTTGTAAAATTACGCGATTGGAAAGTTCGCACGCTTAAAAAAGGCTCTCATGAGCCACTACGTATCATCTGGACTAGCCGTCTTTCGCGCGAAAAACGCATTCTCCCGTTTCTCGAAGCTCTAAAAATCGTTAAAAACCAGACCGACGATTTTTATTTCACTGCTGTTGGCGACGGCAACGAACTCGAAGCTTCCAGAAAATTCGTAGAAGAAAATAATCTTGCAAAAAATGTCGGATTTCTCGGCGCTGTTCCACACGAAAAAGTTATGGAATTGCTCGAAAACCAGCATCTATCTATCATTAACTCTTACGGATTCGACACCCAAGGTTTAACGATTCTCGAAGCTGGCGCAGTTGGACTCCCTGTAATTTATTGCGACAAAGACATGGACCAAGTTGTTTTAAAAGACGCTGGCATTCGCCCAGACGACGAATCTCCTGAAAAAATGGCCACACTTATCCTAGATTGCATAAAAAATCCCGAAATCATCGAAAAAATGAGTAGAGCCGCTTTCAAAAATCGAGGCGAAGTTCTCCAGTCAACTCAAATCAAAAATCTTCTCAAAGTTTACGAAAAAGCATTGAAGAAATAATTATTTTGAAAGCATCTTTTTAATATGTTTCTTTTTTCGTTTCTCAATCATCCCAGAAACCGATGGAAGCTTGTTGATTCGATTAATCACATATTTCTCGAATACATTCTCACTCAACCATCTGAATACTCTTTCCATCACGAGCATCACTGGCAACGCCAAAATCGCACCGACCGCAAAGATGCCCCAAGCTTCCCATCCGAGATTATGCTCTAGTCCGAAAATCCCTTTCAGGAAGATACAACAAAGTACGAGTCCTGTAATACATCCCGAAACAATCATCAACTTCCATTTATCAAACGGCTTACAGAGTCGAATAAGATAAACTAGCCCAACTACCGACCAAACAAACGTACAAATCGTCGAAAGCACTGGACGCGGAATCTGGAAGAAGGTCGTTCCAACGAAATTCACTACTGCAATCAAAAGCAAATTCGTCAAAGCTGCCGGCGCCGCATTATAAATCACGTTTTTAATAAAACTCCCTCGAATCAAGCCCTCACCCGGAATCTGTGCAAGGAAGAAACTCGGCACGCCAATCGTAAACATCGTCACAAGCGAAACTTGCGTCGGATTCATCGGATACGTCGCCGCAAAACAAATCGCAATTAAAGCCATAATAAACGAGAAAATATTTTTCACTAAGAATAACGACCCGGAGCGTTGTAAATTATTCACCACTCGACGCCCTTCACGCACCACCGACGGCATTTTCGAAAAATCCGACTCAAGAAGTACGAGCTGTGAAGCTTGTACTGCCGCATCCGAGCCGCTCGCCATCGCCACCGAACAATCTGCATCCTTGAGTGCCAAGACATCATTTACGCCATCACCCACCATCGCTACGGTTCGACCAGCTTCGCGCAAAATATTCACAATTCGACGCTTCTGATTTGGTGTCACACGTCCCAACACAACATTTTCTAGCACCGCTTTCTTAAAATTCGTACCCGAACCTAGCTTTGTCACGTTAACATATTTTTCTGCGCCAATAATCCCAGCCTGTTTCGCAACTTCCGAAACAGTTTCCGGATCATCGCCCGAAATCACTTTCACTTCAACGCCTTGCTCTGCAAAATATTTAAACGTTGCCGGCGCAGTTTCTCTAATATTATTCTGCAATACAATAATCGCGAGCGGTCGCACTTTCGCCGTTAAAGCTTTGTCACCACTATCGCCAGTTTTCGAAATCAACTTGCCGTTATATTGACCAAATACCAAAACACGATAACCGCGCTTCGAATATTTCTCGACCGCAGTTCTGACTTTTTCGTAATCATCTCGCATCACAAACTCCGGCGCACCAATCACAAATGCTGCTTTTGAGTATTGCACACCAGAATATTTATATTTCGAAGAAAATGGCATCGTCCCAACTAATCCAGCATATTCATCTTGCTTGAACGAACGTTGGCGCTTATATGTTTTTTTCAAAGCTGCCATCGTCGCATTATCCGCCGCAAGATTCGCCACTACTTCGCCAAGCATCGCCGGCAGCATTTCTTTCATTTTTTCATTTTCACCCAGCCAAACTGCATCCACTACGTCCATTTTGTCATCCGTAATTGTTCCAGTTTTATCAACACAAAGCACGTCAACTCGCGCCAACGTCTCAATCGATTTCATATCATGAAGCAAAACTTTACTTTGCGCGAGACGCATCGCCGAAAGTACTAAAGTCACCGACGCAAGCAAGAACAATCCTTCCGGAATCATCCCGATAACCGCCGCCACCATCGATTGTACCGAAAGCTGCGCCGACGTACCGTTAAAGAAATATTGTTGCGAAAAGAGAATAATGCCAATCGGAATAATCGCAATCCCTGCAATCTGCACAAATGCATTTAGCGAACGAATAATTTCCGATTGTTCGCCAGTTTTAATCGCCTTTGCTTTCAAAGTTAGTTGCGAAGCATAGCTATCCGCCCCAACTTTCGTTAATTTCGCGTAGCATTCACCATAAATGATAAAACTCCCGGAAAGTAAATCATCGCCTTCCGCTTTCATAATTTCATCAGCTTCACCAGTCAAAAGCGATTCATTCACCGCCACTTCACCAGACAAAACTTTCGCATCGGCCGGAATCTGATCGCCAGTTTTCAAAATCACCACGTCGTCCAGCACCAACTTCTCAACCGGAATCACCAAAGTTCTGCCGTCTCGCACAACTCGTGCACGCGGTGCATTTAAAACTGTCAATTTATCGAGCACAGCTTTCGCGCGCAGCTCCTGAATAATACCAATCAGGGAATTAGCGATAATCACCGGCAAAAATGTCAAATCTCGAAAAGAGCCAACCGCAACCAGGATTATTGCAATCGCCAAAAAAACAATATTAAAATACGTTACCGTGTTCGAAATGATAATTTCTTTAACAGTTTTGCTCGGAGCAATTACTGCCGCATTAACAAGACCCGCGCGCCTTCGCTCGCGGACCTCGTTATAATTTAACCCTTTATATTTTTTCATTTCTCCTCAGAAACGGTCAAAATCACGTTTTTCTTATTGTCGGTCGACATTTTCAAAACGAAACCAAGTGCAAAGACGATCACTGCCGCACCAATCACAATCATCGGGACAGATGACATAATTTTATCATTCTTTAAGCCGTCATAAAATCCACTTTGGACATTATAAAGTTCGGCTTCAAGATCATATAGTTCACCTTCTGCTACTGAAAGTTCACGATTGTATTCTTCATATTTTTCGGAAAGCGCTGCAGTTTCATATTCCTCGTTGCGCTTCGAACGAATTTCATTGACTTGCTTTGACTTATCCGAAACTTCTTGCTTTAGCTGCTCTTCCGATTTAATATTCATCGAATTATATTCGGAATTAAGATTATTATAAATTCCAAAACCAATTAAAATCCCACCGAAAATAAATCCGAGGACGATAACAATAATTGGCATATAATTGCGTTTACGAATTACGCGTTCTGCTTTGCTTTTATTATTACTTTTTTTCACAAAAATTCCTCCAATTACTCTTATTATACCATAAGCAAGAAATTTTTAAGCCTTTATTTTCTTAAAAAATATGATAAAATAAAGAAATGAGGGCGAATGGCGGAATTGGTAGACGCGCCAGACTCAAAATCTAGTGGTAGCAATACCGTGTGGGTTCGATTCCCACTTCGCCCACCATTTGAGCCTGTGGCTCAAATGGAACGGCAAACTCGCGAGCTAGCGAGCGAGGAAGACGTATCACGCCTTGAGGGGGCTTATTTTTTTGCCTTATCTGTATTAATTTTAATCTTGCACGCAAAGAATCCAACAAACCCAACCACAATCACAACTAACCCTGCAGTAATTTCCGGCGCATAATTCAAATAATCACCGAATGTATCAATCGTCTTGCCTTTTTCTTTCACATAACGGCTCCCGGTCGCTTGCGAAATTTTCTTGCTAATCTCCGCTGATTTACTATTCAGTTCAAAATATTTATCCGAAAAACCGTTCGCTTCGTATTCATCTAGTTTTTCTTTCTCAATCTCCTCATACTCACCCGAAAGCGATTCAATATCGACCGAAAGTTCCTCGACTGGTTTGTCGAGAATACTTGCTTTGTATTTATGCACTCTCGCCGAACCTATACAAACTAAAACGAGTCCAACGACTATGCATACAACCAAAAAAATTCTGGCTAAATTCTTAAAATTAAAAAAATTTTTGTTTTTTTGCTCCGTCTTCTTTAAACTCTTATCCATAAGCACATTATATCACACATTTTCATAAAAAATGTATATTATGATATAATAATCTTATGAATCCAGACACCGGTGGGCAATATTCTGATGAGCGACAGCGCCAAACTGCCGCAGAGATAGCACGTAAAAAAGTCCTTTCGGCTTATAATACGAGCTCTTCTTTTGCTGCGCAAGCACAGTCACAACAGCAAGTCACTCCGCAAAGTCAAGGAACAACCAGCACTTATAAAAACGCTTCCGTCGGCACCACTGTCTCGAACCAAGATCTCCAGAAATACCATTCCGCTTGGCAAAATTACTACCAAAAATACTACAACGATTATTATGCTAAAGCTGCTAAACAATACATCGAAACCGAAAAACTAAAAAACGCTCGCGCAAAAAGCGATAGCGAACGCCTAAACGCCGAAACTCTCGCACCGGAAGCCACCGACAACGAAACTATCACAAAAACTCTGCGTTCAACTATCCAGCAAAAAGCCGACAGCCGTTTTAAACTGAAGAAGAAACACAAAAAACTTATTCCTGCTCTCGCTGGAGTCTTCGTCGTCTTATTTATTTTATTCTTACAATACAACCGTCTCATTTTCGCTCCAATCATGGCATACATCGCCCCGGGCAACGTTTCTGATGACGGCATCACCGCTATCGACCCAACCGTCAGCACCGCCGTTTCCGAAACCAATAAACTCATCATCCCGAAATTAAACGTCGACGTCCCGGTTCATTTCGGCATCAGCAACGACACTCACACCATCAACCAAGCCATGATGAACGGCGTCGCACATTTCATGGTCCCAGGAGCTAGTGCTTATCCTGGACAAATCGGCAACACTGTCATCACCGGACATTCCGCCGGCGACATTTACAGCTCAAACCAGTACAAATTTATTTTCTCCGGTCTCGAGCGCCTCGTTGAAGGAGATTTAATCTACATCGATTACAACAAAGTTCGTTATACTTACCGCATGACCGGCACAAAAACCGTCGAACCGTCTGACGTCGAATCATTAAAATACGACGGTGACAAAGCTATCCTCACACTTATCACTTGTTGGCCACTCGGCACTTCGCGTTATCGCTTGCTTGTTTTTGCTGAACAAATCAGCCCAGCTCTCGACACTTCAACCGAAGCTCCAACTGCTGACCAAGAAGTCACTACTATCGACGGCGAGTTGCCAAAAAACGAAAACACCTTCTTTGAGAACATTTTCGGGAGCTAAATATGGACGATATTGACGAAATCCGCCGCAAACGCACTATCAAAGTCCTGCTTACCGACTTTTTCATGGCGACTTCCGTCGTCGCCATCGTTATCATTCTTGTCGCCGCCGTTGCCGGTTGGCGCATCAACTCTGATTTTTCAGTCGAGCAAAACGGCCTCGTTTCTATTAAAACCCACCCAACCGACGCCACAGTTTTTATTGACGAAGAAAAACAATATCAACATTCAAGCATGTCAAAAATGCTCCCAGGCGGCAAGCATCTAGTCGCACTTGAAAAAGATGGCTACGAACGCTGGGAAAAGGAGATCAACGTCACTCCAGGCTGGCTGCTCCGCCTCGAATATCCACGTTTAATCAAACAGAATCGTGAAAAAACCACTATTAAAGAATTTGAAAAACTAAAATTCTTCTATGTCTCACCAAATCGCACCACTGCAATTTATAGTGAAGAGAACTCTACTGATTGGGTTATCGTCACGGACCTTACCGGCACGCCAAAATTCAAACACATTGACATCAAAGGCATTTTCAACGGCACTAGTGATGGCAAGTTCAATCTCGAATTTAGAAGCATCGAATGGAGCAAAAACACCGAAAAAATCTTACTCCATGTCGCAAACGACAAAATTGACGAATGGGGAATCATCAATCTAAAAGACATTAAAGAAAGCGTCAATCTCTCTGACGATTATTCACGCTTCGTCGCTAATTCCGAAAATCTCGTCGCTTCGGCTCGCAAAACGTCCAGCGAAAAAATCAGTCAAGCAAAGTTCGAAAACGAAGCTGGAGATAAAATCGTCGCTATCACTTCCAATAATTTGATGCGTATCGACACCGTTTCCAAAACTGTTTCCGGCCCGTTCGCCGAAGATGCCGTAAAATTCGCTATCTATGACCAAACTCTCATCTACCAAACCAAATTCGAAGAAAGCAATAGCTATATCAAAACTCTCCGTCTTGGCGAGAAAGTCTCAACCATCGTCGCCGTCAATACCGACGAAGATGCCATAATTGCTTTTGAAATCACCCGCTTCAACAGTACTAATTATTTACTTTACACCATCGACAATCACCTTTATGTCTATAAAGCCAATGATTTTCCATCCGGCAACGACAAATTCAACATGACACCAGTCGCCGACGTCACTATCGGCATCGTCCCGTCCGAAGCCAGCGTCTCAAATAACAAAGAATTCATCACTCTCCGCGAAGGCTCACGCGTCGTAGTCTTTGACACCGAACTCGAACTCTATCATGAATATGATTACGGCGACGAGGTTGTCCGCTTCCTCGACACTCACATGATGTCACGCGTCGACAAAGCTTCAAATAAATTCTTGACTTGGGATTTTGATGGCACAAACGTCCGCACGCTCGTCGTCGACAATGCCGCATACGGCTTCGATAGTCTCATTACAACCAACAACAAATATTTCTACTACATCAAGACTACCGAAACTGGTTTTGCCCTCATCCAAGAAACTCTCTAAAACCTCAAATTTTCCTGAAAAAGCACTTGCTTTTTCATGGTGCTTTCGGTTATAATATATATAAGCTTTTTATAAGGTCATACATTTGAAATGAATAAATCTGAAGAAATAAAAGTCAATATTACCAGCCGTGCCACGCACCGCGGTCTTGAGAAATCTACAACTCTGAACCGCCGCTACGTTAAACGCCCGACGAAACTTATAATCACTGACGAATCCGACAGAATCGCCGAAAAAGCCGAAGCAGTTAATACTGCCCCTCGTATCGAATATCATAAAACTCGTAAAATCTCCATTATAGACAGCGAAGACCTTAAAGCCGAAAAAGAAGCTGCTGCGTCAGTTCCGAAAATTTCTCACATCAACATCTTCGAAGAGTCAGAGCCAGTTTCCGCGCCAGAGCCGGTCGCCGAACCAGAACCTGAAGTCAAAGAAATCCCTGATATTCCTCCTGCCCCAAATCCATATCAAGCTGCAATCGACGCTAGAAAAGCTGAAAACGAAGCAAGAAAATCTGCTGAAATTTCTTCCCGCGCCTTAAAAGATGCTGCGATTGCTCGTGCACTCGCCGAAATGGAAGAACGTGAAACCGAAAAACCTTCAAAAGCCGCTCTTCGCGAAGAAAAAATCGCCGAGAAAGTTATGCTTTCCGAGATGAAAGCCGAAGAAAAAGCAAAGAAAAAAGCGAAAAAATCTCGCAAATCTACCGATCGCGAGATCCATCGCTTGAAAAAACGCAAAGGCGGTCGCATCTTACTCGCTCTTGCAACTTCCGCTGCTTGTGTTATTGCGCTCGCCGCTGTCGTCAAAGTAAATCTCCCGAACATCTCCGTGAAAGTCGCTGCCGTCCAAACCGGCGTCGAAGCAAGCTACCCAAGCTACGTCCCACGCGATTACAACCTCTCTGGTGTCTACACAAACGACCAATCTGTCATCATCGAATTTAAAGGCCCAGACAACAATTCTTTCACTCTCGCCGAAGAAAAGACTACTTGGGATTCAAACGCACTCCTCACGAACTACGTCAAAGGTGCCTACGGCGAGAACTACGATGTTGTCCGCGAACAAGGTATCACTATCTACATCAATTACAGCAACGCCACATGGGTTAAAGATGGAATTTTCTATCGCATCACCGCAAATTCCGGCGTCCTCAGCAAGAAGCAAATCAAAAACATAGTCACATCTCTTTAACTAGCCACCCTCACACATAAAATACCCCTAGAAATAGGGGATATTTTATTGTATAATATATACGTTAATCGAGAAAAATTATGAAAAAAACAGTTACGCGTTTTGCCCCAAGCCCAACCGGCTATATCCACATCGGTAACGTCCGAAGTGCAATTTACCCATACCTCGTCGCAAAAAAAGACGGTGGCACTTTCATTCTTCGCATTGAAGACACAGACCAAGCTCGCTACGTCGAAGGTGCGACAGAACTTATTGAAGACACTTTAAAATGGCTCGGACTCGACTGGGACGAAGGTCCGATTGTTGGCGGAGAAAACGGTCCATATTTCCAAACTGAACGAAAAGAGCATTATCTTGAATGGGCGAAAAAGCTCATTAAATCTGGTCGCGCTTATGTTGATGACACGCCAAGCGAAAAAATCGACGAATATCGAAAAGCCGATGAGCGTGCAAAAGTCCCTTATCTTTATCGCAATCATCGCCCAGAAAATGCCGAAAAATCCCCAGAAAAGAATCTAGCGCTGCTCGGTGCCGGTCATCCAATTCGCTTTAAAACCATTCCGAAAAATTACGATTGGACCGACGAAGTGATGGGTGAAATGCATACTGGTCCAGAAGTTTGTGACGACATCGTTCTTATCAAAAAAGACGGCCTCCCGACCTATAATTTTGCGCATATCGTAGATGACGCTGAAATGGGCGTAACGCACATCATGCGCGGCGTCGAATATTTGAGCTCAATGCCAAATTATCTTGCCCTCTACGAAGCGCTAGAGCTTCCTAGACCGCTTTTCGTCAGCCTCCCGCATATTCTTGCCCCACAAGGCAATAAGAAGCTAGGGAAGCGCGACGGCGCAAAATCCGTCACCGAATATCGCGACGATGGCATTCTTCCGGAAGCTATGTTAAATTATCTCGCTTGTCTCGGCTGGAACGACGGCACCGAAAAAGAAATCTACACCAAAGAAGAACTAATCGACGCTTTCTCTATCGACCGCATCCAAAATTCCGGCGCTCGTTTCGATGAAGTAAAAATCTTCTGGTATAACGGTCAATGGATTCGCAGAATCGCCGACAAACAGGGAATCGACACGCTCTTTACTCGCACCGAAGGTTTTTGGCCTGAATCTGCTGCTTCCGAACCGGAAGAATATAAGAAAAAGGTTCTTTCTATCATCTACGACCGCTTAAAAACTCTCTCCGACCTCAGAACTATGACCGAATATTTCTTCATCGACCCGGAAGTCAATCTTGAACTTATTACCGGCAACAAATTCTTGAAGAAACTCTCCGAATCCGAACTAGTTGATCTCATGACGATGACAATCGAACGCTTAAACGACATCAAAGATTGGAGCGAAGAAAATCTTCAAAACGAACTAAACGCCCTCCTCGAAAAATCAGGGAAGAAACCAGCAGAATATTTCAGCCTTGTGCGTATTGCAGTTTCGTTTGCGCCATTTAGTCCAGCACTTCATCAAACACTCACAGTTCTCGGCCGCGAAAAAGTCCTCGCCCGCTTAAACAAAGTTCGTACTGCGTTAGTAAATAATTAATATTTTACATATCCATAGCTTTTTGCTATTGCCGTAATCCACGTCTGCCCCGGCGCGAGCTTCACTTCATCACCCGTCTGTTTATCCTTAAACACGAGTCCAGATTCCGCTTTATCTCGCGACCATGTTGCCTCAATCGCAATTCCATTTTGGAAAACCCACGCTTCTCCCGACCCCGTCGTCGTAATTTCTTCACGATAGAGATTTTCTTGATTGAGTGCTTCGTCAACTTTCATCACCACCACAACTTTCGGCGCCACTTGTTTCGCTGCGCCGCAATCTTTCTGTGGCTTGATTTTATTTTCAGATTTCCCGGTATTTTTACAAGTATACGACATATGTTTCCCGGAATTCCCCTCATACGCACGTAGGTATGTATTCGTCGCCGAATCATAAGTATAGTTCACATTATAATTCGCCGCCGCCGTCACATGCACATAAATCGAGTTCGCATAGGCATATTTTTTCGCATTTTCATCCGATTCATCCGTCGAAGCTGTTCGGATTTCTTTCAGTTCCGCGTCCGACTCGTCCGGCGTCAGCCTCGCAAAAACTTTTGGTCTCGAATCAGTATATTTATTGTCTCGGTTAAAGCTATCTAATAGCTCCGCCGAAGTGAAGAGATTGTTTGGTGCATAATAACCAGAATAGTCTCGCCACATATATGTATTCGACTCCGAAAGATGCGCATACGACTTCGCACGCTCCACTGCTGCTTTCACTCCACCTGCATGTACAATCGTGCAATCATACGGAATATCCCACTCGAGATAATACATACGAAGCGAACGAATCGGTCCAATCACATCATCCGTCGAACCTCGATAAAGCGCCGCAAAACGCGTAATTCCGCCCTCTGCAATCGCCTCATAGACGATTTTTGCACTCGAAAGCCCAACTTGTGGTCGCGCATCAGTCCCGTTTGGAATCTGGATACAATTGATTCGCGCTAGGTTGTTTTTATCGGCCTGTTCCTTTGCTTGTGTTTCCGAAATATAAATCGATTTTCCGTCTGAATCTTTTTTCTCGCTCCCGTCCGCATTTTTCTGATATCCCGAATACGAAACTAGCTCCCCAGTCAAATCATCATAATATTTAACAACTCGCTCTTCATTTTCTTTTTTATTAGAAGTATCGTTAGATAAATCAAGAATCCCACCATCTTTATTTATTAACATCAACGCTGCAGCCCCACCTCCAACTAATAAAACCAGCACTATCACAAAAATCACCACGTTTCGCTTTTTTGAGAAAATTTTTTTGATTTTTGATGGTTTTTTATTTGCTTTATTCTTTACCATAAGCTTATTATATCACAACTTGCGTTTTTCTGCTTTTCGTGATATAATATATTTAAGTAAGAGGTGGTGTTATCTCGAAACTCGCACATTAATAAGGAGGTGTTATATTATGAAGAAGAATATTCTTGTATCTTTTTTAGTAGCAACATTGCTCGCGACCGTCTTGACGGCATGCGGAAGCAACTCAACAACTGTTTCATCCTCAAAAACTGATGATTTTCACGGTGAGGGCGAAATCCAGGGCGGAATCAAATCCGACGAAGACCTCGCCAGAATCGAGGAAGAAGTCAGGCAGTATGACGAAGCAAAAAATGATTCCGCAGAGGGCAGCAACGATTCCGACATGCTCGCCGCCGGCGAAGCCGCAAATGTGGAGATGGAAGGACACGAGCCTGATGGCCCCGGTTCCGGCAATTTCCAGGATTACTGGCAGGGAGAGAATTACTTCGACCTTGTAAGTTACATGAAAGATAATGGTTACGAATTGGTAGTTCCATATACGTTCATTAACTATGGCGAGTCACTTAAAGATGGTGAAACCGCCGAAGTATATGAATGTCGCAACGAAGATACGCATGATTGGATAATCGCGGTTGAGAAAGAACGTGGGCTTCAAGTCGATCGCAACGATTTCGACATAATGTATTATGTATCAACAGATAAGGAAAAACAAATCTCTATCGATCAGACTGGAATGACTATATCCGAAAGTGCAATCGTTGCACTAAATACAGTTGTCGAGACCTTAAAGGTGAATGCCGACAGCGAAGACCCTCTCAACGGGACAGGACTCACATACGAAGTTAGACAATAATCAACACCACCAAAAAGGGCACCTCTTACCGAGGTGCCTATTTTTATGCTATCTTTACTTTCGTACGAAGGTCATCGTAGATAATATACCTTCCGACAATTATCTGCTCTTTCTGCGCCACAATCTCATTTGATTCGTATTGATAACTTCCATCCGGAGCCGGTTCAGATTTTCCTGGTCCAAAATTTTCTGGATGATAATCAGCTAACCATTCGAACATCTCTACATAAGCAAGCGTTTCTTCCATTTCTTCCGTCGTCATTCCAGCATACCTAGCAATCATTCCTTCATATGAATTATCAATAGGATGCTCTTCGTAGTATTCATTCAAAAATGCAATCACAGCAGACTCTTCAATCAAGCCCATCGATTCAAGCATTCTCTGATCTTCTGCATAACGCGAATAATATTTATATTCTTCGCTCAAACAATTTTGACCAGTCGCCCAACCAAATTCAGCTACTTGCGTAAAGTCGTCCTTGATTTGGTCTATATCTCCGACTATTGGGATCCAGCTCATACCAGTTTTAACGGCATCGTCAAGTGCTTCATTTCCAGTCAATCTAAGTTGCGTAATTGAATTCATAACATTTGAGTCAACTAAGCCAAATCCTGAATCACGAGTCGGACAAGCAATTACCCACTTAGCAAGCGTGCCTTCTGGATTAATCGGTGGGTTATACGCATCTTTTTCGCCGTCACCATCAGAATCAATCCATCCACGTTCATCATCCCAAAGAAAATTACCGTCCTCAGGATCGTCACCTTTTTCAGTATCATACGAAACTGCATCAATCACGTCAGATGGGTCATCCGCCATCGTCGTCATATCCGTAACGAAATACGGATTGCAGTATGCGTCGCCAACTGCCCCAATTTTAGAGAGGTTTGGACAGTCATAATTTAGTGAAGTCTCAAATTTCGCTTCACCTTCCGCACTTGCGGTTGGACGGAGACTCATAAGTGAAGTTCCGACGGTATTTACTGTCTTCGAAATTGTCGTAAGCGGAGAACTCCAAGTATTTGCAATCGGCATCAGGGAATTAACAATCGAACCAAGGAATGTATATTTACTCGTTGGATCAAATGGAGATTTCATACTTCGTTCAAACGCACCCTCCTCAGCAATCACTTCCTGCTGCGCTCGCCAATGCGCCATTAGCTTCTCCTCTGTCGCGGGCAACCCAGAACCAACCTGCATCTGCCCCCCAAGGTATATATTAAATCCGGAATTAATTGCGTAAGCAGCATCCTCGCCAGCCATATTTCCAATTAAATCCATCGCCATCCACTGCGCAATTTGTGGTAGGAACGACATAAATATACTTACTAAAGCAGTAACAATTGCATTGAGTGCTATTGTTTTCCATAGTGTAGACAATATCTTAGTAATAATTTCTTTTATAACATTGCCGACACCACCAGTGAAGATTGCAAGAATAATATCAATGCCACCATCAATCATAAGCCCAGCAATATTCGCCGCCGCGTCAATATAAAGACATGTTTTATAGGCTTCAGCGGAACTCCCAAGTGCAGTTATCGCGCCAATAATATCCGATGCCATGCCTCCCTCCATTCCAGTCACGTGGCTAATTGACTGTGCACTCGTATACTCACGATTAAATTTCAGAGCAACCGGATCGTCTGCTTGCACAACTATCGAACCAGAAGAAAAGAATTGGTTCCAAGCCGGAGACTCAAGTGACGAAGTCCCAGTTTTAACCGGAGTGTTATAGTCGGCACTAGTATCAGCACTAAGAGATGAGCCATATGTATCTCCTTTTTCCGACAATGAATTCATGTAGTACGCAAGTTCATTTTTTCCAGCATCACCAGTTTTCGTTTTATCAATCGCCTCAAGAAAACCGGTTACATAATTTATAATATTAGCAATCTGTACGCCAGCAACTATTGCATTAAACGCCGCATATATCTTAAGGGCCATACATGCCAAATTTGCACCGCTGCCCATGGCAGCAGCCATGTTTCTTGCCTTTATTTCAAGATCGGATTTTACACGACCTTCAACATCGACCGGCTTCAAGCCTCGAGTATCATCTTTTTTCACGCCAGTATCTTCTTCAACATCTACCGGATTTTCTTCCCAGTGGGTACCCTCACCATCTTCGTTAGGGACATCTTTGCCAGCATCCTCGCGTGCCTCACTGTTCGACGCCCTAATATCTTCGCTCATCCCTTCATCTGCGTTATATGCCCGATTTTTAATATCCTCATCTGTAGCCGTTTCTGGCGCATCTTTAAATTTGTTTCTAGAGCTCTTTATCCTAAAAGTATGAAAGAAACTTGATAAACCATCAAACCAACCAGCAATATGGCCTTTTAGCGTTCTCGTACCGACATCAAGAGAACGTGAAAAATTGTCCGAATCCACAATAGCATCATCAATTTTTACTTTTGTATCAATATTAACAGTCTTTTTCACACCATCGACTTCAATTTCCGCAGTACTCGGAATTTTTCCTACGTCATCATCATTCGCTGCAACACCGTAAACTTTTCCGGTATCATTATCTTCGTAAACTAAAAACCTTACACCGTCTTCTTTATAATAAATGTTCTGCTTACCCAATTTTTTTGAAAGACTTTTTGACACTTTAAATTTTTCAGCACTAAAAATCGTGGCCTTTTTCGTTAATGGAGTATTTCTGGACTCATCCAAAGAGAATCGCCTAAAATAAGTATTTCTCTTGTTCATCGACGTCCTCAAATTATTAAACTGGTCAAGCCCGTTCGCGACAAGTCCGAACGGCGCAAGACTTTGTGTCCCAGCAAAAACTCCGACTAGCGCTCCGACGACAAGCAGAATCGTCCCAAACGGTCCGAATTTCTTCGCTTGATTAACGAACGTCTTTCCGCCCGGCATCGCTTTTGCAGTCTGTTCTAGCGTCTTACCTTGTACATTATTCGCAAATCCGTCTTTACCTTCAGCATTTTTTGCATTTTGCACTGCCGAAGTGAATTTTGAATTTCCGGCACCTTTTTTCCCAGCCGCCGAGCCTTTATCTTTCGCGCCGCTTTCTGCTAATCGCCCAAAACTTTTCGCAGCTTCCTGACGACTTTCGCGTGCGCGTTCTTGCATGCGATTACCCCAATCAGAAATTTTATCCTGAAATTCAGAAAATCCGGAGGATGTTTCATCTCCGTCGTCGCTACCTGTCAACCAATCGTCAGCAGTTGCATCCATATACATTTATTATACACTAAAAAACCATAAAAGGAATAAAATTTTATTCATTTTTTAGTATAATAATAAACATGAAACGCCGCATCATCCTTAGTGCCATATTGGGACTATTTTTAAGTTTCTTATTTTATTTTGGCACAAAATTCATGGATGCAACGTTATCCGATAGACTTGTCGAATATAATATCACAGATCTCATTATTCCTCTCCTAATTTGCATTCCTGTCGCATTCTTCTTTTATTTTTTCCTTGAAATCAAAGTCAAATTAAAAGAAGATAAATCTTTCAAATTAAAGCGTTGGCATATTTTCATTCCGCTCACAATCATCTCCATTATAATGCTCCTCGCATATTTTCCAGGACACTATCCATACGATTCTTTTTACATGCGCTGGACCTATGATAACCAAAATTACACAACACATTATTCGCCACTCGTCAGTTTCTTAATCGGTTCTTTTTTCTCGCTTGGCAACGCACTTGATTCTGAACACGCCGGCCACGCCATCATGATTGTTCTACAATTTTTATTCGTCAATCTCGTCATGACTGAAATAATTTTCTATTGTTCAAAAAAGCTCAAGAAAAAATCTTTTGGTATTCTTTTTGCAATTTTTTTCATGTTCCATCCACTCGTCCAATCACTTTTAATTCGCTCTGGACAAGACACAATTTTCGGTGGATTATTTTTACTCATCCTATTAACACTTCTAAAACTTTCCGAAGGTGAAAATTTCTTCGATAGAAAAATCAAATATGTCATTTTCGGGTTGCTTATTTTCCTATTTTGCGCAACTAGAAATAATGGAATCTACGCTCTCATTCCAACTATATTTTTTGGAATTTTCGCCCTAAAGGACAAAAATATTCGAAAGAAGGTTTTTTTAACGACACTAATTCCAACTATTATTTTCCTCGGCTATAATCATTTCTTAATTGGCAATATCGTAAAAAGTAAAGATTCATTTTTTCAAGAGACAATCAATGTCCCAATTATGCAAATCGCCCGCGCTGCGCATGACCACCCAGACGATGAATCAACAAGAGGGGAATTAACAGAATATTTTAAGGAAGACTGCGACGCTTGGATCAATGAAAAATGGAGCTTCGAAAAATATAACCGCTCAGCTGGAATTTCCGACCCATACAAGAATTGTTTAATTGTCGAAAAAGTTGAAGAAAACCCCCTGAAATTTTTTGATTTATGGCGCAGAATCGGCGAAAAATATCCAGCAAGTTATTTCGAAGCTCCACTCGTTTTTACGCTTGGTTTATATCATCCATATTTGCCGTACCCAGCAAAAGAACCAGGACACGAAGTGCCGTTTGAGTGGCACACTTACGTCGATTGTTTCTACATCACATACGAAGTTTATGGTCTAAAAACTTCGTCACTCATTCCAAATCTCCAGTGGTTTATGTTTTCAATTATTTCGGAACAAAAATGGAGCCAAGTTCCAGTCATGCACTTACTTTGGGGCGCACCATTCACGACTTTTACTCTCTTTCTTGCATATGTTTTCACATTTTATCGTAAAAAATATCAGTATTTTCTACCACTAAGCTTCTGTCTCGGACTATTTATCACCGTCATGCTCGCACCTGTAATGCTTTTCCGCTATCTTTTCCCGCTCGTCATCACGACACCAATTCTATTTTATGTTATACTAAAATCATGGAAGACAACGTAGTTCACGATTTATATGACGACGAAATTCGCGAAGATTTCGTTGAAGACGAAGGCGACGAAGATAATCTTGGTGTACCAATCAAAGACGGCGCAGAAGATTATGATGATCGCTCGATGGATGATGACGATCTAGCCAACCTTGGAATCGATCCTGCTGCATTAGATGACACAGAATACAATGACAATTCATTCGACTGCGACTAAAAAGTTTCTTTTCATATCATTTTTTGCTATATTAATAACTATTTTTGTCATATCTTTTTTATTAAACCAAAAACCCACAAAAAATCTTGACGAACTTTTATTCGTCGAAGAAGTACCACGTTTCGACATTAAAACAAACAATAACGATAATTACAAAAAACGCGAATACACCAACGCAACCTTTTCATTAAACGGCATCGATTTTTCCGGTAAAATTAAAGCCCGCGGCAGTTCATCATATTCCGCAGCAAAAGATTATAACGCACCATACCCTTATCGCCTTAAACTTAACAAAAAATACAATTTACTTGGACTTGGCGAAGCAGACTCATTCATTCTACTCCCAAATTTCATCGACCCTTCCGGCATCCGACAATTCTTCCATTATAATCTCGCGTATTTCGTTTTTGACGACTGGTCTCCAAGAACAAAATACGTCGAATTATACATCGACGATAAATATTCCGGCTTATATTTACTAGCCGAAACAATCGAAAAATCCGACAATAAAATTAAGTATAAAAACGAATTCGGATTCATCGTCGAAATGGATATTCAAGGCAAACTCGAAGAAACAACCGAGCCTTTTGTTTCCGAAAAATCTTTCGCGATTGATTATCAAATCGAAAAATCCGAGCAGCTCAAAAATATCACATTCGAACTAAAAAATCCAAAATCATTTTCAGAAACTAATCAAAAACAAAAACAATACATCCTCGACGAAACAACGAATTTATACGAGAATCAAAAAAATGTCGACATAAATTCATTTGTTAATTATTTTATGTTAAACGAAATATACGAAAATAATGGCATCGGTCTTGGCTCAGTTTTTTATTGGAATGACGGCGAAAAAATGCATGCCGGACCTTTTTGGGACGCTGACCGTATCACATCAAGCCACGAAGCAACCGGTTTCATTAAAGACAATTACGATGTTAAAAATCCAGTCTACGAACAATTATTAGAAAACGCCGAATTTAAACAAAAGTATAAAAATTCCTTCGAAATTTTTTATAATAACACATACCCAAAAATTCAAGAAAATCTCAACAAACTAAAAAACAATTCGACCCTAAAGTCCGCCTGGGAGAAAAACGAAAATCTTTATCATCGTTTATCGCGCAAAGATATTATTGACGATTTCATCAGCAACAAAGAAATTGAATCGCGAAAAACTTTCGAATCGCAAATTGACTATATTATCGATTTTTATAATAAGCGCATTAATTGGCTACATGATAATTTGAAATAAAAAACTTGCCTCTTGGCAAGTTAGATTTCGTGGTGACTCCTGCGGGAGTAACCTTTGTTTTCTCCCGGGCGTCGTCCCCAAACTAAAAAAGACCCCTGCGGGTTCTTTTTTACTGTGGTGACTCCTGCGGGAGTCGAACCCGCGATTTTCTGGATGAGAACCAGACGTCCTGGACCACTAGACGAAGGAGCCAAATTATTTTTATTATCTTATCATTTTTTGTCCATCTTGACAAGAG
The DNA here is from genome assembly GCA_017480035.1 of Candidatus Saccharimonadota bacterium. GTDB lineage: Bacteria > Patescibacteriota > Saccharimonadia > Saccharimonadales > Saccharimonadaceae > Nanosyncoccus. The sequence continues at coordinate 101,035 of JAFVBJ010000002.1, read as the reverse complement.
CGCTTTTCAAAACATAAGAAATGTGTTATAATTGTTTCATTATGAGCAAGCAAAAAATCGTCGCTTTAATTGGCCAAACCAACGCCGGAAAATCGAGTCTCCTAAACCGCATGGCAAAGAAAAATATTGCCATTGTCGCCCGCGAAGAAGGCACGACCCGCGATAACGTCAGCGCAAAAATTGACGACGCTTTTTTATTAATCGACACCGCCGGCTTAAAAAATCCCGAAGATGATTTTGAATCCAGCATCCAAGACCAAATTCAAGACGCTGTCGATGTCGCCGATTTAATTTTGCTCACTCTTGACTCTAGCAAATACCCGTCTCAAAAAGATAAAGATATTGCAAAAACCGCTCTAAAATCAAAAAAACCAGTTTTTCTCGTACTTAATAAATCTGATCTTGGAGAAGCACTCGACGAATCTGAATTTCTCCGTCTCGGTATTAAAAATTATGACACTTTCAGAACTTCCGCAACAACTGGCCAGGGAATTGACACTCTAAAATCCGCCATTAAATCAAAATTAAACGTCAAAACAGGCGAAAATCCCGACGACGAAAAAAACCGTCCAATCAAACTTGCTCTCATCGGCCGCCCAAACGTTGGAAAATCCAGTCTCTTTAATAAACTCGCAAAGAAACAACAAGCCGTTGTCAGTTCTCATCAAGGCACCACTCGCGACATTAATCGCGTCGAGATAAAATACAAGGGCGAAACTATCGAAATTCTCGACACTGCCGGACTCAGAAAACCCGGTAAACGCGAAGTTGGCATCGAAAAATTCTCCGCGATAAGAACCCTCGCCGCAATCGAAGAAGCTGATATTTGTGCCCTTCTCGTCGATTCAAAAGAGCCACATAGCAAACTCGACCAATCACTCGCCGGCCAAATCGTCGAATCCGGCAAGGGAATTATCGTTGTTCTGACAAAAGCCGACCTGCTCGACAATTCAAAACCAGTCGTCAGCCAAGTTTCTGACAAAAAACGCAAAGACAACACCGAAACGCCAAAGTACACTGAAATCGACCATATCCTCGACAATCTCGAACGTGACCTTGATTTTCTACCATTCGCTCCAGTCCTCATTACATCTTCCGAAACTGGCAAAAACGTCACAAAAATCTTTGATCTCGCGCTCGAAATTGACGCCGCTCGCCATACCGAAATCAAAACCACCGACCTTAACAAAATTCTCCGTGAAGCCATCGTCGCGCATCCGCCAGCCGGTCTTAAAAACACTCACCCGAAACCAAAATACATCGTCCAGACCGACATCACTCCGCCATGGTTCGTCATTCATGGTCGTGAGATGGAACTTCTCCACTGGTCGTACAAACGCTATCTCGAGCGCAAAATCCGTGAAGCCTATCCATTCGTCGGCACGCCGATTAAATTCAGTTATCATAATGACCGCCCTAGAAGCCGAGCAAAAAGAAAATAGATTTTTCTTTTTTCGAGGCGCCGCCGGGCGGAAAGACTTTTGCAAAGCAAAAGGATTACCGCGTCCAAGAAAAACGCAAAAATTATTCAAAGAAAAATCGCGACGACGCATAATCTATGATAAAATAAAAACAGTGGGCTAACCCCCACTGTTTTTATTAACTTGAGTGGCTCTCGAGGACGTGCGAAATCGTCCTGACACTCAACTCGCACATTAATAAGGAGGTTTTGCTATGGCAAAAGGAAAGAAGCGAAGTCATTCGCACCGCAAGACCTACATGTCAACGCGGACAAGACAACAGCAAATCGAAGCCCAACAACAACGTGAGCTTCACGATGCAACTATGCAAGCAGATTATTTCGCTGACGAACCGACCGAGGAAGATATCATTCCTCAAAGTGCAGTCGAAACTCTGCCGACCGCTCCGAAGCTTGAAGATTCTCCCGGAAAGACCTACGTCATCGACACGAACTTAATTTTATCATGTGTCGACATCATTCCGGACTTATCGGATGAAGATTGGCATCAACCTATCGGATTCAAACCGAATCTCGAAAACGCCCATCTCGTCATTCCATACGTTGTCTTCGAGGAGCTGAATCACATCAAAGAAGAGCGTTCGCTCCGCGGGATGATTGCCCGCATCGCTTTCGACCGACTCAAAAAGTTCTTCCCGAACTCCGGTCGCCAGATTGGCGAAATCCTGAATCTCGACGCCCCCATACCAACCGGTTGGGGCAAGCAGAAGATTTCGATTTTGCCACTCCACCGCAACTTCAGTAAAATTTTGCCGTACGTTCCGGAAAAAGACGATAACGACGGTTGGATTGCTGTGACTGCACTTGCCGCATCCATGATTTACTATGGAATGCCGGTTGATGGCACCCTCGAAATTCCGGAAGCAGAAGAAAAGGTTGACATTTTAGCATTCGGCAATGACGAAAAAGATGTCATTCTCTTAACAAACGACAACTCACTGCTCTCGAAAGCCGACCTTTTCGGTGTTCGCGTAAAGTCTTACAGCTTCAAAAAGCGTCCACCGTTCACAGGTTGTCGTGAGCTAACCGTACCGCCAAAGATGTTCGAACAGTTCTACCACGAAGAACATCTCTCGCGCGAAGAATTCGAGGAATTTATGCCCGAAGAACTGCCACTTGTTGCAAACGAATACCTCATCATGACCCCAAAGGATGATCGCTATCCGCGTGGCTATTTCACCGTGCGCGACGATTTTATTAACGTCGCTCGCTACCACAAAGAAAACGACATGATCTATCCGTTGCGCTTCGCTAAACGGGAAGGAAAGACTCCGGCCAATGCCGGCATCGCGACCTATTACGACGCCCTGAATGACGACAAGATTTTAATCGTCAATGTCACCGGCGCGGCAGGAACTGGCAAGACTTATCAAGCCATCATCCACGCCATTAAGGAAGTTAAAGCTGGCAAATACAGCCAAGCCGTCTTGATTCCGTCTCGTGCCGCGAAAAATCCGCTCGGCGCACTCCCCGGCAATCAAGATCGGAAGATGGAGCCATTAATCGCCGCCGCAAAGGACGCTATTCGCTCATATCTCGCGAGCACGCCCGAATTCCAGAAGAAGCGGGAACAGTTGCGTCGTTATGGCGACGAAAGACAAGAAGATAGGGAGGATTTTGATGAGAAAAGAAGTGACAAAAAGTCAAAAGGTGGTCGCGGCGAGCATTATACTCGCGATTCTCGTCGCACGCGTGGTAGCTATACCGGAAGTTTTGATGACCTCGATGGACTCGACTTTAGCGCCGGCGATTATGCCGCCAACGATTTCCCTGAGCAACATTCAAGGAAAAAAGAAAAAGCGTTCTACTCCGGAGGATCCGGAAAAGGTGGAAAAAACAAAGGCTCTCGCGATGACAACGAAGGCAAGATGACCTATCGCGAAATGCTCGACAACCAGGTTGAGTATCTCTACAAGCGCTATTTCACCAGCATGCCATACGAAGACGCCCAAGGTCACTCGTTCGAAGACTCAATCATCATTCTCGACGAGTTCCAGCGTGTCATGATTGACGATGCCGACACTCTCATCACTCGTCCCGCCAAGGGTTCGAAGCTGATTATCTGCGGCGACATCGACCAGATTCACGACAGCACACCGGAAAAACAGTTCAAAAATGGTTTGAACTATTCGAGGATGTTATTCTTCGACGAGCCAATCTGCGCCAACGTTCAGTTAAAGACGAATATGCGTGGCGATATTGCCCGCGTCATGACCGAAAATCGTCGCAAAGTCCGTCGTCGTATGGGTCAAATCTAACCTCAGTACCTTTCATAAAGACCTCTGTTTTACAGAGGTCTTTTTCATTCAAGGGTGTAAATCCCTTGACAAAAAACCGCTTATGTGATATAATGGAATTATAAAAGGTTAACCAACGCAGATGCACCTCTACCAAGAGGTGCATTTCCGTTTCTATGATATAATGGAGATATTATGAAACTAATCGTCGGCTTCGGCAATCCCGGAAACATGTATAATTTCACCCGTCACAACTCAGGTTTTCTCGCGCTTGATTTTTACACCAAAATCAAAGGCATCGACTGGGAAAAAACCGAGAAAAACGACGCAAAATACTTCCGCTCGGGCGATACTTTCTTCATTAAACCCCAGACTTTCTATAACGACGTCGGCCGCTCTATCGCCGCTTTCAAAAATTTTTATAAAATCAAAAACCAGGATATTTTGATTATTTGCGACGATTTCAACCTCAATTTCGGCAAACTCCGCTTTCGCGAAAAGGGAAGTGCTGGCGGGAACAATGGCCTAAAATCTACTATCGAACATCTCGGAACAGATAGCTTCCCGAGACTTCGCATCGGCACCGCAAATGATGCCCTTCGCCGAAAAATCGGCGACACCGATTTTGTTCTCAGTAAATTCACCGAGGAAGAACGCAAAAAACTCCCTGAAATCCTCCGTGAAACCACTGCCAAAATAGACGAATTTCTTGCGTAATTTACGTTAACATCCACTGATTTTCATATTCTCGTTTCACAATCCCGCGAACTTCAAGCATCGTAATCGCAATATTAAACCTCGACGCGTCAAAGCCCCCGTCTTTTTCTCTTATTTTCGCTAAAATCTCCTCCCCAGAACCAATTCCTCGTGCCAAGCATTTCAAAACTTCCGTTTCGTCCGGCGTCGAACCAAAAAGCTCAATCTTCTGTTTCATCTGATGTCGCACCGACCCCGGCAAAATCGCGTTCAAAACGTCCTCCACGCAAGTAATCGCCGCTGCGCCCTTGTTAAATAGTCCATTACACCCTCGTGACATCTGCCTCGAAACGTCGCCCGGTAGCGCAAATAGCGGTACACCCTGCTCGAGCGCATGTGCCGCCGTATTAAGCGACCCAGACCGAAGATCCGCCTCGACAATAATTACCGCGTCCGCCACCCCAGCAATCAGTCGATTTCGCTCTAAAAACGACGTTTTCGGATAATATTCTTCTTCTGCCGCAATCTCGGACAATACCGCTCCAGAATTATCAAGAATCTCATGAAAAAGCCCAACATTTTCCGCTGGATAAATCTTATCTATCGGCGTCCCGAGAAACGCAATCGTCCTCCCTCCCGCCGCCAACGCGCCTCTGTGCGCCGCCGCATCAATCCCCGTCGCCATCCCCGAAACAATCACTACTCCCATCTCCGCCAGTTCTTTAGCGAGCTGAAACGCCCAAGTCTCCCCATATGCCGTCATTTTACGCGCGCCCACAATCGCCACCGTCCGCGGCCGCCCCGGTTTTTCGAACGAAAAACGCGGATTTATTGCCAAATCCCCCTCATTTTCCGGTATTTTTCCATAAAAATACAGCTTTTTTGGTGCTTTTTTCAGGCATTTTAGCCTTTTTAGATATTCATTTTCGGCAGGAAAAACAGTCTTTATTTCCATACCACTTCCTTTCTACCCCTGTTAATCGGGGATTTTGCTTATGGCTTTTTTCTCAAAAATATGTCAAAATAGTTGAATTATTAACAATTTTCGATAAAAAGTGTTGACTTTTATTTTTCGATATGGTATAATAAAGACAGTTAGAGGTTATAAGAGAGCATGAAAATGCCCCATCCTCTATACCGCACCTAAATAAGTCATAATTTCTGTTATCCAGTATAACAGAAGTTGCGTGTTCTTAAAAGCTTTCAAACTTATAAATTGTCTTTTATCGTTTATAAGTCATATAGTATTACCTCCACTATGAAAGACGACTTTAAGGACATAGCAACCCCTATAACCGGCGGGCCCCAATATTGTGTGAGGGTGGGTCACGCTCCGGGGTTCTCCCGGTGTCACTAAAAAGAGATGCGTTATAGGGATTACAAAGAGCCTCTGATTGGGACTAGGTGATGCCCACCCTTACCTAGTTCCAATTAGAGGCTTTTTGCTTATATCCGTAGAGTAAGAAAAGACACTCGTCTCGCAGCGAGTGTCTTTTTTGGACCTGGCGGTCAAGAAAGGTTAAATCGTTGAATCGTACTGTTGAAGCGTTGTTGTGTCGCTGTTCGTAATTGCAGTGAGAAGCAACGTACCAGTATAATCACCGGAAACCAAGCTTGAAGTACCAGTCACACCAATCGTCAAGGTCGATTCATCATTCGTCAATGCCGGAACACTTGTCTTGCGATAAAGTGTCGGGATTGCTGCGGTTGATTTTGTGCCTTTTGTCACGACTGGGTAGAAAGTCGAACCATCTTTCGACCAACCCCAAGTGTCTGCAGTTGAGAAAGTTGTCGTCGAGCCAGAAATCGTTTGAGTAGACGAAATCGAGTTGATTTTCGAAGTCGAAACAGATTCGTGGTCGAGCGAAGTCGAAGTTGTCGAATTTGAAGTCAAATAGACTGAATAACCCGAAACATCATTCGTCTTCACGGCAACAGTTCCAGTTCCAGAAGCGAAAGTACCAGTCGTCGACGGCGAGCTCAAGGTGAACGAAATGTCAGTTGCACCAATGCCAATCACCGATCCGACCGTTACGGTCACTTGTGAAGTAGCAGTACTAGATGCTGCATTAGTTGATGGTGTTGCGCCAAATATAAGCGCAGAAGAAATCGCCGCAAGACCCAAAACAGGTAATGCAACAAATCCTTTCTTTATGTTTCTATTTTTACTCACGGTAAAAAATCCTTTCTTTACCACCAGAATAGTCCAAACTCTATACCTAGAATACCATAAGGACTTTCGCATTGTCAACACTTTTCTAAAAAATTCTATAAAAATTTGACAAAATTTCACAACATATATATTATATTGAATATGTCAAAGAATCTCGTGATCGTAGAGAGCCCAGCAAAAGCCAAAACAATTGAAAAATACCTTGGCAAAGAATACAAGGTCATGTCTTCTGTCGGTCACATTAGAAAAGATGTCAATGTCGACGTCAAAGATAACTTTAAGGTCACTTACGAAATCAACGACGACCATGAAAACATCGTCCGCGACTTGAAAAAAGCAGCAAAAGAAGCCTCAACTATCTGGCTCGCAACTGATGAAGACCGCGAAGGAGAGTCAATTTCTTGGCACTTAATCGAAGTCTTGAAACTCCCGAAATCTACTAAACGCATCACTTTTCACGAAATTACTGAACCAGCCTTAAAAGCCGCTATCAAATCCCCTCGTACCGTCAATATGGACATGGTATCAAGCCAACAAGCCCGCCAGACGCTCGACATGCTCGTCGGCTTCGGACTTTCTGGTGTCGTCAGGAAGAAAGTTCCGGGCGCAAAATCTGCCGGCCGCGTCCAATCACCAGCTCTCCGACTTGTCGTCGAGCGCGAACGTGAAATCGAAAAATTCGATTCAAAATTTTCTTTCAAAATTTCCGGAAAATTCCAGAAAAATCGCCAAGATTTTGACGCTACACTCGAGAAAGTATCTCCAAAATCCGTCGACGAAACTAAAAAATTACTCGAAGGACTAAAAGGGAAAGACTTCGTCGTTTCTGCTATCGAAAAATCTGAAGGTAAAAAAGCTAATCCAGTTCCGTTTACTACAGCCGCACTCCAAATCGAAGCCAACTCACGTCTCGGTTTCAGCTCAAAAACAACCATGAACGCCGCCCAAGCTCTTTATCAAGCCGGCCACATCACTTATCACCGTACCGATTCATTAAACCTCTCCGAGCAAGCTCTCGGCTCTATCGCTAACTACATCAAAAAAACTTATGGCGAGAATTATCTCCAGGTTCGTCATTTCAAGACAAAAGATACTTCCGCTCAAGAGGCCCACGAAGCTATTCGCCCGACCCATATTGAAGTCGAATCTGCCGGCAAAAATGATTACGAAAAAAAATTATACAATCTAATTCGTACTCGCACGCTCGCTACTCAAATGGCGAATGCCAAAGTCGCTAAAACCGCTATTAGTATCACACCGGAAAAAACCGCGTATAATTTCCTCGCTAAAGGCGAAATGGTCATTTTCGATGGATTTTTGAAAGTCTACGGCAACGCCAAAGACACCACGCTCCCAGATCTAAAAGAGGGCGACATTGTCGACATGAAAGAGATTATCGCAAAACAAGCTTTCGCAAAACCGCCTGCCCGCTACACCGAAGGCACTCTCGTCAAAAAACTCGAGGAACTCGGCATTGGTCGCCCGTCAACTTACGCTTCAATCATGAGCACAATCCAAACTCGTGGCTATGTCGAAAAAGGTGAATCTGAAGGTGACGAACGCGAAATCACAGTCATTTCGTTAAAAAATAACGAAATTTCCGAAGAAAAAGCCAAAGAAAAGTCCGGCGCAACAAAAGGAAAACTCGTTCCAACCCCAATCGGCGAACTAATTTCCGATTTCCTCTGCGACAATTTCAACGACATCGTCGATTATGATTTCACTGCCGGTATCGAAGAGAAACTAGACCAAATCGCCGATGCGAAATTAACTCGCCTAAAAATGTTGAATGATTTTTATGGTCCATTCTCAAAGACTGTTGACGCTGGTGACCTCGTTGGACGTTATAATGCCGCCAAAGAACTCGGCAAAGATCCAAAAACCGGTAAGACAATCTACGCCAAAATTGGCAAAAATGGCGGCTTCATTCAGCTCGGAGACGGTGAAAAGGAAACTGGCGAAAAACCACGTTTTGCACCGCTCCCGGCTCGCACCACCGTCAAAACCGTGACACTCGAGCAGGCTTTAAAGCAACTCGCACTCCCAGAATTACCACGTTCACTCGGCAAAGCCAAAGACGGCACCGAAATTATCGCCGCCAACGGCCCATTCGGCCCATACATCAAAGCCGGTCAGTATAATATTTCTCTCGACCAAAAAGACCCAGCCCAAAATCCATACAAAATCTCACTCGAAACCGCAACAAAGCTTTATCAAAAGAAAATCGACTCAATCATCGCTGATTGGGGTGAAATAAAAATCATCGTTGGTCCATATGGTCCATACATCAAAGGTCCTGCAATTAAACCGGCTTCTGGCAAAGGCCGTCCACGCCCAAATAATGCCAAAATCCCAAACGACCTCGATCCAAAGAAAATTACGCTCGAACAGGCCAAAGATTTACTTGAAAACAAGCCAAAAGCCACTTCGCGTCATGCAAAACATAGTCGTACGAAAACTACCAAGAAAAAATAACAACCTTTTTTGCGACCTTTAGCGACAACGGGAGCGTTTTTAGCGAGCCCGTCCCGTGACGACGGGGTCGGGCGAAGCGGGGAGCAAAAAAGTTGTTATTTTTTCTTAATCGTTATTGTACAATATATTCTGCTTATGCGAAATTTTCATATAATTTTTTTGCACAAATGTAAAAAAATGTGGTAGAATAGTAATAGAAGTTCAAAAATTTCATTACTATATGACTTATTTGACATTAGCACAAAAATATGTTAATATAAAATAAATGATTATATCAACAGTGGTGGAAATAAGGAGTTAACAAGTGGATCAAAATGCGGAAGTGATCGCAAAAGCGATTGACGACAGCCTAAAAATCATCGAACAAGACCGCGAGAAAGAAATCATCTCTCGTCGCTTTGGACTTTCCGGAAGCAAGGAAACTCTCGAACAAATCGGCGACATGCTTTCAATCACGCGCGAGCGCGTCAGACAACTTGAAAAAGCTGTCTTGATTCGCCTTCGCATCTCGACTGAGGATGGAAACATTCCTGAGTTCGTGCATGCCGAAAAAATCATCATCAAAAGCCTCGCCGAGCTCGGAAAAATTGCTAAAGTTTCCGATCTTGCAGTGAAGATTTTTGGCGATGATGCTAGCGACGAACAACGTTTGAAGCTCTCATTTATTGGCGAAATCTCCTCAAATCTCACCGTTGTCGAAGAAAATGACAACTACTATAACTCCATCGGCATTGCCGAATATGGTGATGAAAAAACTCTCAAACACAAAATCGACGAAATTATTAGCTATATCCGCAAAAACAAAGCTCCTTTGTCTCTTGATGAACTCTATAACACTTTAAATTACGAACATCCTGACCAAATCCGCGCCCTCGCATCCGTTTCAAAAAATCTTGCAACTTTAAACGGTCTCTGGGGTCTCGCTAAATGGCCGACTGTCAACCCAAAGAACATCCGCGACAAAATCTACGTCGTTCTCGAAGAGAAAAGGGAACCAATGCACTTCGAAGAAATCGCCGAAGCTATCAAAAATTCCGACTTTCGCCGCAAAAACGTCACTATCCAAGCCATTCACAACGAACTCATCAAAGATTCTCGTTTCGTCTTGATTGGTCGCGGCATTTACGCACTTGATTCTTGGGGATATAAACGTGGTACTGTTTCCGAAACTATCACCGACATCTTAAAACAATCAAAAACCCCGCTTACTCGCGAGCAAATCGTCAAACGCGTCCTCGCTTCCCGCAAAGTCAAAGAAACAACCATTCTCTTAAACCTCCAAAACAAGAAACTTTTCAAAAAAGTTGACAAAAATTCCTATACTCTCGCAGAGTAAAATGTGATAAAATAATAAGGTAATGCTAGCAAACCTTATTCACTTTATCTTGATGCCGGTTTTTTGGATACCAGCCATCATTATTCTTGGACTTTTAACCTATAGAAATTACAAAAAAATCAACCGTCTAAAAGTCCTAAACGTCGATTCTGTGATTTTGATGCTCGAAATTCCGCGCACCAACGACAAAAAGGAGCTTGCCGCCGAGCAAATGTTTGCTTCACTCCACGGCATTTTGCGCGACGCTAACGAACTCAAAAATTCCGGTGGCGTCCAGGAGCATCTCTCTTTTGAAATCGTCTCGACCGGCGGCCAAATTCGTTTCTACGTCTGGACTCCAAAAATCCTCCAAAGTTTCGTCGAAGGCCAGATTTACGCTCAATATCCGACTGTCCAAATCCATACTGTCGACGAAGATTATGTTGAAAAAGCTAAATCTTCTCATCCCGTCATCCATAGCGCCGAACTCGGTCTCTCGATGAACGAAGCTCTCCCAATTAAAACTTTCGATACTTTTGAAGTTGACCCGCTCGCCGGCATCACCGGCACCCTCGCAAAACTTGGCACCGACGAAAATGAAGAACTCTGGATTCAAATTTTAACCCGTCCAGTCGCTGATTCTTGGCATAAAGAAACGGACAAATGGATTAACTACATTAAATCTGGCGCAAAAAATTTCAAAATCTTCGGCATTGATTGGTCATGGTTCGTCCAAGCTATCCAAGCTCTCTGGACTCCGCCGGCTGGCGGCTCAACTTCCGACGTAAAAGTCGAACTTTCCGACCGTGCTAAAACCCAAATCACTGCCGCTGAAGACAAAGCCACAAAGCTCGGCTATCAAGTAAAAATCCGCTTAGTCTACCTCGGCCAAAACGACATCAACGCAAAATTAAACATGCAAGCCATCGTTGGAACTTTCAAACAATTCAACTCGACCAACTTAAACGGTTTTCGCCAAATCGGCGGCAGTTTCAATAAAGATGACCTCGAAAGTTATCGTCTTCGCCAATTCACCGATTCTGGCTTCATTTTGAATATCTCCGAACTCGCTTCCGTCTATCACCTCCCACACACCTCCGTCGAAACGCCAAATATCGTCTGGGCTACCAGCAAAACTGCTGAGCCGCCAGCAAAACTCCCACTCATCACTGGCCGCGCCGCCGAAGATGAAAATATTTCCGCTTTCGGTTTGACGAATTTCCGCGGCATTAACCACCAATTTGGCATGCTCCGTCGCGACCGCAGCCGCCACGTCTATGTCATCGGTCAAACTGGCGCCGGTAAATCTGGTTTACTTGAACTTTTCGCGCTCTCTGACACTTTCTATAATCAGGGCTATTGTATTATCGACCCACACGGCGATTTTGCTATCGACAACCTCCGCTTCGTCCCAGCAAACCGTATTAATGACGTCGTCTATTTCAACCCTGCCGACACTCAATATCCGGTCGCATTCAACCCGCTCGAACTTTCCGACGCCGCGAGAAAACCAAATGTCTGTTCTGAAGTCATCGGCGTTTTAAAACGTATGTTCGGCGATTCTTGGGGTCCACGCCTCGAGCATATTCTCCGCTACACTCTCCTCGCCCTGCTCGATCGCCCAGAAACGACTCTGCTCGACATTTCACGCATGCTCACGGACAAAGATTTCCGAAAAGAAACTCTCGATTATTGTACTGACGTAACCGTTCTCCAATTCTGGAAACATGAATTTGGTCAATGGAACGAAAAACAGGTCAACGAATCTATCGCCCCAGTTCTCAACAAGGTCGGTGCCTTCACTGCCAACCCAATCATTAGAAACATCATCGGCCAACCAAAGTCAAGCTTCAATGTCCGTAAAATCATGGACGAAGGAAAAATTCTCGTCGTAAACCTCAGCAAGGGTCTTATCGGGGAAGATAACGCTGGTATTCTCGGTGCTTTCCTCGTCACGAAGATTCAACTCGCCGCGATGAGCCGCTCCGACATCCCGGACGTCGAAAAACGTCGCCCATTTTATCTTTACGTTGACGAGTTCCAAAACTTCGCAACCGATTCATTCGCCGTAATTCTCTCTGAAGCTCGTAAATATGGCCTTAATCTCACTGTCGCGAACCAATACACCGCCCAGATGACCGACGCCGTCCGTGACGCTGTCTTTGGCAACGTTGGTACAACCATCTCGTTCCGCGTTTCTGCTGACGACGCTCCTATTCTCTCGAAACAGTTCGAGCCAACTTTCGAAGCACAAGACCTTCTCCAGATGAACAACCGCAATTTCGTCATCTCCATGATTATTAATGGCGAAAAAGTCCCTGCTTTCTCCGCTACAACTCTTAATATTCCAAAAACTCCGCAAGACAACTTCGAAGCTATTGTCAGAAGTTCTCGCGAAAAATATTCGAGAAATCGCGCCGAAATCGAAGCCGAAATTCGTGAAACTATCGAACAGAGCGAGAAATACAAAAAAGAACTCTCGGATTCCGGACGCATCAACCCAGCCGAAGAACAGGGAACAAACTGGGGCAGTAATTATGGAGTCGAGCGCACCCACGTTTCCGGTCCGAAACCAACTTTCATTACTAATTCCGGCAAAGAAGTCACTGTTAGCTCACCAGCCGACGTCAAAAAGTCAAAATTAAGCCCGAATGCCGCCTCTGGCAAACAATCTGCTGGCTTAAAAGATTTGAAGAAGATTTTAGACGAACAAAAAGCCGAGAAAGCCGAAAAGAAAAGGGAAGAGCAAGCTCAGAAAAAAGTCTTAAATCCAAAAGACATGCCTGGCGTCGATTCCCTGCCTGAAGCTCCAAAAGCACAACTCGAAAAGACCGAGCTTGTCCGCGCTGTCGACAAAAAGGAACTTTCTCACATCAAAGAAAAAGCCGCAGCCGCCGAAGCACCAAAGTCCCATGAAAAGATTTTAGGGAATGAAACAGAGAAGAATCCATTCCGCAACAACGAGCGTAATTCCCGCCGCCGCAAAAACCGTAATAAGCGCAAGAAGAATGCCCCTAAAACGCTCCAGGAGCGCCTAGACGCGCCTCAAATCGACCGTGCGGTCAATTTCGCATCTGATCTTCATGACGGCCGTCCTGGCGTCGCTACGAGCCAAAATGTCAATCCTGGCGCCCACCAAGACACTTTCCGTCAAAATCTAAGAGGGAATGACGACGAAAATAACTCTGGCTATCTCTCGATTCACCATTAAATCGAAATTTCATATTTCCCCACCCCTGTTTCTCCCCTGTTATTTAATGATAAGTTTACATTGCAAAAAATAATTTTTATGCCAACCCAAAAACCAAAAATAAAAAACGAGGGAAAAATCAAAATTGAAAATTTTTCAAAAAAATCACAAAAATCGACGGACGACCAGTCGACCTAAAAAATACCCTAAAATCACAATGAAAAGCCCAGAATCGTACAAAGTAGCTCAAACATAAGCTTTTTAGTAAAAATGCCGCGAAGAACCCACGATAACTTAATCGTCTTTTCGAAACATTTCCAATGTCGCACAATACCTATTTTACGACACACTATCTGTAAAAAGCCTCACGACTAAACAATCGTCCAAATACCCGGGAATTACCCTACCCAGCTCTCTTTTTTCTATAAGAACCGGGAATTGTGTTATTTTTTTCGTCTAAAATATTTCATTTAACAGATACTAAAGCTGCCGAGCCAGCGAAGTTTTTTCGAGAATTCCCACGCGAGCACGGATTTTCTGGCGCAGCCTGGGAATTTCCCGAAAAAACTTCCTGACGAGAGGCAGCCCCATCTGTTAAATGAGATATTTTAGAGATATTTATAATACTTTTTCCGCTCTTCTGACCCTTCCGGGAAGAGCTAAAATCCCTCCACCCCTGTAAATTATTTGACTTTTGTGAAATTTTGTTGTGAAATCTCCGATTTTTACCCAAATTTCACAAAAAATTTCAAAAATTTCACGTTTCCCTCTTTCCTTTTCCTCCCCTGTTATTTCCCCGTATCCACCCAGAATCCACCCAGAAATCAAAGCATAATTCTCTTCTCAAAAATCCGCCCCTTCTCTCCCGACCGAACAAAAACCGAACAAATCCCACTTTTCCCTCACTGCGTTTTATGCTATAATTAGTTCATAAGAATAAAGGAGTACCAGATGCTCACTATCAACGAAATAAGCAACATAGTATCAAAATTAGGGAAAAAATACGGCATTAAAAACGCTTATCTTTTTGGTTCCTATGCAAAAGGTCTAGCAAACGAAGATAGTGATATAGACATTATTATCGACAGAGGTGAACTCAATACTTATGACAGTTATTACGATTTACACGAAGAATTAATTAACGAACTTGGGACCGAAGTTGACCTGCTTGCCACTGACGGCATCAAGCCGCGTTTCTTCGAGCTAATAAAAAACGACAGGATTCTTCTCTATGGAGCATAAAGACGTTTTTACATTGGAAACAATCATCGAATACTGCGACAGGATAACCAAATCGGTGAATCCGCTAATAGCCTTAGCACCACTTTTATAGAGTCACATCCCGACATCAAATGGCGCAAAATTATCGGTTTTAGAAATTTAATTGTCCATAATTACGGCTCTTTTGTCCCAGAAATCTTATGGGACGCAATCGAACGGAATATTCCTGAACTCCACGATTACTGCGCAAAAATCATTCGAAAATAATCTTAAAACACCGAACCAATCACTGATTCTATGCTATAATATACCATAAGGTTGGTGGTGGACTTTTGCACATTGGAGGTGATATTATGTTTGATATCAAAAAACAGCTCGAAATGTTCGACAAACTGAAATATGACGGCTGCGAATCGGCGATGTCGAAAGAACGTGCTTTTTCGTTCTACATCCCTATTTCCCTGTCCTATTTCAAGACCCTTTCCGAAGGCAAAACGCCCGAAGAAACCAAGAAAAGCGACTTAGACGACATCAAGACTAGTTTCTATGCTATCTGCGAACACCTGAAAAACACCGAACTTTCCAACGATTTTCTCGAAAACCCCGCCAAAGTGGCCGATTTTTATCGTCATCGTGGCAAAATCATTGGTCTCGACACTTCTTTCATCAACGATTCCCTTTCCGGCGAAGAAATTTTTCGCCTCTGGGTCGACGCGTATTGGCAGAAAGTCGAACCGCTCCTGAAAAATCCGGCGCTCGGCGAATATATGTTTGCCTCAAAAGCAAAGGACTCCGAAATGTTTTGGTGTTTTCTCTCTGGTTCTGCGAGTTATCTCGCAATCGAAACTGCCTATCGCTACGGCATCGACCCCGTCGGCATCTACCGCGAAGCTACGCTCAGCGACCCGCTTTCACTCTGGACTTATCGTGACGAAGCTTATCTTTACCAGAAATGGCGCGACGATCAGTTCATGCAGGAAATCGCGGACGCGAAAAACATTCTCGCACTTGGTGCTGGTGGCATGCCCGAGATTCGCCGCACTGGCTATCTCGAGAACGCCGAAAACTGGAGAACCCAACATTTCACCGCTTGCGACTCTGACCCCCGCATCGATTTCGATTTTCTGATGGAAAATCAACCCGAAGCTGCGAAATCTCGCATTGACTATCATCATCTCGACATCAAATCAATGCTCGAGAAAGCGTTGCGCGAGAATCGTCGTTTTGACTTGGTTTACATCAAAGGCGTACTTTCTTTCATGACCGACATGATAAAACCCGTCATCGAAACCGCATTGATGGTGCTTGAGCCGGACGGAAAACTGCTTTTCGACCTACAGCTCAGTCATTTCGCGATGATTCGTGATTCCCTGATTTTCGGTTGGGGCGGCGGAAACAGCACGTCGAAGATTAAACTTCTCTCGACCGACGACGCTTTAAGTGTCGTTCGCGCCGCGACGGATGCTCTCGGCCTAAAACCCCGCCAGCTTCCCTTGCCGGTCATCATGAAGGACCCGTTTTATGGCGACGATTTCGGCATGAACGTCGAAATCATCAAACTCTAACACTTCCATCACCAAAAACCTAAACGAAAGCTTTTCCAAGCAAATTAAAAGCCGCCCGAAAAAGGCGGCTTTTAATTTTATCTCTATAAGTTTTCGTAAAATTCGGAGTACCATTCCAAATTTTACGAAAATGTAGTATAATAAGCTTATGGAATATAAGCATAGAATTTTGGAAAACACTGCGCAAAGTTTCAATACTTCGCCAGTTATTTTGTTGGCTGGTCCACGCCAAGTTGGAAAATCAACTTTTCTAAACTACTTATCAAAAAAACTGCCGGATAGCCCTCGCGCCGTCACGCTTGATGACATCGCCTTGCGCATGCAGGCCAACGAAGACCCAGAAGCCTTCCTAGACGCGCTCGGCACGCCCTTAATTATTGATGAATTCCAATACGCCCCGAAACTTCTCTCCTATATTAAAATGCGCGTAGACCGCGTTCGCAGCAATTCTCTCTTTAAAACCCACAAAAAAGTCGGCACCTTATATTACCTTACCGGCTCACAAGTTTTCGAAACCATGAAAGACGTCAGCGATTCCCTTGCCGGCCGCATCGGCCTTTACAATCTATACACCCTCAGCGCACGAGAAATTGACGGCAATAAAGAACAACTAAGCCAATCCCCGTTCATTCCAGATCATAAATCCCTAAAAACCCGTTCCCATTCCTCACATCTCGATTCCCTCAAAATCTTCAACCGCATCATCAGAGGTTCATACCCAGAATTATACATCAATGACGCCATTAAAACCGACCGTTTCTATTCAGACTATGTAAAAACTTATATCGAACGTGACATCCGCGCTATCGCTTCAGTTAAAGATGAGGTAAAATTCGTGCGTTTTCTCTCTTGTCTTGCTGCACGCACCGGCCAAGAATACAACGCTTCAGGTATTGCATCAGACGTCCAAATCGATTCAAAAACTGCAGACGAATGGCTTTCGGTCGTGAAAAATACCCATCTTATCTACCTCGTTCATCCATACTCCAATAATGCGAACTCTCGTGCCATCAAACGTCCAAAAATCTATTTCACCGACACTGGCTTAGCAAGCTATCTCGCCGGATATAGTGGCGGCGAATTACTCCACAATAGCGCATACAGCGGTGCAATTTTCGAAACTTACGTTTTTAATGAAATTCTCAAATCTTTCGTTAATAACGGTATCGACCCGAAAGATAAGATTTATTACTATCGTAATTATGACCAAAAAGAAGTCGATTTAGTCATTCGTGACGGAAACAAATTATACCCAATTGAAATTAAGAAAACTTCAACCACCCCATCTTTCGATGCTGCAAAAAATTTCTCTACTCTAGAAAAAGAAGCTGGCGAAAGAAAAATTATGCCAGGAACAATTATCTGCAACACACGGGAAATAGTTCCTGTCGCAGATGACGTCTTAGCGGTCCCAGTGGAATATATTTAGTTTTTTCGTAAAATTCGGAGTACCATTCCAAATTTTACGAAAAATAACCATTTTTTCAAGAAGTTTTTGTAAAAATTTACAAAAACTTCCCATCTCCCCTCCCCCATTTTACGCTATAATAACCATAAGAGGCTTCAAAGCTCAATGAGCAGCCTCCAAAGATGTCTATCTGAGCTTAAGATAGCACCGAAAAAGGGGACGGCAGAGGTGGCCTTACATAAAACGTGAGGACTAAAATGTCCGTTTGGTGGTAAAAATTACCAAAAAGCCAAGCGAGCAGCACCAGATCCGCCTCGGACAGGCCTTTGGGCTTCTTTGTCCACGGGTTTGATTGTCTGGTCTGAAGTTATCCTACAGGTGCGTCACCCTAGCATTCGAACCGCTGCGCTTGTTCCGCCGCCTGCTCTATTTGTAGTTTCATGCCGAGATAGAGCTTTATCCGGCAACTACAATTACAGCTCTGGCGCTATGAACAATCAGGGCTCGAACGGCCACTATTGGTCTAGTACGGCCAACTCGAGTGCTAACAACGCGTACAACCTGAACTTCAACACTAGCAACATCAACCCTCAGAACAACAACAACAAGGGCCACGGGTTTTCCGTACGTTGCGTCGCCTAAGGTTTTCGTTGTTCTGCCGACGTCCCCAAAAGAATAAAATAAAGGGTGTAAAAGCCCTTTATTTTTTATATTCCCATCCGACCTCGCTAAAAATCTCCGAAATAACCTTGTGTGAATCCCTGTGTTCCATTAACCCGAGATACGAAATAATCGAATCGTCTTCAACCATCCCCATCATATATCTCTGCGCCGCCGACCGAAAATTCCCAATCACTCTCTTACTCGGCAGAACCCTCCTCGGATAAATCTGCGCTCCGATAAACTGCACGCCTTTTTCTATCGGCTGAATATAACGCTTTTTCGGATGCAACTTCAGTCCCATTCCGAGCAAAAAAGTCTCGATTTCCCGTATATCCTCATCCATTTTCCATCTATCTTTTTCCAACACAAAAATATAAAAATCATCAACATATCGCCCATAATATTTATGCCCGAGTTTCTGCGTAACAAATTTATCAAGCTTATCGAGATAAATATTCGACAAAAGTTGCGAAGTCAAATTCCCAATCACAATTCCCTGTCCTGGCGGTTGATTAAACAAACTTTTCGACGGTGGCAAAATTTTCGGACTCCAATTTTCCGCATGTCCACGCTTTCTCGCCCCAACCGTCGGGTCATCCATAATAATCCGGTGCCACAAAAATCGACAAACTTCAAATTCAAATCCACCTTTCGGATATTGTCTTTTTAAGCCCCAGAGCACCCTCGAATAGAGTTCTCTCCTCGGCAAACTCATGAAAAACGCTTGAATATCAAATTTATACACCCAAGTTTTCTTTTTATAATTTTGCGAAATCTGGCGCTCTTTTTTCACCAACCGTTCAACCGCCATCAAAGTCCCCTTCCCTTTCCGACAAGAGTACGAGTCGTAGATAAACCTTCTATCCCACCATCCTCCGTTTCGATTAAACAAAAAATGGTGCACAACTCTATCTCGAAACGGCGCCGCAAAAATCTCTCGCGTCACCGGCTTAAACGTCACAAACGCCATACTTCTCGACGGTTGATAGTCTCGACTTAAAATCGACTCGACCAGCCCGTTCAGATTATCAATATAATTTATCTCAAACTTAAATTCATCTGCCGTCTTACGTTTGTTTTTTCTTGCTTGAATATATGCTTTATATATTTCACGAAACAGCCAATCCCGTTGTGCCTCGCTAAAATCAAACCCCATTTTAGAATCGGCCTTTTGAGATTAACTGTTTCGTTTTTCCGTGTAGATTCGCAAGAATCGAAATCGACTCAACCGTCATCGTCCCAGTCGCCGTAATTGTATCGATATACGCTTCAACGTGGCTCATATACACATCATTCTGCGCTCTCCATTCTTCTTTCGAAATAAGCCTATTACACATATCCCGAAACGCAACTTTCATATCAATCGCCACGTCAAGCAATCTCCCGAGAATTTTCAGCCTATCGTTATTGTGTTCCTTACGATATTCAATCACAACTCGATTCACAAACTCATTCAAAGCAAAATTAATATCCGGATATTGTTCGGCCGTTTTCAAAATCTCATTAACTTTCTCACGCTCGTTCTTTTCTTGTTTCCTAAGCCCCTTAATTTCTTCTTCCGGAATCATTTCCTTTAATTTATAGGCTCTAATATATTCATTCGGCGAATGCGTTTCGTCATACTTCGCTCCTTCCGCTTCCATAATCTCCAAAAACCCATCAAAATCACGAATCGCAACATATCCATCATACGAATAATACATATCCTTGTCGATATGTATCTTCACGGATTTATTATGTCTCCTCGCCAAAACTCTAGCATAATACAAAGCCGAAGTCGAAAACATTTTCCAAAAATCATTCGATGATTTCAAAAGAAAAATATACTGAAGATTTCCTTTCTCGAAACTCATCACAATTTTCTTATTTTTATTATATTCCGCGTGGAATTTTCGCCCGTCTTCCGATTTTTTGTCGTTTTCGACTTTCTTTTCCGCCTTTTTCTTATCCTCCACAGCCTCAACAGCCTCAAAAATCGTTGTTTGCGTTTTAGCTAGCTCTTCCGATTTAGACTTTCTTCCCATTTTTCTCCTATATATAACGCCTAAAAATCCGTTTTTAAATTTTGGCTCGCACAGCGAGCCAAAATTAATTATTCCCGGCCGGCCTTTTGAGCCGGCCGATTTATTCAGGCGGACGGCTTGTTAGTTTACTTGCTCAAGATGACGTAACTTTAACTTTCAGGTTGCTAATTTTACAAGGCGACGCAACGTACGGAAAACCCGTGGCCCTTGCTGCTGCTGCCCTGAGGGCTGATGTAGCTAGTGCTGAAGTACAGGTCGTACGCGTAGTTAGCACTCGAGTAGGCCGTACTAGACCAATAGAAGCCGTACGAGCCCTGACTGCCCATAGCGCCAGAGCTGTAATAGTAGTAGCCGGATAAATTGAAATTAAGCGGAGCGGCGCGAAGAGAGGTGGAGCCAGCCGAACTCGATGCGAGACCGTACGTGGTAGTAATCAAGTAATAATATGACTTTGAGGCCGTACCGTTTGGCGGCAATCTCCAACCCTTCGGACAGATTGATGCTGTCGCGTCGCTCGAAGTCATCGTGCTAGTACCGGTTCCGCCTGTCGCAGTGTACCAGTTGTAGTAGTTTCCAGCCTTTTCCCAGAGATATGTATCACCAGAACCAGTTGGAGAGCTCGATTTCGTCGTACCAGCTCTATAATACGCTTCTGAAGATTGTGGATGATAGCTCCTTGCGACGTTACCGCCGTTTTGCGCCCAAGTCGTTCCGGTCGAAGTCTGCGTAGAGTTTGTCGGCGTAAATGTGCTCGTACCGCCGCTTGTTGTCGAAGTTACCACAGAAGTGTTTGCCGTTAAATCAAGTGCCAAGCTCTGAGACATCCAACAGTTACCGTCCGCGAGCTTTGAGACAAGATAATAATTGCCGTCTCGCGTGTCCTGAAGCTTTTTGCGCGGCACATAGCTAGTATCACCGGTATGTGAACCGTCCCAGTCGAAAGTCGTTGCTGTTTTGGCTGGAGTGGTCGTTGCCGAACAAACGCTCGAAGTCATTTCCTGCATCGTCGTAATTGAATGAAGTCCTGTTGCACTAGCTTCCCAGCACGCGTACAACGTGCCTGTGCCCGTGTAGGTCGTGTTTCCAGCCGTAATCGTCCCACTCGCGTTGATACGCTGCGTTCCAGAGCATCCTGTGCTTGTGTAATAGCCTTTGAATGTGTAGTTAGTCTTCGTTGGGATTGTGATGGATGAGATGGACGTTGTAGCCGCGCTATTACTGTACCAACCGGTTGCATATTTCTCATAAATCGTTGTCGTTCCGGCAGAAGTTGCGGACTGATTATTGAGCGTGATTGCATAGATTCCAGGCGTCCATTGAGCAGTAACCGTAACCGAATTCGCGTTGCCAGAATTGAGATTTGCAGCGGTCTCAGAACCGGTAAAAGTAGAAGAACCATTAGACCAACCGGTAAATGTGTATCCACTGCGGGTCGGAGTGAGCGTCGAGAGGTCGATTGTAGCACCCCAGCTTAAGCTCGATGGATAAGTCACGCCGGACTTTGCCGTACCGCTATTCATGTCCCAAGTGAGTGAATAAATCAAACAGCCGGATTTTGGTGTCATGGTGTATAGTACGTCGTTCGTGTAGGTGCCGGACGGGATATTATTGTCAACTTTTACGCCAAACTTAACCGGAACTGAGAGCGCAGAAGTCTGCGCAGCAGTAGCGTTATAGATTGTTGCGGCGGTCGCGTCTTTCTTCGGGACGGCATAGTAAGTCGAGGAGCTGTTCAGTGCATATCCCCAAGAATTATTGTCGAGAGCAGTGGTCGTCGTCGCGGCGATTTCTTTAGTTAAAGAATCTGTGCCGGTTCGGGTCAAGGAATTTGAGCTAGTCGAATTTGTTGTCATGGTTATGCTTGCGCCAGACGGGCAAGTGTTCGTGACGCTTAAGTTATTCGTGCCAGTATAGACAGCTTGAGAATCAGTCGGAGTGATGCTGATTGTGGCGACAGAATCGTTGCTCATCGACATTGTATATGGTCCGACAGTTTGCGAGGCGGTCTGGGACGCCGCATCAACGCCAATTTCCGGTGCCAAAGTTTTTACGGTTATGATAGTTAAGACCAAAAATGAGAACCCTACTAAGAGGTAACCATAAACTTTTTGACGGACCTTTAATTTGTCTATTTTGTCGATAATTATACTCATTTTCCTTAAAACCACCTATTTTTATAAAATTTTATTATTTTCTATTACTGCATGATAAAAAGTACTACTGGGGCGCTTAGCGGACACGTGAACGAAAACTTTTCCACTGTTCCACTCATTTTTTTGAGACTTTTCACGCGCTCTCCGCAAGCGTAATCCCAGTATCGAAAGAGAATTTTTTGTTAGCAGAAGAATACTTTCTGCGCGTTTTTTCGAAAAATCGAAAAATTCGGAAATAACAGGGGTAGAAACCGCAAAAATTTCGCTATTTACCGGAAGATTTAAACCTTCTTTTAAACTGCGCCTATTTTTACCCATTACGACCTATACCTCCTATTTCTACTTATGATTATACCAAAATCACATACTTTTGCAATACTTTTTCTACCATTTTCCGCACGCAAATCCATACGAATCACACAACGTTTTCGTCAGCGTTTCCTTGCTTCTCACATACCGAATTTCATACACATATTTCTTCCCGTTATACGAAAAATTGTCGTCAGAAACTTTTAAAAACACGATTTTTGTCCCGCTATCAAATTGAATTTGTGTCACATAATGCACTCCAGAAATTTCAATCGATTGTGCAAAATTATATGATTCTGCTGCACGTTTACATCCATTCGCGTCCGCGTCGCTCGAAAGACACACTCCGCTCGCGTAGTTCGTCACCGCGATATTATCGTTCAAATTATAGTCGCTCACTCCGACTTTTTTGATTTGCGTAACCGGTTCTTTCGTCACTTCTTCGCTGACTTTCGTAATCGCGAGCGATTCGCCCTTGCTATTATATTTGACGAGATAAGTGATTTTCTTCTCACCGTCGATTCCCTTTTGCGAAATCACCGTTTTTCCGCGCGCGAGATTCACTTCATTCACCGTGTTCGTCGAAAACGCAATCGCTTCCACTGTCGTAATTTTCTTCTCAAACGCCACTTCCGATTCTTTATAATCTTCTTTCGTTTCTTTTGGCAGCGTATCCGGCAAATCTTCTTCCGAAATTTCCTGCTCTGTTTCTTCCGATTCCGTCTTCTCGTCGCTCGTCTCCGTCGCTTCCGTCTCGCTGTCGTCTTTATCATAAGCAATCGCCGAAGTCTGATTCGACTCCGACGTCCCAAAAATCGTCGAAAGCCCCATGAAAGTTCCGCCAGCCACCCCGACCAAAAGGGTCGGGACAGCCAGCGCGAGGAAGATATTTTTTATTTTTAGATTATTTTTGTTGTTCATAGCCTCCATCTTTATTCTCTAATCTCGAATATTTACGGAGACTATACATAGTTGAAAAGCTAAGCGAAAATACCGCCAGGTTTACCAAAATAAACCACTGTGAAAGCACCACCTTAGCAAATGGCTGCTCTCCGAGCACGTCATGTACAAAACTTGAAACAATTCCTGTGTCCGGCACGAACACAATCTCGCCATAGACCGGCAAAATCTCTAAATCATCTTCCGCCGAATCGTCATCCATGCAGCCTTCTGCGAACGGGTCCGCGTCACAATCAATCTCCGGTTCCGGCGTCGGCGTCGGTTCAGATTCTGGCTCCGGTTCCGGTTCCGAAATCGGTTCAGTCACATCCTTAACGCGCAGAGTATCGATTTTATCCTCCGCCGTACTATACGCAATTCCGCTATATCCCGAACTATTCATTGTATAGAACGAAACTGTGTTTGTGTAGTTAATTTCATTTTCTTCCGGCTTCACATAATAACGGAAATAGACCTGCGATTTTTCTTTTCCAGCTTTACTGAGCGTGATTGGTGTCGCAAGTTTAAAGCCATCGTCCGTATCAGACGGCGCCGAAACATCGACTTTCTTCCAACTCGAAAGGTCGTTCGGCGTGAATGAATATTCCAAATTTTCCGAATTTAACGGAATGAATCCCGAAATTTCCCTATCTCCATCCGTCCCCGAAAGCGACGACGCGATTTTCTCGACCGTAATTTCATTCGCAGTGTCACGGTTCGCGATTGTTGCTACATATTGCAGCATATTATTGTTTATCACCGACGATTCGAGCTTCGAATCCGCTTGAATCGGCCATTCCATTTCCGAAATCGTAATCAATGTATTTGCCTCTGAAGTGTTGCGCTCCGCGTAGAAGAAATCGAGGTCGACCACATCTCCGCGTTCAAGCCCTAAATTATAAGTATTTTTATATTTCCCATTCACCACCGACGACACTGACCCGTCACTGTTAATCGTGAAGTATCCGTCAATCGCCGTATGCACGCCGCCAATGTCGAGCACCAACTGCCCATTTAAAAACACCCAAACATCATCATCGCCCGAAAAGTCGAATTTTTCATTTCCCGACACCGCAACTCGAATCGGAACTTTGAGGTGCGCCGTGAAATGGAAATTATGCCCGAGCAATTTCTTGTCGCTCTGCAAAACGTTATCTAGCGGGAAAATCTGCTTGCCGCCATATACATAACGGTTCGTTGCGCCGTCACGACTAAACACGATTTCCCGCTCATATTTCACAGATTTGCCGTTCACTTCGTGAAACCAACGATAAAATGGGTCTCCGGAAACGACCGGGTCATGCCCGACCACGCCGCGCGATTGATAATCAACTCCAGCTTTCTTTGCATCCGCCGAAGTTTCATATGCCGGCACCGGCAAGCCATCGCTTCCGAGAGCGTCTTTCACAATTCCTCTTTGCAGTCCCCCGCCTTGCGAATCATTACATTGTCCAAATTCAAATTGTCTTGTCCCTGTCCCACGATTATCGCAAGAATAAGTTTGATCAAAATAAGTAATCGGAATCGTGATTTCATCCGGATGATTCGCCGAAATAATTCCCCATGAACTCGGCACGCCCACCGAAGCTGACACTTCCGTCATAGACATCGATTTTGCCGAGAACGTCATCGCCGTCACAGCCAACCCGAAAAGTGCGATAAACGTTAATATTTTTGCTACTACATAAATTCTGTGTTTTAAGTCAGGATTACCTTTTTCCATTTTTTCTTCCACTAAAATATTGACCTTTTGAGTGGAAAAGCCTAAAATAATTATAAACAAAAGCGCAAAGGAGGTCAAGTGCAATTAATCACAATTTTACTAACACTAACGGCGATTCTGACGTTCGCTTCCGGACTTTCCGTCCTTGGCGGTTCTAGCAAATCGAACAAAAAATCCTCAAAATTCTTCACTTTTTCCGTCTTTTTCGCTGCGCTTTGGACGATTTCGGTCGCAATTTTCCTTTCTCTCACCCCGACCGACACTGAAATCGCTAAATATTCCATCTATGGCATCTATATTCCTGCGCTTTTCATGGATGTTTGCTTGATGGTTTACGTCGGCTATCCATATAAATTTGTCCGCGGTTTTGGACTTTTTATGGCGATGGGCGCCGCTATTTTATCCGGCCTTCTCATTTACGACCCATCCATTCTTTATTCCAACTTCACTCTCTCGCACGAACTAAACTCCGTCGCCTTGAACCTTAACTGGTTTTATTATTGCTACGCCGCCTTTTATTTTATAAACACTATCGTTCTTCTAACTGCACTAATTTTCCGCGTCAAAAAGACTAAAAATCGCGGCCTGAAGAACGGTCTTCTCATTCTCGGTGCCGGCACTGCCGTCGCTGGCTCGTTAATGTTAATTTTCGATGTCTTACTCCCGCTCAAAGATTATAGTTTGATTTGGATTGGACCGATGGCACTCTCAATCGTCATGATTTCCCATTATTACGCCGTCTTAAAATATCGTATCATCAAACTCAATTCCGGCTGGCTCAAAGCTCTTTCTTACGCCATCATCCTTGCGACCGTCGCGACCGTCTACATGCTTTTCTTCTATATCATTTTCACCGCCATCTTTAAAACTCCGAACCCAAGTTCCGCCATCATCATTTTCAATGTCCTCATGGCGCTCATTTTCATTTTACTCATTCCTGCCATCAACGAAATTTCCTCTTTCGTCCGCTCTCTCATCTCGACCGACCAAGTCGACCTCATCTACGCCACAAAAAAGCTCGATTTGATGCAAAAAGCGAAAAAAGTTAATCTAAACGAGCTCGCCGGTTTTCTCGCCGACCATCTCCATTTCACTTATGTCGGTCTTATTATAAACGAAAAACTCTACGGCTCCGAAGCCAAACAACTCTCCTCGAACGACTTGAAAATCCTAAAGAAGCTCGATGAGCCAAAACGTGGCGTCTGGCAAACTCCGACCGCCGAGGCAAAAGAAGTTTTCGATAACAACGAACTCACTTCCGTCGCAATTCTGACCGACGAAAAAGATCACGTCATCGGCCAAATCATCTTCGGCAAGGTCCAAAACAAAGTCGAATCAACTCGCCGTGAGCTCATCCAGCTCGAAATGTTAACCCGTCTCGCTTCCATCATCGTCGAAAAATCGAAAAAGGATAAAAAATGACCGCTGCTGCCGCACGCATGATTCGCCAGACGCGTTTGACAATTCTTTTGTCAATCAACGCTGTTGCTATCGTCGTTGCCGGCGTTTTAATCGCCTCCGCTTCCGGCTGGGGCGGCAACGGCTCACTCGATGTCGTCGCCGAATATTCTGACGAGGTCGACAGCTCCATCGAAGAAATCGAACTTGGCGAAGCCGACTCTGCTTTTGTCCAGGGCAAAGTCACTGTCACTGACGAAAACGGCAACACTGTCACAATCAAACCTGCCGAGCCAAATATCACGACCGACGCGGGCGAAAAAACCAACAGCAACGGCCAAGCCACCGGCGGCAACGTTCCTGACGGCGAACTTTGGAATGAAACATCCATCACTATCTACCAATCCGCCGACAAAGATATCTGTATCGACAACAGTCTCCCCGGCTATTCCAACATGTATTGGCAAACTTCAAACAAAAGCGTCATCTCCGGGCTAAACAAAAACGCCCGCACTTCCCTCGGCTACAATTCCTCAAAATGTCGCTATCCCGTCATCGTCGGCACCGGCAAAACCACCATCACCGCCGGCACTTACGACGGTTCTCGTCGTGACAAAATCGAAGTTACTGTCGTTGCCGTACCTATCAGCGAATGGAAAGACGAAGTCTTAAAACTCACCAACAACGAACGCAAAAAAGCCGGTCTTTCCACGCTTTCTTGGGGTTCAAGCACCGCTTCCGCATCCGAAACCCGCGCGAAAGAACTTGTCGAAAAATATTCCCACACTCGTCCAAACGGTTCCGAATGGAAAACCACTCTAAAAATTCCTGACGGAAACTATGCTGGCGAAAATATCGCCGCCGGTGCTGGCGTACCGTCGCCTTCCACTGTCGTCGCAGCATGGATGGCTTCCCCGTCCCATAAAGCAAATATCTTGAACAAAAATTACAAATATCTGTCCGTCGGCATCGTTTTCGACCAAAATTCCTCCAATAAAATCTACTGGGCACAAATATTTTCGAGTTTTTAAAAAAGAAAAAGGAACAAAATGGAACTAAAAAATTTCTTACTCGTCTTAATCATATTACTACTTTCCCTGACCGGACTCGGCATTTTCATCGGTTCCGGCGAAAAACGTCGCGAAAAGCTCCAATTTTTCTTCTTTTTCATCCTTTTTGGCATCGTCTGGACTATCTCAACCATCATTTTTCTCAATTCTCCCGAAAATTCCAATCTCACAAAAACTCTCTCGTCTATACTTTTCTTCATCCCAATCGCGATGGGCTTACTCTTAATTCTCTGCTACTACGCGATTCTTCGTCACAATTTCATTCTTCTCTCGAAAAAATCTCTCAAATTCATTTCCTACGTCGTCATCGTCACGACTGCGGCCGCCGCCTACATGCTGATTTTCTCAGCCATCGTCACTTTTCTTTTCAAAATCGAGCGTCTTTCGTCCGAAATTTACATTTTGAATTTTCTCATGATAACAATTCTACTTTTCATTTTGCCAATCACTCACGAAATCTCCCAATCCGTTCATTCTTTCATCATCAAAGACGAAGAATATCTTGTTCATCTTTTCGGGCGCATGAGCAAAATGTACGCTCATGCTGACGCCGATAAACTCGCTAAGTTCGTTGCAAGAAATCTTCATCTCACTTATGTCGGCATCGTCATCGACAAAAAAGTTCACGGTTCAAAAAACCTCGATTTTTCTAGCGCCGAAATAAAACTCATCAAAAATCTCCGCGACCCAGAACATGATGTTTGGCAAGAACTTGATAGCGGCACAAAAATCATGCTCGAAAACCATAAAATCGCCGCAGTTGCAGCCATGCGCGAATCAAAAGGCAAGACTTTCGGCCAGATGCTAATTGGCTTGCCTCGCGGCAAAAATGAACTCGAAAAAGCCGACCGTGAACAAATCGCTCAAATCGTCAATTTCATCGCCGCGATGATCGACTCCCGCTCAAAATAATTATAATTTCTTTTTGCGCATCTCGCGTGTAAAGAATTTCACTCTATCATCAAGCTCAATCACAAGCCTTTTCTCGAGTTTGAACGCGATTCCACCAGTTTCACCCGCCACAAGTTCCGAAACCGCCATTTTTTCTTTCTGCACCGAATCAACTTCCACCTCGCCAATAAGTTCTTTCTTGCGATAAACACGACCAAAGACTTGGAGATCCGCTCCCGCACCCGTTGGCGATACAATTTTTGCCGCCACTTTTCCGGTCAAAACTTCGCCACCAGCGATAATTGCCGAACGCTCCGTACGGAAAACACCTTTGATTTTCATCTCGCCGACTTCTTCCTCGACGATTTCTGCGTCGAGCAAATCTTCCATCGAAGCTTTCGCGTCGTCCAAAAGTTCATAAATCACGCGATAATTCCTAACCGCCACTCCGTCTCGCGCCGCCATTTTCGAAATATTCGTCGGCACATTCACGTTAAATCCATAAATCACAGTGTTGTCGCCCGCTGCCATATAAACATCATTTTCGGTTACATCACCAACACCCGTCGAAACGATATTGAGCGTCACTTCGCCGTGCGTATCAATCATCTTCAAAGAATCAACCACCGAAGTCACCGAGCCAAGCACGTCGCCTTTCACGATCACATTAAAGACTTTTGAGTTATCCGCAACGTTCATCATGCGCAGAAGGTCTGTCGACGTCACATTCGAGGATGCCAACGCATCAGAATTGCCCTGTGCGTTAATAAGAGCCTGTTTGCGGGCAGTTTTCTCGTCCGGAGCCTCAATGAACTGGTCGCCAAAGTTCGGCAGCTCCTTAAAGCCCGTAATCGTCACTGGCGTCGATGGTGTTGCTTTACCTTTTGGCTTTCCGCGAAAATCCAACATCGTACGCACTTTCCCATACGTCGAACCTGCAACAATAAATTCCCCGGTCTTAAGTTCCCCGCCGGTTACAAGCAAGTTCACGACACTTCCCTTTCCAACTTCCATATGGCTCTCAATCACAAGCCCCTCTGCCGGAATATCAACATCTGCTTTTAATTCCTCAATATCTGCCGTCAATAAAATCATGTCGAGCAACTTGTCGAGATTGTCGCCACGTTTCGCCGAAATCGGCACCATCGTAATATCACCGCCCCATTCTTCCGGTTGTAAACCGTGTTGCGACAAATCTGCCATCGTGCGCGGAATATCCGCACCTTCACGGTCGATTTTGTTGATTGCAACGATGATTTTTGCGTTTGCACTCTGGGCGAATTTAATCGCCTCAACCGTCTGTGGCTTCACGCCGTCATCCGCCGCCACCACAATCACCACAATATCCGTCAACATCGCACCGTGTTGGCGAATCGCTGCGAACGCTTCGTGCCCTGGCGTATCAAGAAAAGTGATTTTTCGTCCTTCATGCTCGAGCTGATACGCCGAAATGTGCTGCGTAATTCCACCTGCTTCCGCTTCAACCGTCTTTTTATTAAGCAAAGTATCAAGCAACGTCGTTTTTCCGTGATCAACGTGGCCCATCACTGCGACAACTGGCGGACGAAGAACTGCGTGGTCAGAGAGTTCGTGATGGATTTCCGAAGTTTTCGTCGAAGTATTTTTCTTTTCGAGTCTCACGCCCGAAATCCCCAGCTCGTCAATCATAAGCGAAGCCGTATCAAAATCAATGCGCTGGTTAATCGTCGCGACGATACCTTGTTTAAAAAGTTCTCCGATGAGAGATGTCACAGAAAGCCCGAGTTCATTTGCGAGCTCATCAACCGTAATTGCACCTGCAATTTGAATTACCTTTTCTTGGTCTTCCATCTCTCTCCTTTCGTCACCATAAAAAATAACTAAATTTACAATACATTTTACCATAAAAAAGGCATAAATACAAATCTCTGCGACCTAAAGACTTAGCCTTAGCGGCCCGGAGCGGGGAGCAGAGATTTAGTATTTATGCCTTTTTAACGCGCTACCCTCTTGGTGCTTCGCCCTCTGGTTCCCCCAGCAATTTCTTCGACTTAATCTCATATCGCAGTCCATTCACCGGCGAAATATAATAATCTTCATTAATAAGATTCACGAACATCGCAAGATCCTTATCGTCCTGGATAATAATTGAATCGTCTTCGTCCGACATCAACTCAAGTTGCATTTCATCGCAATATTCAATCACTTTTTTCTGGTCCATCGCCGCCGGAATATCAATATCATTCAACTTCTTTGCTAGCGGTTTCTTGTCCTGAAGCAAATCATTTAGCGTCAACCCTTCATCAAGCGTCAACTTATATTTTTGCATGATTTCTTTTGCTTTTGCATCCGCGAGCATCTGCGCTTTGTAATCATATTGGAATAATGTTTCGAATTTCGACTGATTGAAAATCACGACATTCCCATCCACAATCGCAACTTGGTTATCTTCTGGCATTTTTAGTGCAATTTCCGCTGCAAACGGCTCGAAACTTTCGCCATTCAGCTCCCACGAAGTCGCACCTTTTAGCGCTGACGAACCAGCGATTCCCTTCGCGATATAGAAAACTTTATTTCCTTCGTCGCCCCCAAGATATGAAAACTTCGCGATAATTCCCTTAATTTTCTTAAATTCCGACCCAGAACCGCCGTCGTTAAAGTATTCAATGTCTTTATATTCTTTCTCAATCAAATTAATCAAAGATTCTGCATGAATCACGTTCGAAAGGTCTGTACGATAAACTGCGTTCGATTCCCCGTCCGAATCTTCATATTCGCGTTGCTCAAGCCCCTTGTCCGCTTCTTTGATGACGTACGAAGTTGCTTCCATCATAAACATCGCTTTGACACTCGCGGTCAATTTATCAGAATATCGTACCTTAAACGGCGTGTACCCTTTATTAAACAGGAAAAGTTCACAACTCACGTTGTTTTTATATTCTTCGATTTGATTCGCCCACTGGAAAACATCAAACTCGCTCTTTTTCTTGATTTCAGAATTTGTAATTTCAGACATTTCTACCTCCTTTTTTAGTTTTACATCTGTTCTGAATACGTATCCTCCACCACTGTCGAAGCATCTTGGCCAAATTGTTCGAACGTCGAAATTATTTCTCGGCGCACTTCATCAACTTTGTCATTATCCGAAAGTTCCGTTTCAATTTTTGCATAATATCCCGCCACTCCGTCAACTTTATCGAGATACATTCTCGTACCTTTTCCAAGCACAAGCTCCTGACGACGTGCCGAAACTTCATTTTGCGCTTCAAACCCGAGTTGGAGAATAATATTTGCTGCTTCTTGATAATCCCGAATAATCGTCGTGTCGACAATATCAATTCCCGAATCTTCGATGTGTCGGCGCAGTTGCAATTCATATTTTGCTGGTTTATCCACCGCTTTCATCTCTGTTCTAAGAATCAAACGCGGAAACGACGATTTTTTCTGGTAATTTCGCGGTACATAAACGCGCTCATGCATCCAATACATCGGCGCAAAATCCATGTCGATTTCGGTCAGTTTTTTCTCAAAATCATCCCTGTTTTTCAGCTTGCATTTTACAATTACTTTTTTCATTCTTCCCCTTTCGGTTCAATTTCAATAATCTCTATACTTCCAAAAGTCTTTTTCTCGCGCGCGTTGTTTGCCCATTCGTCAGCTTTTTCATTCATTTCCGTACCAACGTGCCCCCGCACCCAAACAAGTGCAACTTTGTTACTCGTATAAAGCGCGTAGAGGCGCTTCACCAGCTCCAAATTCTTAATCGACCCCGTACGTTTCGTCCAATTATTTTTCTTCCAGCCCGGCGCCCATTTCGTCAAAACATTAATCCAAAATTCCGAATCAGAATGAATTTCTACCTCAGGAAACGCTTCCATCGCCGCGGCCATCGCTTCTCCCTCCATCACGATATTAGTTGTTTTTTTCGAACAACCCAAAATCAACGGTTCGCCCGTTTCACTATCAATCACCGAAAAACCACCCGGCCCCGGGTTCGGCGATGCAGAACCATCCGTGAATACGACACGTTTCATATAACAATTATATCATATCTATTCGGCAAATTCAGCATCTTTGCTGTCTGACATCGCTGCCGCAACTTTCGAATTATTCGAGTTCGCAATCGACGTTAACCGTGCTCGTTCAACCGCCAAATCTTCCTTCTTCGCTTCGAGGTCGTCAATCTGATTTGATAGATTCGACAGTTGGTAGTCATAACTCGTTGCTTTTGCACTCTGGTCGACATAAATCAACCCGAGGTTAAGTAATAGTGCAAAGAAAATTCCAATCAAAGTAAATTTTCCGAGTTTTCCCGTCCCGGAGAATTTTATTGTGTTTCGATTTCGTGAAAAACTGCCAAACGTACCGAAATTCCCTGCCGTTCCGAAATCACGCGTCGCATTTCCGCGCCATTCTTGAGATGAAGCTCTACGTTTCGCTGTATAAGTACCGTTTCGCATTTTTCCTCGCTTAAATGTTTATTTTTATTTTCAAATTTCGTGATTAGCCGAATGTTTTTGTCTAGGCCGAAGTGTATCCGAGAACCGCACCATCGCATCGCTTTCGGATACCTTCGGGAAGGTCATATTTTTTATAAAAACACTCTGGTTAACTCACAACCAAATCGAGTCTTATTCGTTTAGCGAACTTGACCCGTCATAGTGGGGCCAGCGCGAGCTGAAGCCCCAAGGAGTCAATCCGTTTTTAGCGGAAGTGCACTTTGATTTGTTGTGCACGTGAGTTGCTTTTAACGATGATTTGCTTTGGCATAATTGCCTCCTTTTTATTTATTGTTTTTATTTTTATCAATCCAAAACTATGATGCTTTTTTCGAGCATCTTAAATCGAGAATTAGCTCCTGAGGCTAATTCCTTTTTCTCGCTACTCGAAGTTTAGCACTTCTAGCTCTGGGGTTGATAACTAACTCCAGTTTCTCCGCGACGATTGGACTTTTCGTGATGAGTTCAAATTCCGATTCTTCACCAAGGCTCGAGTTGTCTTTGAAATATCTTTTCACTAATCTATCTTCAAGACTGTGAAATGTGATAATCGCAACTCTCCCGCCCGGATTTAATAATTTCGGTAAATTCGGTAATGTCCTCTCGATAATCCCTAGTTCATCATTCACTGCGATTCTAATCGCCTGAAAGACTTGTGTCGCCGGATGTTTTCCGTGCCACTTCGTCCCTTTCGACTTTGAAACGTGTTTTCCAAAAGCAATTGCATTCGCAAGCTCAAGCGTATCGCTCCAAGGTCGCCCTTCAACGATTTCTCTCGCGTGCTTTTTTGCCATTCCAACACTTTCTTCGCCATATTCGATTAAGATTTTCTCAATTTCCCTCGGATGCCATTTGTTCACAATGTCCGAAGCAGTCAATTTCTGACTTTCGTCCATTCGCATATCAAGCGGCCCCGGCTTTAAGAAAGAGAAACCTCTCTCAGAATTATCAAGTTGCGGAGATGAAACTCCAAAATCCGCAAGTATCATATCAAAAGTTTTTCCACACTCGAAAAGGTGTTGCGTAGCGTTATAAAAATCATCATGAATTATCGAAACTTCACCAGAAAGGTTCTTCGTTAGATATTTCACCGCGTTCTCATCTCTGTCGACAAGAACCGAATCTTTATAATTCTGCGTAACCGCCAAAATCTTGCTCGCATGTCCTGCGTATCCGGCTGTCAAATCGAGATAACTCTCGTTCTTCTTTGGATTCAGGGTTGCGATAACTTCTGATAATAAAACTGGTTTATGGAGTTCTTCCATAACCTATATTATATCATACAGGTTACATTCTTTGTTTGAGCCCGGTCAACTAGAAACTTTAGCATTTTTGTTTTTGTAAAATTTTTGTTTAAGTTCTATACAATAAATGTTACGATTTTGTCCGCTTGCGCAGGGCATATAATCCTAACAGTTGAGAGATTATTGTGTAGGTTGTCTTTTGAGTTAATTGGGAGGTTTTATTTGACGAAGAACTAAGGTTTTGATGACGCGAATCCTCAATCACGTGCCAAAACTCCTAGTTGACCGACCTCAAACTTTTTTAATGTGCTGAAAAAGAACAGACGCTTCTACTGTTTCTTCTTGAACAGACGAATGACTTCGTAGTTGTACTCGTTTTGTATCTTTTTCGCCTGATCCTTCATATTTGTTCTTTTTGTTTGTGGTTTTTATATTGTATTCCACTGACTTAAGTATAAACTCTTTGAAAATAAAATGCAAGTGCTTTTTTTAATGATTTTTTGAGTTTTCTGCAAATATATTATATAAGTTTTCCACAAGCTTCCCTGTTGTTGTGGAAAAGTTCCTTTTTTATTTTCAAATTATTTCCAATATGCTCTGCCAGCGATTCTCACATCAACATACGTCGCGGTTTCTTCTTTTGAGTCAAGATATTTTATCATTCTGACCGCATCTTCCGCGCTCTCTGCCGTGTTTCTATCGACATGAATCTTAAAATAAGTCTCTTTTTCCTCAAGATAAATATCAATTTCTCGCGTTGTCCCGGTCGGCACCACCGCTCGCGTCACTTTATATCCAAACCCCTGAAAATCTTCCTCAAGCATCCCCACCGCCGTCTTGATTTTGTCCGTCACATATCCCGAACCATCCTCGTCAATTATCTCGACCGATGGCTTATAGACTTTTTCTTGTGGAATATCCATCTCGTTCTTCTTGCGTTCATTCGCAAAATTAATCACTACTCCGGCAATCACGACGATAAAAAGCAATAAAACCGCAAAAAATATCGCAATCGACCATTTTTTACGCTTTTCTTCCTTCTTTCTGACTTTGAGGCGTTCCGATTCCGAAATCGCTTTCTCGCGTTCAGAAACAATCGTCTTCCCGATTTTCATATTTCAATTATAGCACAAGCGTTTTAATTTCCCGCACCAATCTCAACCAGAATATCCGCCAGCCTTTCCGCTGCGTTCGTTTTCGACTCCTCATGTAGTTTTTGCGCCAATTCTTCACGTTTTTTCGGACTACGAATTAGCGTTCTCGCTTCCTCAAGCAAAAGTTCTGGATTTTCGCTCATTTTACTATCCGGCACCACTACAACCGCCCCTGCACGTTCCAATCGCTCTGCGTTCTTTGATTGATGATCGCCCGGCAGTTTCTCATACGGTACTAGAATCACCGGCTTGCTAAGAATCGCAAGCTCCGCAATCGTTGTTGCTCCGGCCCTCGAAATCACCACGTCCGCCGCACCAAGAAGTTCATTCATCGCCGGCGAAAATTCCCAGAGCCTAAAATTCGATTGTAATTTCGCCTTGTCCCATTCTTCATATTTTTTCAAATCCACCATATTTTCATAATGTTTTCGCCCTGCGACCAGCCCTACGCTCGCAAATTTCAACATTTCTGGTAAAATTTTTCGCATCGCGAGATTAATATGTTCCGCACCTTGCGAGCCACCAGTCACCATCACTAACGGTTTCTCCGGGTCAAATCCCGCCGATTTTTTCAGCTGTTTCTGTGTCGTCGCCGAAATCTTTTTATATTCCGCCGCAACCGGAATCCCGACCCAAGCCCAATTCTCACGTCCTTTAATTCCTTCATCAAACGGGCTTCCCATCGCAACCACTCTCGCGCGCTTCATCAACATTCTATTCGCTAGTCCCGGCACGGCATCCGATTCATGCACCACATACGGAATCTTCAGCCACTTCGCCACAATCCCGACCGGCAGACCAACAAATCCACCTTTCAAGAAAATTACATCCGGACGGTTTTTCTTTCCAACTAATCTGAAAA
This sequence comes from Candidatus Saccharimonadota bacterium, assembly GCA_017480035.1. GTDB lineage: Bacteria > Patescibacteriota > Saccharimonadia > Saccharimonadales > Saccharimonadaceae > Nanosyncoccus. The sequence goes on along the minus strand of JAFVBJ010000002.1, from coordinate 64,367 downwards.
ACGATTGAAAAATTCCACATGTAAATCCAAAAAATCCTGCCACATTTCCGAATGTCACATCTCGCAGAGTTTTTGCGTGATTCGAAAAATAATTTTCAAGCGTCAGTCCAGAATAGCGATGAAACTTCCCGGCTTTAATTTTTCGGACTTGGATGTATGGGTTTTTCTTTGAACCTAACTTATCCTCTTCGCCCCAATGCACCCCTATTTCTGTTGTAATTTTTACAACATTCTTATAGTACTTCTTATCTGTCCAAAAATCAATCTTCGTTCTCGGACGTTTTTCTAATATTTCCCTTACGACCGCTACGGCCGGAGTGATGTGACCGCCAGAACCGCCACCAACAACAAGCACTTTCATCTTCTCCTCCTATAATTTACTTGTTCATAACTAATATTTCGATTAAATCCGGTATCTTCCATAAATTCACGTTTGCGTTTTTCATCAGTCGTCACCTCCCTCGAAGTATACATCGAAAGCTGGTAAACATATCCTAGTGCTGCTCCCACTGCCATCATACTCGTGCCACCATAAGAAAGCAGCGGCAGCGTAATCCCGGTCAGCGGGATAATATTCGTCATCGCCATCACATTCACTACCAAATGCGTCATAATCCACGCAAAAACACCGATAGCTATCAATGAATTTTGATAGTCACTCGAATAGTCCGAAACTCGCAAAATTCGAAACAACAGCCACGCGAACGCTAATAAAACTAGAACTAGTTTCAAAAATCCCAGCGTTTCACCCATAATTGCAAACACCGAATCGTTAATCGATTCCGGAAGATATCCTGTCGCTTGCACCGAATTTCCGATACCAACCCCGAACAGTCCACCTGTGCCAATCGCAATCAAAGCATTCTCGATATGATACGCATCCGCGTCGTCTTCTTCAGATTGCTCCGGCGCTCCACCACCGAGATAAGTCCAAAGTCTCTCGCGACGATGCGGCGAACTCATAATCGCCCCCACCCCAAGCACCACCACGGCCGTACACACAATCAAAAATGATTTCAGCGGAATCCCCGATTCAAACAACATAAAAAGTGCAATCACTGCAATCGGCACACCAGACCCCAAGTCTTTTTGCATAATCACAATGAAAAATAGCGATGCTCCGACCGACACTAAAAATCGCCACAAAAAATCTTTGTTTAGTAAAATATTTTTCCCTTTTCCGCGATATTTTGTAAAAATCGACGCAAGATACAACACAACTGCAAACTTCACAAATTCTGCTGGCTGGATTGAGATTCTTCCGACTTGAATCCAACGACAAGCTCCGAGTTCACATTTCGCAAGCGGCATGTTCGTCACTTGTGCGAGCGCCAAAACCGCACATGCGCTAAGCGCCACTATCATCAAAACTCTCGAGAGTTTTTGCACTTTTTCATAATTCAAAAATTTCGCAAACACGACAAACGCGCCAACCGATAACCCCACCGAAATCAGCTGGTGTAGAAAGAAGAAACTTTCGGAATATTCTTCTTTTCCTGACGCCGCATTCAAAAAATTTGCCCTGACCGGTCCAATCGTATACATCACAAGAAGACCCAGTCCCATCAAAATAAGCATAAGGACAATAATCAATGCGTCTCCCTTGTGCTTTCTCAATTTACCTCCTTAAAATTTACTTATTTCGGAACGTTTCCGCCAACCATTGCGATGAAAATTCCCACAATCGCAAAAACGCCAGCAATAATCCAAAATCTCATCACAATCTTCGCTTCGCCCCAACCTTTCGCTTCAAGATGATGATGAATCGGTGCTGAAATGAACAACTTTCGATGGAAAAACTTTTTCGAAATCATCTGAATCAAACTCGAACCTGCTTCAATCACGAGCAAAAACCCGATAATCGGAAGCAAGAAGAACGAATTTGTCATCATCGAAACTACCCCGAGTCCCGCGCCAAGCGCGAACGACCCAACATCCCCCATCATAAACCTCGCCGGCGGCACATTGAACCAAACGTAAGATAGTAGCCACCCCACAACTGTCATACAAAATGCAAACAATTGCACTTGCCCGCGGAAAAGCGCAATCACCCCGAACGCACCGTACGCAATCATCATCAAACCCCCGGCCAGACCATCAAGTCCGTCCGAAATATTTACTGCGTTCGAAGTCGCCACGACTGCAAATGCAAAAATCAACATCATCACTGCCCCACCCCAGTTAAAATCACCATAAAACGGCACGTGAATCGATGTCCAACCAAGCTTATAGACAAAATACCAACCAAGCCCTAGCCCCACCATCGTAATCATAAAGAATTTTACTGGCGCACGCAGCCCTGCTGCACCTTTCCCTGTCCCGAAAACGTTAATCAAATCATCAATAAATCCCACCAGCGCTCCGCCAAGCAACCCCGCGAGCGGCAGCCATGTTTCCGCCCTATTCCAGTTGCAAACAAATGTCACGAAGAAAATCGCAATCACACCAACCACTCCCGCCATCGTCGGGAAAACATGTTTGAATTTATGCGCGTGAAGTTTCGTCATCACCGGAAGTGAATCGCCTGTCGCAGTTGTCTTTTTCTGCTTCTTCCACCAGTGATATTTATACGCAAAATGAGTGTAAATCGGCGTCAAAAACATCGAAAAAAGAAACGTTCCAAGTGCCAAAATCAGACCAAAGAATGTTTCTTGTGATATCGATGCGTTATTAAACATATGCCCCTATTATACCTCTCTAATCACTTTTTGTCATCTTTAAATACGAAATTAGATATTGTGAAAGTTCGTCAAAAATCGGTTTCGCGTGCGTTCCGCCATCCATTCCTTTCCCTTCTTCCCAAACTTTCGTCACAATCACATATTCCGGCATGGTATCTTCCGAAACTGCCCCAAATCCCGCATATGTCGCAATCGTCTCATCCATCACATATTCTCCGTTACGAATCGCTTGCGCTGTTCCGGTTTTCCCGCCAACATAAAGCCCCGAATCATATTTTTTTGAATTTTTAAACAAATTTCGTGCCGTAACGAGCATTCCGCGCATCGTTTTTGACGTTTCTTCCGAAATCGCCCTGTGGTCTGCTTCCGCATATTCATTTGCCTTAAATTCTCCGTCCACCATCTCGCCTCGCACTACCGTCGGTTTATAATATTCCCCGCCATTTACCACTGCACCATATGCTGCCGCAAGATGGAGCGCCGTAATATTCATACCTTGCCCAAATGTCATATTCGCATATCGCGCATCTGTTGCATTTTCATTTTCCGGTGGAATAATTAACCCGGAGCTTTCCGCAATCTCAATCCCAGTATATTGCCCAAGCCAGAATTTATTGTAATAATAATCAAACAATCTTTCTTTCCCTACTGTCGTAATTTCCGTTTCCGAATCGCCCAAAAGTCGCAGTGCTTGCGTCGAGCCCGTGTTGAGCGACCAGTTCAAAGCCATCTGCATCGTGATATTTCCTGTATGGCCTTTCGAAAGGTTGTTAATCGGCCAACCATCCACAATCGTTTGATCGGTGTTATTGTATTTCGTTTCCGGTGTCATTTTTCCCATATCAATCGCCGCTGCCATCGCAAAAGTTTTACAAACTGATGCCGGCTCATATGCGTCCATCGTCGCGTTCGTTTGAAAAACTTCCGCATCCTCAACTTTTCCGTAGTTTTCCGCGTCATAATTCGGCGTCGATGCAATCGCCCAAATTTCCCCGTTTTTCGGGTCCATCACAATCACCGTTCCATGATTCACTTTATATTCTTTCGTTTTTTCTGCAAGAATTTGCTCCGCTTTATTTTGGATATTTCTATCTATTGACAGCACAATATTTTTTCCATCTTGTGCCGGCACTTTCACATTATCATCCCCAATCGTAAGCGGAATATTATTCACATCTTTCACAGTTTTAAGGACGCCATTCACACCCGCAAGTTCCGAATTTAGTGCTCCCTCAACGCCATATTGCCCGACGCCGTCCGCATTCACAAATCCGAGCAGCCCGCTCGCCATCGTTCCTTCCGGATAAACTCGCTTAGTCGAACCTTGAAAATATACTCCCGAAAGCCCTGCTTCTTTTATCGCTTGCGCTTGCTTATATGGCACATTTCGCGCCACAACAAAATATCTCAAAAAGTTCGATTTATACGCTTCTTCGAGGTCTCCCGTGATATATTCGCCAGCTTTTTCACGCAAAATTTTCTCAACTTCATCTTTTTCGCCTCGCGTAATTTGCGGGTCAATAATCACACTCCAAACTTTCGAATTCATCACAATCGGCACCGGCTCTTCGCCGTCCATCACATAAATTTCGCCGCGTTTTGCCACAATAGTATTTTGCATCGTATGTTGCGTTTCAGCCTGCGCGACGTATTCATCATGATGAATAACTTGAATCGAAAAAAGCTTCGCAACAATTAAAGTCATTGCCGCGACCAAAATTACTCGTAAAATATTTGAACGAAGCTTCAAAAACTCCTTCATACATCAATTATATCACGGTTATGTCTATTTTTTCGGTTTTGGTGGCGTCATTTTCGGAATAATTTCACCCGCTCGCCCCAGCTGTTGTTTCAATTTATTCCTCGCGTGTGGCGTAAAAATTTTATCAAACCATGTCGGTTTCGCAGTCTGTGTTTTTGATGTCAAAATCTCAACGATATCACCATGTTTAAGTTTTGTATTCAAGTTCGACATTTTACCGTTAATTTTTACACCCGTAACGTGTCCGCCGATTTCTGAGTGTAGACGATACGCGAAATCAAGCGGAAGCGACCCGTTCGGCAAATCCACAATATCTCCTTTCGGTGTGTAGATAAAAATTTTATCCGAAAAAAGATTGAGTTTTAATTTATTCAAATCAACCTTCTTGCCGGCGCGAAGTTGCGCAGCCGCTTGTTGAAGCTCCATAATCCATAAAAGATTCGTCGGAAGATGCTGAATTTTTCCTTGTTTATAGCTTTCCGTGAGTTTCTGCTCGTTGTAATAGAACGACGCCGCAAGACCGTGTTCCGCGTAGTCGTGCATTTCTTTCGTGCGAATCTGAAACTCGATAATCTTCTTATCTTTCGTGATGACGGTCGTATGAATCGACTGATAACCATTTTGTTTCGGCATCGCGATATAATCTTTAATTCTTCCCGCGACTGGCGTATAAAGCGAGTGAACAAGACCAAGAACGAGATAACAAGTTGTAATATCGTCGACGATAATTCGCATCGCCGTGAGGTCATAAATCGCGTCAATATTTTGGTCGTATTTCGCAAGTTTTTTATGAAGCGAATAAACCGATTTAATGCGGCCCGAAAGTTCAAATTTAATTCCTTCGGACTCGAGTAATTCCGAAATCTCACCTTTAATTTTCAGAAGCGTTTTCTCAGCCGAACGATTTCGCTCATCAATTAATTCCTTGAGTTCGTTATATCTTTTTGGGTTTACATAAGAAAATGCGATATCGCTCATCTCGACACGAAGACGCCCCATGTTAAGTCGGTCCGCAAGTGGCGCAAAAACTTCGAGTGATTCTTTCGCAATCTTTTTCTGCTTGTCCGGCGGAAGCGCAGAAAGCGTGCGAAGATTATGTAAGCGGTCCGCAAGTTTGATGATGAGAACGCGGATATCCGAACCAGTCGCAATCAGAAGTCGGAGAAGATTGTCTTTCGTTTGCGGAAGATAAGTGTCGATATCATTCATTCCCGAACGCACTTTTCCGAGCTTCGTCACACCATCGACAAGATATGCCACCGTCTCGCCAAATTCTTTTTTAATATCTTCGAGCGTCAAATCTGTGTCCTCGACCGTATCATGCAGTACGCCAGCAATCACTGTGTCTTCGTCCATGTGCCAATCTTCGAGAATTTTCATCACTGCAAGCGGATGTACAATGTAAGGGTCGCCAGACTTTCGCATCTGCCCTTCATGTGCTTTGGTCGCGATTTTAATCGCCTTCTGAACTCGACGTTTTCCCATTACCACATCTCCGAATCAATATCATCGATTTCGTCTTTGAGTTCATTCTTTTTGTCGTTAAGCTCATCTTGATACGCCATATATCCCATGTAATAATCACCCATCATCGAGCGAGGAACTCCGCCCATCGACGCATCAAGATATCCATCATTATAATCTAAATCCTCATCCATATAAAAATTATAGCATACAAGTTTCGTGTTTTTATTGACTATGTAGAGCCGTTTTGATATAATAAAATCAGTACGAGCGACACGAACAAAATCGTGCTAATCACTCCAATCTCCCCTAACTTTCTCGTTTGGGGAGTTAATTTTTCTTAAAATTCCAAGCAAAATACCAACCCTACTTCTTATTCGTTTAATTTGTTCCTTGCTTAATTTTATCTTTTTGTACGCTAATCTTTTTGCATCATAAAAACGAATTTGGGTTAAAAGTACATATTCTTTTTTATGATTACCTTCATCTAAAGTGGTCACTTCGATAAACCAATCGTCAATTTTTTGCATTTTTGTCGACATGGGGATTCCAATAAACCCCTTTTTTACTAATTTTACGCAATACAAAAATTGGCCTCAAAAAATCATTCTTTCCACATTCCTCGCATCCAATATTTTCACCAATGTAACAATTCCAAATCTCACCCTCATGAAACTTAAAAATATAATCCTTTTTCCCAAGGAGTTTTTTATAATTATTCCATCCGTCAAAATCTTTTTCCATTTTTAATTCTTAATGTTTTCACGAACCGCTCGATTGTCGTATTTTAGTTCCTACCGCAGCGCCGCATATTATCAAAAATCTCAAAAAATGCAACCTTAACCACTTTCATAAGAGAAAAACTTGAAAAACCTTATACTAAAAATCTAAACATAAGATTTCTAAAATGTCGTTTTGTACCTTTCTACCCCTGTAAATTCAGTCCAAAACGACAAAAAGCGACCCCGAAAGGTCGCTCATATTTCTACAATTTCCCTAGCAGTTCCCGCACATCATCATCCGTCTTACACGTAATCGAAATCGTACGCCCGCGCACACGAAAATTCGCCGCATATTTCTTCGAAAGTGCATCTTCCTGCTTTTTATATGCCGAAATTTTCACCGCCTTAACCGACGATTTCTTCTTCAGCTCCTGCATTTCCCTCTCGACGCGTCTTGCTGTCCAACCGTCATCAATAATCTTCGGCAAAATCTTCTCAATAATCTCCGCGTCAGCATTCACAAGCGGTCTCATCACCCCTTCGGTCAACTTATGCTCAACCATCGCTTTCTTCGCTTCATCCGGCAAATTAAGAAGCCTCATCGTATTCACGACCGCCGACTTACTCTTTCCGACACGGCCTGCAATTTCCTCCTCTGAAAGATTAAATTGCGACTTCAATTTCGCATAAGCCGTCGCCATCTCAATCGCGTTCAAATCTTCACGTTGTGCATTCTCGATAATCGAAATCTCGAGTCTCTCTTGCGACTCCAAAGTTCGAACAATCGCTGGCACTTTTTTAAGTCCCGCGAGTTTTGAAGCTCTCCATCTGCGCTCGCCCGCGACAATCTTATATTTTCCCTCTTCATTCACAACCACAAGCGGTTGCAAAACACCGTGCTTTTTAATCGAATCTGCCAGGGCCTCGAGCGCCTCCGGGTCAAATTCTTTTCTCGGCTGCTCCTCGTCACGCACAATCTCAGAGACCGAAATTTCGCGAAGGTCAGACTCTTTCGCGTCTTCTTTTGCTGTTACATCAAATTCCGAATCAAAATCCTCATCGAAATCCGTCGGAATTAAACTATCAAATCCTCGTCCAAGTCCAGCCATTATTTTGTCCTTTCAATTACTTCGCGCGCGAGGTCTTTATAAGCTTTTGCGCCCTTCGAGAACTTATCATAGGCACCAACCGGCACCCCATGACTCGGCGCCTCCGCTACGCGCACATTTCGCGGAATCGTTGTCTTGAAAACTTTATCCTTAAAATATTTCTTCGCCTCCGCGAGAACCTGCACCGAAAGCGAAGTTCGCTTGTCATACATCGTCGCAAGGACGCCAAGAAGCTTCAAATCTGGATTCATCGCTTTTTTCACGAGCTTCATCGATTCAAGAAGCTGCGAAAGCCCTTCCATCGCATAAAACTCCGTCTGGACCGGGAGCAAAAGATAATCCGCCGTAATCATCCCGTTCACCGTAAGGAGCGACAAGCTCGGCGGCGAATCAATGATAATATAATCATAATTTTCCTCGACCATCTTCACGGCGTCACGAAGGCGCACAAATTTTTTCTTGTCAGCAGCCATTTCCGCCTCTGTATTCGCGAGTTGTGGAGTTGTCGGCGCAATATCAAAATTCTTGAATTTTGTTTCTTGAATAATCGGAAGAAGCGTCGTCGTTCCGTTCATTACTTCGGTCATCGACTGCCCAGGTTGCGTTGCGTTTGGCTCATATGCCGCTTCAAGCACTGCCTTATCAACTCCCATGCCACTCGTTGCATTTCCCTGCGGATCAAGATCGATTAGGAGCGTTCTAAACTTGTCTTTTGCGAGATAATAAGCAAGATTGACCGCTGTCGTGGTCTTTCCAACGCCACCCTTTTGGTTAGTAACACAAATAACCTTTGCCATAAGCTTATTATATCATGAAAAAGCTTATTCTAAAACTTTTTTCACGAAATAGCGAGGAAAATTATTGCTCAATATTAGAAACTAAATTCTTTCATTATAATAGGTATAAGCTCATTAGTTCTATTATTAATGTCGTCTATAGTCCATTTATCTTTTTTGGCTATCTCAACATTCAAAGCAAGTCCATTCTTATAGCCAATGTATTTTCCATCGCTATTTACTCGATCGCGTTTTTGGGTGAAAGGCATGTTACTTAAATTCGAATTATATCCCGTGATAGTTAAATTTCCTAGCGTATGAACATATTCCTCTCTCGCTTGCTCGGCCTTCTTTCTATCATCTTCAGTTACGGGAGTTTTATCCTCATCGCCTTTATTATAGACAATCATCCTTACCCATTCGTCCGGAATGTTTTCACCCTCTGGAAATATATGTTCAATCGTCCAAATATATTTATTAGATTTATCACGACTCCACAAATTGGAATAAATTTCTTTCGTTTCATTCAGACTCTCAAGCGTACAAAGAATATAACGTGTAGCCGTGTCATTATCTAGATACAACGGGCCTTTAAGCTTCTTTTCAAAGTCCTCATCTGATGATGATTCTTTTACGAGCCTGCCTCTAATCAGTTCATAAACATCAATATTATCTGGACTTTCCTTAATCTGCTCAACTAAATCCATAAATATCTTATCCAAATTTCTAGTATTTGGATAATCAGTCACGTTACGACGAGTAAAGAAAACTGTCAATAAGTGAACTATTTTTCCCAAATTTTCATCATCTAGTTCCAATCTACTTCTATTTAATTCTAGATAAATCAAAAGCGTATAGGACGGTGTTCCTTGAATTCTTTCAAGATTTAATAGCTCTTTTTTATAATCATTATCTACTTCAATATCAGCATCTTCATTATTTGTTATAATGGCATATTTTTTCGATGCATCTTTAATTCTCTTTAAAATCGAAGCGTAGTTGTTTTTAATTAGCTTCTCGTAAATATCCATAACTGTAGACCTAGTAGCCTTATATGCTAATGGATATTTTTTATCCTCATCGCCATGATAAAATGGCTCATTTAGCTCTTTTCGATGCGCATTATAATATTGACGGAAAAATCTTTCTTGGGAAGAATATTCCTCGCCAAGATACCTTTGAATCGTCTGCCAATCATTATAACATTCGTCAATTTTCCCATCTTTCTCCGAAGCAGACATCAACGTATTCTTGATCAAATCAATTGCACTTAATTTTTCACCTCTAAAGTTTAACGACTCAAACATCATAAACGCATCTGTATGCGTTTCAACGTCAATTAACACAACTACGGCATTATTGAACTTATCCGCTAGCCCGAATAGAACTTGAATATCTGACAAAACATCATCAATACCAGCTTCTTTCTTTTCTAAGTCAGATCTATCTAAAAATTCGTCAATCTTATCTAAAAAGTGATTATATGCTTTGTATATTCTTCTATTCCCAGCATTTTTTTGTTTTACTGTTTCAGTATCGATCAATCCGTTATTAAACAATAAACTTTCGTAGTCAATATCGTTGCAATTTTGAATTTGCAATTTTAATCGCGGAATTTTTTTATTATCTCTCTTAAAATACAATTGGTTACCAAGATTTTTCCATTTAACCAAGTCATCATCATCTGTTATTTCACTGCGACGATTTTTTAATTTATTGTAAATTGCCAAAAGGATAAGAGAAAGAGAAGTTGTTCTTTGCTGCCCATCAATCAATTCTTTTACGATCGTATTATCGTTAGTATCGACTTCGGACACGCAAATCATTGACCCCAAAAAATACCCAGATTCATTATCTAAAATATCATCAAATATTTTATCCCAATCATCAGTTTTCCATGTATATGCCCTCTGATATTTTGGGATTGTATAAACAACATTTTTATCATTTAAATTTAAAATATCTGCAATATTTTTTGGCCCAGCTGTCTTAATCATATTTTTTACCTCAATTTAAATGCTTTCTGAACTTCAAAAAGTTTCTTATTTGCAACTTCATTTGCATAACGTTCGCCCTCTTCAAGAATTTTATAAACTTCCTCGTCGGAAATTTCCGCAACTTTCGCTTGAAAATCCGAGAGATACGTTGAAACGGTCTCTGCAACTTTTTTCTTCAAATCACCATAATGTGATTCCCCGGCCCAAGTCGAAATCACATCTTGAAGCGGAACACCAGAAACCAGCGATTCAATCTGAAGCAAATTCGAAATACCCGGCTGATTAAACATATCAAACGCAATCTTCCCGAGCGAATCTGTCTGCGCCGACATAATTTTCTTCGTTACTTTTGCCGGGTCGTCATTCATCATAATCTTTGAGTTCTCAGCCTCAGCCGACTTACTCATCTTCTTCTCTGGATTTTGCAAATCACGAATACGAACCCCGCCAGCTCCGTTTGCGCTCTCGATAAACTTAACTTGGTTCTCGGTATTTTCAGGCAAAACAAAAATCTCTCCAAACTTATTATTAAATCTGGAAGCAATATCGCGTGTCAGCTCAATGTGTTGGAATTGGTCTTCGCCAACCGGTACATAATTTGCATCATATAAAAGAATATCTGCTGCCATTAAAATCGGATAATCGAAAATTCCGACGTTCGTCGACTGGTCTCCGTTATGAGACTTCTCTTTATATTGGATCATGCGACTTGTCTCACCCATCGTCGCCACGCAGTTCAAAATCCAACAAAGCTCTGAATGTGCAGGTACATAACTCTGTCGATAGATATGAACATTCTCATTCAAAACCAGTCCCGCCGCGAGATAATATTTAATCTCTTTTACGAGATTCTTCTGAAGTTCCCCATCCACATCCGAAATAATCGTATGAAGGTCTGGAATAAAAATATTAATTTTATTGTTCGCTGAATATTTGTTTGCAAGTCGCGTCATCGGCAGAAGTGCGCCGAGAAAATTCCCGAGCGTCATCTCCGAATTCACACGAATCCCAGTTAAAATTGTTTTGCCTTCCATAATATCTTTATTATATCAGATTTGTGATATAATATTTAAAAGTTGGGGCACTAGCTCATTTGGTAGAGCGCTTCCATGGCATGGAAGAGGTGAGGAGTTCGAATCTCCTGTGCTCCACCATTTTTTTTGGCAAAAATCTCAGATTTCAAAAACTTTTACCCTCGAATTCGCCCCACGAACTAGCCGCACTGATGTCTTTGGAACATCATAATAATCCGCAATCATCTCAATAACTTTTTTGTTCGCTTCCCCATCATGCGCCCGCGCATGCGTCCAAATCGTTAATTCTCGTTCATGTTCCGAATCCGAAACTAAAACTTCCTCGATTTCCTCTCGACTCGAACCCGGCTTAACTACTACATTAATCTTCATTATAATCATTTTATCATGAAAAAGGCCCTCAGAGACGATGAGGGCCTTAAAAAGTGTCATATGAAACCCTCCTAAAATCGTTTTTCGGCATTAAAAATTTCCGGAATTCTCGCCAAATCTTCATCTGTTTTTGCTTCCAGAATCCTCTCCATCAGTTCATCATCCGGTGGATTCTTATACGAAAGATCAATCCCAACCAGTACCGACAACGTGTCGACATACCCAGTTAGACACGTCCGAATCGTATGTACCTGATTCGAATATTCCGGATACGTCAACTTTGATTCTTTTAACATCGGAATCAGGAAAAACCACGTCTCAAAACAGTTTTTCACGATTGAAGCTTTTGACATCGCTTTCGCCGAAGTCGAAAGGTTATTCCGCCTGTCAAATCCCTTGCCAATCATCGAATATTTACTCGATGCCAGCTTTTCGTAATAACGTTTCTTTGCATCCAGCTTTGTTTCGCCATCCATCTTCCGAAACGTCATACATTCAACCGCCGCTTTTGTTTCGTCGTCCACTTTCATGTCCATCACATTCACTCCGGTATCCTCCGGAATATCATGAAGTAGCAACATCGCAAGCAGTACATCATCGTTCAGATTCATCCCCACTGCATCGCACGCCAGAGATAGCGGATGAATGATATAAGGCTCACCAGTTTTTCTGGTCTGCCCCTTATGCATATCTCTCGCATATCCGAGCGCCGCTTGCGTATTTGGATGAAGCCTGTCTGAACATACTCCTCGAAGAAAAGTGAACATTTTGTGTGATTTCTCGGTGTAATATTCAATTTTCTCTTCCTGTGACATCAGTTGCAAATCATGCCGACTATCCATTTTTCATAGACCTCCTTTCTTAAAGTACAAGCCAAAAGTTCAGCTTGTGTTTATTCTATCCCAAAATAAAAAATCTTGCAAAATTTCATCATTTTTGATATAATAGATACAACAAATAATTACTTGTAATGGACATGAGAATCGACTTAATTTTTGTGCCTAAATACATCTAAAGTTAATTAAGGAAAAATATGAATCAAAAAGAACAAGAACGTCGCGCAAGGCTTCTAAAAATGCAAGCCGAACGCCTCCCAGAGATAAAACGCCGTTTCGAAGAAAACAAGAAACGCGCCGAAATCAAAGATGAAACTCCGACTGTAACTGGCGAAGCTGTGATTTTTGAAGAAGTCCAACGTCGCAATTTCAATAGCAACTTCAAGCCCGGCGGTAAAGATGCTCATCTCGTGAAGAAAAAAGGCGGAAAATCAGTAAAAACCACAAAATCTGCGAAAAAATCCCCAAAAACCGATAAAAAACCGACAAAAAAGACCGCTGCCGAAGTTCGTAAAGTCGACCTTTCCGTCTCGACCAAAAAAGGCGATATGGTTCATCACCAACGCATGCTCTCTCAAGACGTCAATGCCCAAGCAACCCAACACATCATTGGTGTTCCAGTTAATAAATCTCGCTACAACGGCTATAACGGCACCCAAATCACCAACGGTCAGCTCAAACAAGCTCGTACTGATAACGATTCCGTTCTCATTATTCCTATCGGTGGTACCGGCGAATTCGGTATTGGTAAAAACATGACTGTCATTCAATATAAAAACGAGGCTATCGTAATCGATATGGGCGTTCTCTTCGCTGGAGATGATTACCCTGGCGTAAATTATATGGTCCCAGACATCAAATATATCGAAGATAACATGGACAAAATCAAGGCTATCTGTTTCACCCACGCCCACCTTGATCACATCGGTGCCTGTCGTCACATTCTCCCTAAATTCCCTATTACTACCCCAATTTATGGCTCCGAATTTACTATCGGCATGATTAAAAAACAGATGTCCGAACTCGATGAAGTTCCGGACATGAATTATAACGTTGTCGATCCATTTAAGCACGAAAAAATCGCCGTCGGACAATATTTGAGCGTCGAATTCATCCACACTCTCCATTCCATTCCTGGCAACAACGCCATCATTGTCCGTACTCCAAACGGCGTCATCTATGTCTCTGGCGACTGGCGCACCGAAACAAACCCAATCTACAAACAAACCGACTACGAGCGCATCGATGAAATCGTCAAAAAAGAAGGTATTACCCTCATGCTCAACGAATCGACCAACATCGATTCTCCGGGTCATCACCCACATTCCGAATACGACGTCGGCGATAACCTCGGCAAAGTTATGGACCATTATGCTAACGGCCGTATCATCGTTTCCTGTTTCTCATCTCAAGTTTCTCGTATCGGCATGGTACTCGAAGAAGCTGCCAAACGTGGTCGCAAAGTCGCTTTCGCTGGCTTCTCAATGATTAACAACGTCGAAGTTGCCCTCCGCACTCATCAAATCAAAGCCCCAAAAGATACCATCATGAAGATGGAAGACATCATCAAACTCCCAGACGATATGGTAACAATTATTTGTACAGGTTCCCAAGGAGAATTGAACGCCGTTTTGAACCGCATGGTCACCGGCGCTCATAAATTCATCAAAATCAAATCGACCGACACTATCGTCTTCAGCTCCAACCCAATCCCAGGCAACGAACCACACGTCGTCAACACTGTCGACGGTCTCCTTCGTGAAGGCGCACAAGTCATCCAAAATGGTAAAACTCATTTATCTAATATCGGGCCTCTTCACCTTTCTGGCCACGCCTATTACGAAGACCATGTCGATTTTGTCACTCGTTTGAAACCATTAAACTACATGCCGTACCACGGTGAATTCTATATGATGCAACACAACGCCGAAATGGCCGAAAACGTCATTGGCATTCCGAAAGATCGTATCATCATCAGCGACGACGGCGACATCGTCGAGCTCACAAAAGACAAGAAAATTAAAAAATCTGGCCGCGTCCACGTCGGTAACAAACTCTATGATGACGCCGATATGCCAGTTCACGAAGCCGTTGTCAAAGACCGTATCCATATTTCTCGCGAAGGCATCTTCGTTATCGTCCTGACTCTAAGCAAGAAAACTGGTCGCCTCATCAAAACCCCAGACATCGTCTCACGTGCTTTCATTTATCTCGATAATTCCGAAGAGCTAATCGGTAAAATTCGCCATTATCTCCGTGTCAAAACCGATCGTTCCGTCTCAACCGACCCAGAACTAAAAGTCTTAAAAGACGAAATTAAAGAAGACATCACTCGTATTCTCTTTGACGCCACTGGTCACACCCCAATCGTCATCCCAGTCATCAATAAAGTCTAAAACCTCGCCTTCCCTGTGCTATAATAATATATAGTATGGGAAAGGCATTATATCGAAAATATCGTCCAATTTCTTTGGCGACCGTCGTCGGCCAAGATTCCGTGATAAAACCTCTCTCCGAGGCTATTAAATCCGGCAATTTTTCCCACGCTTATATTTTCACCGGTCCACGCGGTTGCGGCAAAACTTCCGTCGCTCGCATTTTTGCTCACGAAATCAACGGTTTTAAATACGAACTCGAAGATTCTTACATCGACATCATCGAAATTGACGGCGCCTCCAACACCAGCATCGACGACATCCGCGAAATTCGCGAAAAAGCCATGATTGCCCCAGCCGAAGGCAAATACAAAGTCTACATCATCGACGAATTTCATATGCTCTCAAGAAACGCATTTAATGGCCTTTTGAAGCTCCTCGAAGAACCGCCAGAACACGTCATTTTCATTCTTGCAACCACGAACCTCGAAAAAGTTCCTATCACTATCACTTCTCGCGCCCAAATCTATAATTTCAAGCTCGCCAGCCCGGAAATCATGCTTTCTCATTTAAAAAACATTTCCGAGCAAGAAAGTATAAAAATTGACGACGACGCGCTTAAAATTATTGTTCGACAAGGCGGTGGCAGTTTTCGCGACAGCATTTCCCTACTCGATCAAATTTCCAACTTGAAGCAAAAAGGCGAAACAATCACAACTTCCGATGTCGATTCCGCTCTCGGTCTTCCTGCTAACGAAAAAATTAGAAACCTCCTTTCCGCTTTTGAATCTGGCGACAGCAAAACCGTCACAGACATCTTAAAAGACCTCTTAAATTCCGGCACCACCGCCGAAACTCTCGCAAGCGACATTATCGCTCGCATCATCGAAAATCCAACTCCGAAATCTCTCCGCTTAATCGACAAACTGTTCAATGTCCAATATCCTTTCGCCGAAGCAAAATTACTCGTTGCATTCCTCGAAGCAAACGCCACACCAGCATCACAACCGGTCATAACACTTGCCTCCGCCCCGAAACAGCCGACCGACACCGAGTCCGAACAGCGTCGCGCCGCTTTCATGCAACGTGTCGAACGCTCGAAAATCGCATTAAAAAATCGCCAAGAAGAAATTAAACTCTCTCACGAAAAAGTCGAATTTTCTGAAACTTCCCTAACTGATTCCATTGTCCAAGGCAACGAATTAAATCTCAAAGCTTTCGTCAAAGACATCAAAGAGCTAAATCGCGGCCTCGGCTCAACTCTCGAAAGTTCTCGTTTCGTCTTGAAAGACAAAGAAGTACAAATCTATCCGAAAGAAAGTCTGATTGGCGTTCTCCGTTCAAGAAAAAATCTTGAAATTTTAAAAAAAGCTGCCCCTGGATTCTATATCAACATTATTGACACTACTGAAGAAAAAATTCCAGATAATAGTATTTCTGTTATCGATGACACTAAAAAAGCCGCAGTTAGCGCAAAAATGCAAGAAAAAATCGACGCACTTTCTGGTATAATGGGAAAAGGTACAAAAGTAATTGACGAGGAGGAAGATGCCACATTCTGATGCTGCCCCAGCTGGCAAAGTTACACCGCAAGACATTGAAGCCGAACGCTCTTTGCTTGGCGCCGTTTTGCGCGACGACGACCTCTTTCCTGACGTCCTCGAACGTGTCGCCCCAGAAGATTTTTATGACAAAAAGCACGTCACAATCTTCCGTGCGATGAAAAATCTTTACGAGCACAACCAACAAATCGACCTCGTTACAATTCGCGCCGAACTCAGCGGAAAAAAATTATTGAAAGAAATTGGTGGCGCCACTTATCTTGCTGACCTCACTAATTCTGTCCCTACGACCGCACACGCGCTCTCCTACGCCGATTTAGTCGAAAAAGCCTCTATCCGTCGCCGTTTAATCAAAGCCGGCACTACAATCGTCGAGGGAGCCTATGACGGCGAAAAAGAAGTAGGGGAGTTGCTCGGCGATGCCGAAAAAACCTTATTCGAAGTTTCCGACAAAAACGTCAAAAGCGACTACACCCCCCTTTCCGATCTTTTAGTTGATGCTTTCAACCGCATGGAAAAGCTCCACAAAAACCGCGGCGCACTCCGCGGCCTAAAGACTGGCTTTGCTGACCTCGATAAATGGACTGCCGGTCTCCAAAAAGGCGACCTTATCATCGTTGGCGCACGTCCAGCAATGGGTAAAACGACTTTCGCACAAAATCTCGCTGTCAATGCCGCCGAAATCAACCAAAAAACCGTTCTTTTCTTCTCGATGGAGATGGCAAAAGCCGAAATTATCGACCGTATGATTTCTCCTGCTGCCGACGTTGACGCTTGGAATATCCGTACCGGCAACATCTCCGACGAAGAATTTTCCCGCATCGGCGATGCTCTCGGCGAAATGAGTGACATCCCACTTCTTATCGACGACACTTCAAACATGACTATCCTCGAACTCAGGAACAAAGCTCGTCGCGCTGCTCACGACCACGACATTGGACTTATTATCGTCGATTATCTCCAGCTCATCCAAGGTTCTGACCGCTATGCTGGCAACCGTGTCCAAGAGGTGACTGAAATTTCTCGTGGCCTAAAAATTCTCGCTCGTGAGCTCGAAGTTCCTGTTGTTGCACTTGCTCAACTCTCCCGTAACGTCACTGGCCGCGACGACCCGCGCCCAATCCTTTCCGACCTTCGCGAATCCGGCTCCATCGAGCAGGACGCCGACCTTGTCATGTTCCTCCACCGCGTAGATTACTATAATAAAAACAAGCCAGATTATGTCCAAACCAACATCACCGAACTTATCATGGCAAAACACCGTCATGGGCCAACCGAAACCATCGAACTTTTCTTCGACAGCAAGAAAAACCGTTTCCTTACTATCGACAAAAAACACGAGTCCGAAAAATAATGACTTTTTGTGGTATAATGGAATAAGTTAGAGTGGGAGTTATGAAAAAACATACTATTTCAAAAATGTTCCTGTATCGCCATCGTTTCCAGATTGGATATCTGCTTCTCGGTCTGCTTTTTGTGGCTATGCTCACAATTTTACCTCTTTTAACCCCGAGAGGCCTCTCTGAAGCCGAAATGGAATCAGTCGTCACTTCTCAATCAATCCACTACGACACCATTCTCGAAGACAATATCGTCGACCTCCCGTACCACATTCTCCAAAAAGCCAGCATCCGACTCTTCGGCTTAACGATTTACAGTATTAAACTCCCGAGCATCATTCTCGGCGGCGTTCTCGGCGTTCTCTTTATCTTGCTCTTAAACCGCTGGTTCAAAAACAACGTCGCTATCATGGCAAGCATCCTTGCTGTCCTTTCGTCCAGCTTTCTCTTTATCGCTGGTTCTGGCACACCGCTCATCATGGTCGTTTTCTGGCCAACGCTACTTTTTTGGCTCGGCAGCAAAATCCAAGGCGAAAACAAGCCGAAACCCCTCTATAGTTTCATTTTCGCCTTCGCTCTCCTCTTTAGTCTTTTCACGCCATACATGATTTATCTCGCCATTTTCATTGTTCTCTACGCCCTTTTTCACCCTCATCTTCGTTTCACTATCACTCACCTTCCAAAAATCCCGTTCCTACTTTCAGTTTTAATTGTGCTCGGTGTCGGTTATCTCTTCATCATGAACGCTCTCAGAACCCCTGGAACAATCCCACACCTCTTCTTCATGGATGATTTTTCATGGCATAATTATCTCTCAAATATCAAATCCGCTCTCTTGCCATTCTTCCAGTGGAGCGGCATGGTCGAATCCACATTCCTCGCTCCTCTTATCGGCCTCGCTTCCCTCGCACTCGCTATCACCGGTCTTATCTCCACTTATCATGGCTTTTTTGCCTCGAGGAACTCTATCGCGACTTACCTTATTATTTTCACTGTCGCAATCTCCGGCTTCAACCCAGATTGCGCAATCCTCTTAGTCCTTCCTCTTGCCATTTTAATCGCGCATGGTTTCCGCTACATCCTCAACAAATGGTATGGGCTTTTCCCAGAAAACCCTTATGCCCGCGTTTTCGGCATTCTTCCTATCGCTGTCTTCCTCTCAATCATGATTATGAGCGACATTTCCCACTTTGTTTTCGGCTACCGCTACAATCCTGCTGTCGCTAATGAATTCACCAACGATCTCTCAATCATCCGCAATAAAGTCGAAGCCGACTCCACTCTTATTGTTAACAATAAACTAGAGTACGATTTTTATTCAATTCTCGAAAACGACCCTATTTTCAACATTGAAAACACGAAAAAAATTATCGTTAAAAACGAACTCCCTGCTTCCGACAATCCCATCAAAAATCTCGTCACGCTCGGTCATATCGAAGAAGAAGTCTCAGACGGCGTCACTCCAATCTTAAGTAATTACACTCTTCTTCGCATCGTCACGAACAGTAAGTCCCAGAATTCCGACCGCCTCTATTTTTACGAACCAAAAATATAAAGAAGAGTATATCTAGCACAATTTCAAAGATAAAAGCCGGTAGATTGGTCTTTTCTTGTTGCGAAGCATCTCCATTCAAGAATGAAAGCCGTCAAGGTGGTATTTTCTCTTGTCGAAGCGCGGTTATTGACCGAGTGAGACAAAAAAAATGCCGCACTGGCGGCTTTCAACTTGAATGGCGGAAGCGAGAGGATTCGAACCTCCGAATGCCTTTCGACATTACACGCGTTCCAGGCGTGCTCCTTCAACCACTCGGACACACTTCCGTCTATCTAACCATTATACCACAAAAATCTCCCTCTCGGGAGATTTTTATTATTTAATCGAAACGATTTCGATAACTGAATATTTTTGGCGGTGTCCAGTTTCTTTGTGGACACGTTTCTTTGAATGGTAGCGGATAACGCGAACTTTGTCGCCAGCGACTTTTTCTTCAACTACCTTAGCTGAAACCTTAACGCCTTTTACTTCAGGATTTCCGACGGTCGTTTTATCTCCGTCAATCACGAGTAAAGCACCAGTTTCGAGCGTCTTTGTTCCTGCCGGGAGGAGGTCCACACGGAGGGTCTCTTTCTCAGCGACGACATATTGTTTGCCACCGATGAGCACAACTGCTTTCTTCATATAATTCCTTTTATTAATAAACTTGTTCTATTCTATCATAACTTTGAAGAAATTGCAAGATAGTACGCCGTCATTTCCAAACTTTGTTCAAGCGAACCAGAATCTTTTCCAATAAAATTACCGTATCGCGAAATTTCATACTTTTCGACCTCAGCCATAAGCATTCTAATTCTCATTCTTTCAACTTCACTCAAATCTTCATTCTGAACTAATACGTATGCGCTCGAAAGTTTTCGAATTAGCGGCATATCCCGCGCTTCAATATCAAAATTGCAAATCTCCCTCTCGCGCGAAATCTTCTTTGAAAACGCGAGAATTTCCTTATATTTCTTTTTTCCGTCACGTGACAAAAATCCTTTTCGCGTCTCAACATACTTTGAAACTACTTCAGGAACCGGCTTTCCATCAAGCAAATCTGCCTTATCTTCCAGCCATTGCATTAATTTTGTCGGGATATGAATGCCTGTTGCTTCAAGAAATCCATTTTGCCAACCGCCAGCAATATTCGTCTCAAGTACAATAAATCTCCCTGTATCATCATCTCGGATAAAATCTACTCCTGCATATTCAAGTCCCGATGCTGCCGTCACACGTACAGCTAAATCATAAATTTCTTCACAAATTTCACGATTTTCCTCTTTCCAGCGCTTTTTTCCGCCAGATTTTGCCATAAAATCGCCTTCGTTTTCTTCATCCCCCACTTTTCTCATCGCGCCAAGCGCCGAACCGCCAAGTACAAAAACTCTCCAATCATACTTTGATTTTACATATGGTTCAACCGAAAATTGTTCAAAATTACCTTGAAAATTGTCCAAATCATTTTTCTCGCGCACGAGAACAATTCCCTCGCCTCTCGTACCAAAATCTGGTTTTAATACGAATGGATATTTCAAAAATCCGTCGTTGATTAGTGCCTCAACATTTTCTCGCGACATCGCAGAATACATCGGCAGCATATGCTCTCGCACCACTTCATCTGCCGCAAAACAACCATGCTGAAAATATTTATCCGATGTACAAAGTCTACCACCCGCTGGATGCGTATTAATCGTCACTTTCCCAGTCGTATTTAAATAATAAACCGTTCGCTCGATTTCATATTGATTTTTAAAACCAACCGGCCCTCGCCAAATCACAAAATCCGAAAACAAATCCGACAGTTCATTTTTTGCAATTTTATCACTCGGAATCGTTTTTAAATGTCGAGTTTTCCAGCCCATTTTTTCGGCCGTCCGCAAAAGTTCGCGCGCCATATTTTGATTCGGCTCGCGACCTTCAACTAGTGTCAATTCTCTGTTGATTTTGCCACCCATCTCCCTCCCATTATAACATAAACATAACTATTTTTTAAAAAACAAAAGGCAGTAATCTTGAATTTTATGAGGTGTAACCTTGGGCTAGCGCCCTCGAGCGCACCTCATAAAATTCTTAAGATTACTTGCCTTTCGTATTCTTGAAAGGAGTTTTATTTTCTACTAATTATTTAGCCGAATTAGTGAGTTTCGCAACTTGTTTGCGTGATGCAACATAATATGCGACACCAACACCAAGCCCAGTCACAACAATCAATGCAAGCATGATTTCGGTTGGACCAGTTTCTGGAAGTTCCTCTGGTTCATCTGGTTCACAATCACGATGAACTGTAATTGCTACCTTATCATAACCTGTACCGTTTGCAGTTGCAATCGATGCATTGTTATAAACTTTCGTATCACCACATGGGAAGATAGTTTTATCATCTTCCACTTCAACTTTGTAAGTTAGTGACATATTATCACCAGGCGTAAAATCGCCAAGGTTAATTCCGCCATCAAACAATTTATCCGAAACGAAATTTCCTTCAGTGTTGAAGTTTGCTTTGAAGAACGACGTGCCAGAAACGTAAGTGAGACCGTTTGGCATGTGGTCATAAGCGATAATTGATTTTTGGTTGATTGTACCAGTGTTAGTATAATCAATCTTGAAATCAAGCGTATCACCTGGTTTTACAGTGATTTCTTCGACATAGTTGTTGTCATTTTCTTTCGAAACAGTTTTCGAAATATTGAATCCTGCTTGATCGACGACAAAACGATAAGTGACATAACCGGAATATTCATTACAACCAGGTAACGTACCCCAAAGATCATTCCAATATCCAAGTTTCGCACCATTTTCGCCAAACATTGCTTCGCTCGAAAGAATTTCACCATCAATCGTGCCGAGGCTAGTGATTTTTGCTGAATTTGCAACGTATCGCGTCAAAACAGTCGATTCAGAATACGCGTATGCTACATCCCAAACTTCAGCTGGGTCAGAGTTAGTCGAGGAGATAATTCCTTTAATCACTCCGGAAGTACCACCAGTGATTTTCTCCGGTTGCTCAACGCGAAGACGGACATTTTCAGCAATCCCAACGCCATTATATTCTTTAGTATTAAGTTTGGATTTTGCGTTATTATGGAACCAAATCCCCACTTCGTATTCTTGGCCAACTTCAAGCGTGACCTTGTCTACATATTTGTCATCCGTTCCGGCTTTACGGATACGAACGAAGTTTCTCTCATCACCAATTTTTGGGTTGTCGGTGATTGAGTTAAATGTGACATACTCTGCCGGTTCCGCCCACGTAAACGTTGGACGTTCCGGACCCCAAGCTGTCGAGGCAGCACTTACATCGTTCGGCACAACACCGAGTGCCGCACCGAGCGAGAGAACCGCCACAGGGAGAATACGACGTGCGGTTTTGCGCATCGCTTCCCATGTTTTAGTTTTTGTGTTTGTTCTCATTTTTAGGGCTCCTTTCTTCCCTTTTAAATGATCGTGTTTGTGTTTCCCCCTGCGCGTTTTTATCCTAATCTATCCATCGCTTCGGCCGCGCCTTCGCCAGAATCTTGGTTCTCGCCCATCGATTCTTGATTAGATTCGGAATCATTCACCTGATTAGCTTCTTCTTGGGTTGATGGCTCCTCTACTGTTTGGGTTCCAGGTTCTTCACTAGGTGTTTCACCTTGCCATCCGCTTGTATCACCGCCATCATAAGTTGCTTCAATTTCCGGATTTGTTGAACCGCCACCATCAGCGTCCGTAGTTACGCCGCCTTGGTCGCCACCGTTCAAGAAGTCATCTTCTGCGAGACCTGACGACGAGCCAGGAGTTTCGTCATTTGCATAACCGTTTCCGCCTTCATCAACTGGCGTGTTGTCCGCCTCAGAAGTTGATCCAGTTTCTTCTTGAGTTGGCTGGTCAATTTGATCCCAATTATCATCTTCGTCGCCTGGCAATATATCGGTCTTGCCGTCATATTCATCACCAGTTTCTTCACCGGTTTCAACACCCGTCTCAACGCCGGTTTCAACACCTGTCTCAACACCAGTTTCGACGCCGGTTTCATTCTCGGTTCCGGTACCTTCGTCTTCGGTGCCAGTCTCATTCTCGGTTCCGGTACCTTCAGTTCCCGTTCCTTCAGTTCCAGTACCTTCGTTTTCGGTACCAGTTCCTTCATCGCCAGTCCCTTCATTCTCGGTTCCAGTTCCTTCGTCGCCTGTACCTTCATTTTCAGTACCAGTTCCTTCTTCGCCAGTATCTTCTGTGCCCGTGCCTTCTTCGCCAGTACCTTCATTTCCGGTACCTTCGTTTCCGGTTCCTTCACTTCCTGTATCTGGCGTAATATTCTCCCAAATGAGCTGTCCACATTTACCGGAGAAGCCAATGATACGAATCTTCGACATGATGTCCTGTGCATCTTCATCCGAAGCATTTTCCGGAATAATTCCGACTGCCTTGAGGAAGTTGTACTTGTATCCGCCGATATCATTGTTATCAAGCACATTCTGACCGTTCTCATCCATAAATTGCAACACATCGAAATCTTCTTGTGCGCGCACGCCATCTTTATCAACTGCGTAGTTAATATCCGACGTACCATCTTCGAGTTGTAATTCATATGCATAGAGCGATTGATGGAGCGAACCTTTTGCGCGATGTTCGACTTGGAGGTCGTGATTTTCAACAAGGTCACGGAGCATTTCCTTGCTATAATCTGCGAGCGCAATACGAAATTCATCATCTTGTCTCGACAAATCAAGCACCTCATTCATATCGTTAAGATTCATGATTCCGTCTGCCTTGCCATCGATTTGGACATCAGCACCACCCATGGATGCAAACTGTCCTTGTTCGATTGAGTCGTCAAGCACATTCGCAAGTCCTTCTGCAATTTGTTCCGCTTTCTGAACATCAGTCAAACTTTCATTGTCCATGTCATAAAGTTCTCTCGTGAGGTTATGACGACCATGTTTGTTTTCGTAGTCAAGGAATTCCGTCTCGCCACTATAATCGCCATAAGACACATTGACTTCAATATCTTCACCATAAGACGTTGTGTCAACCAAATCCGAAAGTTCTTCGCCTTTTTCTGCGTTCAAATCAACTTCAAGCGAAAGATTTTCCGAAACATCTTTCAAGTCGACTTTGTCGCCTTCTGCATCTTCCACTTCAGCTGCATATGCAGTTTCTGCTTCTATTTCGCTTCCGGTGCTATTCGCTACTTTATCGCCCGTAAACCCAGCACTATTAATGAAGTTTGCTGCTTGCGTTCCTATGAGCAATCCAAGCATCGTAGCAAACACTGCTTTTTTCCAACCGCGAAGTCCAGCTTTTTCTGCTGCTTTTTCGCCACCAGCTTTTGCACGTTTGCTGCGATTAAAGAATCCTTTTATTTTCGCAAAAAGCCCTCTTTGCTCGTCATTCTCAAATCCATCATCAGGATCTTTTTCGCCATCTTCAGCACCAGCGTCAACATCATCAGCTTCTCCGCCTTCTTCGCCTTTCATTTGCTTGACGTCTGCAGCACGTTTCGCTTCTTCTTCATCCTGAATCTTTTTCGCATTATACATATTCGTGATAGCTCCACGGCAAGCTTCTTCATCGAATACACCACCGTGCGTAAAGACTGCGCGAAAATCCTCATCATTGAAATAGTTATCAAAGAATTTTTGGAATTCTTCATCTTCTGTTTCGCCAGCTTCAAAACCGCCACCAGGCATCTTCTCATCTTCAGCACCAGCGTCAGCATCTTCACCAGTTTCTTTAGCACCAACATCTTCACCAGCACCGTCAGCTTCATCAGCTTCGGTCTGATCTTGTTTCAAGCTATCCATTTTTGCGCGAGCATCAGCCATAGCTTTTTCGGTAGCATGAATTTCATCTTCAGCGGCCTGGAGTTCTTCATCTGTCGCTTTGCCACTTTGTTCAAGCTCAGTCATCTTTGCGCGTGCCGCATTATTAGCTTCTTCCGCCGACTGATATTCTTCTTGAGCTTTGATAAATTCTTCGTTATATTTTTCGCGATTTTCCGCGATTTCAGCTTCGCGTGCTTCCATGCGTTCTTTTATTTCGCCAGTGCGTTTTTCCGCATCTTCGCGAATCGCTGACTCAACTGTATTATATACATTATCCGCAGTATTCTTATCGGCTTCTGCTGTCTTCATGTCATCTTCGGTTTTATGAATCTCACCCAGAATCTCATTGTATTCATCATCCGAGCCGTTGCCTTTCTTCTCAAACTCAGCCATTCTTGCACGAGCCGCTTCGTTTGCACGAGCCGCTGCATTAAATGCTTCAACTGCCTTCATGAAAGTTTTGTTGCGTTCGATGAGCTCATCCGAAATTGCTTTATCGGCATCTTTTTCGATTTTAGCAATCTCATCAAGTTCCTCAAGCCTTTTTACTGCTGCGACCATCTCAGCTTTAAGTTCTGGATGTTTTTCGAGCATTTCAAGAGCTTCTGGCACTTCTTTGCGGATTTTTTCCGCCATTTCCATTTTATATTGCTCTTGCGCTTCATTAAAATTCTTAATCGCCTCTTCATTGCGCGATTCTTCAGCTTTTTGCTCTTGCATATTGCCATAATCTTCTGCACGTTTTGCAATCATCGCATCAGCATCTTCACGTTTCAAATCACCAGATTCAACGCGTTTCTCGACCATATCTTTATATGCGTCAAGCGCATTTTTCTCTGCCGGCTCTTCAGCAACTGGATTTTCCTCTTGGAATTGTTTAGTTGCTTCGTGCATTTTTCGAAGTCTTGCACCATATTCTTCGTTTGACTCACCAGCCATACGTGGGAACATTGCAAAATCACCTTCACGCACAGTCTCACCCTCAAAATCATTCACGATCGCATCGTGATGAGCATCAGCTTCTTCTGGCGTCATATTTGCCCATGCATTATAAGCTGCATCATCTTCTGCCGCCTGAGCTGCTGCCGCTTCAGCCTCATTTTTCTCAGCTCTACGAGCCTCAGTTTTCGCAATCAATGCGTCGCCTTCTTCTTGCGTATAGACTCCGTCTTCGATTTTCTTCTGGATTCCCTCGACAAATTTATCGGTGGTATCTTTTGGTATATCGTTCATCGCGTCGTCCGTATTAATCGGTTGTCCTGCTTCAAAATTTCCGCGTTCCATAATTATTTCTCCTCCCCATTAAGATATTTTTCACGAAAGGCTGTCATTGTTTGTTCAGTAATTGTCTCCACATCAATTCCTGATTCATCGATAGCTTTTTCAATTTCTTCGTCAGCTGCACCAGCGTCGAGTTTCTCGTTCAACTCTTTCACAAGATAATCTGGCATCGCGAGAATTTGTTGCTTTGTGATTTCATCTTCAAGTTCAGAAGCAAGTTTTTCGCGCTCCCCATCCGTTATTTCAACACCTTTATCCATCATCATTTTTACAACGTAAAGCTGCAAAATCTGACCCTGGTCGAGATCATTTAATAAATCTTCTGGAAGCTCTGCATCTTCCGGCAAGCTTTGGACGCGTTCCAAAAGCTCCTTTAGTTTGGTATTATCTTGTGTCATAGCGTGGAGAAACCTTTCTTGTTAGTGTTTTTATATTAAAATATGACTTTTCTGCCCCCAGTTTACCGCTTATGCTATGATTTGTCAACCTTTTTTATTAGAAACCGACAAAAAACTGGGCTTTTTCGTCCAGTTTTTTGTTTAAAAGGTTATTGTTTTGGCTAGTCTTAGCTAATTATTGTTACAAGATGACCTAATCTTTTAGCGATTTTTGCTTTTGCATCGGCCGAAATTTCTTGCTTTGAAATATAATCTGCTTCGTTCTGATAAAATTCGAACGACATGTTCATTTTCTCCTGTTTATTGTTTTTATTTTTATGGTTAACTTTTTTATTTCGAGTGAACTATTTCGCGTCCGTTTTGAACACATATTTTATAGTTTTTCTCTGTTTTCTCTATTCTTTTTTCTTTGTATAACTTTTTTATACAACTTTTGTTTACTTATTTTATCTTACATTGGTCTTTTCCTTTTTATGTTGACATTTTAATGTCTATCGTATATTCTTTCCTTTCTTTTTATTTTTTATTGTGGTTCTATCGTATAGGCATTTCCTTTCGTTTTAGTTTGTTTTAGACCCTTTTTGTTTTCCCTGCTTTTATTTATATATTTTATTATGTTTCCTAATCGGATCGATTTCAGGGTTTCTTTTTGTCTTTGTTTAGGTTAGATTTGATTTTTATTTTGATTTCTTGTCTAACTTGCTTTTAGTGTATCATACTTATGCTTTTTTGTCAACACCTTTTATGCCACATTCTCCCATTTTGTAAAGCATAACAGAGGTCAAACGATTATAAAGCCATTAAAAAACTAATTTATTAGCCACTAAAAAGACGCGCACCAGCGATTTTCTCGAAAACGTTCCCAAGCGAGCACAATTAAATTGGCGCAGCCTGGGAACGTTTGAGAGAATAAATCCTGACGTAAGCGTCTTCCGGCTAATAAATTAGTTTTTTAATGTCTTATAAGTGTGTTATGCTTTCTCAAGCGAGATTGTGATGTTATCCCCATCAATCTTCACAATCTCATCATATTCGTAGTTCTCTGCTGACGCATCCGTCGAAAACTCCGTCGCCAGAACTTCATCAGCAATCATCTTCTTATATTCCTCCGAAACGTAGCACGAAACTGAAAGTTTAATTCTATCGTCAACATTTAGTCCGGCTTTCTTGCGTCCAGACTGCACAAAACGAATCAACTCTCTCGCAAATCCTTCTTCTTTTAGTTCTGGTGTCAAAGTCTTATCGAGTTTTGTCGCAGAACCGTTCGTCACACGCTTCACATTCACTTCATCCGCAATAATCGACTCATAATACTCCGAGAGCTTTTCGCCGTCATAGACGAGCTCTGAGAGCGGCTGACGCACTTTAATTTGCTCCTCAGTTTCAGATTTTTGCATACGAAGCGCCAAACCTTCCGTGATAATATCACGCGTATGCTTCATTTTAGCAAGCACTTCCACGTCAATTTCGCCCGCTTCCGGCCAATCGAGGAGATGTACCGAAGTTTCACTTCCTGTCATCTTCTGATAAAGTTCTTCCGCGAGAAATGGCACAAACGGCGCAAGAATCTGCGCGAGATAAACTAGTACGAAGTAGAGTGTCGAATATGCTTCGAGTTTATCTTGCGTATCTGTTGCTTTCCAGAAACGACGGCGAGAACGTCTGACAAACCAGTTTGAAAGGTCATCCACAAACGGCAAAATTCCTTCAACCGCTTTCGGAATATTATATTCTTTCATTCCTTCGGTAATCTGATTTCTCACTTCATATAATCTCGAAACAATCCATGCATCGAGCGGATTAACTGCGTTGGACATTTTGAGCCTCTGAGGCAAGGCGCCAGGAGTAGCGGACTGAGCCGTACTTGAGGTACGGTGAGGGAGCAACGCATCTGGCAACGCAGCATCAGAGGAATCAAAATGGTCAACCTCTGCATACATCGTGAAGAAATCATATGTATTCCAAATCATCGAAAGTTTCCTTGCGACATCCGAAACGTCCTTATCAAGCAACGCGAAATCTTCACCCGCCAGCACCGGACTTGAAAGAAGCAAGAACCTGAGCGAATCTGCCGAGAATTTATCCATCAGTTCATTCGGATCAGTATAATTTCCGAGCGATTTACTCATCTTTCTGCCATCATTTCCCGCGAGAGTCCCGGTTGTAATCACATTTTTATACGCATTATGCCCAAAAAGTGCCGTGTTTACAACGTGTACATAGTAAAACCACGCTCTAACTTGCCCGACATATTCCACAATAAAATCTGCTGGGTAGTTTTTCTCAAATTTTTCCTTGTTCTCAAACGGATAGTGTAGTTGCGCAAACGGCATTGAACCAGATTCGAACCAACAATCAAGCACTTTTTCAATACGTTTGAAATGTTCGCCATCAATATCAAATTCAATTTCATCCACCCACGGTCTATGATAATCCTCAAGTCGCACACCCGAAAGTTCGTAAAGTTCATCATATGATCCTACAACTTTCACGGTTCCTTTATCGCCTTTCCAGACCGGCATTGCTGTCGCCCAGAATCTATCGCGCGACAAATTCCAATCTGGCGCAGCTTCAATGTTTTTCTCAAAACGCCCATGTTTCAAATGTTCTGGGAACCAATTTACGTTCTCGTTTTCCTCAAGCATCAATGACTTCGAGCCTTGAATATCAAAGAACCAGCTTGGAAACGCACGGTACATAATCCTCTGTTTTGAACGCGGGTTGAACGGATATTCATGCTTGATGTATTCAATTTTATAAACGATTCCTTTTTCTTCAAGCACTTTCGCGATGAATTTATTCGCTGCCCAAATTTCCATTCCATTTTCATCTGTATCGCGCACACCAAGCTTGTGTAATTTCTCACTCATTTCCGGAAGATAATAGCCATTCTCATCCAAACAATCAACAAAATCCACTTCTTCCGCCGTCCCGAGTGCATAGTCATCCTCGCCATACGCCGGCGCGATATGCACGATTCCCGTACCGTCTTCATCCGACACGAAATCCGCGCCATGTACACAATATGTACCATTCATGCGCTTTTTCTCTGGCACTGTCTCGATTAGCGGCTCATATTTTAGCCCAACCAGCTCCGAACCCTTCAGTTTTTTCTCTGGTTTCGCGTCCTCACCGAGAACTTTCATCGCCAATTTCGTCGCAACAACAACTTTCTTTCCTTCAACATCATAAATGCCATATTCAAGTTTTTTCGAAACTGCAAGTGCTAAGTTTGCCGGAAGCGTCCATGGCGTCGTCGTCCACGCTAAAAGATAAAAATCTTTCGTTTTGAAAAATACATATGCCGAAGGATCAGTCACAGTTTGATATGCATCATTATCCATCGTCACTTCAGCTTTCGAAACCGGCGTCGCAAACTTCGTGTCATACATCAAAACTTTGCGCCCCTCATAAATCTTACCTTTTTCGTAAAGAGTTTTAAACGCCCACCAAACCGATTCCATAAAATCTTTATCCATCGTGCGATAAGCGCCCTTAAAATTCACCCAACGCCCAATTCTCGCAATCGTCGATTCCCAAGTCTCCGAATTTGCCACCATAGATTCGCGTGCCTTTGTGATATAAGTTTCAAGCGGCCATTTCGTACCAATTTCACGACGGTCAGTAATTCCGAGTTGTTTCTCAACAAAATTCTCTGCCGGAAGCCCATGACAATCCCAGCCCCAACGTCTCTCGACGCGGTATCCATTCATCGTCCAAAAACGTGGCACTACATCTTTTACAATTGATGAAAGAAGCGTTCCATGGTGTGGATTTCCCGTGATAAACGGAGGCCCGTCATAAAACACATAGCTCTTGTCAATATCACGATTTTCAATCGACTTCTCGAATGTTCTATCTTTTTTCCAAAATTCCAAAACGGCTTTTTCGTATTCTAAAGCTCTTCTTCTCTGTCCTGATTTATATTTCATAATTCCTCTTTACTTATTTTCTTTTCCGGGGTTCTGGCCTACACTACTAAATGCTTTTCGCGTAGGCTCCGTAATCGCCGTTTCTATTATCTCGTCTCGGAATAGTTCATAGATATTGCCACCAACCTTTTCATCAAAGTAATCTTTCAGCTCATACAGCTTCTTGAGACCTGCCTGCGGGTTCGAGACCGGATGTCGCGAAAGAATATCACAAAACCTGTCATCAATCGTCATAATCCCCTTCCAACTCGCCATATTGTCCGCAAGTTGTGTCAACTTATCATAATCATCATATTCATTTTCCGAAAGCCATTTCTTAAGAAACTCCAAATCTTCCGGGACAAGCCTCGAATCAAACCCCCCGTCATAAACTTCGTAAACATTATAAAAAGTATGTGTCAGCGCACTTCTCGCCGCCTCTGGAAAATCCTTCTCCATCAAAAGCCGATAACCATTAAACGGATGCGTCATCGCCATCTTATCTTCTCCGTCAATCTCAACCAACACTTCATTATCACGCTCCACCGCCTTATAAAAATCATGCAAAAGCCCCTTCGCATACGCGAGATCTTTATCCATTCCTGCTTTTTCGGCCACTTTCTCACAAATTTTCGCTACATCTTTTGAATGATTCTGCCAATCAACCGATGCACGAGGTTGTTCGAGCGCCCACAAAAACAGCTTATCTGCTTTTTCCCGATAATTCATCATATATATTATATCATATTTGAGAAATTTTAAGCATCTCTCATAATATAAGTCACTTCTTCAAATTGTGGCAATTTCCCCGCCCACTTTGCCAACATTTTTGAATCGTCCCGCATCACGCAAAGCGTCGGATACTGCACTATATCATGATGGGTCGCAAACATCTCACCAGAAATCGTCTCTGGGTCCTCCCAATCAACATCTAGTCCAGTCTCTTTCTTAAAATCCGCTATCCAATCCGTAGCTTCTCTTGTATATTCCGCGTTATCGCGACAAACCATTACCACCCTCATACTATCCTTTCTATTTTTTAATTTCTTCCCTTTGTGAGCGAATAATATTCTCAAAATCTTCTAATGTCTTGAATTCTAGAAAAACTGAAGCAAAACGCACATATGCAACTTCATTTACCTCAGCCAAGACTTCCAGAATCGCCTGTCCAATTTCTTTTGATTCGATTTCGTCTCGTCCAAGGTCATAAACTTTCGTCACAACTCTGTTCACAACGTCTTCAACTTCCATATCGGAATTAAAGAATTTTCCAACACTTCTTCGAACCGCAGTGAGGAGTTTATCACGGTCGAATTGTTCTCTATTGCCGCTACGCTTATGCACTACAAGCGCTGGCATTTCAATACGTTCATAAGTTGTAAATCGTCGACCTTCAGGCGTCACACGACGACGTCGAATCATCGTTCCGTCAGGCGTCTCACGGCTCTCGAGAACTTTTGAATCCCCGATATTAATATTATTAGCCATGCTGCCTCCTAACGTTATCTATTATTTTTTGCCACGAAGTCTTGCGCGAAGTGAAGGTGGAACATCCAAATCTTCATCTTCTTTATTCATATTATCCCAAGCACTTGCAGATTTTTCTTCATCTTCTGGTGCCTGAATCGTTCCTGCGTCGACTGATGGTACTCCATAAGCCGGAGCTGGTTCATCATACGCTTCACGTTCTGCCGCCAAAGCTTCTTCAGCACGTTTTTGGCGGTAATAATCTGAGTCAAATCCTGTTGCAACAACCGTAATGACAATTTCTTCATTAAGCTCTGGGCGAACCGAAGCACCAAAGATAATGTTCGCATCCGGAGAAACTGCACCCGTGATTTCTTCAGCAGCTTCTTGAATTTCACTCATTGACATGTCATATCCACCAGCAACCGAGAAGAGTACTCCTCTTGCACCATCGATTTTAACTTCGATAAGTGGAGATTCAATCGCTTGGCGAGCTGCAATTTTTGCACGATTTTCGCCAGATGCACGACCAATACCCATTAATGCTGAACCAGCGTTCTTCATAATCGCCTTCACGTCAGCAAAGTCGAGGTTGATGAGTGCATGTTCTGTGATAAGTTCTGAAATACCCTGGACGCCTTGACGCAAAACATCGTCAGCAATCTTAAATGTGTCAGTAAGTGGCGTTCTCGGGTCAATTGTTTGGAGTAAACGATCATTCGGGATTGTAATGAGCGCATCAACTTCACCCGAAAGTTCCGAAATTGCGATATCAGCATTACTTTTGCGTTGTGCACCTTCAAAAGTGAATGGCTTTGTCACAACACCAACCGTCAAAATATCACGGTCTTTTGCTTCTTTTGCAACGATTGGACCCGCTCCAGAACCAGTACCACCACCAGCACCAAGCGTAATAAAGACCATATCGGCTCCTTCAAGCGCTTGTCCGATGTTTTCACGGCTTTCCTCGGCAGCTTCACGACCTTTTGTTGGGTCGCCACCAGCACCAAGACCTTGTCCAATGTGAACCTTCACATCTGCATCCGAATGGTGCAACGCTTGCGCATCAGTATTAATCGCAACAAACTCGACACCGTTCAAGCCGATTTCTTTCATACGATTAATTGCGGAACCACCGGCTCCACCAACGCCCACAACTTTAATGCTTGCTGTACTCTCCACCTCTGTAGGTTTAATTTCAGGCATTTTATTATTCCTCACTTTTATAATAAACTAATTCTAGTTTAGCACAGATAAAAAATGTATTCAATAGTTTTCTCTATAAAATGAGGTTTATTTTTTCTTCTTAAATAACCCAAACAGCGAGAATGGCTTCTTTTCTTTTTCGTCTTCCACCCCTGAAGTTTTCCCATCATCCGCCATTGAAAGCGCTAAACCAATCGCCGTCGCATATTCCGGCTTTTCAATATCCTCGACGACACCTTTCAGCCCATTTCCTGGTACTCCAACTCTTGTCGCCATCTTCAAAACTTCTTTCGCAAACCCGGCAATTCCCTTCATGTTCGCCCCAGCACCAACTAATACCGCCCCCTCCGGTAACTTCTGCGCATAACCTGCTCTCTCAAGATGTTCCGCAACGTGCTCAAAAATATCGACAAGCCTTGCTTTCACAATTTCATTCACTTCATCTTTCTTAAACGAAATTGTTTCTCCGTTATGTCTCATTGTCACTTCTTTTCCAGTCGGCGCAAAATCAGCCGTCACATAGCGCAACTTAATTTCTTCCGCTGCATCAGTATTCAGTTCCAGCGAAATCGCCAAATCTTTCGTAATATTGACTGCACCTGCCGGCACAACTCCAATATATTGCAAGTCCCCTTCATCATAAACCGCTACAGAAGTCGTCGAAGCTCCAAAGTCAATCACACAAGCCCCATTTTCAAGCTGTTTCTCCGACAAAACCGCTCTCGCTGCTGCTACAGAAGTCGGCATAAATCTTAAAACTCTGAGGTTTGCCGCTGCCATCGCTCGTCCAAGCGCATCCACACTCGGCGTCAGACCCGAGACAACATTCGCCACAATCTCAATTTTATTCGCCACCATCCCAAGCGGCTGACGAATTCCACTCTGTCCATCAAGCGTATAATTCAGCGGAATCACATCTAATACTTGTTTATTGCTCGTGATTCGCCCACTCATCGCTGTATCTTCCAGACGATTCAATTCTTCATTCGTAATTCCTTCATTCGAAGAAACCGCAATCATTCCCGTCACAGTTTCCGATGAAATATGGGAACCATTTATCGAAACATAAGCCGCGTCAACATTCACCCCGCTCATGCTCTCAACTGTCTTCAATGCTTTATCTGTCGCTTCTGCCGGTCCGGACAAATCTGTCACAATCCCTTTACGCATCCCTTTCTTGTTCTCGGCCTCACCATACGCAATCACCTTAATATCTTCTTCACCTCTGATTTCCAACGCCACAGCACGAACATTTTCGGTACCAACATCAATTCCAAATGCATATTTAGATTGTTCTTCCATACTTAAATTATACCATAAGCGAAAAAATTAACAAACACTTTCTACGACCTTTAGCGACAATGGGAGCATTTTTAGCTTTTGTGCTATAATATAGCCTATGAATGAAGAACAAATTAAAGCCATGCGCGAAGGCGGCAAAATTTTGGGTGAAATTCTCGCCGAACTCCGCGAATATGTTAAGGTTGGTATGACAAAACGCGAGCTCGACGCCTGGACCCGCAAAAAAATCGAATCTCGTGGCGCATCCTGCTCCTATGATGAGCTTGAAGAAAAATTTCCTGGCTGCATCTGCATTTCCGTTAATGACGAACTCGTCCACGGCGCTCCAAACTCTGACTACGCCCTCGAGGACGGAGACAAAGTCTCTTTTGATCTTGTCATCAAATACAAAGGCTACCACACCGATGCTGCCTTCACTACTGTCGTCGGGAAGGCTAATCCCGCAGTCAAACAAATGATTAAAACCACCGAGGAAGCCCTCTGGGCCGGCATCGATTCTGTCGCTCCCGGCGTTCATCTTGGCGACGTTGGTTTCGCCGTCGAGCGCATCTTAAAAAAAGGTCATCTCGGCGTTATCGAAAATTACATCGGTCATGGCATCGGTAAAGAGATGCACATGCCCCCAGAAGTTCCAAATTATGGCAAACGCGGTCATGGCTACGTCTTAAAACCTGGCGATTGTATCTGTATCGAACCAATGAGTTCTCTCGGCAAACCAAACAATTACGTCGACAAAGACGACGGTTGGAGTGTTGTTCTCTCCGACGGTTCAGTCGGCTGTCACTGTGAACACACCATTCTCGTCACCGAAGACGGACACGAAGTTCTCACTCTCCCGAACTGTCCGAGAAATTAGACACTTGTATAAAATTAGCCCGAAAGGGCTATTTTTATCTGTTATTTTTGAACAAATTTTTTATACAATTCTTCAATTCGCCCCGCAACTTCATCAATTGTCCCGACTCCATCCACATGATAAACCGGCACATTTTTCTCGACTAACATTGCTTCATATTCTGGCATTCTCGATTCATACATATCAAGTTTCTTGTTCCAATTCGAAATCTGGTCGTCATCTCGCCCTCGCGAAGAAAGCCTCTTAATCGATTCTTCTCTCGGCACGTCAACCACAATTACACCACCTGTCGCATCTGACAGAATCACTGAGCCTTTACTTTCCCGCGTCCACGGTTGACCATCCAAAATCACCTTAAATCCAGCTTTTTCTGCCCTTTCAACCTCTTTTAGCACTGCCAATGCTAATTCATCTTCCGGCACCATCGCCGCCGTCTTCGTATATTCCGCAAATTGCTCGCGGCAAATCTGCCCAACCGACAAGGCTTTTCCAGAGATTTTTTGCGCCAAAATCCCTCCTTGCGTAGATTTTCCGGACCCTGCCGGACCGTAAATCATAATCATAGATTAATTACCTCTTGAATCCCCTTCGCGACTCGCTGATAAACTTCATCTTGAGTCCCTACTCCGTCAACCGTCACTACTTTCGCACCATTCCCCACCAAATACGCCATAATCTCATCTTTGTCATGATTATACATCTGATAACGTTCCTCAATCACCTCTTTCGTATCTTGGTCGCGTCCACGCAAAAACAGCCTTTTCTGAACCTCTTCCATCGGAACTTTCATCTCAACAATAATATCAACTTTCTCGCCTCGAGAAATCATAATTTCCGCCTGATGAAAAGTCCTCGGAAATCCATCTAAAATCGCATTTGGTACACCGTGTAATCTTGAAAAAACCAGTCCAGCCACCATTTCATCGTCAAACAACTGCGCGGTTTTTAATCTTTCAATCACCCACGGTTCTTTACTCTGTCGCAAAATTTCCCCCGAAGAAATCCAAGGCCATTTTAAATCTTCCGCCAACCTCGAGCCAACGGTCGATTTTCCAGATCCAGGGCCTCCTAAAAATATAATTCTCATACATAAACATTATACCACAATCTTCTATCCATGGTACGCAAAAAACCGGCTCTCTCAGCCGGTTTTTCTTATTTAAGTCCAAGTTTGATACGTTCAGTTTTTTCAGCTTTGCGAATCTCACGCAGAATTGCCTTACGGCGACGCTCGCGTTTCGAAATCGGTTTGCTAAAACGCGTCTGGGACTTAGCGAGTGGCATCACACCACTTTGCAAAACTTTACGATTAAAACGGCGAATAATGTTCTCGTTCGCTTCGTTTGAATCTTTTCTAGTTACTTTGATTGACATATGTCGACATTATATCAGATTAAACCGATTTTTTCAACCCTAAAATCCGTCCCTCGACATATACATTTCCGTTCCACTCATTTTTCACTAGTTGCACTACCGCTGAAACTTCCTCTCCCGCCTCCGTTTTTAGCCATTCTTCTGGTGCTGAAAACGCCACAAGTGTCATTCTCCGGTTCATCTCATCTTTAACAATCATTCGCAAATGCGCCCCATCTTTCCCCACTCCTCTCGCTTCAAAAACTTCCATTCGAGAAAGCTCAAAAATCGGTTCTTCATTCCCCTCTCCGAATGGCTCCAAAATCGCCATTTCTTCCAATAATTCTTCCGTAAACCCCATCAAACTATCCGCTTTTATCTCTGGACTAGTTTCGAGAAACCTCCCTTGATTCTTTAATCTTAAACTATCATAATATTTATTCACTTCCTCACTAAATTCCAGAACTTTCTCTGGTAAAATTTTTACCCCACAAGCCATCGCATGTCCCCCACCTCCAACCAAACTCTTTTTACAGACTCGAATCGCCTCTGCAAGATTAAAATCACCAAAGCTCCTACCTGACCCCTTATAGATATCCGTAAATCCATCCCCATTTACATCGCGAGCCGTCGATTTCGAAAGCACAAACGCTGGTTTATGGTATTTCTCAACTAGCCTCCCCGCAATAATCCCAATCACCCCCTCATGCCATTCTCCAGACACCACAATCACCGGCTTCTGCAACTCTACTTCACAATTCTTCGCAATTTCGTCTATCGCCGCCATCTGTTCGCCTCGACGCTCCGTGTTCAATTTATCGAGTTCTCGCGCCAATTTCACCGCTTCAGCCTTCGATTCTGTCATCAAAAGTTTCAATGAAATTTCCGCCGATTCCATTCTCCCCCCAGCATTTAGCCTCGGTCCTATCTGAAAACTAATCGCATCTGCTGTCACACCCGAACATTTCGCCACTTTCATCAGCTCTTTTAGCCCCGGTCGTCTCGTTTTTTCTAATACTTTTTTCCCATAAAATGTCAATTCTCGATTAATTTTCGAAATTTTCATCGAATCGCAAAGCGTCCCAATCAGTACCAAATCGAGCAGCCACTTCTCTTGCCCAGCATCAATTTTCCCCGCCTCAACTAGCGCTAATGCCACCATAAACGCCACCCCTACCCCTGCTAAATCATTTAATCCCGCCTCATTTATTTCTTTTTGCGCCTTTTTCGAAACATCCGTTCTTTTCGGATTCACCACCGCCACAGCTTCCGACGGAATTTTCTCATTCACTTCGTGGTGGTCCGTCACAATCGTCTCTATTCCCGCTTTAAAAAGCTCCGAAATTACGCTCGAATTATTACTCCCACAGTCCACCGTAACAACCAACGTCACTTCCTCTTTTTTCGCTCGTTCGACACAACGCTCACTCATCCCATACCCATCAATAAATCTATCTGGCAGCATCGTCACTACTTCTTTTGCTCCCGCCTGCTTCAATGTGTCCACCATCACTGTCGTCGCCGTCACTCCATCAACGTCATAGTCCCCGTAAACCATAATTTTCTCCCCCGAAGAAACCGCCTTTAAAATTCTCGAAATCGCCTTTTCTATATCTGGCATTTTCGCAAAAATTTTCTCATCAGAAAGATATTTCGGATGTAAAAATTCATCCGAAAGCCCACGCTTTGCCACAATTTCCTCGAAAAATTGCGACATTCTATCCAATCGTCTTGTTCGGTTTTGATTTGTTCGAAAGTTGTTGACTCTTAATCACCATTGATTGTAACTCTTTCAAAATCGGAAATTGTTTATTTGTCTGGTAAAACATTAGATTTCCCTTTTTTGTCGCGATCAAGAAGTCTCCCTTCTCTAATCTTTTCAATTCTCTCTGGATATTTCCTGGATCTTCCCGAATCAGCTTCGAAAGCGCCCGAACATGCGTCTTAAAATCCGGATATTTCGCAAAAACCACTAGGATTTTTCTACGCACCCTTGACGTGATAAAAACATCTAACATTTATACCTCCAATTTACTCTATTCTACCTTAAAAATGTCAAAAAAACAACACTTTTACTAGTGAATATCGCGCACATCCTGATATTTTTGCTTCGCAACATACGCTTTCCCAATCAGTGAAATCGGTAGCATAAACGTTCCAAGATATTCTCGAAGCTCTCCGTGATACCCTCTCTTAAATTCATACACTCCATCCCCTCGCTTCGGATTTGTTCCGTAGAAATTATATTTCTCCACCCCTGTTTTAATCGCTTCTTCAATCATCTTATATTGCAAAAAATGTGGCCCGCCAAGCTTACTATATTTCGAACTCGACCCAGAAAAGAGATAAATCGTCTCATTCGGACAATAAACAAACATCGCCGCCGCAACCGGCACTCCATCTTTTAATTTTTTCGGTAATTTTCCCGAAATTTCCCGAAGTTCATCTGGAGTTTTCCCTGTTTCAACCGCTTGAATAACTTTTTTATCCACTTCCGCCACAAAAAACTTCACTTTCTCCGAAAACGCCGCTTTCATCTCTCTGTAATACTCAATACTCGGAGTCACAAATCCGTGTCTTTCTGCCGCTTCATCCGACAATCCTTTCAAAACTCCGATTTCATCAATCGAAAGCTCTCGCATCCTCATCTGGTATCGCTCAAGTGCTAATCTTGTCGCGTAACGATGCCCTGAACGCATATGCTTTAAGAGGTCTACCCCTTTCATTTCCCCTGTTTTTAATGCATATTCCCATTTCACGAACTCGTATTCCCCGAGCGCCTTATATCCCAAATCCGTAAACATTTTATTTTCTGGACTTTTAAGGTAATTCTCTGTCGGCACGCCGTCTTTATCAACTTCCGCCACTCTCGAAATATTCGGTGAAATCTCTAATACTGCCGCCCCTTTCCTTTTCAAAAATTTCTTCACTCCAGAGGTGAATTCCTCTAAAATTTCCGAAAACTTCGGATTCGAAAAGTCCGCCAAAAATCCTCTCGGGCAAATAAACATTTTTTGTCCGAGAACCTTATATTTCGAAGTCAAAAGCGCCGCCGCGACCAATTCCTTATCATCTTTCACACCCACCAAATACGTCTCGTCGCCCCTCTTAACATACCTCCGATACATCTCTATTGACTGCAAAAAATTCGCCGCCGGACACTTCTCTGCAAAATTTTTAAACTCCCCCTCACTCACCTCACAAAATTTCATACCCTTATTCTACCATAAAATAAGGTATAATAGAATTATGTTTTATGAGGTTTTGCCAGCGAAAGTTTTTCGAAAATCCCCAAAACTCGAAGATGGGATTTTAACCTATTCTTATCCTAAAAACCTCAAAAAAGGCACTCTTGTCGAAATCCCTCTCGGCAAAAACTCCACTCTCGGCATCGTATATAGAAAAGTCGAAGCTCCTTCCGGCGATTTTAAACTAAAAGACATTGTTCGCCCTCTCTATGACACGCCTCTCCCTACTTACCTCTTAAACGCTATGCTTTGGCTCTCAAAATATTACCTTGTTTCCATGCCCCAAGTCGTCAGCCTTTTTCTCCCTAACACCCTCGAAAAACGCCATCAAATCGCCGAAACCGCCGAAAAATCCATCAAAATCACCAAAAAACCCGAAAAAATCCCTCTTAATCCCGCTCAAAAACGCGCCCTAGACGCACTAGGAGCCGTTAAGACGAATACAAAACTCTTACACGGCATCACTGGCTCTGGCAAAACTAACATCTACCTGACGCTTGCTATGGCCGAATTTAAGGCGAATCGCTCGACTATTCTTCTAGTCCCCGAAATCGCCCTCACCTCTCAACTCGTCTCTATTTTCAAGCAGACTTTTAGCGAAAATATCGTTCTCATTCATAGCAAACAGACCGAGAAAACCCGTCGCAACACTTTCGAGAAACTCTTACATTCTAAAACCCCAAAAATCGTCATCGGCCCTCGCTCTGCTCTGTTTGCACCTCTAGAAAATCTCGGTCTTGTCATTATCGACGAGGCCCACGAATCTACCTATTTCCAAGACCAAACTCCAAAATATTCCGCTCTTCGTCTTGCTAGCTTCATCGCGAAAACCAAAAACATTTCTTGTGTCCTCGGTACCGCTACCCCAAAAGTCGAAGATTATTTCCTCGCCAAATCAAAAAACTCCCTTGTCACCTTAAAAGAAAAAGCCAAAGAAACCGCAATAAAACCCAAAATTGAAATTATCGACTTTAAAGACCGAACAAAATTCATCGAAAATCGCTATTTTTCTTCCCCTCTCCTCTCTAAAATCCACGAAAATCTCGAGCACGGGCGCCAAACTCTCATCTACCACAACCGTCGCGGCTCTGCCCCCTTAACCATCTGCGAAAATTGTGGCTTCGAAGCTCTCTGCCCAAATTGTTTTCTCCCGTTAACGCTCCATTCTGACTCTTACCGTCTCATCTGCCACTCTTGTGGTCACAGCGAAAAAGTCCCTGTTTCTTGCCCAAATTGCAAACATTCCGAAATCATCCATAAAGGTTTTGGCACGAAACTTCTCGAAACCGAGCTAAAAAAGCTTTTTAAAACTGCCACTATCGCTCGTTTTGACGGCGACACCGAAAAATCCGCCACTCTCGACGCTCTCTACGAAGAAGTCCGCCGCGGTGAAATCGACATCATTATCGGCACTCAAACTGTTGCCAAAGGGCTTGATTTGCCAAATCTCGCCACTGTCGGTATTGTTCAAGCCGATT
This sequence comes from Candidatus Saccharimonadota bacterium, assembly GCA_017480035.1. GTDB lineage: Bacteria > Patescibacteriota > Saccharimonadia > Saccharimonadales > Saccharimonadaceae > Nanosyncoccus. Next base: position 22,496 of record JAFVBJ010000002.1, on the reverse strand, counting down.
CTGGCTTATCTCTTCCTGATTATTCCTCCGAAGAGCGCACTTTCGACCTCATCAACCAAGTTCTCGGTCGCATTGGTCGCGGTCATATCGAAGAAGCCGACGCTTTCATCCAAACTTATCACCCCGAAAGTATCGCCATCAAAACCGCTGTCGATTCCGACTACGAAGCTTTCTATGAATATCTCATCAAAAAACGTAAAAAATCTCATCTCCCTCCTTTCTTCTACCTTGCAAAAATTTCCGTCGTTTACAAAACTGAAAAAACTGCCCTCTCAAAAATCAAAGAAGTCTACAAAGCTTTGAAGAAAAAAGAAAACATTTACTTATCCGCTCCCACACCAGCATTCCATGAGCGACTAAGCACAGGATACAATTGGCAAATCGTAGTGAAATCCGCTAATCGCAGTTCGTTGACCGATGCCATCCGTTCACTCGAGACCTTTCCGAACCTTCGTATCTCCTTGGACCCACCTTCTCTCCTATAAAAGCTAGATAAGGTCTCGAGTTATTTTTCTATAAAATAAGATAGTAATACAAGAATAGAAGAACTAAGGACACTTTTTACCAAAAGCTCCTTTCTTTTCAAAAATCCCTAACCTACATCTAGCCTTTCGCCCCCAATTATAACTATTTTTTAAGCTATTTTTAATAAAACTTTTTTTAAACACTACCGAAATTCACCACCTCTGGTAAAAAGTGAAAAAATATGCTATAATTTATCCATGAAAATTTTAGTTACTCCGGATCCGAAGCTTCGCGAAAAATCGAAAAAAGTGAATAAAATCACTCCCGAAATCCGCGAAATCGTCGATACGATGATAAAAGCCAATCTCGAATGGGAAAAAGAGCATCCCTACGAGCTTTCTGCTGCCATGGCTGCTCCGCAAATGGGTTTCATGAAACGTATCATCGTCATCCGTGATGACATGGACAACAAAGAAAACACTTCCTACACCGCCCTTATCGACCCTGAAGTCATAAAAACCGAAGGTAGAATCGAAAAAGATTACGAAGGCTGCCTCTCTGTCCCGACGATTTACGGCCTCGTTCCCCGCCCCGACAAAGCTCGCATCAAAGCGAAATTAATCGACGGCACTGAAGTTCGCATCAAATCAAAAGGCCCTCTTACACGCACACTTCTTCATGAAATTGACCATCTCGAAGGCGTTCTTTTCATTGATTACATCAAAGACGACAAAGACGCTTGGTTCGAGCTCGACAAAAAAGGTGACATTGTCAAAATCGACTACGAAAAACGCATCAAAAACAACAAAGAGCTTTTCCCTGATGAAGACTAAAATTATCTTTTTTGGCAACGGTCCTCTCGCCGACTGCTCAAAAGCAGTCCTAGCTAACCATTTTGACATTATTTTTCATGCCCACAAAAAAGAAGATCTCGAAACCGTAAAAACCTTAAAAGCTGAAAATCCGAGTTTAAAAGGCGTTCTCGCCAGCTTCGGTGTCATAATCAAAAAAGACGTCCTCGACCTCTTTGAGCCAGAAGGAATTTTAAACATCCACCCGAGTCTCCTTCCAAAATATCGCGGTTCCTCCCCGATTGAAACCGCTATCTTAAACGGCGACAAGAATTTCTCTGTTTCTATCATGAAACTCGTAAAAGCCATGGATGCTGGCCCGATTTTCTTCCAAAAAACCGTAGAATTTGGCGAAAAATCCCCTGAAAAAGACGAAATTTACCAAATTCTTGCCGAAACCGGCGCAAATTGGCTCGTCGAAAACCTCGAAAACCTCCCAGAACCTACCGCTCAAGACGACACAAAAGCCACCTTCACCGCCAAGCTCGACAAATCCATGTCTGTCTTGAAACCAGAAATAAAATCCGCCGAAGAATTACAAAATGAAGTCCGCGCTTTCAAAGGCTTCCCAAAAAGCAAACACGATTTTTTCGGTCTTGATTGCATCGTCCAAAAAGCTCATATTAGCGACACCAAGGATTCGAAACTCAGTCTAAAATGTGCCGACGAAAAATACCTCATTATCGACGAAATCCAACCTGCCGGCCGCAAAATCATGGACGCAAAATCCTTCCTAAACGGTTACGGTAAATAGAAATCTAAATTCCAAGAATAGCTGGTCTTGCTTCAATAATCTCTTGTTTTAGCTCGGAAGCTACATTTTTTGTAATTGTCGCATAATCCGGACGATTAATTTGAATCCATTTCACCGAAAGATATTCACCGAGAATTTCCAGATTTCCCTCCGAGACACCGTGTCGCTTCAATAATTTCTGGTACAATTCATCCTGACGATAATCTCCAATTTGAGACAGAACACGAATCATTGTATTTCGGTCATTATTCATAATTCCATCAAATTCACGGAGCTGATCAACTGTCATCCCTTCGCTCATTCTCTCACCCACGCGATTCTCAAGCTCCTCTTGAGTCTGCGCAATAAAATCTGCCTTTCTATCTTCTGGCATGGAAGAAAGTCCCACTTCGTCAAGGAATTTCTCGTCAATCTTGATCATTTTTCCTCCTAAATTATCTTAATTATATTCTAATCATTAGCTTTTTTCAAGATGATTTTTCGCTGATTCAATCACACAAACCAGCTCTCCAAATGCCACATAGAGCAAAAAACCCGCCACCACCGCCAAAACTGCCGGTAACGCTTCCAAAAGTTCACTCCCAACAAAATATGCAATCACCGCCGCTGGCACTGCCACCAGACTCGAGACAATTTGATACTTCAAAATCGTCATTTTCTTAATTTTCGCCCTCTGCATAATCGAAAAATCCCCAATTTCTTGCGGAATTTCGTGTGCTACCGTCGCAAGACACGCCGAAAGTCCCGTCGCTTGCGAAGCCACAAAACTCGTCCCCAGCACAATCCCATCCGCCACCGCATGCACTGAATCCACCACTAACATCGTATATGCCTGCGTCTTATTTTTTATCTCATTTCCATGCGTCTCAATCTTATCTTTTTTATGTTCATGATGATGTAAATCGCTGTGATGATGAAATTTTCCCATCACATATCCAATCAACGCCGCTAACAAAAACCCCGTCGAAGTCAAAATTATCAAATTAGGCACCGAAAGTTCGTCTTCCTCAAGAATTTCCGGCACAATATCACCAAAAACCGCATAAATTAACACCAAAAATGCAATCAAAGGCCCAATTTTCTGCACAAAGTTAACGATTTTTCCCTTACCAAACAGAAGCAAAACTCCCCCCGACACCGACAAAATCGCCGTCAGAAAAATTGCCACAATCATTACCAAAAGATTCATATTTCTATCATATCATATCGAGGCTCTTTAATGCCAATTTCGCGCATTTCGCTCTCGCCGGCATCCTTGAAACACATTTCATCGCTTTCGCCGCCCCTATTTTTTTCTCATCATATTTCTCACTCAAAATCATCTTTGAAAATTCTCGCGTAAACATTTTCGCTTCATCCAAGCTTTTTCCAACCACGCTCTCAATGAAAAAATCTGCCGAAGCCAACGAAATCGCGCACCCGTTCCCATTCCATTTTCCATCCAAAATTTTTCCATCCGACACCTTTAAATACACCAAAATCTCATCCCCGCAACTCGCATTCAATAGCTTTATCGGTTCCACCCCAGGAATCTCTCCCCTAAACCTCGGGTGTAATCCCCTCTCTAAAAGCTCTTCGTCATACATTTTCCACTCCCATTTTTACCCGTATTTTCTCTATAATATCAAGGAATTTCTCGACTTCTACCTCAGTATTAAACTCCGACAAACTCGCCCTCACTACCGGTCCCCACCCCTTATATCGCAAAAATGGTTCCGCACAAAGCCACCCCGCTCGTACTGCAATCCCCTCATCCGCCAAAATCTGTGCTACGTCATGAGGATGCACTCCCTTAACTTGAAACGTCACAATTCCCCCGTTCGCCGCTAACACTTTCACCCCTTTAGTTTTCTTCAGCCCATCCGCAGTCTCTCTAATCAGTTCAGATACATAGTCCCCGACCGAACCATAGATTACATCTTCACATCTAAATTCATAAAGGTTTCGTTTTGAAATTTTCGCCGCCTCAAACAGCCCAAAAATCGCCCCAACCGACAACGTTCCCGCCTCTAATCTCTCTGGGATTTCGGCAAAAACCGGCTCTCCATCAACCGATACACTATCCACCATCTCACCCCCAAAATTCAGCGGTCTTAACTTCTCCGCAAGCTTTTTCTTTATAATCAACCCCCCAATTCCCATCGGAGCCCCAAATTTATGCCCTGAAAACGCCATAAAATCCGCTCCAAGCCGTTTTATGTCAATCCTAGTGTGTCCCAGCATCTGCGCCGCATCCACCCCTAGAATCGCCTTAGGACACGTCTTACGCACAATTTTAATGCGTTTCGAAAAATCTTGCCCTGTCACGTTCGATACCCCTGTCAGACAAATTACTTCCGCTGCAAATAACTCCTTCGCATCCAACTTTTTCGCCATCACGACGTTCTTATACCTCTGTTTCCAAGGCAAAATATTCGAATGATGACTCTCGATATCCACCACTACTTTCGCACTCTTAGAAACTACCCCAAATCCATCTCGCCCTAGAACTAACCCATTCGCCACCATATTCAGCGCCTCTGTCGTACCCCTTGAAAATATGACAGTGTACGATTTATCCGCTTTCGCTAGCTCCAAAATCGCTTTTCTTGTCTCATTTACCCCTGTCGTTGCTTGAACACTTTTTTTATACAACCCTCGCAACGGATTCGCGTTTACCTCTCTGTAAAAATTCTTCTCCGCCTCAATCGCTTCCCTATATTTCATCATCGTCGCTGCGTTATCAAAATATATCTCTCTCATGCCGTCCCTTCCATTTCCATTCGAATCAAATTATTCATCTCCATTGCATATTCCACCGGTAATTCTTTCGAAATTTCAGAAGTAAATCCCCTCACAATCAGCGTTCTCGCCTTTTCTTCCGAAAGTCCCCTCGACATCAAATAGTAAAGCGCCTCCTCCGAAATCTTCCCCACGCTTGCTTCGTGTGCCGCTTCCGCATCCATTTCGCCCACTCTCACCTCTGGCATCGCCTCCGCTTTCGCCCCCCCATTCAAAATCAAGCTTTTACAATCAATAAACGCTTTCGCTCCCACTGCTCCCGGCAAAATATTCGCGAGCGTCCGCGAAATCGAAACCCCATCGTCACGACTAAGTGATTTTGTATTAATCGTCGAACAAGTGTTTGGCGCCGCATGAACAACTTTTGCCCCATTATCAATAATTTGACCTTTCCCCGCAAAAGTAACCCCTGTATATTCGCATTTCGCCCCAGTTCCAGCAAGAATCGTCATCGGATATAACATCGTCACTTTCGACCCAAAACTCCCCGTCACCCACTCAATTTCGCCCCCTTCCTCAACAATCGCTCTTTTTGTGTTCAAGTTGTACATATTTTTTGACCAACTTTCAACTGTCGAAAATTTCATGTGCGCATTTTTATTCACAAAAATCTCAACCGCTCCCGCATGCAAATTCGCCACGTTATATTTTGGCGCCGAACATCCTTCAATAAAATGCAAATTCGCCCCCTCATCCACAATAATTAGCGTATGTTCAAATTGCCCTGCCCCCGGCGCATTCAACCGATAATAAGATTGCAAAGGCACTTCCACCTCCGTAAATGGCGGCACATAAATGAACGAGCCACCCGAAAAAACTGCCGCATGTAGCGCTGCAAATTTATGCTCATCCGGCAGCACCAACTTCATGAAATGCTCTTTAACTATCTTTGCATATTTCTTATCTCTCAGCGCTTCCTCAATCGGCAGATACACCACCCCCTGTTTCTCCACTTCTCGCTTCAAATTATGGTAAATCGTCTCCGAATCATATTGTGCTCCAACCCCCGCTAACCCCTCTTTTTCCGCCTCTGGAATCCCGAGTTCATCAAATGTCTTTCGAATTTCATTCGGCACCTCCTCCCAAGAAGACACCATTTCCATCTCTGGCTTCACATACGTTTCAATCTCGTCGAGCTTCAACTCTGAAATATCCGGCGCCCACTTCGGCATCTCTAGCTTCCCCCAAGCCTTTAGCCCCGAGAGCCTCAAATTCCTCACCCAAACTGGCTCTTTTTTGCGTTGAGACAGCCCTAAAACCAATTCTTTCGTCAAACCTTTCATTTTACCCCCTTTTCCGAAATCTGCTCAAAAAACGCTTTAAACCCGTTCTTCTCGACCGTTTTAAGCATCTTCTGGTCTCCGACCGCGTAAACACTCCCCTCCTTCATCAAAATCGCTCTCGTAGGCTCTAAATGCCTCAAAACTCGCATATTATGCGTGATTATAAGATATGAACAACCACTTTCTTTTTGATAGTCTCTTAAAATCTTTGAAATTCTCGTACTTGCATCCACATCTAACCCCGAATCAATCTCATCCAAAATCACCAGCTTCGGCGAAAGTGCAAGCATCTGCAAAATTTCATTTTTCTTCTTTTCTCCCCCTGAAAATCCCACATTCAATTCTCTCTCTGAGAACCAGATATTCGTCCCCAGTTTCTTTGCATTTTCCGAAATTCCTTCTCTTACCTCATCTAGCAATACAAATCCCCCCCTTTTATCCTCCAATACGCTTCGAATCATCTCTGTCGTCGTAATCCCTGGCACTTCAACAGGATTCTGAAAACTCATAAAAATCCCCTTCTTCGCTCGCTCCGAAACTGGTAAACTTAAAATCTCCTCCCCGAGAAATTTCACGCTTCCCGAAGTGATAAATCTCCCGTCCCCCATAATAGCCCCCGCCACTGTCGATTTTCCTGCTCCGTTCGGCCCAATCAAAACCACTGTTTCACTCTTATTAATCTCAAAATCCACACCAGACAAAATCTCTTTTCCCTCTTTCGTCGAAACCCGTAGATTTTTTACTCCAAAAAACTTCATTACCTCTATTTTACCATTCTCGCCCAAAACTCGAAAACTTAAGCTTTTTAAAACCAAGAAAAACCTCCAACAATCTGTTGGAGGTTATAATTCTAGCCACATAATCCTTTCAGTTCAACCGGTTCTCCGTTGATTAGGAATCGAAATTCCTCTAGTCCGAAATATTCAGTCGTCAATCGATACGGAACTTGTATTGCCTTCGGCCAAATCCTGAAAAACTTCCGGTCAAACCCCTCATCGACCATATATCTAAGCTCCGCCCCTTTCGGCTGCCCCAGTTTTCCATAGAATTTGAACTCCGCTGCCTGAATTTTCTGAACTTCTCGCGTAATCCCGTCTGTCAGTCGTACAATCCTATCAGAAGTAACGTCCAACTTATCCGCCAGAATCAGCGCCGCATCAACAATCGTCTGCGTCTCATCCCCTTTCGAGTGATTCGCCACTGCGTGTACAATTACGTCAGCATCTTCAGCATCAATGTCAATTTTTGCTCCTGTCAGAAACTTTTTTGCCAGTTCCGCCGAATGAATCTCGTGGTTTCTCACCGAATCTGCCAACCCAATGTCATGCAGCCATGCCGCAATCTGAAACAGCAGTTTCTCTTTCAACACCGTATTTGGCGAAGAAAATCCATATCCCACACAATGTTCAAGAAAATCCACTCCGATTTCCGACACGCGTCTGGCATGTCTAAAGCTATGGTCCGCCCCAAATTTCGGGTTCGGATCATCAATCTGTTTGCGCTCAATCTGTTTGAGAAGCTTCTTCGGGAAGGCCCCGCTACCGCCATTCTCAACCATCTCAAGCACGCCTTTTAGTCTCTCGATGACGAATGGACAATAATCCGGCACTCTTTCGCCATCCCCCACTTCAACTCCCGGAGTCCTCAGGTCATGCTGACAATAAAACTCCGCATATCCCTGTGGCTTCCGGCAGTATGGGCAGTCCATACATCGCTCGACTAACAAATTGATCTTTGCTACATTAGCCATATCTTTACCCCCTTACCTGTGCTAGAAAATTAATGTGCATACTGGTCGTATAGACCGTCTCATATTATATCATTTTTACCCCTATAACTCAACCTTAAGCATCTTTCGTTCCATTCACTCGAAAAATCTGCTATAATATCATTATGTTTTTAAAATTCATTCTGGTTTTCTTAGTTTCGATGGTTCCGCTCATCGAACTTCGTGGCGCTGTTCCGATTGGCGTTGGCATGGACCTTCCTGAATGGGCCGTCCTTCTTGTCGCAATTATTGGCAATTTATTGCCAGTTCCCTTCATTTTCTTCTTTGCTCGTAAATTTTTAGAGTGGGGCGCAACTTGGAAATGGAAAACCGGCAAAAAATTCTGCCAGTGGTGCCTGAAAAAAGGCGAAAAAGGCGGAGAAAAACTCTTAAAAAAGGCTGGAAACAACATCTATCTTGCCCTCGCTCTCTTTGTCGGTATCCCGGTCCCCGGTACTGGCGCTTGGACTGGCACTCTCGCCGCAAGTATGCTAAATCTCGACCGTCAAAAGACTATCGTCGCAGTCAGCACCGGCCTTGTCCTCGCCGCATCTATCATGATGTTTATTTCTCTTGGCGTCTTCAGCTTCATTAAATAACTAAAAATTCAGCTAAAAATCTTGACATCCTCTTTTATTTTCGCGATAATAAACATAAGCAATTAATGCGAAAATAAAAATGAAATCCACTGTAAAACTCATCTTACTAGTATTTTCTCTATCGTTATCTTGTCTCTTTTTGAGTTCTGCTCCGGCTTCTGCTACCTCGAGAGCCTACAACCCAACCATCGAAAAATCTTATAGTGTCGACGCCTTCGACGAAGCTTATTCTGCCGGCTATCTCGCCATGACCGCCGACGGTTACTCTATTGGTAGTTCCCTAACCGAGTCCAGCAGCCAAATCAATGGCACCAACACTTCAAGAGATGAAAATGTCTATATCGATATCTATGGCGGCGCTATCATCGACGGCGTCAAGTACGATGTCCGCGAATATCTCTGGCTCGGCAGCTCCGGCAGCTCATACCAACGCAAGATTGGTTCATCTAACGACGAAACTGCATATTATATATATGTCAGTGGCGCTGCTGAAGTCTATCGTGAATACCATTTTTATACCGCCGGAACACTCGATTCCGATAATCCTTCTGAAATCAATTTCTCCGGCATCATGCATTTTTCCGACCTTGATCCAAACGAAGGTACAAAAATTATTCAAGGTTATCATGGTGCATGGGTGATGAGTACTACTCAACTCGCTTATTCCGAACAAAGCGACGGAAAACAGTGGCTTGGCACCGAAAATACCACTGATAGTGTTGCCGCTTCACAACTTTGGGTCGAAATCGACAGCACTCCAACCACTCCAGCTATCATCACTTACGAAACATCTTCCCGTCGTCATTCAAATATCGGCTTTTCATCCATCAATCTCCTCTATACTACTAATTTCCCTGACGGCACCACTGAACAATTTACCAAAGAAATTGCTAAATACGGCACCTACACTATCTCAGACCCAGAATGGCCGAACGAAAATCCCGAAAATTATACTTTCTCCGGCTGGTATTCTAACCAAAGCTACACTAACGAGCAAGAATACACCATCACTCTAGTTTCAAATGATTTACAACTTTATGGCTACTGGTCCAAAACTGCCACTAGCATCGAAGTTAATGCGGTCGAAAACGGCTCCCTAACATACGAAACAAATGATGATAATGTCGTAACAACCGACAATAACGACTCAACTACCTATTCTGGCATCGAATCCGGCAAAACCGTCACATTCTTTTATGCTCCAGACGACGGATACGAACTCGAAAGTGTCGTGATTGACAGTGAAGAAATCGACATCGCAGCTTATCCATCAAGCTACACTTTTCTAATTAGTGATACACTCGAAAATCACACTATCAGTGTCAGCTTCAAAGAAAAACCGGTCGAACCAGAGCCGGAACCGAAAGAAGAAACTTCTGACGATGAAGAATCGAACAATTTACCCGTCCCAGAAGTTCCAAATACCGGTAGTCTCTCGAATTCCTCTAAAAATCTCATTGAAACAAGTCTAGTCGGAATCTTATTCTTCTGTCTAGCACTAATAACTTTTTCATTGAAGCGTATCCTCAAACCAAGATTCTAAATCATTTTCTCTTGCCGAAGTGCGTCTTATGAACGAGCGAGGCAAATTCGTTAGATAGAATCGCCCAGATGGGTGTTTTCTTGGTGCGCAAGTGCGTCTTATGAACGAGCAAGCACCAAAAAACGCCCAGATGGGCGATTATAGCAACGGATTGTGGCTCCCGGGACTGGACTCGAACCAGCAACCTCGAAGTTAACAGCTTCTTGCTCCACCATTGAGCTACCCGGGATTAACTCCCCCCATTATATCGTAAAAATCCCCTTTTTTCAAGGGGATTTTCTTTACTTCGTCTGAATACTTTCCAAAATCTCTTTCGCAAGCTTCGTCGCCTCGACATAATCTGGCGTTTCATCCCCTGCTTCGCAGCCATTTCCATAATAAGCATTAACATAATACTCAATTCCGCCAGTTTTTAGTAATCTTTTCATCCCCTCGTAGCTCGACGGCGAAGTTTCCCATTCTTCATGCTCGCCTGCCGGGTCCCAACGGTTCATTTCCCCAAGATAAAACGGATATTGCTCATATTTTTCTTTCCCGCCACAAATATTCACGTCATAAACTTTCGAGCCTTTCGCAATTCCCGTGATATAGAGCGACCCATCAAAATTATCGTTGTTCGTCGCATACGCAATATCTGTCACACCTGCCGGATAAGTAAATTTCACATTCCAATCTTTCGGCTCAAGATATTTCACCGAATCCACCACCGTCACTTCCCCGGTCGCTGCCGTTGCCACACCTTCTTGCTGGAAGTCAACTTGTTTATTCGTCGTCGCACTCTTCAAAACTTTTTTATCAACTCCCGAATTTTCTTCCTCAAGTTTCGCTACATCCGTATTCAATTTCGAAATTTCATCTTTCAATTTCGAATTTTCCGAAATCTGCACAATCATCAAAATCAAGAAAAGCACCGCCATCGCGCCCGCAAAAATCGTCGTAATCATAAAAATATTGACTTTTTTCTTTACCGTCGGCGGAATTGGCACTTTCACAACATGTGCACCATTTTCTTGCTCCATTTTTTCTCCTTGTTTAGAAGCACTTATGCTTTAAATATACCACAAAAAATGATATAATAAAACGGTTAAAAAAGGAAATTTATGAAAACCTACGTCACAACTGCTATTCCGTACGTCAATGGTGCTCCGCACCTCGGTCACGCAGAAGATTATCTGCTCGCCGATATTGCTGCCCGTTATATGCGTATGCATGGTGACGAAGTAAAATTCCAAGTTGGTACCGACGAACACGGCAATAAAATCGAGAAAAAAGCTGCCGAACTCGGCCTCGACGTCAAAAAATACGTCGATGAAAATTCCGCAAAATTCAAAGAATTCATCAAAAAACTCGGTGTAGAATACACTGATTTCATTCGCACGACCGACGAGTCTCACGAAGCTCTCGTGCAAAAAATCTGGCAAAAACTCGCGCCTCACATCTATAAATCAGATTACGAAGGCTTTTACTGCGAAGGTTGCGAACGCTTCGTCACCGACACCGAATATAAGGAAAACAACGGCATCTGCCCAGATCACCAAAAACCTTACGAGCATCTTAAAGAATCAAACTATTATTTCAAAGTTTCCGATTTTAAGTCCGAAATTAAAGAAAAAATCGAAAAAGATGAACTAAAAATCATCCCAGAATTTCGCAAAAACGAAATTCTAAAACTTCTTGCCGACACGCCAGATGTCTCAATTTCACGTCCAAAAGCTCATCTCAAATGGGGCGTCGAAGTCCCAGATGATGACGAACAAGTCATGTATGTCTGGATGGATGCTCTATCTAATTACATCACCGTCCTCGGTTTCCCAGATAAAGACATTTCTGATTTTTGGCCTGCCACCGTCCAAATCGTCGGTAAAGACATCTTGCGTTTCCATGCGATTCTCTGGCCAGCTATGCTGCTCGGCCTCGGTCTTCCTCTGCCAAAAACCCTTCTCTGTCATGGCTTTATTCTCGCAAACGGCCAAAAAATGAGCAAAAGCATCGGCAACGTTGTCGACCCAATCGAAGTCCTCGAAAAACACGGTCTCGATGCTTTCCGCTACTACTTCTCACGCCACATCGACACTTTCGCCGATTCCGATTTTACTTGGGAAAAATACGAAAGCGCTTATAACAACGAACTTGCAAACGATTACGGCAATCTCGTCCAACGTCTCAGCAACCTCTGCAATAAAAATTCCGTCGACCGCGCTTTTCTCGAAAAACGCAAAGTTCTCGAAGACGGCAAATTTAAAAACACTTGGGATTCCGACGACGCCGAATATAAAATCTACATGGACAATTTTGAATTTTCAAAAGGTATCGAATATGCCTGGGAAAAAATCCAAGCCATTAATAAACGCATCGAGGACACAAAACCTTGGTCTGTCGCCAAAGAAAACCCAGACGAAGCTAAAATTTTACTTGCCTCCCTGGTCGGCGACCTCCTAAACGCTAACGAAATGTTAAAACCTTTCCTTCCTGCCGCCGAAAAAGTCGACAAAATCTTCACTTCAAAAGAAATTACTCCTCCAAAAGAGCCGCTTTTCCCGAAGGAATTTAAGAAATAAAATAAGCCGCGGACTTTGCCGCGGCTTTTTTGGTGATTAATGTAAAACGTTTTATCACACTTTTTTAGAATCCTCCATTTGTGGGGTCTTCCATTGGATCTTTTGACCTATATTCCCCGGGCGTCGGATCACTTGGCTCCGGATTCGGGGACATCGGCCCAGACATAGTATTGCTGATTCCGAAAAATTCGGCAACTTTTTCGCCGTATTCTCCGACCATTCGTCCGTATTCCTCATACTCTTCATCCGTCATATCCGGATGCTCAGCTTCAAACAACTTAATTTGCGCATTCAGCAGTTCCGCTTCCGCGTAAAGCACGTCGTTTTTGTAGCTTTCAATCGAGCGTCCACCACCGGTATCAGCATGTCCCTGATACATCGGGTCATCACGAAAATCATCGTAATCGTGCTGCGGCGGCATCGGTTCGGGATTGGGTTTAGGATCGAGATTAGGATCAGGTTTAGGGCTGGGGCTGGGACTGGGATCAGGGTTCTTCTTGGGATTAAGGGTCGGTTTGTCGCTAAGGTCTGAATCAGGCTTCGGCACTGATACCTCCTTAGATGTTGACTTAGCAACTTCTTTGTTACTCTTTACTTCCGTCTCAATCTTGGTCGATATTTCCTGCTTAGCGCTCTGCTTTATGGCGTTGCTCTTATTGTTGAAATTAGCAAATGCCACGTAGCCGATAACCGCCACTACAACAACACTAAGCCCTAAAACCTTCCGAACTCTCTCTTTCCTCTCCTGTGCCCTCTGTTCCGCTTCATACCTTTCTGCGGCGCCCATTTTCGGCGCCTCATCCAGCATTTCATCGTCTTGAAACCAGTTAAAAAGATTCTTCATAATTCTACCCTCCTAGAATTTTGTGTGGGGCGTGTAGCCCTCTGTTAATGTGCATTCTAACCTCCACCAAAAGGTTATATTTACATTATAACACAAAATACCAAAAAAGTCAATAAAGCTTACGCTTATTTTAAGAGATTAGAAGCTTTTTCTTTCCACTCCAAGTCCACCCGATATGAATCTCGAATTTTCGAAACCGCCTTTCTAAGTGTCCAATCCGGAAGCCCCGCGCTTCCCATAAACGAAAGTGTCAAATCCGGAAAATAAACAAAACATTTTTGAATTAACCACGCCACTGCCATTTTTACATAATATTCTTCCCTGTTTTTTACCTCTAAAATCCGCTCAAACACCACTTGTACATATTCTGCATCAACATAATAATCTAATAGAAGTACTAGCCCTGTTCTTGCTAAAAATTCCGACCCTAAAAGCAGCTCGTTAATCACCTCAAGCCATTCTTCTCTGTTCTTTTTCACGTTTTTCAAATTCGCACAAAGTGTATCCACCATCTCCCAAGAGTCAAACCTAGCAATATGTCTAAAAAATTCCTCCCGAGAAAACCCCTCTTTCTTAATTTTCTCAGCTAAAAGAAACGAAAAAAGATGCACTTCTTCTCGGCATCTCGGCTCTGCGTTTAAAAATTCGCGCTTTTCTTCCTCCGAAAGATTTTTTGCTAGTTCTCGAATCGCCGGCATCCGCACTCCTAGGACCGGATAGTCGCTCGGCGCCCCTTTTGCGACAAAATCCCCATATTCCGGCTCAGAAAGACTACTTAATTTTATCGAAATAGACGTCAAAACTCGTTTTCCTCTTTGCTTCAATCAGATTCAAAATCTCTTTTCCGGTCGTTTCTGCCGTCCCGAATCCACTGATTACCTCATCCCCAATAATAGTCAGCGGCACACTTGTCACTTCAGAAGCCCCAACTCCCGACGCAAAGATATTAAGTAATTCTCTATTTTCGGAACTATACCAAACTTCAAACCCATAAACCGCAAATTCTCCGGCATGCTCCTTGCGAATAGATTCAAGAAATTCCCACTCCGCCTTACAGTGCGGGCAACCATTTCCCCAGAACATATAGATGTTCACTACGCCGTCTTCTTTCGTAATATCCGAAAGTTTCGCATCTTTATTCACATAGGCCGTTTCTTTATCACTTTTTTTCGTCGCCACAGAATTAGTAGTTTCTTCTTTTGTTTCCTCCCCTGTTCCCTTTGTCGCCTGATAAATCATAAATCCCGCACCAGAAACGAGCAACAAAACAATTACGATAAATAAAACCTTCTTTTTCATACTCTTATTATACAACAAAAAGAGCCCCGAGGGGCTCTTTTAGGCTCAAATTAGGCAATAGTCAAAGAGATCTTGCGACCTTCTTTGTCAATATCCAAAACTTTGAAATCTTTGCGTTCATTGAGCGTAAAGACCTTCTCTGGGTCGACATCGCTGCCTTCGCCAAGTTCAGAAACGTGAACAAGCGCTTCAACTGCCGGTGAAATTTGGACGAATGCGCCAAACGGAGTGATACGAGTCACAGTTCCTTCAACCTTGTCGCCTTTTTTAAGTTTTTCAACTTCCGAAAGCCATGGGTCTTCAGTAAGTTGTTTCATCGAAAGACTGAGACGTTCTTTATCAATTGCGATGATTTTTGCTTCGATTTCATCACCAACTTTGACATAATCTGCCGGATTATTCACGCGTTCCCAAGAAATTTCAGAAATATGGATCAATCCTTCGATTCCGTCGACATTGACAAATACACCAAAGTCGACTACGCCAGTGACGAGGCCCTTGACCGTGTCGCCAACTGCGAGTTCTGCAAAGCGTGCTGCAAGGCCATCTTTAACCGCTTCCTTTTCAGAGAAAATCAACTTGTTATCTTTCTTGTTTGCATCAAGGATGCGAACTTTGATTGTCTTGCCAACAAGCGAGTTAAGACGTTGCAAAATCTCATCTTTATCAGCCGAGCCAACACGTGGATAATGTTCTGCTGAAAGTTGTGAAACTGGGAGGAATCCACGAATACCTTCGTATTCAACAAGAAGACCGCCACGGTTTGCATCGCAAGGTTCAACCTCAACGATTTCAGCTGCATCAAGTTTAGCTTGGATTTCATCCCAACCTTTGTCTTTGACAGCTTTTCTGAGCGAAAGCAGGACATACCCGTCTTCCATCTCTGCGTCAATCACCGAAGCCGTCACTTCTTGACCAGCTTCAAGATTGCGAGCATATGAAGCTTCACGGCGTGGCACAAGTCCGACCCCTTTAGCTCCAAGATCAATCAAGATTTCATGTTTCTTGACCGAAAGCACAACGCCATCAACCGTATCACCAGCGACAGCTTGCTTAATTGAATCACCCTCTTTCGCGAGGAGTTCATCAAAATTTACTTTTGACATTAATTTTTTTCCTTCCTTCAGGCTCACTCAAGAAAAGAAAAAACGATTTTCCTCTCTTGAGTGAACCCGAATATTGTTGATTATTATATCAAATTTGTGCTAAAATATCAATATGTATATCGCAATCGATATCGGAGGTACAAAAACGCTTCTTGCCCTGTTTTCTGAACATGGCCGTCTCTTAAAACGCTTAAAAATGAAGTCTCATCAAGACCCCGAAAAATGGCTTTCTGAAATAAACCGCCATCTTCCTCGCGTTCTTCCTCTCCATCGCAACTCCGTTCATGCCGTCGTTTTCTCTTATCCTGGAGTCCTTGAGAACGGTCACCCCGGCCATGCCGTCAATCTTCCTGAGTGGAATGGTCCTGAAATCGAATCTCATATAAAAAATATATTCAAAAATAAGAAAGTAAATTGCAAAATTTTCTACAAAAACGATGCTGATCTCGGCGCACTTTACGAATGTCAAAATTATTCTGGAAAGACCGTTTATTTGACCTTTGGTACTGGCATCGGTGGCGGCATTATCAGAGAAGGTCATCTCGCCCGCGAATCTGCCGATTTTGAACCTGGACATAAAAAATACACCTATAAAGGCGTCCGAAACGAATGGGAAAAAATCTCTAGCAGCAAAGCTATCCGTGCCGCCAACAACGACCTCGATGTCACCAAAATCGAGAAAAAATCCGCTCTCGACGACGTCGCTTGTCGCTTTTCGCTCGGCCTCACTGACCTCATCAAACAACATCATCCAGACCAAATCGTCCTCTCTGGTCCAATCATTGCTGTCTTCCCTGGTTTTGAAACCACGCTAAAAAGACTCCTCGCCGCGAATCTCGGCAAATCCTTTGAATTACCGCCAATCTACCCCGCCAAACACCCTCAAGAATCCGTGATTTATGGAGCCTACCTCTATGGCAAGTCCAGACGATGAATTTATCGCTGAACTAAAATCTGAATTTGGGCAATTTAATTTTATTCCATCGACACGTTTCAAATGGAAAGCTCCAAATTCGATTTTTTATGAAGCAAAAACGGATTATTCCTTTGAAGATTTTGCCCTTCTGACGCTCCACGAGCTCGGACACGCCCTATCAAACCACAAAGGCTATAAAACAGACGTTGAACGACTGAAGATGGAATCTGAGGCCTGGCAGCGCGCCAAACAACTTATTAAAGAACATCCCGCATGGCAGGATCGCTACCGACTTTTCTATAATGAAAATCTCGCCGAAACCGAGCTCGATTCTTACCGCGATTGGCTCCACCAGAAATCAAAGTGCAAAAAGTGCGGCCTGACCAGATACCAGACCGCCGACGGTGTATACCACTGTCCAAATTGCGAACTTTAGCGGTTATCCCCTTCTCCGTGAATTTTTTTTCGCTTCAATCTCGATTCCAATTTATCGAGATTTGTTTCCGCCACCTCTGAAAGCGGCACCTCAAGATATTCTGCAATCATCGCTATATACCAAAGCACGTCCCCGAGTTCTTTCACGATTTCATCTCTATCCGCCAACGAAATCACCCCATTTTTATCACGCAAAATTTTCTTAAATTTATCTGCCGCTTCACCAGCCTCTCCAGGCAAACCTAAAGCTTTTTCAAGCAGTCCATTCTCTGTCGCGACCATTATTCCGTCTTTGCTATACTTCATCAACCCATCTCGATAAGCCGAATAAGTGTCATATTTCAGCGCCGCCGTCTGATAATCATCCATCTTCTGGGCTTTGCTACTTTTTTTCATAAAACCTCCGTATTCCTCTTAAGTATATCACAACGCGAATATTTCGCAAATCATTTCAAAAAACTTGTTCGGTAATTTTATGCCATAAGTACTATTGACAAAACTAAAGCAGTATGATATAATGTAATCATTAACCTTGAAATTTAATTAATTGGTGGGCAGAAGGAAGAATAACATGGCTGGAACAAAAGCTGGTGGCATCAAGGCTGCACAAACCAATAAAGCAAAATACGGCAAAGAATTTTATGCTCGTATCGGTGCAAAAGGTGGTCGTCTTGGTCACACAGGTGGCTTCGCTGCAAATCCAACCCTCGCTCGCCTCGCTGGCGCAAAGGGTGGCCGTCTCTCAAAACGTGGTCCTGCAAAGAAAGCTGCTTAATCTACCCTAGAAATGAAAAATATCCTCGGTGTTGAGACTGAGGATATTTTTTCTTGCGAAGCGCGATTCCTTTTTTCAATTTCAAGAGTAGAATCGCCTAGATTGGTGATTTCTTTCGTTGAAGCGCGATTTCTCATCGAGCGAAACGAAAAAATCGCCGAGATAGGCGATTCTAACTTGAAATTTGGTGGAGCAACAGGGATTCAAACCCTGGACCTCCGCCTTGCAAAGGCGGCGCTCTAATCAGCTGAGCTATTGCCCCATATCTTGACTTTTAATCTTCAAATCGTTCAGATTGGTATTTTCTCGGAACGAAGCGCGATTTTTTATCGAGCGAGTTCCGAAAATTGCCGAGATGGACGATTTTGGTGGGGATATGTGGACTTGAACCACAGACCTCGTCATTATCAGTGACGCGCTCTAACCAGCTGAGCTATATCCCCAGCAGTCTTTCCTTATTCTACCCCATTTTTCGAAAAAAATCAACCCTAAATCTTCCATATTTTCCCAAAATGCCGTATAATATACTTATGGACTGGAATTTTAGTATTGGCTGGATGATCACAGGTTTAATCATCCTCGCAGCCAGCGGCGCCGTCGTCGCCAACTATCAAAAAATCTCTGACACGATGCTTTCTGGCGTCTCCTCATACGATCGCGTGAAGTTCTGGGGCATGATTGGCGTTGGTCTCGGTCTTGCTGTCATGGCAAACCTCCACACTCTCATCCTTACCTTTTTCGTCAATCTCGTTTTCAAACGCTAATTACATTCTGTTTCGCCCACTCATACATCGCTATCCCGCTTGCGACTCCGACATTGACACTTCTCGTCGATCCAAAACTCTCAATAAATCGAATATCATCGACTTCTTTTAGAATTTCTTCAGAAAGCCCGTCGCTCTCGCCCCCAAAAAGCAGTGTCGTCTTCTCCGAAAAATTCTTCCCTGCTAGCGGTTTACACCCCGGAACATTATTTTCAATCGCGACCACTTCCCTTCCTCTCGACCTCTGGTCCGCAATGAATTCTTCAACGCTCGGCCAATAGCAAATCTCAAGGTATTTATCCGTACACATCGCTCCCCGACGATTATATTTTCGCCGCCCGACAATATGCACCTTCGAAGCATTAAAATTATTCGCATTTCGAACAATCGTCCCCGCGTTAAAATCATGCGAAACATTTTCGATTGCAATCTCGAGTTCATTCCGTCTCTCTGATAATTTCTCAAAAACTTCTTCGTTCGAAAGCCCTTTATATTCGTCGACTAAATTTCTTGTATCTTCCATTAAAGCATCCTTTCTCCGCTCTCAGCTAACTCAATCATAAATCTCACGGCCCTGTTTGCATTCACGCATTCAAACTCCACCTCTGGATGCCTGACCTTATATACTCTAAATATTTCATCTGCAAAAGCTTGCCCAATATTATCAACTCCTCTGAAATCCAAAGTTACTTTCTTGAATTTATCAAGACCAACAAGCAGCATTCTCGCCTGTGACCGAGAAACAAATGCAATATTTTTCTGATAAAGTTTAATTGTTATTTCCGTACGGTCAAAACCACCCTCTTCTTTATCAATCGAAAAATTTTGAAAAATCCTAGTCACACTTTTGCTACTATTGGTTGATATTTCAAACTGTACTTCCGTGCCATTTACTTCTTTTCCGTCTTCCAGCAGTGTTACATCCGGTTCGCCCAAGATATTTTCTCGAACAAACGCCAATCCAAAGCTTTTTATCTCAATCCGATCAGCAATTTGCGAAGAAAAGAACACCCCCATACCAGTATGCTCATCTGGCATCGTCGTATTTTTCCCTTTAAGAATTTCCAATGCCGCATCATAATCCGATTGAAGCCCATATTTATTTTTTACATTTCGATATATCCCAATCCCAAAATCCCTGATGATATATTTTAATTTTTCTTCACTCTTACTTACCTTAACCCAAATCCTGTCGCTCTCTGAATGTTCAATCGCATTATTTAATATCTCCTGAAAAGCATACGAAAAAACCGCTCTTGCAGATTCACTTACTCCGTCATAAAATTCCCGATTTCTATCCACTCGAAAATAGACATCACTCTCATTCAAGTGGTCATTACTAAGCATTACATCCAGAAGCACTGTATCTTTTTGTTTTTTTGAATACAAAATATTTTTTCCATCACGCCTATTCTCAACTAGTCCCGCATCAAGCATCTTCTTCAAAACAGAACTCACATACGGTCTTGTCTTATCAACTCTAATTGCAATTTCACCTACAGGTAGTGGGATATTCAATTCTTCAAATAGTCTTAATATTTTCTTTTCAGTATTCATATCTAACATTATATCATACATGTTATATTTTTACAATACATATTACATTACATATTCGACAAAAACATTACACGAAAACCCCGGCCAAACTACAGCCGGGGTAAAACGCTCATCAATTCTAAAATTCAAGTGAAATTTGCACTGTTCCCTTGATTCCCACCGGGATAATCAGCCGAATCGGAATCTCGCGCAACTCAAGACCTTCTCTAGTCTCAACTTTCTCTTCCTCCGGCTCAACCAGAACCGGCGGAGGCGCTATTTCCTCAGAAGTGACGGGTTCAGCTTCAGCAGAAACATTTTCTGCCTCTTTCGCGAGTTCCAATGCAAGCCTATCTTTTTCTTCCTCCTGCAGTTTCACAGCCGCGATTCGCTCAACCTTCTCGTTTGCAAACGGAACATTAAACATCTCGCCCCAGTGCCACCAAGGTCCAACCTGCCGCTGAAGCGTTCCCCATCCCGGAAGCTCTCCAGTTTTCGACAATTCGTTCACTTCCGCCTGCGTCAGAACATGCCGTGTCTCACGGCAAGCCTTCCTTAAGAGCTCCTTGCATTCTTCCGACGTGTACCTCTTTGCTTTTTTCTCTTCTCCCATTTTATTCACCTCTTCCTGGGTCTCAACTACGGGTTCCATTTCGACTTTCGATAGCTTCTCTTCAGCTTCCTTTGCTGCCGCAATCATAGCTAGTCGCCGCTTTCGCGACTCAGCCGCAGCCGCTTTTTGTCGTTCTACTTGCGTCAAAAACGTCCGACCAGTCTTTTCTTCTGCTAATTTCCGAATTTTGAATTCAGAAATCTCTCCATTCTGCCGAAGAACTGAGACTTCTTTCTCTGAAATATATCGATTCTTCTTCAAATCACGCTTGGACGGCATCTGTCCGTCGGCCGCAATATACATGTCGACCACCTCGGATACAACTGCCTCTGTCCGTTCCGGACTAAGCTGTCTATATTGCCTCCCAGACACAATAATCACCCCCTTCGCTTTTTCCTCCTTCAGTCTAGTAATTTCGTCATCACCCATCTTAACAATTTCCCATGCTTGTCTCGCTGCTTCTAAAAATGAACCGTAATAATAAGCGTAGTCATTTGGCTCTGGCATATTTGAATCATCGCTCATCTCTTGAAACGACACCTGGTGACCAAGCACTTTAGTCTTATCCACCAGACAGAAAAACAGCTCATCCCTCAGACTCTCCACTCAGTCACCCCCTTTCAAAGAAAAATCAGTGCTAGAATTGATACAAAAAGTACCTTACCTCCACACCCGATAACATATCTATTATATCACAACATCCTCTCAGAGAACACGTTCCAATCTTTCAAACTTTGCATAATCCAATTTGATGCCGCAAACAGCAACAAAATCACCCCAATTGTAATAATCAACATCGAAATCACACTCGTTCCGGTCTTTTTTTCTTGGTTCCCTCCCCGAACCAGCATCCCAATCACAAAAAGCACCGCCCCAACTATAGCAAAAATCGTTGAATATTTTGATAAATCTGTGAAAATTTCCATTTTTTTCTCCTTTTTACATATTTTCTTGACCGATTCTAAATAATGCGTAGCTCGTTACTCCACCAAACAAGAAAATCACCAGAATCCCCATTGTCGCATTCACCAAAATTGTCAGAGCTACTGCCAGTTCCATCACTCCTAAAATTGCCAATGGCGCCGCAATTATTCTCCAACCCGGGCTCCATTTATACATCGAAAGACCATAGTACATCGAAATTACCCCTATTATCATCGACAGACCAGCGACATCGGTCAAAAAATCAACCATAAGCATATTATACCACACCTAAAAACTTAGGTAAAATCGTTCAGATTGGTGATTTATTTCATTGAAGCGCGGCTACTTGCCGAGCGAAATGAAAAAATCGCCGAGATGGGCGATTTTAACAAGTTTTTTAACAACTCAGTTGTGCAATCTTCATTCATCTCTATTGTTAAGCTTTAATGTCGTACCCTTTCGGGAAATATTATGCTTCAAGCTTGCTTAGCACAATTACGACCGACCTAGCTACCTGCGACGTTTCCGTTTCAGGCGCATCAAATCCTTCTCAAGAAAGGAGGTAATCCATCGACACGTTCTCGTACCGATGCCTTGTTACGACTTAACCCCAATCATCTCCCCCACCTTAGGCCGCCGAGGCGGACTTCGGGTGTTGGTGACTCTCATGGTTTGACGGGCG
>JAFVBJ010000001.1 GCA_017480035.1 Candidatus Saccharimonadota bacterium | reverse complement strand
GTCCATCGCCTACGCTGATGCGCCTCGGCTTAGGACCGACTAACCCAGGGACAATTACTGTGGCCCTGGAAACCTTGCTCTTACGACCGACAGGATTCTCACCTGTCTTAAGGTTACTGATTCCAGCATTCTCACTTGATACCGCTCCACAGAACTTTACAATTCTGCTTCACCGCAATATCAACGCTCCTCTACCGATCCTACAAAGTAGAATCCCATGTCTTCGGTTTATCACTTGAGCCCCGTTACATTTTCCACGCAAAGTCTCTTGACTAGTGAGCTGTTACGCACTCTTTAAATGAATGGCTGCTTCTAAGCCAACATCCTAGCTGTTT
Source organism: Candidatus Saccharimonadota bacterium (assembly GCA_017480035.1). GTDB lineage: Bacteria > Patescibacteriota > Saccharimonadia > Saccharimonadales > Saccharimonadaceae > Nanosyncoccus. The sequence continues at coordinate 27,420 of JAFVBJ010000001.1, read as the reverse complement.
AAGAAACCTCACCTTGTTTCCCACTTAGCATTAATTAGGGACCTTAGACGATGATCTGGGCTGTTTCCCTTTTGAGCGACGAGCTTAGCCCCGCCGTTCTGACTGCCGTGATTCCGCCACCAGTATTCGTAGTTTGATAAGGGTTGGTACCGTTGCCGGCCCAAAACCTTTTCAGAGCTCTACCCCTGATGGTTACTACACAACGCTAGCCCTAAAGCTATTTCGAGGAGAACCAGCTATCTCCGAGTTCGATTGGCATTTCACCGCTAACCACAAGTCATCCAAGCACTTTACTGCGTACCCTGGTTCGGTCCTCCACTGCGTGTTACCGCAGCTTCAACCTGCTCATGGTTAGGTCACCCGGTTTCGGGTCTAATACTGCCGACTTGTCGCCCTGTTAAGGCTCGCTTTCACTGTGGCTCCATCATCTGACTTAGCCTCGCCGACAACATTAACTCGCTGGATCGTTCTACAAAAAGCACGCCGTCACAAGCAGAACAGAACTCACGACCCTCTCCGTTACTGGTTGCGCGACCTTAGGTCGCGACTCAGTCTTGGGTTCTGTTCTGCTTGCTCCGACACCTTGTAGGCACTGAGTTTCAGGATCTATTTCACTCCCCTCCCGGGGTTCTTTTCACCTTTCCATCACTGTACTAGTTCGCTATCGATCAATCAATATATTTAGCCTTGGCAGGTGGTCCTGCCGGATTCAAACAGGGTTTCTCGTGCCCCGTCCTACTTGAAAAAAGATATATAATGCCTAAGACCGTTTCGCATACGGGACTTTCACCCTCTTTGGTGTGCCATTCAAACACTTCCGCTACGATCTAAAGGTTTGTATCATTATCCGTTCATTTAACGATGACGGTTTTTATGCTGAATATTCGAAATTCGAACACTCAACATAAAAATTATCTAATTTCGCAACCCCTTTCATGACTCTGGCCGTTAAACCGTAAGGTCATGTTAAGGTTTGGGCTATTCCAATTTCGCTCGCCACTACTTTCGGAATCATTGGTTATTCTCTTTTCCTCAACCTACTAAGATGATTCAGTTCGGCTGGTTCCCGTCTATTTATCCTATGTGTTCAGATAAATGCAATACGACATGACTCGTATTAGGTTGCCCCATTCGGAGATTCCCGGATTAAAGCTTGCTCTCAGCTCCCCGAGACTTATCGCAGAGTTCTACGTCCTTCATCGGTATTGATTGTCAAGGCATCCACTATCAGTGCCCTTATGTACCTTTTTATGCATTAACTTATTCAGCAATCGATGTTCGATTACTGAAAAGATGCAAGTCTATTTTCATCGTTGTATCAAATTGTTAAATGAAACACTACTTAATCTGCGCTTCTTACGTATTTCTACGATGCGAGCGCATAAAAATTTCGTTTCCTCGCAGCATTTCTCTTTTTCGCAGAGGTTAGCAGGGCTAACTTGCTTAACTTGAAATCTATTTTATCACTACTTTTAGATAAATGCAAGACTTTTTTTCGACTTTTTTAGAAAAAGCTTTAATATAGTTTTGCTCCCCGCTCCGGGCCGCTAGGGCCAAGTCCTTAGGTCGCAAAAACTACATTAAAGCTTTTCTAACCTAAGTCGAACAGAAGGCGCATCGTCCTTGATCCAGCGGAGACGCGCCATAATATCAACGTGGGCGACCTCAATAGAGCGGCGCAAAGCTTTATCATCTTTCTTTTGGTCGAAGAATTCAAAGAATTTGTCGGCTTGCTCCATTGTACGAACGCGGGCCGCGGTGACGCGAACATAATCATCCATTGATTTATCAGAGGTCAGAGTATAAATATAATCCCATTTTTTATAGCACCAATCGAACGCCTGTTCGCGTGTCCAAAAATTTGAGAGTAAATAAGCATATAAATATATGCGGTCTTGTGGACGGACAATCTCCGGTTTTTCGAGGAGTCCGAGTAGTTTTTTAATATTTTCTGGATTTTTTGCGTCGCAAAGACAAGATAAAATCTCTGATTTAATAGTTGGATTCGATTCTTTTTGGTAGTATTCGAGCAGATAATCGAAATCTGATTCATTATCTTTCTTAAATTTTGCTTCAATTACGTCACTTCGAATTTCAGAATCAATATTATCAAGATTTCTATCCCAGAGCTTCGCGAGAGAATCGATGGTTTCCTTATCTTCAGAATATAGAGCAAAACCAAGGACGAGCTCACGCAGCTTCGTATCGTTTGCATCTTCATTTACTTTCGGCTCAACGCCAAGACGTTCTAAGTTGTTCTCGACTATATTATATATATAACGTTGAAGTTTTGGGTAATATTCAGTATCGGGAGCAGCAAAAATCTTCAGATTATTCATAATTCCTGCAACGATACCAAAAATTGGTTCGCTGGTTTCATCTTTAAATTTCGGGATTAAATCCATCAATGAACCGGTCGAAACAATCGGGGTGCGTGAAAGAAGATGACGGTCAATCAAAAGCCTGAGCCTCTGTTCGAGAGAAAGTTTTTCAAATTTGGCGATTTTTTCATCAAATTCTTGACTCGAGAGATTGATAAGGTAATGACCAGACATATCATCAGTGATTTTTGGAAGCGGCCATTTCGTATTATCAGTGCCGCCATTCAAAAGAAATCTTTGCTGCGCGTCATCGGTCAACATCGGATAGCCAGGTTGCAAAATCCATGCGTCCATAAATTCTTTGACATTAAATTTGGCATGTGGTTGCAAAGCTTCCCAAAGGTCGTCGCCGGTCGTGTTTTGATATTGATGCTTCTTAAAATATTCTTTCAGCCCAGCAAAAAAGCTACGCTCACCCATCAAGCGCATTAACATAAACATCAATCTGGCTCCTTTAGCATAGACAATCGCAGAGTCAAAAAGCGTAGCAATTTCTTCTGGATTTTTCACTTCTTGTTGAACAGATTGAACGCCCGGAAGCGCATCGCGCGAAAGCGCTGCGAGACAATCATCCGTAAAGAAATCTTGCCAAATTTTCCATTCTGGATGGAGCTTATCGGCACAATAATATTGCATCATATTAGCAAAACTTTCATTCAGCCAGAGGTTATCCCACCATTTCATCGTGACTAGGTCTCCAAACCATTGGTGCGAAAGTTCATGCGTAATCACAGTTGCGACATATTCATTGTGCGATTTCGGAGTGTTTTCATCGGCAAGAAGACATGCTTCACGATAAGTGACAAGTCCCCAGTTTTCCATCGCACCAGCCTCAAAATCTGGAATTGCAACTTGATCCATTTTTGGAAGCGGATATGGAACATCGAACAAGTTGTCGTATAAATCAAGTGCGTCAGCAGCGATTTGGTTCGGGAATTTCAGCATCGATTCCGGTTGATTCAAAGCAGCATAAGTGCTGACTTCGACGCCGTGTTGATTTTTTTGAGTGAACTTATTGAATTTGCCGAGCACAAAAGCGAGAAGATAAGTAGACATTCTTGGAGTGGTTTCAAATTCAACGATTTTACGTTTCACAGTTTTCGACAAGCTAACACCACCTTCTGGCGATTCATCCGGGTCGACTGAAGTATATTCAAGTACGCGCTCGGATTTTTTTGGCATATTACCAAGAATTGTATCTTCGGCGTCCGTGTCGATAATTTTCAAATCAAAAGTAGCTTTTGCTGCCGGTTCGTCGATACATGGAAAACCCTCGCGAGCATAGTGGCTCTCAAATTGAGTTGAAACAATACGCTCTTCTTCACCTTCAAACTGATAAGTCGAGAGGTAGACGCCTTCCATATTATGTGTGAGATTAAAAGTATATTTAATGTCGATTTTTGTGGCGCCATTTTCAACATCAAGAATTTCGAGCATATCATCATTTTGCTTAATATTTTTACGCTCGCCATTCACTATAACGTTGATGATTTTGAGATTTTTGGCATGGAGCTTCAGACTTTCGCCAACTTTTTCGCCGGTAATCAAAACTCGTCCTTGAACTTTTTCAGTATATTTATTTATCCTAAGTTCAAGATTGTAATTTTCCGGAATAAAGTTATCTAAAAGTCGCTCCATTTTACCTCCATTTTTACTATTCGATAATTGCTTTAATTCTTCTGATGCCGGCGCTCGAAGATTCTTCTTTCTTGATTTTGAATTTTCCGATTACGCCAGTGTGTTCGACGTGTGGACCGCCACAGACTTCGCGCGAGATGGGATTTTCACTGTCGCCAATTTCATAAATCTTCACGACGTCTGGATATTTATCCCAGAACATTGCTTTTACTTTCAAAGTATCTTTTGCGAAATTTTTATCAACTTCGCGGAACGAGACCGGAAGGTCAGCTTCTATCCATTCGTTGACTTGGTCTTCAAGAATTTTCTTTTCTTCGTCGGATAATTTATGGTCAACATTGAAATCAAGGCGCATGCGCTCCGGAGTAATATTGCTTCCATGTTGGCGCGCTTCTGGGTTAATGTGTTTTTGGATTGCAGCAAGTAGAAGATGAGTCGCGGTGTGATATTTTGTCGATGTTTCGCCATGGTCTTCGAGCCCGCCCTTAAACATACCTTTGCTAGCTGTCTTTGAACGATCACGTTGTTCTTTCAAAGCTGCATCAAATTCTGCTTTGTAGTTTTCAGAAAGTTTAATGTTCTGGTGGTAAACTTCTTCAACTGAAACTTCAAATGGGAAGCCATAAGTATCCTGAAGTTTAAACAAATCGTTGCCAGTAAGAACGCCGTCAGAATCTTTCGCGACCATTTTATTCATTTCGCGAAGACCTTTATTTAAAGTTTGACGGAAGGCGCGCTCTTCTTTTTCGAGAGTTGCAATTGCGTCTTCACGAGTTGTCAAAATTGAATCTGGAAGATCCTTGTAGTTTTCAGAAATAATTGGAATGATTTCGGAAATGAAATCTTGAGCAATGCCGAGATCAAGTGCCTTCAAAATTGCGCGACGAATCAAACGACGAAGAGCGTAGCCTTGTTGTTTATTGCTTGGCTTAAGACCTTGTGCAGAGAGAAGATATGCGCCGCGAAGGTGGTCAGCGATAATACGCATTTCGTCGGTATTATTATCATAAGATTTTCTGGAAATTTCTTCGAGTTTATCAATAATCGGTTTTAAAAGCGAGATTTTAAAGACATCAAAACTATCAATCGAAGCGGCTGCAATACGTTCAAGACCGCCGCCGAAGTCAACGTTCTTATTCTCGAGTTCAGAGAAGGTTCCGTCTTCGTTTCTTTTATATTGCATAAAGACTTGGTTGCCGATTTCCATAAAGCGCGCGCCGTCTGAAGCGGGATGGCTCTTTCCATATTTTTCGACATCTTGTTTGTCTTCGCCAAAATCATAGAAGACCTCAGAATCTGGACCACACGGATCGCCGATTGGAGTGGTTTCAATTCCGCCACCACGGCTCCACCAGTTTTCATGGTCGTCATAGAAGAAAATATGTTCGCCAGGTTTGACGCCGCGTTTGTCGCCGTCTTTAGCACTGCCGATTTCAGCAATTTTGGCGTCGATGCCGGCCTTTTTAAAGACTTCTTGCCAGATTTCTGCAGCTTCAGTGTCTTTCGGAATTCCGTATTTTTCATTTCCAATAAAGCAAGTGACGTAAATTTTATTTGGGTCAAGTCCAACAATTTTAGTCAAGAATTCAAAGAATGCCGGGATTTGTTCTTTTTTAAAATAATCACCGAGCGACCAGTTTCCAAGCATTTCAAAAACGGTCGTGTGACGTGGGTCGCCAACATCTTCAATGTCCTGGAGACGCATCGAAGGCTGCGAATCAGAGAGGCGTTTTCCGTCTTTATGTGGTTTACCGAGAAGATATGGTAAAAGCGGCTGCATACCCGAACCGGTAAATAATGTGGTTGGATCATTTTCAAGCACGAGCGGAGCCGGAGCGATAACTTTATGACCACGTTTTTCTTGATATTCTAGAAATTTTTGACGGATTTCACTTGCATTCATAACTCTATTATTTTAGCACAAAAACAGAGCCGCGAAAAGCGCTAACGTATTGATTTTTTCTTAAAACAGTGGTATAATAAAAGTAGTGGGCGATTCTGCCCTAATTTCATTCCGGGAAGGCCGGATGCACATTAAAAGGAGGAAACATATCATGAAGAAGATTAGCAAGAGGGTATTTGTCGCCGTACTGGCGCTCGTCGCAGTACTCGGAATCTCGGTGACTGTTTATGCAGCTGCCAACACCACGACCTACTCAAAGGTCGGCAATCAGTACGTTGTTGACTACATTTCTAACGAGAAGACAGTTGACGGAGTTGTTGTCCAGACTATTGAACGCAAATGGATACCGGAGAACCGGTTCAATCCGAACGACCCTAGAAACCCGATCGGAACGAATACTCCTGCGCCGAACAATAATACGAACGGCAACAAAGTCCAGACTCTGCGCAACGCCGGGATAAATTCCCGAAACGATTTACAGACATACGGCTGGAGTTATCAGTGGTCGACCACGCCGGTCGAGACATACTCTAATAACGACCGTGTCGAGACGCAAATTACTTTCCAAGTCGATGAATCTGCAAGTGCGGACCGGTGGAAGTGCACTTTCACACAGATTGTCCGGTTTGATAATGCTGGAAATCCGTACGTGAAGTATTACATCGGCAACCAGGAATATAGTGCTGACTCAATTAAGACTATGTTCCGGCAATACGGAAAAGCACGCTAATTCTGTTTCCCTCGCGGGCAGAGGGACATTCGCGAACTCCTTTCTTAAGGGGCTTCGGCCCGAAACCCGTCACGCGCATCGTGGCGGGTTTTTCATGCCGCTACAACTTGATATTTTTGCTAAGCGATCTCGATCTCGACAGTTGGCAAGAAGTTTTTAAGCAGCTAAATACCCCCTCACCAAAAATCAGCGCCGATTAAGTTCGGCGCTTTTATTCCAAGATTCCGCCGCCAATACAAACGTCGCCTTCGTAAATCACGGCCGACTGGCCGGATGCGGTGCGTTTTATTTCGTCTTCAAATTCGAGTGTGGCAGTTGCAATACCTTTTTCGAAATCGCCTTTGACATTCTTCAAAATCGCTCTTTCAAGTTTTGCACGATGACGAAGGCGAACATCAACTTTCATGTTTTCAGTTGGTTTTTCTTGTAAAATCACATCTTTTAATTCAAGGGTCTTCGTCCAAAGATTTTCGTCATTCAAATTTTTCGAAACGTAAACTTCGTTTTTTACCATGTCTTTTCCAACGACATAATACGGGAGTCCACCACCCACATTTAAGCCGTGGCGTTGGCCTATCGTATAGAAAATTGCACCGTCATGGAAACCGACAATTTCTTTCGTTTCGCGGTCGATAATTGGACCATGTTTCAAATATTTTTTGTCGTCTTCCGATTTCAAATATTCCTTCAAAAAATCTTTCATGCCAACGTCGCCGACAAAACAAACGCCCACTGACTCTTTCTTATAGGCATTGTCGAGGCCTTTTTCCGCCGCAAGCTTTTTTACGTCCGGTTTTAGCATGTTGCCGATTGGAAAAATCGTGTGAGCGATTGCGTCTTTACTGATACGATAAAGAAAATAGGTTTGGTCTTTATTTTCGTCTTTGGCTTTTTTAAGTTTTTCGCCGTCCGCGTTTGCATAATGACCGGTTGCGATATAGTCGGCACCTTTTTCGCGCGAAATGTCATAAAAAAGTTTGAATTTGATTTCCTGGTTACACATGATGTCGGGATTTGGAGTATTTCCCTTTTTGAATTCTTCGAGCATATAGTCGACGACTTTTTGTTTATACTCGTTTTCAAAATCAAAAATCATGAAGTCGATGCCTAGTTTCGTCGCGACTCGTTTTGCATCAGCCAGATCTTCCGCCCATGGACATTTCATTCCCGGCAAATCTTTCGACCAGTTTTTCATGTAAACGCCGACGACGTGATAGCCTTGCTCTTTCAAAAGCACAGCCGAAACGCTCGAATCGACACCACCACTCATGCCAACGAAGACCGTAGGAGTAGCACAAGACGATTCTTTCTTCAGACACGCCGTCGCTCGATGCCCGCCGTTGCGAGTCTCGCGCGGCTTGTTCTCGCTCGTGCGCTCCGAAGAGTCTGAAGAAAGAATATCTTTTGCTGCTTCTGCGATTTTCGTGGCAGCCGTCTTGATTTGGACTTCGTCGTTACCGGCGCCCATGGAAATGCGGAGCGAGCCTTTGATTTCGGAATCGGTCAAACCAATTGCGGTAAGCACGTGCGATTTTTCGCCCTTACTTGCCGCACAAGCCGCGCCGGTTGAAACATAGATTTTTTCGTTTTCGAGCTTAAAAATCAGACGTTCCGCATCGAGCCCATCGAAACACACTGGAATAAAATTTGAAAGTTGGCGCTTTGTATTGCCGAGGAATTTTGGCTCAATTTTTCCGTCTAATTTTTCGACTAAAGTTTCTTTAAAAATCTTATTTAGTTTTTCGAACTTTTTACGATTGCCATTTACATGTTCTTTCGCGATTTTTGCAGCAGTAGAAAAGCCAACAAGTCCGGCGACATTTTCGGTTCCGGAACGAAGTCCGGATTCCTGACCGCCACCATAGACGACCGGCTTTAGCTTAACGCCACGTCCGACATAAAGCGCACCAACGCCTTTTGGACCATAAACTTTTGCAGAGTTAATTGTCAGCAGGTCGACGCCGAGTCGCGCAACGGAAATATCCATTAGATTAAGCGCTTGTGATGCATCAGAATGAAAAATAATTGGAAGCGGATTGCCACCAAGTGCGCGGTTTTTGCGTTCCTCGTTAATAAGCTCAACAATATCAGAAATCGGCTGGATTGTTCCTAATTCATTATTGCAAAGTGAGATTGAAATAAAGCCGACATTTGGAGTTAATTTATATTTAAAATCTTCGAGATTAATGCGACCGTTTTTATCAACTTTAATTGTTTTGTAGTGATATTTTTTCGCAAGATTTAGAACCGAAGCGTGCTCAGTTTCAAGTACTAAAACGATTGGTAGTTCATTCACGCCCTCCATCGATTTTATAAGATTTTTGCAATCTTCTTTGATTGTCTCGATAGCGGAAAATGCAAGATTATTAGCTTCGGTTGCGCCGGCGGTGACGACTAAGTCGTTTCCTTTTGCACCAATCGTGTGTGCAAGTTCGTCTTTTGCATCTTCATAGATTTTTCGGACATGTTTAGCCGGAAGGTAGGACGCAGAAGGATTAAAAAAGTTTTCCGAAAAATATGGTTTCATTGCCTCAAAAACTCGCGGATCAACTGGAGTCGCTGCAGCATAATCAAGGTAGATAAAATCTTCGGAATTCATATATATATTATATAATATTTTTGCTTATTTTTCAACGCTATCGAATCTAAAAAGCTCAAAACAATTTTCAGTTGTTTTTTTCATTACTTCCTCGACCGGAAGATTGATTTTTCCGGCAAGCCACTCGGCGATTTCTGGAATGTACGCACTTTCGTTTTGCTCGCCACGATGCGCGGACGGCGCGAGAAACGGCGCGTCAGTTTCAAGCAAAATTTTATCGAGCGGGGGAAGTGGCAAAGTTGAATAAGTCGCAAGTCCATTTACACCGATATAAAAACCTCGCTCTAAACTTTTTTTCAAATTCTTTTTATTATCCGTAAATGAGTGAACGACGCCGCGAATGTTCGGATGCTTATCAATAATTTCAAAGAAATCATCAAAGGCTTCGCGCACGTGAAAAATCATCGGAAGGTCGTATTTTTCGGCAAGCGCAATCATTTCTTCAAAAAGTTTTTTCTGCTCGAAAACAACAAATTCCGGATTATCGACTTCGTCGAGATAATGATAGTCGAGTCCGACTTCGCCAATCGCGATTGGTTTTTCAATATGAAAATCCGGCTCTTTGCGCTCTTTCTTGATTCCGTCCGGATGGACTCCGTAGCTCCAAAAAAGTGTTTCGCGTTTTTCGTCGCGCGAAATCGCAAAATCGCGAGCATAAAATGAATCTTCATAATCCGTGCCAATCAAAATCATTTTTTTCACATTGTTTGAGAGTGCGCGTTCAACCAACTCGTCACGTACGTGCGGTGCAAAGAATTCTTCGTCATGAAGATGACAATGTGAATCGATAAAATAATCACAGCTCATATCTTTATTTTATCATTTTTCATCCGCATGAAAAAGCCCCGGAATTCGGGGCTTTTGTTAATTTTCGCGATTCTCTCTTTTGCGTTTAATCGGATCGAGTTGGCGTTTACGAAGACGGAGATTCTTCGGAGTGACTTCGAGAAGTTCATCATCAAGTAGGAAGTCGAGACACTGCTCGAGGCTGAGCTGCGTATATGGCGTAAGTTGGATTGCGCCATCTGAAGCGTGTGTACGCATGTTTGTGAGCTGTTTTTCACGACAAATATTAATGTCGATGTCATCTTTTTTGTTTGAGAGACCAACAATCATACCCTGATAGACAGCAGCTTGCGGCGGAATGTAGAGCGTACCGCGAGCTTGGGCAGCATCGAGCGCATAGGCAGTCGAAGTGCCAGTTTCAAAGCTGATGAGAGCGCCGTTTCGTTCTGGTTTATATTTGCTATCCGCTGGCCTATAGCCTTTCGGAATCGAGCTCATAATCACAGTTCCCTTCGTTGCGGTGAGGAGATTATTGCGAAGACCAATGAGAGCGGCGGTAGTGATTTCGTAAGTAAAGCGAGTTGAGCCGGTCGAAGTAAGCTCTTGCGACTTCATGTCAGCTTTTCTGATGCCCATTTCTTGAGAAACTGGGCCGACGTATTCAGAATCGACTTCAATCGTCAATTCCTCGACCGGTTCACATTTTACACCGTCGATTTCTTTATAAACAACTTCTGGACGTCCAGCTTCAAGTTCATAGCCTTCGCGGCGCATCGTTTCAATCAGGACAGACAAATGGAGTTCGCCACGACCAGAAACTTTATAACCAAGACCATCTGGTTTGATTTTAAGAGCGATGTTTGTTTCTAGTTCACGTTCGAGACGTTCGGCAATTTGGCGAGAAGTTGTAAATTCACCCTCTTTACCTTTTAGCGGAGAAGTATTTGGGCCAATATAAATTGAAAGTGTTGGTGGCTCGAGTTCGATTGTTGGAAGAGCTTCCGGATTATCGCCGGTTGCAACAGTATCACCAATATTCGCATCAGCAAGACCGGTAAGAGCGACGATGTCGCCGGCAAAAGCTTCTTCAGTTTCTTCTTTGCCGAGGCCGCGATAAGTGAAAATACGGTCAATCTTCCCAGATTTTACAACAAATGCCTCACCTTCGGACGCGCTCGAGGGCGCTCGCCCAGGCTTATGGTCCGAAGCCGAGCTATTTGCTTGTAAAATTTTAATAGACTGGCCTTTCTTCAATTTTCCGCGGACGATTTTGCCGATGGCGTATTTTCCGAGATAATTATCGGCGGCAAGCGCAGCGACGAGAAGTTGCGCGCCTTTGCCTTCATTTTCATCAATTCTCGGAGCTGGGATGTCGTTGATGATTGATTCAAAAATTACATGAAGATCGTCGTCGAGGTCAGTAGTTTTTCCAGCGCGACCGTCGCGAGCGATTGCATAATAAATTGGATAGTTGAGCTGCGATTCGTCGCTAGCGAGCTCAAGGAAAAGGTCAGCGATTTCAGATTCAACTTCAGAAATGCGCGCAGCAGGTTTGTCGATTTTGTTAATCACAACCACTGGTTTTAAATGCAGTCCGAGGGCTTTTTGTAGCACGAATTTCGTTTGTGGCATCGGGCCTTCTTGGGCGTCAACGATAAGAATCACGCCGTCTGCCATGTTGAGCGTGCGTTCAACTTCGCCAGAAAAATCAGCGTGGCCTGGAGTGTCGATAATGTTGATTTTATAGCCATCATAAAAAACGGCGGTTTGTTTTGCGGTAATCGTAATTCCGCGCTCATGTTCTTGGTCACCAGAGTCCATGATGAGAGTCTGGCTCATCTCGGCTTGGTTATCACGAAAAGTATGCGACTGTTTCAAAAGAGCGTCGACGAGAGTAGTCTTCCCGTGGTCGACGTGCGCGATAATTGCAACGTTTCTAATTTTTTCTGAATTCATTAGAAAATTATATCATAAAATAAGCAGTTTTACAAGAGACATGCGAAGCGTTATTTGATGGCTTTTTTGAAGGCTTTTTTATAGATTCCTTTTGCAACTTCAAAATATTCTTTGCTTTGGTCGCCAAAATGTCCGAGACAGACATTTGAATTGATTTCGAGAACTTCGAGGCCGTCTTTTTCGGTTTCAATAATGTCAACTGTAGCAAAATCGAGCTTGAGGATTTTTGCGGAGCGTTTGGCAAGCGTTTCGAGTTTTTTGTAGCCTTTTTTGGTTTTTTCGAGCATTCTTGGCTTTGCGCCAAAGACAAGTTTACCGCGTTTAACGCGTTCTTTTTTTACTTTATCGAAAATCAGTTCAGCTTTGCCATTAAAGATGACGACGCGATATTCATGTTTAATATCGCGAAAAGGAGACAGGACAAGTTCTTTTTCATAGACAAATAGATTTCGCACTTTTTTATTTAATTCACGCTTACCATTCACGAGTGATACGTCGCGCGAAGCATTACCTTCGGCAGGCTTCAAGACAAGCGGGAATTTTTCTTTTTTGATTACGGCGTTGATGCGATTTTTATTGCGTTTTTCTTGGTCGCCAAAAAGCGCGTAGTAGGCCGGTTGGTAAATTTCATAGTGTGGGACAGCTTTGATTTTATTGCGACGCAAGAGTTCAAAAGTCTGAGCTTTGTTTTTTGAAAATGCGCTAGATAGCGCGGAATTAAGTCCGAAATTTTTGCCTTTGATGTAGACTTTTTTACTGCCTTTTTTCAATTCAAAAACGCCGTCAATGATGCGCGTAACTTTATAACCATTTTCTTTTGCGAGTTCGTGGAGGATTTTGCGAAAAATTTTATCGTCCATAAAAATTATTGCCCTTTTCTATATTATACCATATTTTTCTAAAAATGTAAGAGGAACTTCGTAATAATAATAGCGACGTTCGCAAAAATTCCAAACAGAAAAACGTAGTCTACGTCCATTTTGTCTTTTAGATACGGCTTTTTTGGGTGGAGCATGAATGGAATAATTGGCAAGAACGGGAGGAAATAACGACCATGAACACCACGAATCGTGAGACCGTCTTCCGAGAACATATGCCACATCGCGTACGCGACGTAGTAAAGCATCGCGACAATGATGATTGGAATCGCCCAAGCGACAAGTTTCTCAAACTTTTTCTGTTGAAATTTTTCGACATTTTTCATGATGAGAACAATCGCGAAGATAATCACAATGTAGTTATAAATCAAAACTGGTGCGTCGTGAAACCCGTAATCGAGAACAATACCAAACATTGAGTTTACGAGAAAAGTCGGGTGGTAACCAAAGAAAGTGCCGGCAGACATAATCGTGAGGTCATAATAATCGGTCTCGGCTTTAGTCGTTTCGTAAGTCGAGACAAAAGTATCTTTCGTGAGTGTGACTGGCAAGAAAAGTCCGTTAATGAAATAGGCGATGCCGACAATGACGATGAGATGGATATATTTTTCGAATTTATGCTTGAATTTTTGTGACGGGATAAGCAAGAAAAGCAAAAGAATTGGTGCGTAGGCGAGATGTTTCAAGAAAACTACGAAAATACCGGAGAAATAAATCGTAAAAAGGAGTTTCTTCTTGATAGTTTTTTCTTCGCCGTAAATTGCGCGCATAATAGAAGCGATTAAAAGAAAACTCATACAAATTAAAAGTGCGTCGACAGAATATGCCATACACTGTTGCAAAGTCATCGGAAGGAGCATTACAAAAAGCATGAATTCGCGATATTTTGGCATTAATTTTAAGGCAAAATAACAAATTAGAACAAAAGTAAATAACATAAATAAGCGACCGAGATAGAAACAAATCATCGGCGAAAAGTTCAAGAATCGACCGATAGCAAGTCCGAGTGCTTGCGGAGTATAAGCGAACGGGCTATAACTTGCGGCATCGTCATAAGGTATCGAAACTGTCTCGCCACTGTTCTTAAATAGATTTTCAAACATGCGATTATATTGTTTATGGTCGTCTTGGAGTTGATACTCGGAATTATAGATTTCGATTGGAACATTCGAAGCATAGTGGCTAATCTTTTTCTCGCGTGTCGCAGTAAAATGCCCTTGACTAACTTCAAAGGCACGCAAGAAATGGACTTTTTCATCAGAAACTGCATCAAAAGGCGTAACAGCAATTTGAAAAATTCCGAGAATGAGCGCAAGGCAAGCGAAAATTTTTTCGAGCTTGATGTTTTTTGCTTTCATTTTAGCGTAGAGGAAAATCGAGCCAAATTCGAGTATTGCATGCGCGAAAGTAATCAATGCAACATATTTCATGCGCGGAGTCTTATCGATGCCATAATAAATGAATTCATAGGCCATGAAACCAAAATTTAAGACTGTGAAGGCAAGAATGAATTTCCAATATTTTTTCAAGAAAGTTTTCATTTTTCCTCCTATAAATTATGCAACATTTTTAGCGCGAGAATACAGCAATTCGAGAAAATTGCGAAGTAGAAAACATAGTCGACTTTTAACGGCGTGGCATTCTTTTTCTCGTGATGCGCGATGAATGGGATGAGCGTTAAAAACGGCAGATAATAACGACCCTGTATGCCGGAAATGGTCGTCTCGGAACGGAAATTCCATTGGTATGTTGCGGCATAGTAGAACGCGAGCGAAAGAATGATTGGCGTGAGGCAGAAAATTAATTTGTCGTATTTTTTCAAGACGAGTTTTTCGGAACTTCTCAAAATCATCACGGCGACGAGTCCAATAAAAAGGTAAACATAAATTATCGATGGGGTACTGAAATTGTTGTAGGAAATGTTGGTTCCGACAGTACTTTTCATGAGCTCTTCGGTTCGTACGCCGAAAATCATAGCAAATGACACGATAATGAACTTAATAAAACTATATGCCGGCAAGGCTTCGGCTTCGGTCGTTGCGGCAGCTACAACGCTTTTGTCCTGCATGTTAGACCAGATAAATTCTAATGCGACGCAAAGCACGACGATGAGAAAAAGGTGCAAATATTTTTTCTTCGCGGAACCGAATTTTTTAGCCGGAATCAGCATGAATAAAAGACCAAGTGGGAGATAAGCGAGGTGTTTTACGCAAGAAACGACCGCTGTGACGACGTAGAGTGCAGTGATTTGTTTCTTCGAGAGAGTTTTATCACTGCCGTAGGCATATTTAATGGCGAGCGCAATAAGAAGAAAACAAAAGGCAATCAACACTGAGTCGGCAGAATAAGCCATTCCCTGCTGGAGCGACATTGGAAGAAGCGCAAAAAGCACGAAAAATTCTTTATACTTTGGGGTAAGTTTGATGGCAAAATAAATCACAGCAATAAATGCGGCAAGCGCGAAAATGCGACCAAGATACATCGTTAAAACAATTGGAAGGCGCACGAATTTTCCGGCCGCAACACCAGTGACTTGTGGTGCATACGCGAGCGAATGATAAGTCGCAGCATTATCAAAATCCCAGCCCCATTTTTCTTCGCTAGTCGGAGCAAAAATATCTTTCGCAACTTTTTTATAATAATTACTGTCACCTTGACCGTTATTTAAGACATCCCAATAAGTTTTTGAGATTTTTGTGCGGTAATGACCTTCTTCATTTTTGGTTGAAACGAGATGCCCGTCAGAGATATCGTAGGTGCGGAAAATATGGACAAGTTCGTCTGGAAGTTGGTTAAATGGGGTAATAAAAACTTGTAAAAGCCCGAGCGGAATCGCGAGAAAAAGGAAAATTTTTTCGAGCGGAAAGTGTTTCTTTTCTTTCAGGAAATGATAGACCAAGAGCAAGGAAAATTCGAGTAAAATAAATCCAAAAAGTGCGAAGATGGCGATTTTAATATGTTTAACATCGTCAGATTTTATCGTGTAGAGAAAAAGGAGAAGATTAAGGGCACCGAGCACTAAAAACGGGATTTTGTGCACCGAAAAAACTTCTTTTATGAACGTTTTTAGCTTTTTCATTTTTCGAGCTCCTCCTTGATTTTTGCGATAGTTTTATCCCAAGTGTATTTCTCATTGACGCGAGCAAAAAGATTTTCTTGGAGTGAGCGACGATATTCTTCGTCGGAAATGAGTTGTTCGAGTTTACGCTTCAAATCCTCGATATTTTTTTGTTTTGCGAGGGCGGCATTCTCTTTCCCGCCAACTAATTCCCTTGCGCCGCCACTATCGTCATAAATCACTACGGCGCATTTATTTGTCCCAGCTTCGAGCAAAACGGTTGGAAAACCTTCGCGGTAGTAAGTCGGAAAGACAAAAATGTCAGCTTCGCGAAAGAGTTGCAAGGTTTTCTCATGGCTAACTTTTCCGAGAAATTTGACGCCGCGATACTTTTCTTTGAGTGTTTTTAGAAGCTTGCCATCGCCAGCAACAATCAGTTCAGCGTTGACGTGATTTTTAATTTTACGATACGCTTCGAGCAAATCAACGATTCCTTTTTCTTTCATGATACGCCCAGCAAAAAGAATTTTTACTGGTGAGTTCGATTTTTTCGTAAAATTTTTCGATGAGTCGATAGCGTTAGAAAAAATCCCGTGCGAAGAAATATTGAAATTTTCTTTCAAGAATTTTTGATTGGTTTTTGAGACGGAATAGAATTTTGGCGAGAAAGATTTGATTTTTTTTATACAAGTTTTTTCGTACGGCTTTAAAACGAAACCGCCGGAATGGTCAATAATGATTGGCGTAAGATTTTTTAGCCTAGCGAGGTCTAGGCCGAGAAAAGTCGTTTCATAGAAACGCGTGTTGATGATAATGTGGTCGATTTCTAAGTTTTCGATTTCAGAAATTAATGCTTTATATTCTTCACTTTTCTTTAAACTTGGCAAACGATTTTTTAAAAGTTTTCTAGTTGGCAAACGAAAAATTTTGATGCCATTTTCGATTGAAATCGGCGCGAGATTTTCGGTATTTGAAGTGACGATATATATATTATATGCATCTTTCAGGCGGTTCGCGAGCTCAAAAGTGTAGCGCTCGACGCCGCCGAGATGGGGGAGATATACTCCATTAAAGAAAACTATAGTTTTCTTATTTTTTGTCATTTTTCTCACCTTTTAAAATCGAGACTTCTTGGGATAGGTCGTCGACTTTTTTCTTTAATTCGTCAATAGTTTTGTCGTCGCGAAAGTTAGAAACGAACAAAACGACGATACAAATTGTTAAGAAAAGCGTCGGCGGATAAGAGATGCCGAGCGAAAAGGCAAGATTATCAAGCGAAGTCGGGAAGATTGCGAAAAAGAACATTAAAAGGCAGAAAATTATCCAACCAAACGAAGCGGCAACGGAAAGTTTGTCGCGACGGATTGAAATGATGATATATAAAATTACGGTGATAGCGATGATGATAAATGGGATGTTGCTCATTTTGTCCTTCCTATAAATTTAATAAAAATTATTACGCAAGTATAAAGTTGGGTTATCATATATTTTATCGGCTGGATAAAACCGGCATGCATCGAAACACCTGCTTCGCGCTGTTTCATTTTTACGGGGACTTCGACGATTTTGTATTTTTTCATCAACATTTCGATTAAAAGTCCGGCATCGGGATATTCGGGGTAGTTTCCAGGAATTGCATAATAATCGATAGTTCTGCGGTTTAGACATTGGAAACCAGTCAGCGGATCTTTAATGGTTTTGCCGGTAAAAATCCGAATCATACCTTCAAAAAGTTTTGTGCCAAAACGACGGAAAAATGGCGATTTATAGCCAGTATTCTTCTTAAAACGAGAGCCGATGACAATGTCGGCTTTCTTTTCGACGCAAGCATCGAGCAATTTCTTCGCTTCAAGAGCAAGATGCTGTCCATCAGCGTCCATTTGAATTACGAAATCATAATCATGGCGAGCAGCATATTTAATACCGGTCTGAATCGAGAGTGCGTAGCCGAGATTGAAAGGATTATTGAGGATTTTGATGTTTTTATCGAATTTTTGGATTTTTTCGACAGTTTCGTCGGTCGAACAATCATTTACAACGAGGATGTCGACGCTTTTTAGTTCATGCAAAATGTCGCGGAGTACACCTTCGATAGACTCGGCTTCATTATGAGCCGGGATAATAACCAAAACCCGCAGTTTCATATAAATAAATTATAGCATAAAAACAAAAGAAATTACGCCTATTTAGCGTAATTTTATAGTGGTGAGTCGGGAGGGGCTCGAACCCTCGACACCGGGCTTAAAAGGCCCGTGCTCTAACCAGCTGAGCTACCGACCCAAAAGGATACGCATATTATTATACTCTAAACTCCATAAAAAATCAAGCCCCGAAGGGCCTGATTTTAGATTTCAATAAGTTCGTACTCGCGAGAGCCGAGGCCGAGTTTTTCGGCGTATGGCAGAATTTCGCGACCGAGCTGTCCATCAACACGAGCTTTCAACTTCTCTGCGCCCGGGTCGGACGAGTTCCAAACCATATCGATAAATGCTTGGTCGTTAGCGACTGGATCAAGTGAAGCAATAATACCGAGATCTTTCATTACCGGATCGTCTTGGTTTGCGTCGCAATCGCAAGAAGTCGAAATTGCGTTCATGACCGTTATATAGACAATCTGTTTTCCCTGCTCTTTAACGTAGTCAGCAACAGCGGTGGCAGCTTCTGCCATTGATTCGATAAAGTCGATTTGCTCGTGTTCGTCAGTCCAACAAGCGTCTGGGTCTTCAGTATGACCGGCAGAATGGATGTAGGCTTTACCGTTTCTGGAAGCGATACCGATTGACTGGTTCTTTAAATTCGCACCAAAACCGCCCATCATATGACCTTTGGCGTGCGCGAGATTAATATACGAGTCGTAATTATCCCAGTTCTTACCAATCAAATCGTATTTTAAGTGTTTGCCGTTTTTTACGGGGATTTTAATTTCGCCATCAGCATCCATGATGTCAACCTCGGCGAAGCTAGTAAAACCATGTTCCTCGGCAACTTTCATGTGATCTTCGACGGTGTTTCTCGCACCAGGATAAGCAGTGTTGCATTCGAGGATTGTACCATTCAGACTTTTGACGAATGGACCAATCAAATCTGCTTTGAGATAATTTTTAGCACCTTTTTCGCCGGTCGAAACTTTTACGCCGATTTTACCTTTTAGTCCAACTCCGAGGGCTTTATAGACCTTTTCAAGCCCAGCCGGAGAAATATCTTTTGTATAATAAACTTTACTCATATTATGATTTTATCACATAAAAAGCCCCCGAGCGATGTTCTGCTCGGGGGAGAGGAATAAACTGGGTTTGTGTTCGAAAGTTTCTGTCTCAAAGAGACGTTGCGGCACTACCGGGTGTAGTGTCAGTGGTGATTTTGTAAACTTTCTTGGTTCTTTTACATGGAGCGTATAGCTCCGTGGTGGTATTCTATTCTTCTCGCACATTTAGCACATTTTAAGAAGGGGTTGCGAACACCGAACCCAGTTGTAAGTGGAAGGTACGATAAGGAGTGGGGAGAGGTTTGAGCAAAAGCCTAGGCCTCTCGCCCACCATATATATCACGCGAGATGGCTAATAATGCCATTTTCTCGCGACTTATATATATTATAAATGATTTTTATGATTATGTCAAGCTTTTTTTGCGGATTTTTTATCGGAATTTTTATCCGATTTTTCATCGGATTTTTCGACAATCTCAGCTTCTTCGGCGTCTTCAATGAGGTTTTTGGCAGCTTTTTTCGCAGTTTTGACGCTAGATTTGACGGTGTCTTTAACTTTGTCAATTTTCGATTTCAAAATGATGGTGTCGATGAGGCCAGAAATACCATAAATCATCAAAACTGCACCGGCAATCATCACGATAACTTCGTCTGATTCGCCCGGATGAATAATCATAATTACGCCACAGAGCAAGCCAATGATATTCGTGACAAGAGCGACATTATAGGCACTAGTGCCTCGAATTTGGCTAGCGATATTCAACTGCATGACGGAACTTAAAATCATGTAGACGCCAAAGGCGATTGTGACGATGTAGAGAGTTTGAGGATAAATGGCAATAATAACACCCATAATAACAAGGAAAATGCCCATCAGGCTGGTCGAAAAGAGACTAAATAATCTCCCGCTTTGCATATCGCGAGCAATCATGACGATACCAGAAGCGATTAAAATTAGCGAGATAGCGGTGCGCATAATCGCGAGCATTGTGCCCGGAAAGATGAAGAAAAATACACCGAGGGCGGTCATAATCAGTGTCGAACCGATGGCGGCACCGAGGAAACCGTTGATTTTCTTTTCGATTGATTCCATTAAAAACTCCTATTTAGAATGTTTTCTTAATATAAGTTTATCACAACTTGCGAGAAGTGCTGGCAAAATTAGCAAAATCAGAATCGCAGAACAGAGCGTTCCTTCGGAAACTGTGATACAGATTTTAGCAGCGATTGCGGAGCCAGCTTTATCGAAACTACCGACGATGTAAGTGACGATGACAAGCACAGAAGCAGATGTAATAATGGTTGGGAATGATTTGTTGTATGATTCGATGAGGGCTTTCTTTACGTCGATTTTCTTGTTGCGATGTTCGAGATAATAGCTCGTGTAGAGGATAGCATAATCGATAGTGGCGCCCATAAGGATAGCTTGGACGATGATGATAGCAATAAAGTAGACACTGCTGCCGGTCAAGCTCAGAATACTCATTGTAATCCAGACGGCAGATTGGATGATGAGAACGAGAATTGCTGGAATGAGAAGTGATTTGAACGTGATTGCCACAACAACGAAGATACTAATCATCGTCAGGATGGTGATGAAATTCATTTCGTCGTTGAAAGTTTTACTCATTTCGAGCGCCATCGGCGAGTTGCCAATCACGAAAACTTGGGCATTCTCGGAGTTGATGTCGGATTTTAACTGTTCGATGAAGGCAAAAGTTTCATCGCCTTCGGCCTCAAGCGTTGTATTTAGAATCGCACGCGAATGATTTTTTCCGACGAGAAGTTTTTTTGCGTCAGAGATTTTGTCGTTGGCTTTTTCAATAGTTTCTTTTTTGCTTGAATCGATTTTGTCGTCAAAACGTTTGTCTTTTAGGATAGTGCCGTGGAGGTAATTGATGAATTGCTCAAGGCTTAAAGTCCATGAATCATCGTAATGATAAAGTGAACCGTGGTACATATAAAGCAAGTCGATGAGCTCAGATTTTAAGTTATTTGAAAGCGGACTCAGGAGGTCGAACATTTTCTTCGCGGTATATTTATCGTTGCTAATCGAATGGTTCATCAAGTCGGTGACGATAGTGAGAGTTTGTTTTTGGTCGGATGAGAGCGATTTGTTATATTTCTCGTTATTTATGATTGAACTATTTAGAAATTCGACGAGAGTTCTCACGGTCATTTTCGGATTTTTATTGATGTTTGTGAAATAGTTTAATGAATAAAGCAAACGAAGTTGCGAAGCGTCGAGATTGAAAGTTTTAGCAAGGGCAGTGTAGGTGAATTTCTTGTTTGAGTTAACAGCATCCATCACGGTTTTTGCAAGTTTCAAACTTGTTTTTGTCGCAGAATCGAGATTTCCGGCGAGCATTTCGTCATTTTGATGGTCGAGAATGAAATTTACAAATTCAACTGGAGAATTTTTGATTTCAGCAGCTTCGGCTGCGATTTGAGCCATGATTTGATTTGTCGTGGCGTCAATGGTCGGCTGTGCAGCTTCGCGAACTGCAGCTTCGATTGCCGCACCATAATTTTCACGGATACTCGTTCTGACATTTTCACGAATTGCGTCAGCATAGGCAGTCTTTGCAGCCTCAACGTCAGGAATTATTCCATTGGCTACAGCCTGCGCAACCATACCCGCTATAACAGTTTCAGCTTGATTATTTATCTGCACGGTAATTTCAGCCTGGATTTGAGATTCACCATTTTGCTTAGCCGTGGCGATTTCATCAACGTGGTTTAAATATGCTTCGTACTGGAATACACTTCCGACTTTTGATTTGTCGATACTGAGTAAGTTCGAGAGTTCGCTCGCGTTCATATTTTTATTGATGGTAGATTTATTTGTGAATTTAGAAAGCAGTGCTAATTTTGTTTTGGCAGACGAAGAAACTTCCTTTGAATATTCAGAATCTTTCAGGACGACGTTGTTGACGAAATTAGCAAATTCAGCGAGCGTCATAGTGGAATTTGAGACGGATTTTCCGAGAGTAGAATTTTTCTCATTGTTGGCGTAAAGCACGAAGACTTTTTTCAGTGAAGATTCGTCCATTTCAAAGATTTTAGCAAGCTCTGAAAGAGAGCGTTCTTTGTTCATTTTTGACTTCACGACGAAGTTGCTGAGTCTTTCGATTTCGGAACGCATATTCGAACTGATGTCAGCAGAGAAATTTTTGTCATTCATGATTTTTTCTTGGATGAAAGTGACAAATTCTTCGAGCGTCATTTCATTAGTTTCGTTCGGGTCGTAATAGTGATAGTAGAGAGTTTTAATAAGATAATCGTCGACATTCATTTCGGAACCGAGGTCGTCGGCTTTGCCTTTCAACTCATCATATTTCATCTGCTCGCCAATAGTATTGCCAAAACAAAGCGCTTCTTTGACTTTGTCATTTTTGTCATAAGTTTTGCAGATTTTTGCAAGGCGAGCTTCATCTTCATTATTATAAATGATAGCGATTTGGTTTGTTTCGTCAAAAATTTCGGAGATTTTATTGTTATTAGCGCCAGTATATTCGATGCCAACGTTGCCTTTCAAAATCATCGAACCGCCAAAAACAATTAAGAAAGCCGGGATAGCAGCGAAACGGATGAAGTTTGCCCATTTACCCATGAAGCCCATATTAAAACGTGGAGATTTTTTCTTTGAGCCGATAATTTTCTTGTCGAAAAGAAGCAAGAAGGCCGGGAGAGTAGTAAAAATCGAAACGAGCGAAAGCAGGACACCTTTACTGAGGACAAGACCCATATCGCGACCAATAGTGAATGACATAAAAATCAAGACCGCAAGGCCAACAATAGTTGTGACGCTCGATGCAGAAATTGATGAGAACGAAGCAGAAAGTGCGTTTTTCATCGCTTTAACTTTGTTGCTTTCGAGTTTGCGCTCTTGGCGATAGCGCTCGGCAAGCATGATGGAATAATCCATCGAAAGTGCGAGTTGTAAAATAGCTGCGATTGAATCAGTGATATGCGAAACGCTTGGGAAGATGATGTTCGTGCCTTTGTTGATGAGGACAGCGATAAGAATCGAAGTGAGATAAAGCCACGGTTCGATATAGCTTTCGGACATAATAGTAATAATTAAGAGTGCAACGCCGATAGCGAGAATGATGATAACGATATTAAGGACAGAGCCATTACTTGTTGCGACGTCGCCTTTTTCAAAGAAGGTGTATTTCTCTTCCCCGTTTTCGTTTTTCGCATCTTTTAGATGGTTATGAATCGTGTCATAGACAGTTTTAGCGGATGTGCCGTCGGCTTCGCCTTTGACACTGATAGAATAAAGAGTGTATTTAGTGCCGTCAACTTCGCGATTATAGTTTTCAGACTCATCATAACTTACAGTTTCAACGTCGTCGACTGTTTCGAAATAATTTTTCATCTCATCTTTTTCGGATTCATCGAGATTTTCAAACATGATTGTATAATTTGAAGTCGCGACGTCACCAAATTCTTCATCCATGATTTTCTTACCTTGGCTAGTTTCGGAAGATTCCGGCATATATTTCATGATATCGTGGTTAATATTAACGTTTTGAGAAACGAAAGCGGAAAGCCCGGCAAGCGCGACCATCACGACAAGCACGGCATAACAATGCTCGACAATAAAATCAGTAATTTTTTTCATTCTATGACCTTTTATTTGATTAAATTTGAAGCTATTTTACCTCTATCTTCAATGTTTTTACAGTACATTTTTTATACAAATGTATAATTTTAGACAGATGTATGATATAATGTCAATATGAAAGAGATAAAATACAGCTCAAAAAAGCGTACACACGAGAAAATCAAGCAGGCTTTTGCGGAACTTCTGGCCGAGAAAAAAGCCCTGAATAATATCACGGTGGCGGAGCTAGCCGAACGCGCAGAAGTGACGCGCGGTACATTTTACGCACATTATGACAATATTTTTGAGGTGGCAGAAGAACTAGAAAATGAATTTATTGAGACACTTGACGCTTCGGCTGAAAAAATGACTTCAGTTGAAGATTTCCCGATTTATCTACATCAAATTTTTGTATTTCTTGGCGAACATGAAGAACTTTATCGTCAACTTTTGTCGTCTGACGCGCCAATTCTCTACCTCTCAAAACTAAGTCGCCAAATCGACAAAGTGATTCATGAAAGTCTGCGCGAACATGCGGTCGATAAACCAATGCTTGACCTTGATATTGCATTTTTTACAGATGGCGCAACTTTCATGATTTTGAAATATTTTCGCGGAGAGATTACGCTTTCGCTCGATGAAATTGAGTGGTATTTGAAACAACGAATTGTTGAAATGTTTTTGAAATAGCTAGAGCCAACGTTTCTCGGGTTTGGACTCGCGGAGTAATTTCGCGGAAAGCGGTGTGTATTTTTCCATCGCGGCGTGAATTGGTCTGTCGTATACTATAAATTCTTCTTCATCGTTTGTGCGACTGTGGATGAAGTGGTGATATTTTTGGAGGTCTTTCATATATTCATCTTTATCCATCTCGTCGAGGTCCATTTTTTCAGTGCGGATAAGAAACCAATCGGTCGCAGTTTCAGGGTAGCCGAGGAGGCGTCCTATTTTTCGGTGGATGATTTTAATGACCGGAGAATTCGGCTCGTTTTCGTCGAAATGGTCGTAAAGTTCACGCTCGGCGTCGACAATCAAATCGAGAGTTTCGGCGGTTTTCGAGATGAAATAAGTGTGTGTAAAACGGATAAATGATTCTTCGCCTAGGTCGGTTTTTTCATAATAAAATTTCAGTCCGAGGTCTTTCAAGAATTTTTCAAATTTTTTCATATCCATATTTTTTGCATCATCAAGATTAAAATCGATAATACAAGACGGCTTAATGTCGATAATGACGCCCATGATACAACTCAAGCGATCAGCGGCGATTTCCGGTCGTGCGCAATTTTCAGTTAAGAATTTATCAAAATCTTTGAGATTTTTAGCATCTTTTGCGTTCATGTTTATATTATAACACTACGTATTGTTTCTTATTTTTTTATCTTTCATTGATTTTTTATTGATTTTATGTTATAATATAGATGTTGCAAGCGACAAAGTCGTCGCAAAATCAAAGTACTTTTCGGAGGTGTAGTTATGGAATATCAAAAACCGGATAAGAAGAATCTTTTCAAACATCTTCTTCGCAACATCCAGGACTCGAATAATGGGATAAAAATCATGCTCAAAGAGTCCAGCACTGTTCACCGCATATATCCGATTATGCTAATCGCGAGCATCGTTCTCGGCATTACCACGAAATTTAATGTGCTCGAAATCGTGATTATCGTCTTTTTATTCTTGCTCGATTTCATTATCGAGACGATGAATTCTGCGGTCGAGGAAGTTGCCGACCGAATTACGCTCAAGCGCGACGAGAAAATCAAACGCACGAAAGATATTGCAAGTGCTGCGGTTTATATTACGCATTTGCTCGTTGCTTTCGCGATTCTCTTCTTCGCAATTTCGCATCTAATTAGATTTTCCTGGTGGACACACCTCATCCCCGTCTAATATGACGGGGATTTTTATTTACCGAAGCGGCGGGAGCGAGATGAAAATTCTTCAAGGATTTTGTCGCAGTCTTTCGCGGTGATGCCAGGGAATTTTTTCTTCAAGAAAAGAAATTCTGAATAGCTGGCGCGCCAAAGTTGAAAACCAGAGATACGTTCTTCGCCAGAAGTTCGAACAATCAAATCACAAGGCGGGACTTCGGGGTGATAAAGATATTTTGCGACGATTTCCGGCGTCACTTCGCCAGAAAATCCGTCTTCGAGCATCTTTGAGAAAGCATCAGCAATTTCCCATTGACCGCCGTAATTAAAACAGATACAAACTGTTCCGCGCGTTCCGTCTTTCGTTTCATCTTCGAGTTTATGTAATGCGTCCAGAATATCCTGTGGCGCCGGTTCAGCACGACCCATGATTACGCATCGAATGTTCTCTTTTTTAAACTTTTTTGTCATACGTTTTGCATTGTGACGAAGAAGATCCATAAGATAGCTGACTTCTTCTTCGGAACGGTCCCAGTTTTCGGTCGAAAAAAGATAAAACGAGACAAATTCAACGCCTTTTTCAATCATTTCAGTCGCAACCATCTCAACTTTTTTGAAGCCACGACGATGACCTTCGAGGGTCGGGAGATTTCGTTCGCGCGCCCAGCGGCGGTTACCGTCAACAATAAAACCAATATGTTTCGGAATAGTATTTTCAGATTTCATTTTATTATTTTAACATTTTTCGCTTCGATTTTCAAATTCCGGGTCTTCTTCGAAACGTGTGCGAAGAATCGGACAAGTTTTCATTTCAAAAAGTTTTTCAGCAAGCTCTTCGATTTCAGCCCTTTTAATCATCGTACGAGCAATAGCCGAGATTTACCTAAGCAAGATATTTATTCATCACATCATAAGAATCATAGCCGCGTTTTTCGATGAGGCTGTTTCCGAGACAAAGCGCCTTTTGCGCGAGAAAGTTTATTCATAATATATATTATATGAGTTTTCTTCTCTCTTGTAAAATTCTAATTTTTGTGGTATTATAAGAGAGGTCGACCGGGGCGTAGCACAGTTGGTAGCGCGCGACTTTTGGGAAGTCGAGGTCGCAGGTTCGAGTCCTGTCGCCCCGACCACATTAGGACGTCGTCCATGGATATCGCATGGCGGCGCAAAGCATGGGATATCCTCGTGAATAACGGGGGTGTCCCGCCTTTTTTGTGACTTTTTAATGTTCGGCGAGGCTTGGCCTGCATCTGATGTCGCACCAGTTTTCTGGTCTCACGAAATAGCCGTGTCAAGAGTCTAATTCTCCCGATTTTAGTGGTGCTTGGTACCTGATGTGATCAACAGACTTTCAAACTTGATCGGCCTACCCTTCTCCCAATCCATAATGTAGACCGGCTTTCCGGCCGTTTCTTTAGCCTTTTTGACAGTTTTCTTATATTCGCCGCCGAACGATTTCCTCGTCCGATAAGCCATCGGCTTCATACTCGCGAATTTTCGCAAGCAGCGAAGAAAACCGTGAAAGTTTTCGGTTTTGCCGGTCGCTCTTGCTAATGGCTCTCATTCTCAATCGGTTATATTCACGGTGCCTGTCGGTGTCCCATCGTTTCTTTTCTGTCACAGTATTCCTTTCTTCCAGCCCAACTATTCCTATTTTATCATACTCCTGCCTCGGCACTTCGGTCTAATCCTGAAAAACGCAAGCGTTTTATCTGATTGCCTAAACCTTCCTCAAATTACACCGGAAATACAAACATAAACACAAGCAATGCTAATTCGGTTACGTTGACGGCACAGTGG